>NZ_JAKRNP010000009.1:0-250082 GCF_022346845.1 Paenibacillus sp. ACRSA | reverse complement strand
CTCATGGTGGATTCTCCTTGTGTGAATGTGGTGTAGGAACCTTCATTCTACACGAATCCGGCCATGGGCCCTTTTTTATTTATTTTCAGTAGGTGTCGCACTTCATATTACAATCCGTCATTTCATATTAGCAGTTTAAACGGAACGAGGCACGGCTTAATGACGCTTCGTTCCGTTTTATTTGTTAGAACCTCAACCTTGAATGAGGTTCTGAATGGATGAGTAATTATAGCGAACAAACTAGCCAAAGCCAGCCGTCTTCCAAACGGAGGGTGCTATTCATTTTATACACACAAATGACGATAATGGATCTGTAATTAAAAAAAGAGAAACAGGTGATATGATTTGCTTCATGTAAAACGATTGATATCTTTGGTAGTGTTCCTACTACTCAGCAGTACACTTACGGGAACAGTTTCTGCAAACACCTTTCAAAAACTACCAAAACCAGATTGGACTTTTTCCATACCGGATGGACACGAGTATGTGTCAGACAGTAACGTTCGGATCGCAGATCAAACATTCCACTTTATGAGTATGGACAATCAGATGTACATTCTTGACAAGAAGACAGGAAGGCAATTATCCAAGACCGATTATACCGCAGGAAGCAACCTGATTTTTAGTTTTTTCGGTACATATGCACAAGTCGCACAAAACGGTAATGTTTATATCCTCACTTCGATTAGAAATAGTTCAGGAGTTGTAAAACCACGTCTAACCGCATACCATCCGAATGGGAAGGTATTGTGGATCAAGTACTTTGACGAGAAAGTCCGTTCCTTATCTGGAATATCCATCATGCCTGATGGCAATTTGTTTGTTTATCTGGAAACGGCTTCTGAACGGGTGACTAGTTATCGGTATAGTCCGCAAGGCAAATTTTTGGGTAAAAACAATTGGAATGCATCCATTCTTTACGGTTTTGTCAATGGTTTACTTGAAACCACTAACAGAACAAGCAAGACATCCAGCCGTATGACATATTTTGATTTTAAAATGAAGCAGCAATTTCAATACCATTTCGACTTCAAAGAAGGTATGTTTTCAGGATTAGGACCCGATGGTTTACTTCATTTCCAGAAGAATCACGGGAACAATGTCATAAGTTTTACCGCCAAAACCACGAAGGGGAAAGAAGTATGGACCAAAAAAATCAGCAATGTGAGCTACTATGACGATATGGAAACATCGATGACGGTGAAAAAAAACGTGTTTTCGAATGGATTCACAGGGATTCAATCTAATGGCAACTTTTTTATTATTGATCACAAAGGTGTCATGCAGACTGTTCCTGCCTCAGCCCAAATGTATCAAACTGCGCCGGATGGAACTGTCATGCTGGTTGAGGACTCAAAAATATCCATCTATCAGACAAGCCCGTCTGCACACACCAAAGTGAAATTACTTCATACCGTTAATACTTCTGAACTTAGTGAGTCAGAACCTACGTTTGTATATGAAGGCGCAGGCATTGTTTATGTTATGACTGATAACGTTCAGATAAACCGCTTTGATTTGAATAAGCAGTTCTAGAACAACATTCCTCACTCAAGTAAATAATCGCTCCAAATCAAGTCGCTAAAATGGCGACTTTTTTAAATTGTACAACTCATCTTTGACCCTCCATAAATCACTTTTGGAAACTCACTTGACCCTAGGTCTGACTTGGCAAGAGCATTAGCCGTCATTGGGATGATTCTGGTCAATTATAAGCGGGCAATGAATGCACAATCTGCTGAGCCAGAATGGTTACAGATGGCAACAGGGGCATTTGAAGGACGTGCTTCAGTGCTATTTGTCGTTCTTGCGGGTATAGGGGTGTCACTGATGACGGCAAAAGTAAGAACGACTGAAGATGAATATGTTGCTGTGCGCCATATAAATTCATCAAACGTGTATAATCTCTCAGACTTCTTTATCGGTTGTTTTGGCGGTAATTTCCACTATGCATATTGAGAAAGCTTCACTATAATGCAACATGGTGCACGCAAGCAACGATTCAAAAATATACAAAAATGAGGTACATATGTGATTAACTGGTTATGGGCGATTTATCTCGGATTGCTTGGAACAGCATCCCTCGGTTATTTGTTAAAGGGGAAATACGGAACAACACTCGGTAAAATTGATTTTGTTGTATCTGTCATCACTTGGTTTGGATTGTTAGGGTATGTTAAACACATTCAATGGTTGAACCCTCTAGCTTGGAAAGTAATCACAATATCTGCGTTGTTGTGGGATATACTATTCGCAATGCTGCTTCAGGATCACCAGGGTGAAGACATGTTAGAAGAAATTCCAATAGGAAAGAGAAGATGGCTAATGCTCGTCACATTGGTTATCACACTTGGTCCTCTTTACTATGGGTTGTTCAGATATTCTTTTATGTAAAAGTATAATGCTGATGAAGTCGCTATTTAGCGGCTTTTTTTATTTAAATGAAGTTTAATTATTTGATCAAGGAAAATTGGAAAGCCGGTTCTAGGTACCGTTAATATGTATGGCTGGCGCGACCAAAGGAATTACTTGAGGTTAAGGAATCACCGATTATGACGTGGGACAAGAGTCTAGGCGTGATTAGACAGTGTGATGAACTACGAAAACAATGGGGTCTGCAATATCCATTCGAGAAATAGTCGCAATTAAATGTGATTAAAGGAGAAATATCAATGGGTAACGAGCAAAAAGATTACGAAACGGATAATGAGCACACAACGCATGTTGGATTTGTCTCCAACCGTTGGGAGAAGCAAGTTACACAGTTTATGGAACGCTAGATTAGGAGGCATTATGAGATAAAGTAGTCGATTGGATCGACTGCTTTATCTCAATAAAAGTGTAAGGCATTCGTAGAATTAACTGCAGAGTGTCAAAACTGTTATACCAAGAACATCAATGTTCAGAATTGCTTTCGGAAATATACGTTGAGACTCGCTGTTTCAGATTTGCCAACGTACGCTCAAAAACGGATTCATCATGAAGTGCTCTACTCAGAATTAATCCTCCCTGAATACTGCCAATCGTTTCCTCTGAAATCTGGTCAGCAGTCTCTTTAGAGATGCCTGTTCGAACTAGCGCCCCACTTAATGCTTCAATCCATCTTATAAAATATTGCCGAATGACAGCAGCGAATCGATCCCTTGTTTCGTCCAAAGCGAATGCACCAATTAGACATATACGCTGACCAGATTGAAAATACGTATCGACTTCTTGCCACATGTGATCAATGGCTGTTCGGGGTTCATTCTTTTCGAGCGGTTCATAAATGTTCTTGATAAACCATTGATCGATATGAGCAAGAATTTCGGCAGCCATCTCATCTTTTCCTCCAGGGAAGAAATAATATAAGCTTCCTTTGGATAGACGCGTACGGGCTGTAATTTTACTCAAGGATGCACCCTCATAACCTAATTCACGAAATACCTCAGTAACGAGAGGTATGACATCAGATTTTTCAAAAACAGTGCGCGTCATAGGTTTAACTCACTGAGGCTTGGATGTTCAGCAGGGCGTGTACCGAGAGGCCAATGGAACTTCCGTTCCTCTTCCTTAATCGGCATGTCATTAATCGAAGCAAATCTACGTTGCATTAAGCCGTCATCAGCGAATTCCCAATTCTCGTTCCCGTACGATCTGAACCAATTGCCACGATCATCACGCCATTCATATGCAAATCTTACTGCAATACGGTTATCCGTATATGACCAAAGTTCCTTAATCAGGCGATAGTCCAGCTCTTTGGCCCACTTTCTAGTTAATAAAGCAACAATTGCTGGGCGGCCAGTTATAAATTCGCTCCGATTTCTCCAATAACAATCCTCAGTGTACACAAGGGAGACGCGCTGAGGGTCTCGGCTATTCCAGCTATCTTCTGCCATACGTGTTTTTTGGATTGCTGTCTCCAGAGTAAATGGGGGAGTTAGGTTGTTCATTATATTTTCCTCGCTTTCTATACCGTTTGTGTCAGTATAAACCGATCGGTTTATAAATGCAAGTTCAAAACCGAAATTCAGTACACGAGTTTATTCTATCAAAACTCTAAACCATTTCTTTCAAGGTTTTATTATCTCTCAAATTTCAGGTTGGTTCAGATTCATCACGTACTAAGTAGCCGCTAATCTTATGCGTGGTGGCTCTTTTTGTGTATCAGCGATCCATGGGATCCCATGCCTCCTATGCATGAAATGTAGAATTTTGGTCACTCTAAATGGGAAATAAAGTGGTCAGAGGAGGAGCAACCAGGTCATGTGGAAGAAAATAATGGATCATGTACCTGAGTGGGATATATGGATTAGCATAGGATGTTTAACAGTGATCCCTTTGTTGATCACGGGTTTCTTTCACCAGATTAAGCTGGCAGACGCGCGGCTAAGTAAACGTAAACAGAGGATGGAGAATAGTTTTGTAGACAAACAAGAGAGTAATTCAAGCGTTTCCTTAGCTCTTTCTCACGACGAAGCATTTAAATATACAGATCTTTGTGAAACCAACATGAGTCACTTCAAGCAAGCTGCTATGGATATGGATGATATTAATGAACGAACATTATATTTAAGTAATCTGGATTGTTATGCCGTATTGTACTTCGTAGATGGGTTAACCGATAAGGCGTCGCTCGATCAAAACGTGATGAAACCTCTACTGGAGTGGGCAAACAAACCACTTGAACAAAAACTAACTCCGGAGCAGTTGGTACATTTATTAGATCAACAACTGTTGTTGGTTTCTGAGACAGAATTTGTACAGGAGGTTATTCCAAGCCTACGCAAAGTTTTATTTGGTTCAGTCATTCTTATGATAGATGGAATCCAGGGAGTATTGGTTCTTGGAACATCAAAAGGAAAATCGAGGTCACTTGAAGAGCCGATCTCCGAATCTGTTTTACGTGGACCTAGGATTGGGTTTACAGAAGTGCTAAGTGATAATACGTCCATGTTGCGGAGACATGGGGAAAGTAACGAACTTGCGATGGTCTCTTGTAAGGTAGGAAGCAGAGTCGAAAAGCAACTAATGATTGTCTATTTTCGAGATATCGCTAATTGTCAACTGGTCGAAGAAGTAAAACGTCGTGTACACGCAATTGATGTAGATGAAGTATTGGAATCAGGCTATGTAGAGCAATTAATTGAAGATAATTTTCTTAGCCCATTTCCTCAGATTCAAAATACAGAACGGCCTGACCGGGTCATGGGAGCCCTCTTGGAAGGAAGAGTAGCCGTCCTGTTAGATGGATCACCATACGCTCTCTTGATGCCTGTAACTTATGCAATGATGCTCCAATCACCGGAAGATTATTATGAGCGCTGGATTCCGAGTTCTTTCATTCGTTTTTTGCGTTTTATAGCTACTTTGATTTCATTATTTGCTCCCGCGCTATACATTTCATTTATTTCCTTCCATCCAGGTCTCATTCCTACCAATCTGGTGATTTCAATCATTGGAACAAGGCAAGGAGTCCCTTTTTCAACGTTAATTGAAGCGCTCATTATGGAAGTCTCCATTGAGATCTTGCGTGAGGCAGGGTTACGATTGCCTAAACCCATTGGTCCTGCGATGGGAATCGTGGGTGGTCTCATCATTGGACAAGCTGCTGTGGATGCCGGTATTGTAAGTCCAATTTTGGTTATTGTCGTCGCGGCGACTGCAATTTCTTCTTTTGCTACGCCAATGTACAGTGCAGGAATTGCCATGCGTTTATTAAGGTTTCCCATCATGTTTACGGCTGCCATGTTTGGATTATATGGCGTAATTATGGCTTTTCTGTTTTTGGTTATCCATATGTTCAAGTTAAAAAGCTTTGGAGTTCCTTATGTCGACATGGCTGCTTCGCCCTCCATTAAGGAATGGAGAGATTTTTTCATACGTGCACCATTTCAATTCATGCGAGGAAGGCCAAGAATCTTACAGACTAGAGACAAAAAAAGAAAAAGTTAATCCTAACATAGCCGCCAAGGAGGATACATGATGTCATCAGGTCTGAACGAATCTGGTAAGCTTACAACACTACAGGGCATAAGTCTAACGATTACTTTTATCGTTGGTGTAGAGCTTTTTACTTTGCCTAGAGAAGTGGTGCATAGCGTGAAGAGTGCAGATGCCTGGTTGTCTGTCATTCTTGGAGGTATTGTAGCCATGGCTATGGCATGGATCATGATTACATTAAGTCGTAAGTTTCCGAGCATGAACTTCTATGAATATGTTGGAGCAATCGTAGGAACGTGGATCGGCAAATTAATTGGGATTGTAGTTATCGTGTATTACATTAACTTAGCAAGCTATGAAATGCGATCTATGGAGATTGTGACTTCATTTTTTCTCCTTGAAGGTACACCGTGGTGGGCTATTCAAGCTTTATTTGTCTGGATATCATTATACCTGTGTATGGAGAAGACAGATGTAATAGGAAAAGTGTGTCAGATTATTGTTCCAATTACGATTGTGATCTATATGCTAATTTTAATACTTGGACTGAAAAACTTCGATCTTAGCACACTGCGTCCCGTTTTATCAAAAGGGATGTCTCCGGTTTTTCATGGCGTGAATACAACGACCTTGGCCTTTAGTGGGAGTGAGATCATGTTATTCATACTCGCCAAGTTGGAACAACCAGAGAAAGCTGCCCGCATTATGGGATGGGGAATAGGTGCAGCAATTATACTCTATACGACTGCGACGATTTTATGTATTGGGGCTTTTACAGCTGAAGGATTACTGACTCGAGTGTGGCCATTTTTCGACCTCACACGTAGCGTGGAAGTGAAGAATCTACCATTGGAACGATTTGAGTCTTTACTTTTGTCAATCTGGGTTATGGAGATTTTTGCTACATTTAGTATTGCCTTTTATTGTGCGGCATTGGGATTATCCCATGTAGCGAAGCTTCCTTATGCACGGAGTATCTACATTCTTTTGCCGATTATGTTAATTGTGTCTCGCATCCCTCGGGATATCAATGAACTACTTCAAATGGGAAGATACATTGGCAAGTCTAATCTGATTTTATTTTCGAGCCTCTCACTCATCTTGCTTCTCATATCGCGTTGGAGGTTCAAATCGACATGAGTCAATTTCGAACAACACAACTATTCTTACTGATTACCGGATGTAGTATCCTGCTGACAGGATGTTGGAGTAGCTTACCTATTGAGGATCGTTATCTTGAAGCAGGCATTGCGTTTGACAGCGTGCCACCAGCAGATCGAGGAGCGTCTGTTGAGCAAGTCGGTTATCCGCAAAAGCAGAGGATTCGTCGAACCGTGCAATATATTCTGCCTGAAGCAGGAGCAAAGTCTAGTAGCTCACAAGAAAAGAAGTTTGAAAATGAAGAGGTGATTGGTGACTCCATTATGGAGATGACAAGAGAGACTTTTCTTACGAACCGTTCGCCTGCAGGCTTCCATTTGAAAACGATTGTAATCAGTTCAAGACTTTTACAAGATATTCCGATGCATGATTTACTTGATTTTTACTTAGCGGACAACGATATTCGCCTTAGTCTCCAGGTTTATATATCGACGGGAACGGCCAGTGATATTTTGGAGGAGCATCTAGCTGGAGAGATTCCTGCATTTCTACTCAAAGAACTCTCTAATAACCGCAAACGAATCTCAAGACTTGTTAAACCTGTTACTCTTGCAAATATGATCGGACCTTTAACATCGGAATCGAGCTTTCTTTTACCTAATGCTATTGTTGAAAATGGTGTGTTGAAGATCAAAGGAGCGGGGGTCGTAAAAGGGAAAACACAAAAGTATGCAGGTTATCTTAACGAATCTCAGGTCGAGGGTTTGCAGTGGATGAAAGGAGAGATCTCCGGAGGAATCTACAAAGTACAAGAGCCTGAGCTACAACAGCAATTTGTGTACGAGATTAAATCTGTGAAGAAAAAGGTTAAGGTACGGGTGAAAGGTGATGATATCTCCTTTCATGTTGAGATGAATTCGAAAGGGCGCTTATCGGAGGTATTTTCACCTAAAATAAAGAAGATGGATAACCATACACTGGAGCGTTATTCAGTAATTGTGGAAGAAGAGGTTACGGAGCTGGTGAAGAAATCAATGAAGAAACTTAAAGAAATGCATGTTGAGGTGGCAGACTTGGGTAAAGCTCTACGAATCCAACATCCCGCTGTATGGGAAAGAGTGAAAGAGAATTGGGAAGAAGAATTCGTCACGATTCCAGTGACCTTCAGTACTAAGGTTCATCTTGATGATTTTGGAGCTTCCACCATGACTGCAGACTAAGACAGGGAACGAGAGCTTAATACAATGAAGTATTTTTGAATTAGTTAGAGTCTTCAAAACGGGTGACCAGGGACGCGCAATATTATCTGCACATGCGGATGGTACGATTACTGGCAACCTTGTAATCAATATAATTTAGTTTTATGTTGATCTATTGACACAGAAAAAGTAGAGATGGTTAGCTTAGACTGGGGTGATGAGGATTGTGTTGAAATTTTGGGGATTTATGTTGGTAGGAGTAAGTATAGCTGTACTAGGTATTGTAGTAGGGAATGTGCGACCCTCAGCTGATTCGGCGGTCAGTAACCAATATTATGTGGCGACGAGCGGCAGCGACTCCAATCCGGGAAATAAGAGTGCACCATGGAAGACGCTGCAGCATGCGGCTGATAAGGCAGTGCCAGGTAGCAAAATCAATGTCCGGGGCGGTATATATAATCAGAAGCTGAAAATCACGCGTTCTGGTTCTGCTTCCCAAGGTCCTATTGTGTTCTCGAACTACGGCAAGGAGAAAGTCATCATTGACGGTACCGGACTTTCAGTTGATGGGATCGAAGGACTTGTCGAGATGAAAGATGTGAATTACATTACCGTTCATGGATTTGAGATTCGCAACTATAGTACGACGTCCAGAAACAGCGTACCTGTAGGGATTTATGTCCACGGTTCAGGCGGCTTCATACATCTGACTAACAACAAGATCCATCGTATTCAGAATACAGCCAAGCCAATCGGCAGCGATTTGATGGGCAGGGATGCTCATGGTATCGCAGTATACGGCACAGAAGCTCCTGCATCTGTTCATGATATTACGATTAATGGCAATGAACTATACAATCTTGTGCTGGGCACAAGCGAAACGCTGGTGTTGAACGGGAACGTGGACACCTTTGCCGTGACAGATAACCTCATTCATGATACCGACAACATCGGGATTGATATCATTGGTTTTGAGGGGATAGCACCGAATACAGCTTATGATCAGGCTCGCAATGGACTGGTAAAGGGCAATCGAGTATACAACGTTTCTTCTAACCAAAATCCTTCTTACGGTAAGAAGGTTCCGAACAACAGTAATTCTGCTGGAGGGATATATGTAGATGGCGGAAAAGACACGATTATTGAACAGAATTACAGCTACAATAACGACATTGGCATTGAAATTGCCTCCGAGCATGCTGGTAGAGCTACCAGCAATATTACGGTTCGCAGCAACCTGATCTACAACAATCGACAGACCGGTATCGCTATGGGGGGTTACGACAAACAGCGCGGTTCGACAGTGAATTGCAAGGTGGTAAACAACACTGTGTATAAAAACGATACTTTAGGGGGTGGTAGCGGCCAGATTTTTATTCAATACGATACGAAAAATAACATAATCAAGAACAATATCGTTGTGGCTAGCCTGACAAATGTGTTGATTTACAACGAATATTTCAAGAATGCCGGAAACGTCGTCGATTATAATCTGTACTTCACCGCTGATGGTAGTGCTGACGCATACTGGACATGGCAAAATAAAAATTACACCGGCTTCTCAGCCTATAAAACAGGCAGCGGTAACGACGCACATTCTTTGTTTATAGATCCCAAATTCGTCAATGCCGCCAAAGGCGACTTCCATGTCCGCCCTTCGTCCCCTGCGATCAATGCAGGTTCAACGGGAATCCCCATCAGCGGAACCCAAGACATGGACGGGCATACAAGAGTACAAGGTAACGCCGTGAACATCGGTGCATATGAGTAAATCCGTCCATCTCACATAGCGCATTATTTTGGTTCAATCCTGATTGCAGCTTGAAAACACATGCTCACGAAGGAACCGTAGCTTCACTGAAATATATGGTATAAGCTGCTCGTTTGACTAGAGAAAAATATGTAAAATCGATTGAATAGATAACCCACAATGAACCATTTCTCATTGTGGTTTGTTTTATTAAATGAATCTATCTACATGTTATAAATTTTGATCCATTTACATTTCTACTTTCATACAATTGTTCGTTTTGTGCTATTTTCTCATCGTGATAATCCTAACGTACTATTTATCCATTAAGTTAAAATGATATTACTTAATGAAGACAAGAAAGGGTTGTTAACGCGAATCAGGAAATCTCAATTTCTAGAGAATGAGTCTTTAAAAAATTGAAACTCATTAAGATTAGGGAGGAAGACTTTAATGTATACATTTAAGAAATATCAAAAACCTGAGATTTTGCAGAATCACTTGAATCTTGGAGGGGAAAATCCTGCAGAAGAAAAAATTGAGGTAACAAGTTTATATATTACGCGCAATGGTAAGCCTTCTATTCCGGTCATGGGCGAATTTCATTATTCCAGATATAACAGAAAAGACTGGTATAAAGAGCTGTGTAAAATGAAAGCTGGCGGGATTACGCTTGTATCTACCTATGTGTTCTGGATCTATCATGAAGAGAGCGAAGGCGTATTTGATTTCACCGGTGACAATGATCTCCGTGCTTTTATAATGGAATGTAAGAAGGCCGGCCTTGAAGCTGTCATAAGGATTGGACCATGGGCACACGGCGAATGCAGGAACGGCGGACTTCCAGATTGGCTGCTCCAAAAACCATTTAAGCTGCGTGAAAACAATCCAGAGTATCTTAAGTATGTACGTACCTTCTATGAAAATATTTCGCAGCAGGTACAAGGACTTTTCTATAAAGATGGAGGAAACATCATAGCGGTGCAGTTAGAGAATGAGCTGACAAATGATGCTGAGCATCTAGCCACGTTAAAAGAAATGGCTGTGGATTGTGGCATGATTGCTCCAATATATACGGTAACTGGATGGAATGCTGTTGAAGGAGCGCGAATTCCAGTTGATGAGGTGTTTCCTGTATTCGGAGGATATTGTGATGCTCCTTGGGACGATCACCTAGATCAACTTCCGCCATCTCCTCATTATTTCTTTACGGGTATGAGAAATGACACAGGTATAGGAGCCGATCTTCTTCCTCAAGAAATTGAAGATGATGGGCAATGGCGATTGCCGTATGAACGATATCCATTTGCAACTTGCGAATTAGGTGGAGGTATTCAAGTCACACATCACCGCAGGCCCATAATTAGAGGTATGGATATTTACAGCATATCGCTTGTAAAGATTGGTGATGGTAACAATCTGATTGGATATTATATGTACCATGGTGGAACCAATAAAATTGGCAAGCTGTCTACTTTCCAGGAGTCAAAAGCAACAGGTTATCCCAATGATTATCCCATTCTTTCATATGATTTTCAGTGTGCCTTATCGGAGTATGGAGAAGTGCGAGAGCAGTACAGACTACTGAATATTCTGCACTTGTTTGTACAGGATTTTCAGGAGACACTTGCACCGATGACCCGAGTAGAAGCGGAGAATTCAGTTTCAAGAGAGGATACTACATCATTGCGTTATGTGATGCGGACGGATGGTGTGAGTGGATATGTATTTGTTAATCATTATCAAAGGCTTACTCAGCTTCAGGATGTGCGGAACGTTGTCATCGATACAGGCAGTGTCATATTCCCGTCGATAGATGTATGTGGAGAAGTAAGTTTCTTCATGCCGTTCCGTATGGAGTTGTCAGGTGTTGTCCTCGACTATGGCACTGTGCAACCGTTATGTAGAGAAGGAGATACCTACTTCTTTGCGCAAATTCCTGGAGTTACACCAGAGTATCAATTCAGTGATGGACAGAAGATAACGGCTCAGGCTGGGCTTAAATCTGCATTTCAGGTCAACGGCACTACAGTGGTTACACTGAGCTGGGATCAGGCACGATATCTACGCAGACTGGATGGGGAGCTTTATATAGGTGATGGATGTGATCTGTACCAATCTGGTAACGAAATTCGCTCTGTGGTAGACGGTGATTTTCATTATTGGTATTGGAATGGCGTAGGATTTAATCTAAATTCTATTCAGCAGTCTTATACAGCACCTTCTATTACGTACGATAATGTAGAACAACCACCTTTTGATCCGAAATATACAGAGCAACTCCATATTGGCGGGGAGCGAGAGATCAAATGGCAAAGAATCTCCGTTACAGGATCCGAAGGGTTCTTAGATATTGATTACTTTGGCGATGTTGCACAGATTTACGCAGATGAAGAACTTGTTGCGGACAGTTATTATTACGGAGATGTGTGGAGAGTACCAGCAAGACTGCTGGACGGTAAAGAATGTTACCTTGCGGTATCGGAGATGCGAAACGATTTCTATCGAGAGTTTGAGATCATGAACCGTTAAAGATGTCATGCAGCAGATTTAAATCAAGGAAGCGCCCTCATTTATATAAACGTTATTCATGAATTAATTTGAAACCAGGCTCCTTCATATAAGAGGAGTCTGGCTTTCTTAGCATGGGACACTAATCATTCATTTTGTCGATAACCTCGTTGACTGAATAATTGATTCCGAGTTTCTTTCCGATAATTCCTAATTTATAATTGTGTAAGAGTCTTAGATTAGAGTACAACGTACTTTCAACATTCAGCACGCCAAAGTAGTATGATTGTCTCATTTTGAAGGAGATCACGAGGAGCATGTTACCATTCAGGCTTTTTCACAATAAAGGCAATATCGAATTACCCTTGTCATTGTATAGCTGTGGATTACATCACCAGCACATGATGCATCGGCCTATCGGTTACCCAACATTTCAATGTATGATTTGCTTTGCAGGCTCAGGTACCTTTCACTTTGAAAACACGCCTTACATCAAGATGAAAAGGGGAGATATCTTATTGGTGCCAGGCAAACTAGCTCATGACTATGGTCCATCAGCAACTGAACCCTGGTTATTAGGATTTATGGGAATTGAAGGAAGCTTTGTGGAGTCCCTTGTTAACACACTACAACTTCCAATGATGAAACCCATCTCAGTGAATGAATCTAAGATACAGCAGCTTGAATCAGATATCAGGGAGCTATGGCATGTAAGTGAACCTGAGGTGAGCGACCCATATCATATGGCTTCTACGAAAATATATAGTATGTTGACGTACATTGCTACAACGACTCAGAGCGAGAAACCTATGCAAAACTATCGAAGCAGCACAAGCGCCAAAGAGATGCTTCGCGCCTCTGTACAATATATGGAACAGCATTATATGGATGACTTAAGTCTCGCTAATATTGCAGATACGGTCGGTTACTCCAAGCAGCATTTTCAACGTAAGTTCAAAGAGATATATGGTGTGAATCCCAGTCACTATCTGCAACGCCTTCGATTACTCAAGGGGGCAGAGCTTCTATCTGAACATGCAGAGCTGTCTGTAGGCGAAATTGCGACAATGGTGGGTATGGAATTAAACTATTTTGTACGTATATTCAAACGAGAGCATGGAATAACTCCCGCCAAATATCGATTCACGGTTTAGCAGCACCGATTTCCTTTATGATAACAGTGAATTACCCCATTGAAGTCGCTATTATAGCGGCTTTTTTTGTTGTACGGATGGTTGGAATGCACATGAAAATAATGCTCGTATTCCCTGATTTAAATCATGGGTTATAGTCCGCCGCGTATACAAGGTTGTAATTATGTAAATTTCAGTTGGAAATGATGATTTCACCCTGATGTAATGATTTGTAAAATGAGGATATTAAGTAGAACAAGGAGAGGTTCCCATGACAAAACCAGATGTCCCGCATCATCCTCAGACACCAGTCTATAGTCACAAAATCAACGATCCATTCTGGTCGCACTATATTGAGCTGGTTCGCAATGTTGTTGTTCCCTATCAGTGGGAAGCGCTCAATGACCGTATTGAAGGAGCTGAACCTAGTCGAGCCATTCGGAATTTCCGCATTGCAGCAGGGGAGGAAGAGGGCGTTCATTATGGCATGGTATTTCAGGACAGCGATGTTGCGAAATGGATTGAGGCAGCGGCATATCTGCTCTCTGCGAAGCCCGACCCTGAACTGGAAGCCCTTGTGGATTCCGTTATTGAGACCATAGCCATGGCACAGCAAGCCGATGGTTATCTGAACACGTACTTTACCTTACGTGAACCTGGGGCGCGCTGGACGAATCTCGCCGAGTGCCATGAACTTTATTGTGCAGGACATATGATTGAGGCTGGTGTGGCATATTATCATGCCACGGGCAAGCGCAGGCTGCTGGATGTGGTTATTCGCCTGGCGGATCATATAGGCACTGTGTTTGGTACTGATGCGGGACAATTGCCAGGTTATGATGGGCATCAGGAGATTGAACTTGCGCTCTTCAAACTGTATGAGACGACACAGGAAGAGAAGTATCTTGAATTGAGTCGTTATTTCCTGGATCAGCGGGGAGCAAGTCCACATTTCTTTGTAGAGGAATGGGAACAAAGGGGGCGTTCCATACATTTTGGCGAATTGGACATGGTTCACCGGCACACCTATTCTCAGTCCCATCTCCCCGTTAGGGAGCAGTCGACAGCAGAAGGCCATGCAGTTCGAATGGTCTACATGTGTGCGGCTATGACAGATGTAGCTGCAGAGACGGGAGATACATCGCTGAAAGAAGCCTGTGATCGGTTATGGAGCAACATCGTAAGCAAGCGAATGTACATTACGGGAAGCATTGGTTCATCAGCCAAAGAAGAAGCATTTACAGGCGATTATGACCTGCCGGGAGATACAGCTTATGCAGAGACCTGTGCATCAATTGGTCTGATCTTTTGGGCTAAGCGTATGCTGCAATTGAAGCAAGATAGTCGGTACGCGGATGTTATGGAGCGAGCTCTGTATAATACGGTGATTAGTGGAATGTCCCTGGATGGCCAACGTTTTTTCTATGTGAATCCACTTGAAGTTGATCCGGAGATTCAACGTGTAAATCCTAATTATGCTCACGTGCGAACACGCAGGCAAGGATGGTTTGGTTGTGCCTGCTGCCCGCCAAACATTGCACGATTACTTGCTTCCTTAGATCAATATGTGTATACCCCAGCCGTGGAACAGGCTACGTTGTATGTGCAATTGTACATTGGCGGAGACGCGGAATTTACAATTAAGGATAGAAGAGTAGCTCTTTCCATGACCTCTGACTATACCTCAACCGGAGAAGTGAAACTAATGGTTCGACCCGATTCCTCGGAGGGGATGGCGTTTACAATAGCTTTGAGAAAGCCGGATTGGTGCGAGAATGCTGAACTGTGGATCAACGGGAAGAAGACAGAACCAAGTGAGTTTACTTATGAATCCGGTTATATGAAAGTGACTCGTACGTGGAAAGGCAGTGATGAGATCTTGCTTCACTTCCCTATGGAGCTGCTGCGAATGAAAGGGCACGAATACATCAAATCCACTTTCGGAAAGGTAGCAATACAGAGGGGACCATTTATGTATTGTCTTGAAGAAGTCGACAATGGCCGCGGATTGCATCGCATTCAGCTACCCCAATATGCTCCGTTTTCTATTGGTAGCGGGGAGAAGATGCCTCTGGGGGTGCCAGCACTTACAACTATGGGTCAGCGGATGGTATCCCAAGGAGATTGGGGAACGCATTTGTATCGCAGTGATGTTCAATGGGATATCCATCCTACGGAGCTTCGCTTCATTCCATACTTTACTTGGGCCAATCGGGATGAAGGAGAAATGAGCGTTTGGATTCGGGAATGCGAATAAAAGGACTATGTATCTAAAAATAAAAAGGAAAGCGTCTGATCAACCTAGAGATCACGTTACAGGATAACGTAATTTCTGGTGAGCGGACGCTTTTTTATTTTTCAGAGCATCGGTCCTGAATGAGTCGTCGATTTAGTTTCTGTGTTTGTGAACTTGCTGCGGAAGTTGGAAGGAGAGATGCCCTCTCTTTTGGCAAAACAGGAAGAGAAGTAGGATACATGATTGAAGCCAATCTCTTCTGCGATCCGGGCAACGGGCCAGGCCGTTTGCAGCAACAGCTTTTTGGCTTGTTCGATTCTGTAATGTAGCAGATATTCCATGGGTGTCATCCCATACACTTTCAACATACTGCGTGCGAGATAGTTTGGGTGGTAGTTGAGTTCCTTTTGCAGCATCGGATTGGAGATCGGTAGAGGGTAATTGTGACGGATGTAGAGTTCAACTTTCTCGGCAATCCGAATGGCGGCAACGTCGGAAAGTGAGGACAGCCCAAGATCCAGATGCTGCATGAATTGCTGAAAAGTCGCCTGTCGCTTCCAGTTGCGCATGGACTGAGGCTCCTGATCAAGCTGAGAGAAATGCTCTAACAGATCCATATCTTTAGTTGTAATACGTATATGTTTGGGGATGAAGATGGAGCAGACATCACAGTGATTTAGATACGCGTTTACCTTATGTGTCTCGATTAGTTCTGCTTGGTTGGCCAGGCATTCGTCCATGCTCAAAGACTCTCTCCAGCTACCATAGGTTTGAAAATGAATCCAGATCATTTCCGTTTTCGTCCTACATGCAGCGTAGCCGTAGTGGTGACCATCTGGCTTAAGAATAAGTGCTTCTCCTTGCTCAAGAAGCCATTCTGTCCCGTTCTCACTAATAGCGAGTGAACCTCGTGTAACGACAATTAAATCAAAGACACCGATGTCACTGCGGCTGATGTGATATTCACCGGCTTCGTAATAAGCACGTCCACAATCTATAAAATAGGGAATAGGCGGCGTGATGAAATGAAGAATGGACGAGTCCAATCGGGCACCTCCGATCAGGTTGAAATATTTAAAATTCATGTTGGCATCGAGCATTTATTTTTTATGATACAACAAGTATCATTGAAAATAAAGCGCTTACGAAACTCACTTTTCTTTCAAAAAAGGAGTCAGATTACAACCTTGGGAAGGGGATTGCGCATGAGGAAATGTAGGTATGGTTAGGGGGATGTCATCTTGCAGTGGTAATGGCTTAAAGGGTCTACTTTAAACGAGAGCATGCACGTCATTTCTATTGATCGGTCAAAAGCATTTTGTAGAGGGCACTTTACTTACCGGTTTATAAGAATTAATCCCCTAATGGATATGATCACATATGTACAGGAGGTTATTATGACAATGATTTCGAAGAAGTGGAAGTCGCTTACGCTCGCGCTGCTACTGGCATTTTCAAGTCTGCCATTGCAGGTTAGCGCTTTGCCTGAGGTCGCCGCAGCTGCAGTTAAGAGCGGTATTTCTAATGCGAGCCTGTCGGCCAAAGTTGGGGAATTAGGTCAGATTGAAGAGCTCTATATCAACAACAATCCTACCAATAAGCAGGGGGAGCCAATCAATTTCGTCCTACCTAACACGACATCACCGCAAAATGGTACTCAGCACCAGTGGATGGGGGAAATGATCTTCTCTTACCGTACGGGTGCCAGTGGACAATTCCCTGACAATAGGGACGGCTTCGTAGAAGTTGATACCAATAAGATATTGGCCGCCGGAGGATCTACACAGTATTCGACGATCAATCCTAATAACCCTTATATTAACCAGACAGCATCAGCAGATGGCAAGAAGGTAGAAGTCAACTTTATTGGACAGAACCTGAACTCTACGGGTCAGCGTGTAATGAAAGGATTCGATGTAAAATCCGTATTCGATATGGAGACGAATGACGGTTCAATGCTTTGGGAAATTACGGTGAAGAACAAGAGCAATCAGTATATAGAATTCGGGGATATCGGCTTGCCAATGCCTTGGAATAACAAATATCAGACCCTATCCGATACTTATGATGACCGGGTAACGGTACATAATTTCGCAGGTGCTGACAGTGGATATTCTTATGCCATCCGCACAAGTGGTGAAGGGAACTTTATGCTGTTCACTCCGGTGCCGGAGAGCGGGGCGCGGATCGAGTATGTGGATTACTGGATGCATGAAGCAGGGGAATTACGTGCTACAGATACCTTTAAGAATTGGACTGGGGACAGTGGTGGTTGGTATCCAGGGCTGAACGTGCTCTATATTCACTCCAAAGATATTCAAAAAACAGGACGTGGATACTATACCGATGCTTCAAGCCTCGTCCTAGGACCAGATGAATCCAAAACGTATAAGTTCAAATTCTCAGCGATCCGCGGAGGCGACAACACGCCGCAGGAAAGCGCTCAAAGCGCAAATAACAGCTCGACCTCGATGGAAGACCGTGAAGCCAATCTCCGATCCATCCTATATAAATCAGGCATGATTGATGCTGTAGCTGTGCCGGGCTTCCAGACGGCGATTAATATGCCTGTAAAGCTAGACCTGCACTATGACGATAGTATCGTTGATGTACAATCCATCGATATTCTGAATGTGAATGAGAATGATCCGTTTGATGAAGCGCATATTCCGAATATCAAGCCTGGGAAGAGCAGAAAGGAAATGGTTGACAACTCGCGGAGCGGACGTGGTTTGCCTAACGGGAACCCTGGCTATAACGAATCAATTGAGTTTGTGGAGACTAAGATCGTAAATGGTGAACAGCATCATATCTATTCACTTCAGTTCGATTCGATTGGTAACAACAGCGTTCGTATTGAATATAAGTTGAAGAACGGCAACGAATGGGTAGATAAATTCACTCAATTCGAGTTCAATGTTCTAGCTGAGTTGGATGCAATCTCGGATGCGCATTCCGAATTTATGGTCGAGCAAACACAGGACAATGACCCGGAAAGTCCGACTTACGGTAACTATTTCGACTGGTATCTTTCTAGCGGCATGGATCTCAACATAAATCATTGGGGAGATGACTGGAGCCATGACAACATCAACTTCATGACAATGAAGAACTATATGGCTCCCAACCCGGATGAAATTCGCTCTATTGAGACTTACCTGATCGATTTCATGTGGGAGAGATACATGAAGAATACGCAAGACAGCTATATCGTTGCAAATTGGCTAAAAGACTCTGGGGCATATACTGACAAAGATAAGCCCTATACACGTACATTCTCCGAAATCATGGAAGCAACCGGATTCTTCAACATGTACCGGATTCAGAAGGCGTATCCCAATCTAATTGAGTACCGAGAATCACCTCAGTTTTATCTGGAGAAGGCATATAACATCTATTATAAGCGTGTTTCGACTGGAGCCATCGGATTCTATGGCGAGCAGCAAATCCCAGATATGATTGAAGCCTTAAAGGAAGAGGGGATGCAGACCGAATCAGCCAATCTGCAGAAGAAGTTTGCTCTCGATAAGGGACGGAATATGACTAGAGCTACTTATCCTTACGGCTCGGAATTCGAATATGACAATACTGGCGAAGAAGGGGCTTATGCAGCAGCGAAGGCGCTACGTACGTACTATCCAGCAGACGCGCTCGCAGGTGCAGCCGAGAAAAGTATGGAAATGGCCGACTGGAAAACACGTGCTATGCGTGGGATACAGCCTACTTGGTTCCATTATTCAGTCCCCGTCTTCCGCGGCGGTGAAGGTTGGTGGAATTTCCAATATACTGCGTCTCTAGCAGGGTACATCATGGATGACTGGCTCCGATACGAGAATGATGACAGATCGGCGGAGCAGAAGGCAATTGCACAGCAGCGCAATTATTCGGCGAAAATTTCGAATTTCAATGCTGTCAATATGGGTCAGATTTCCGCTAATTCAGTTGGCAGCACATCCTGGAGATATTCGATGTATAAGGGTGGAACTGGAACTAAAGACGTATACGATGGCGGCTCACGCGTCATGAGTAACGGCTGGAATGACTTTTCGGGTGAATCGGAAGAAGGTCTCTATGGTTCCCTACTCAGCATCAGCTCGGATATTGTGACAGATCCCGTATTTGGGCTGTTCGGATATGGGGCGCTGGTGACTGACGAAGGAGACAGCTACAACATTACGCCGAAAGATGGTTTCGGCAAGCGGATCAATCTAATAGATGAGAAAATCTATTTGGAGCTGGAAAGCGATAAAATAGAAAGCGCAGAAATTCAAAAAGATGGTAAGGGCTATACTCTTCAACTTCTCAACGTTTCTGGAAAAGAGCATACCTCACGGATTTCGTTTGATGGGGTGGGGATGGAGAATGGCTACTATACTTTGAAGCTGAATGGTGAAAATGCCGGACAGTTCTATGTTAAGAACAATGCAGGCGTTGCGATGTTCCAGATGGGCAGCGTGCAGAGAGCTGAATTGACCATTGAAAAGTCATCCGGCGGTGAAAATGAAGCTCCACAAATTACTGTAGAACTGGCGACACAACAGCCGCAGGCGTTAATTCCATTTATGCTGAATGGAATTGTAACCGATGATGGCGCGTCAGAAGGGACACTGTCTTATCAATGGGAAGTCGTCAGCTCGCCAGAAGGCGGCAAGCTAACTTTTAATCATCCCAAAGCAAGCATTACACAGGCTACAGGTACCATAGAGGGAACTTATAAAGTTAAGCTTAGCGCTAGCGATGGAACACTGACTGGTTCCAGCACGGTAACCTTTGAGCTGGCTTCGCCACCTGATAAACAGCCTCCAGCAATTGGTCAGGTGACTGCGGTTCAGGATGTCAGCAATAACAGTATCGTGGTATTGTCTGGTGAGGCCATTCCAGACCCTGTGCATGGCGAGGCAGAAGAACCACAGTTGAACTATACCTGGATCGTGAAGCAAAAACCTGAGGGTTCAGCGGATATTTCTTTTGTGGATGGTGACAGGGCATTGGCCTATGCGCGGGTGAATAAAGCAGGCACTTACGTGTTTACTTTTAGTGCGGCAGATGGAGACAAAAAAGCTACCAAGGATGTAACCATCGAGATCATGGAAGATACAGTTGATGCTTACCGGGCACTCAGTGTAGTGACCAAGAAGAATATTGTACCAGAACTTCCTAGAGATATTTATATTCTGTCAGAGGACGGCTACATTCAGCAGGAAATTAATTGGGAGACTATTGAGGCCAGCAACTATGCTAGTCCAGGCCAATTTGAAATCAAAGGAAACGTCAAGGGTAGTGCATTGGAGGTTCGTGCTACCGTATATGTTGTGGATACAGGGCTACAGAATGCGGCTCTGACAGCTAAAGCATCCGCCAGTTTCTCTGGTGGCGATGGATATCCGGAGGCGATGAATAACGGTATTGAACCTAGGAACTCTGCTGATTTTTCACCGAATCGCGGTGCCAGCAACAGTTCATGGCATAACTGGGGAAGAGAAGGAGATCCGGCATGGGTGACGTATGAATGGGATCAGCCATTCCTGGCCTCTTCGATGGATGTGTATGTGTTTCAGGACAATGGCGGCAACTTCCGTCCGAAGGATATGCAACTTATGCTTCGCGGCGAAGATGGGAAATGGTACACCCCACGGGACATAAAAGGACTTGGCAATGAACTTAATAAATACAATACAACCACCTTTGAGCCCCAATATATTACAGGAGTTCGGATGGATATGAAGCCTTCCGTTAATGGCAGCGGTATTCTGGAATGGAAGGTAAACGGCTATACTAGCGCGGTAGATAAGTCAGAACTGATCAAGGTCTATAATTATGTAAATACATTAAATGCATCGAACTTTATAGAACCAGGCCTTGCGCTAATTGAAGCGGCGAAGACAGAAGCTTCTGCTGTAATCAAGAATATAAACGCCACAGACGGAGAAATAAGCATGGCGTTGGAGAAACTGCTGACGGAGTTGCATCTGCTCAGTCCGAGAGAGGGCAATATGGCTTTTCTCGCAAATGCTTCGTCCAGCTACACCTCACCTTGGGAGAGTCTGGCGGCAGTGAATGATGGTAAGAAGGAAGGCAACAACATCCCGCATTGGGGAACCTGGGGACATGAAGGCACAGAGGAGTGGGTGCAATATGAATGGCCTCAGGGTGTCACTATCCAGAGTTCGAATCTGGTGCTGTGGTCAGACGCAGGTGGGATCAAGCCGCCTACCCAAATTAAGTATTCCTACATCCCAACGGATAGCGCTACCAATGAATGGGTAACCGCAGGAACGATTACGGAAGGAATCAGAGTGGTTGAACATTCTCCGGCAGAATCCTCCAATCCGCACACATTTGATCCGGCGCTGGAGGTAAAGGCGCTGCGGGTTACCCTGACCAAGCAATCTCGGGCGGGAGATAGCGGTGTAGGCTTATGGGAATGGGAAGTTCACCGGACGGTATCTATGCCTGATCGTGAGGCTCCAGTAACACCAACCGGGGTGGCACCGACCTTTCTTCATGGAGATGACGGCAAACTAATTGGTGTTACAAGCGAAATGGAGTATAAGAAGGAAGGCGACGAAAATTATACTACAATTGCAACAACTGAGGTTATAAGCCTCTCCGCAGGTAAATATTATGTCCGTTATATGAAGACCGGTTCGTTGAATGCCAGCCTGGATAAGGAAGTCGTTATACCAGAAGGGCAGACACAGGAGCAGGTTGCACCAGATCCGAGTGGGTGGGTAATCTCACATGCCGATTCGGATACCGAGACGAAAGGCAACATTGAGGGTTTAAATGATACGATGGAATACCGGAAGCTCGGCGAAGAGGAATATGTACTTGTTATAGGTACAACGATCAGTGATCTGAACCCTGGCAGTTATCAGATCCGGTACGCAGCCACAGACAGCCTAAAGGCAAGTCCGCCAGTAACAATAGATATTCGTAACGAAGCCAAGGAAGACAGAGAGGCTCCATCAGCAGAAGCACTGATCATTACACCACCTTCAGTGGCAGGTGGAAATGATGGCAGAATCGAAAATGTGTCGGTTGATATGGAATACCGGAAGATGGATCAAGATGGTTACATGCCTGTCATTGGAACCAGCATTGAGGGCCTTGAAGCCGGCAACTACGAGTTTCGGTACGCTGGAACAGAAACGAGCAATCCAAGCCCAACTGTCCTAATCATTGTCCCTGAAGGGATCAAGCAGGAGCAGAATCCACCGTCCAGTGAAGAGGTCAAGGCTGTAAATGTCAGTGCAGCGGGTCTTAAGGACGGTAAGATTACTGGTGTAAGCCCTGCGATGGAATATCGGCAAGGGGGAGGAGACGCTGTCGACTGGAGGGCAATCACAGGCTCAGAGATTACAGGTCTTGGCAACGGAATCTACGAAGTGAGATATAAAGAAACGCCAACTCATTATGTGAGCTCATCCCTTACTGTTGTTATCAGCACTCCAGTTGTCAATCCAGAACCACCGACGGAAACACCGCCGTCAACAAATGCACCTGTGTCAATCACCACACCTACTTCGACACCGACTGTGACTCCTGAAAACATAAAAGTCGAAGCAGAAATGATTAAGATTTTGGCACCAAAGACGGATAGCAAAACCGGTATAGCTAAAGGAGCACCCATCCGGCAGACAGACATTAATAAGGCTCTTGATCATGCGCAAGCGAATGGCAGCAATGTTAAAACGATTGTAGTGGAGATACCGAAAGCAGAGGGAGCGAGGTCCTATGCAGTTGAGCTTCCTGCAGTTGCACTAACCGCAGATCATGGCAATATCAAGATAGAGATAAATACGGAATTTGGTACCATTACCGTGCCTTCTAATATGCTGAAGTATGTATCGGGTGCAAAGAGTGTGGAACTGGTACTGAGCCGGTTAGATTCTCCAAAGATTCATTCAGAAGTAAAATCAGCTACAACGAGCAAGCCTGTTATTGCATTTAGTGTTCACTTAGATGGAGTAGAAATGGTAGCCCTGATTGTACCTGCTGAAATCAGAGTGCCATATACTCCTGATGTTGAAGAATTGGCTAATTCCAAATACCTTACCGTTTCGTATATGGCTGCAAACAGTACGTTTGTAGAGCTACTGAATGGCAGATATGACAGCGATCTACAAGCCATGGTGTTTACAGGTGCAAAAGCAGGTGAATATGCAGTTGTGTATACTAAGAAGTACTTCAATGACGTTATCAAGGATTCGTGGTATGCACCAGCTGTTGAAACAATGGCGTCCAAAGGATTCATCGAGGGAACATCAGCTACAAGCTTTAGTCCCGGCCAACAGGTCACAAGAGGTGAGTATCTAGCTTGGCTAGTAAAAACACTGGGGCTTAAAGCGGAGGTTAACACCACATTTGGTGATATTGAGCGAACGGATCTCTATTATGACGAAATTGGCATCGCCAAAGCACTCGGAATCGCCCTGGGCTCAAATGGTAGCTTCTATCCGGAAACCGAAATTACTAGGCAAGATCTGGCTGTGCTAACTATGAGAGCTTTGCGGGCAGTAGACATAACCGAGCAGACGAGTACAGCCGAGGATCTCAAGAGATTTACAGATGCTGTAAATGTAGCTAAGTACGCCGTGGATGATATGGCTGCGATGGTTAATATGGGCTTCATCAATGGGCGAAGCAATGCCACCTTGAGCCCTACCGGAACGACAACCAGAGCAGAAGCTGCTCAGGTTCTGTATAAGATTTTCTTGCAATTATAATACAAATAAACGACCTTGAGCCTCTTCTTATAGAGCCAAGGTCGTTTCTTGTTCATTCCCCAAACCAAGATTATCTCATTGCAGGCGAATCATTTGTTGACCTGCATTACCATGTGCAAAATCTAAGGCAGCCCTTCGCGAGAGTATTCATGAGAATGCCTAGATTTGTGAGGTTACAGGCTATAATTGATGCCTTCGTTAGCACCTGTGCGGGCGTTAATGTAGACGCGAGTAACGCCGTCAATTCCTGTGACGGGAAATGCATATACGAGCTTATCGTTGTAGATTTCCAGTTTTGGCTTACCGGAAACCTTTACTATTGAGCTAAGCTTCATGGAAGCTTGCTCCATTGTCAGCTTCGGGTGAAGCTGGAAGGTTTTATTATAATGGGAGAAATAACGATATGCATCAAATTTCTTCAACGCACCAGTACGCGAATCAAATTGCCATACAACTTTCATCTGCGGAATGGGAACGTGCTCCCGAATCGGAATATACGTGAGATAAATGGAGCTATCATTTAACTTTTTCGCTACTAATGTCATCCTTTCGTCAGACCAACGCGACATCCAGTTGTCGGCAACTGCGATAGCTTGCTCGAAGTCCACAGATTGCTCTACAGCTGCTTCATTAGAGATCGAGCCGTTGCTTGTTACTTGCAGCACGTGACCACTTTTACTCAGCGTTGCAGTATAGGAGCTGGTTGATTTCCCATTGTTGTCCGATAAATTGAAATCCATGACTTCTCCGTACTGGGGGCTACTTCCGCCAGAGGACATGTGGACGAATTGCTTACCTGCGCCCTTATTCCATGCCTCGCCCATGAAAATCTTTGCTTTGGCCGCAAGTTCTGTAGCCTTATAAGTGGTTTCACCAGCGAACACGGTTCCAGGCTTCAGAGGTATGTAAGGATTCTGGTTGTACAGGAATTCGTTAAAAGCTTTATTGCCATACGTAGAGACCGAGTCGAGTTGAGACAAAGCCTCTTCCATTTCGGTCGCGACCTGTTGTACATCTGATATAGAGGAATCAACAGATTTATGTCTCATTTGTTCGAGATACGGCAGAGCGGTCTTTGCAAACTTTCTCAGACGCGCAATTTGTTCTAATTGATCCGCGTTGAGTGAAATTTCCTTTTCACTGGCAGAATATGCCAAATAACGGCTGGCATCCGTGATAAACGACTCAAATGACCAAATTTGAAAGTTCATTGTAACGGATCCGATTCTTACATATTGCAAGATATAATTGGCGTTTTCAATCGCAGATTGAAGTGCTAATTGACGATCTGTAATTGAAGATGCTGCCAGGGACTCCGCAAGCGCATAGTCAAATTCTCGCAAGTAGATCGACTGCATATGCGACCAGTATTGCGTATTGCTCTGTTGCTGCTGCTCAAATTGTCGATTACTCTGATGCTCTGTAAAGCTGAAATACGCGCCTGCTAATGTCGCCACACAAAGTAGACTAATGATGGATTTGCTGAGATTCATGTCCATTAAAACTCCTATCTTTGTCTTCATAATGCTTATAAACTTTAACAAAGATGAGAACACAGTTTAATGAGTAAATTTTACCAATACAAATCGTTAGTCTAAGGAACCGTGTTTTAGATACTTAGGAGGAACTATGAATCAGAAAGAATTTGAATTTGTCATCAATTTGCCTGCAAATATTCGTTATGAATACTTCATTAAAAAAGTTGTAGATTCAGAAGAAGTGTGGGGTCTCTATGAGAATGGGTGGTCAGTTACTGAAGATGATAAAGGTAATAAATTAGTTCCATTTTGGCCTAAGAAAGAATTTGCTGAATACTGTGCAAGTGATGATTGGGGAATTCATTCAACTAAGATGATAAATTTATACGAGTTTATTGACGAGTTTTTACCTAATTTGAAAAAAGAGGGTTTTCTACCTTCGATATTTTTTAATAATACTGATTCTGCTTTATTAGATGTTGATATACTTATTGAGGATTTAAAATCAGAATTCGAAAAATACTAACCATAATTCTAGATGAAGAAATGATAGGGTGATAGGGATGAGAAGACTTGAGTCTGGAATGTCAGTAGACAGCGAATGGTTTACTGATATTGTCAGGTATGAACACGAAACGATAAGTGGATCGACTATAATAAACTCGAATGTTGGCTTACCGATATTTTGGAGCTGTAACCTGCATCATCTAGTATTTGATACCTGCGATCTTACGAATGCGAAATTTTTTGCCGGTAGTACGATTGATCATTGTACATTTATTCGTTCCGACTTGCGCTCAGTTGGCATTGCCCAAGACGAAGCTATTTTCACCAATTGCGAATTTTCCTCCTGCGATATGAGAGGCATGACATTGGAGAATGCTACGTTTATCGACTGTACTTTTGTTAAATGTAGATTCAATGACCGGATTTTACAAGTGGCAAAAATCATCAATTGTTCCTTCACGGGTAAGCTAGTGGATATCACGTTTGAGGGAAATGGCAGACAAAAGCTAATCGCCAATTTTGAAAATTGTATCCTTGATGGTGTTCGCTTTGTGGGCTGTGACCTGACACAATGTATTCCACCAAAATCCAAAAACCATCTGTATGTTGAACAGGTATCTGCACGTGTAAAAAATGCTTTGACGAAGATTGAGTATGACATCAATCTATCTGACGATGATCGGAAGGTACTAGTACGCAGTCTGCGCAAGCTTGAGCAGATGGAACAGTATATTTTCAACACGGCACATATGAAGAAAATATATGGTGGTGTTTTTGTTGAGCGATTTTTCAGTAGTCTGGAATGTAACAATGCGTAAACCCCAAAAATAGAAATTATATGCGATAGTGCCGGAAGAAGTGATGATTTGAAAGGAGTTCGCTAGAGAACATACTCTTCACAGATTACTGCATGGTAGTTGAACAGTGTACTGTTCTAAACAGAACAGCATACTACTTTGAAAAGAAAGAGCATCAGCTGCTGTAACTCTGCTGATGCTCTATTTTCATCCGCACATAATCCACATCCGCCTTGGTTTTATCTGGTACGAGAATGCGTAACAATAGAGCACCCATCGTGTGCTTTTTCTTTTACGATCATCTGACGGAATATGAGCCATTCTAAGCTTCATCATATAAAAGCGTCCGATTGCAGGCTGGATAAGCTCATATTGTTCCCTTTACCGATTAGATGGCTCCCCTACCTTGTTGGCTCGGCATAAGCACGAATCTCAATAAGCTCCGCATATCTGGTGCCATGAGTGGCCTCAATGGTCACCCTAAGCGCTTGTGCATGCACAGGTACATCCAGAGAATGGATGACTTTTCTTCTGCGGTTTTCCTTTACACATACAATTTCGATCCACTCGCCAGACTGAGCCAAAATCTCGACTTGATAATCGCTTATAAGTTCAGGCATGACACGGAATGTCGTGTGATGGTGATGCAAATTGACGAGATCCTCGTTCACATCATCATTGAACGTCAAGTGCACTTCAGCCAAGGTTTGTGGATCTTCCCACGTCAATTGCACCCATTCCGGCGTGCCTGACTTCATCGGCTGTGACATCCACTGCTGTGGCCCGCCGAAAGGACGATGATAACCGTTTATCGTATGATTCGCCGAGTAAGCATCACTCATTGAGAGCGTACGACAACAGAATGGCTGACGTGCCAGCCCTTGCATGGACCATAATACGACAGGTTGATCCGTGGCGTGATCCTCCAGATTTTTGGACACGTGATTTTCTTCTGTTTTGAAAAAAATAAGTACACCACTGTGTGCTTCCGTCGAATGGTAAAGTGAGATGGATGTATTAGCCCGGAAGATAATAAATGCATTTTGCGGTTCTTCCGGTCGCCATTCGAGTGGAAGCTTCACCCACTGAGCGCTTCCCGTTGTAACGTTAACGGTCACCGTAACTTGTAACGTATGCGGCACGTAATTTTCCTTACGCCCCGTATCCCACAGCTCTACCGTTATTTCGGTATCGCTGGATGCATCTAGCAGCAGCTCTAGGCCGCCGCTTAACATTGGATGCACAGGTAGCAGCAGGGCGGCATCCGTATCCAGCGGATACATCTCGCCAGGCTGCTCTATAGCGATGCTCGTCAGCGTGCTGGAGGCTGTAGCCTTGGCACGCCGAGCCAGATCCAGCTCATCGTTGCTTCGCACGCCAATGATAGAAGCATCCTGTCGCAGCAACGTCTGCTGCAGCAAGGCAAGATGCTTCGCGTACAGAGCGCGCGGCGGCACATCCATGGTCGCGCAAAGCGCCGCGCCCGTACCTGCGGCTTCGCCAATGACAGCGCATGTTGCCATAACGCGGGTCGTGCCGAAGGCGACATGCGATGCGCTAATGTCGCGTCCGGCCATGAGCATGTTCCGTACATTCACGGAATACAACGAGCGGAACGGCACATGATATACGCCATCGGCATGCATATGTTTCGAGCCGCTCGCCTTCGCGTACATACCCTGCGGGGGATGCAGGTCAATGGACCAGCCGCCAAAGGCAACGGCATCTGGGAACTCACGCTGGCTGATAATATCGTTCTGGGTGAGCACATAGTCACCCGTGAAACGGCGGTACTCTCTTTTGCCGGGCAGAGAACCGATCCACTCCAGCGTCATATGCTCTGCATCGAACTTGCCTGAATTCTTGATATAGTCCCAGATGCCGTAGATCACAGCCCACAGTTCATCACGGATCAGCTCATTATCATGAACGGTGTCATGTTCACCACCCCATTCAATCCACCAGTAATGACAACCGGAATCCCCGCTGCGTATGACCCGGCGAATCGGAATGCTAGTCTGAGTGATATCCTTGGCAAAAGAGGGCGGGATATAACGGACAGGTGCACCAGTATCCTTGGTATAGAAGAGAAGTGTACTGCCTAGCGTGATCTGATCGGCCACCTCTGGTGCCCATTCTTCACCATATTCGCTGCGGGCTTCCCGACCTAACGCAAACTTGGCTCCAGCTAGGAAGCCCACCAATCCATCCCCCGTACAGTCGATATAGATCTTACTTTCGAATCGGATTTTGCGCTCAGAACCCATCATCCATCCAGTAACGGAGGTCATCATGCGCTCATCTTCATCTCCTGTGGCCTCCACTTCATGGACATCGGTATTCAGGTATAGACGGATGTTAGATTCTGCTCGAACGGCTTCCAGAATGATTAAGTCCCAGAGATAAGGATTACCCTCCGGATTGCGATACTGATTCTCTACAAACAGTTCGCCCATGATGCCAGTCTCGCGGGCATAGCGGTTAATGCCGTGTGCTGTGGCTCCACAGACCCATACGCGTACTTCGCTGCTGGAATTACCGCCGAGTACGGGACGATTCTGCACTAGCGCGACCTGTTGGCCGAGTCGTGCCGCAGATATAGCTGCGCATACACCAGCAAGCCCGCCACCGATGACGGTGACATCCGGTTTAACAAGTTCGTGATTCATAAGAACACCTCTCTCTTGGAATATGGAGGAGCCTAAGCTCGCAATTCATATCTATAATTTCATATTAGTTCTATATATTTACTTTTTAAATACACTATATTATCATCGAGCATATACTTTATTTCACATCAAAGGCAGGTGTATCATGGACCTCCTGAATCACATCTACTGGAAGAAGAAAGCGGAGTTTGCCTTGGCAGAGGATATCTACGACGCTTGGGTAGTCTTTGCCGTGGAAGAGGGCGTATTTCGTTATGAGATTGGGGGGCAGACGGGAGAGGCGGGTTTCGCTGATCTGGTGTTATGTCCGCCGCGCGTGCTTTTTCGCAGAGAGACGGTAACCCCGCTGACGTTTCACTATATACAGTTTCGTTCTAACTCCTTAGAGGATGAAAACCTTCTGCCGCCGGTCGGAAAATCCCTGATTAATGATACAAAACGTCTGGCTTCAACGTATGCTTATCTGCGTCAAGCGACTGAGGACAATGATGGGGATTCAGTAAAATGGAAAACTCATTTGATGATGGATTTGTGGCAGTTGTATCAGTGGGAGCGTAGACAGAACAAGTTGATGCAACGAAAATTTACGGAAGATGCTCTGATGACTGAAGCGGCGGTTTTGCTGGAGGAATGGGCAGGCGAGGGGGTCAGTCTTCGAAGGTTGGCAGAGTACTTGGCTTTGAGTCCAGTCCAGCTAACTCGACGTTTTCGTGATGCCTTTCAAGAAACTCCTTCCGAATACCTGAAAGCGATTCGTCTCAAAAAAGCAAGGGATTTACTGGCTGATAGTGGTCTGACCCTTACCCAGATTGCGGAAAGATGTGGATATGAGAACGGATTTTATCTGAGTCGGGTGTTCTCGTCCACCATGGGAATCAGCCCTTCCGAATACCGGAGGCGACATCAGGTATAAGAAAAGAGTCCGATCTCTTTCTTGCTTGCACGAATAGATCATATCTATGCAATTCATTTCGATACCGGCAAGGGGTATCACAAATTCATGCAATTCATTCGACTTCGGCTATAAGTGGTAGGTAGGTGCTATAATGGGTTCATTAATTGTAGGGGAGCGAGTACAAAGGAATGAACAAACCACACTGGAAGAGATTATTGCCACAGCGGCTGAGGTACCAACTGTTCGGTGCTTTTGTGGTGTTGATTCTCTTACCGTTCAGTGCGTTGAATGTCTACAACTATCAGCAGATTGAATCGCTGGTCGAGCAGAAAATTAGCGAACAGAGTCATGAGCAACTGGTACAGATGTACCGTTCTTTGGAGGATCAGATGAGTATTGCTTTCAAAACACTCATTTTTCTGGAACAGGATTCGGCGGTAAGAAGTGTGCTAACCTCTCCAGACAGTCGTACTCCCCTTGAGAACAAATCGCTCGTGGAAGAGAAGTTCAAGATGATCAACAACAGTTTCTTTCTATATAATCCTTCAGTCTATTTTACTTTATTGGATTTTTATGATAGCGTTTACACTTCGTATTTACCTAAAAAAGCGTTATCTTATGATCCCTACTTAGAGCAATTCAGCAAGCGTCTAGGCGAGATTCCTCTGGTAAAGGGGGATACAGATTCGGCTCCGTTTCAACCGGAAGAACTTTTTTATCGCTGGGATGCCCGAGATACAAACCATGTGTTGCGGGAGTTATCCTCCAGCCCGTACTTATTGTCGCTGTATGCCTACATGAAAGATAGCGGAGGCAAACGGTACGGACTGGCACGAATTAGCATTGATTACTCTTACTGGTTTCAGACCATGTTGAAGGATTCACAGAGTAATCAGGAATATTATCTTATTACGGGTAGTGGAGAGACCATTGCCCGTTCCTCCAAAACTGCCGCCCTCTCCTTCGAGGTCACCCGTGAAATCGCTCTCCATCCGGCAGAGGCTTATCTGACCGATCCAGCTTCAGATACACTAATTAACTACGTGTATATCGAATCACTGGACTGGTATATGGTGAATCGGATTCCGCTTTCGATCCTCTTTACAGAGATTTCCGAACTCAAACAGCGTTACTTTTTGACCTTTTTCGGGTTCACAGGAGCGTTTGTACTGATGGCTTTTATGATCTCGGCGACGTTCACGCGCCCTTTGTCGGATCTACAGAAACAAATGAAGGAGGTTGTCCGCAAAAACCTCAAGATTCGTATTCCTGAGGGAAACAGCCGTGGCGAAGTGTTGGAACTAACACGTACGTTTAATACCATGTTGGACGATGCCAACCAGATGATTACCAGACTCAAGACGGAGGAACGCCAGAAGGAAGCGGTACATTTTCATATGCTTTTGGCTCAGATGAATCCGCACTTTCTCCTGAATACATTGAATACAATGAAGTGGAGCGCGATCCGTAGCGGGAATGAGGAGATCTCCGAGATGTGTGTTTCTTTGGGCAAATTACTGGAGGTCAGCCTGAATTCACAGGTCGAATTAGTATATCTTAAGGATGAGATTGAGTTGGTTCAAGCTTACCTTCATATTCAGCGGGTTCGTTACCGCGACAGCTTTGAAGTAACTTGTGAATTGGACGATACACTGGAGTACGCGCTGGTTCCCAAGCTGAGCTTGCAGCCGCTGGTAGAAAATGCGATTCATCACGGTGTCGGGTCACTGGAGCAGCTTGGTCAGATCTGTATCAGAATTTATAGGCAAGACACAGGAACACTGATGCTTGAGGTAGCAGACAACGGAATCGGAATTGAGGAATCACTGCGTTTGCAAGTAACCCGGACACGTCCGGGAATCGGCCTATCTAATCTCAGGGAACGATTGAGGTTATTGTTCAAGGGTCAAAGTAAACTTGAAGTGATTAATACCGATCCGGGTACACTAGTGAGGTTCAGTATTCCTTTTTTATTGTCGACGCCTTATGTAGAGAAGCAGTCTGACTAGCCGACTGGAAAGGGGAATCTGAAATGTGGAAAGTACTGCTTGTAGAAGATGAGGTGTTTGTACGTGAGTCGGTACGTGAGATCATTTCTTGGGAAGAGCTGGGCTTCACGGTCATCGGAGAATCTGGTAATGGTACCGAAGCGCTTGCAATGATTATACAGGATGTACCCGATCTGGTGCTGACCGATATTGTCATGCCGGGTATGGATGGTCTGGAATTACTCAAACAGACACGTCAAGCCGGATTAAAGACCAAATTTGTGATGCTCACCTGTATGGGAGAGTTCGAATATGTACGTCGTGCGATGGAATACGGAGCCTCAAATTATATTCTGAAACTGTCCATGAGTGTGAATTCACTGCGTGATACTCTACGTAAAGTAAGTGCTGAACTGGGAGCTTCGGCTGAAGTCCCTACAAAGACTAATCATCATGAGGTGTCGCCTCCTGCAACAGTTCTCACATCAACACCGACACCTGCTTCGCCTGCATCTCTTACAATCTCCCCTTCGCCCCTATCTGAGACTGATCTTCCATTCACACCTGTTCGTGAGCCGATAGTAAAGCATCCGGAGATTAGCAAGATTATTGAATACATCGGACAGCATTACGATCAGGACATTACCGTCAAATCCATGTCACGATTTGTGATGATGGGTGAGAATTATGTCAGTGCTTTGTTTAAAAAGAAAACGGGTCATACCCTAATTCATTATCTGCATGGGGTGAGGATGGAGAAAGCGGCTGAATACTTACGGGAGACGAATCTTCCCGTACAGGAGATTGGTTACCTGGTGGGATTCGGAAGTGATAATTATTTTATCAAAATCTTCAAGCGTTGGACCGGTTGCACGCCCAGCCAGTATCGCCACCGCTCGTGACTCACAGCATGAGTAGAAGGAATATGTGTATTGACTGCTTAGGCAAGGGGAGATAAATCCGTATTTTTGTTCAATCCGAATCATGGATATGTATCTTATGAACTCCGCATGGTCCCTGCTACGATGTAACGGAAGGTACATTCACTTCAATTCAGGGAGGTCATGTGACCAGATGAGAGCCAAAAGAGGATTAACCGGATTGATCGTAGGCGTGCTGATGTTGGGCTTGCTAGCCGGCTGCGTAGGTAAAAGTGAGACGAACGGTGGAGATAACGGAGGCGGATCTGCCGCAGGAAAGGTGAAGTTGACCATGTGGGGCGCGGTGCCACCTGAGAATGGTCCACAGGAAGTGGTGGATACCTGGAATGCGGAGAATCCAGATATTCAGGTGGAATATGTACGGTTTGTCAATGATGACGATGGCAACTTGAAGCTGGATACGGCACTGTCCACAGGGCAGAATGTTGACCTGTATGTCAACTATACCCTCACGAATCTCGATAAACGCATCAAGGGTGGGACAGCGTTGGATCTAGGCGAGTTCACCGATTACAACATTGATGAGAAAATGGGAGAAGATGCAGCATCCTGGAAAGTAGATGGAAAATATTATGGGATGCCGACCAAGAAAAATGCAGCTTTCTTCGCTTTAAATATGAAAGCGCTTGATCAAGCGGGACTGAGCGTACCCACAGCCTGGACTTGGGATGAAGCCCGTGACTATGCGCTTAAGCTGAAATCTTCTGGTTTCAAGTATGGATTGGTACAGCATACTGCTTCCTATGTGGATCCGCTTGATTCTGTTCTGGTGAAGAATGGCTATGTCAAGGCAGACGGCACTTCCAACCTCGATGATCCATTGGTCACCAAATGGCTCGAGACGTTGAATGGAATGATGAAGGAGGATGCAACTACGCCTCCACTCGGCGAGCAATTGACTTCCAAAATGCCAGTGGAGAACATGTTCCTTGGCGGCGAATCTGCCATGATTAATATTGGCGAATGGCTGATCCGCACTTCGAACAACATGACCGAGTTCCCTCGAGATTGGAAAATCGCCTTTGCACCTGTACCGAGACTGGTTGCACAGGAAGCGGATATGGTGAAAAGTGGAGGTCTCGGTGACTTAATTGCCATCAATTCCAAGTCGAAAAATAAAGAAGCCGCATGGGAGTTCCTGAAATGGTATGCTGATGGTGGAATGATGCCAATGGCTGCTGGTGGACGTCTGCCTTCCTCGAATGCGGTTGATCAACAGACTGCCATTGATCATCTGCTCGGTGATTATGCCGAATCTTATGACAAAGAGTCACTGGAATTCGTGTTATATGGTGACGAGACACCTACGTTTGTCCGCAGCATTGCACAAGAAGTGGTAGATCTGCGTGCACAGGAGTATGAAAAGTACTTCCTTGGTAACCAAACTGCCGAAGTTACTGTCCAGAACATGGTCAAACGCCATAATGATTGGTTGAAGCAGAACCAATAGAATGCAAATGCACTTAGAGCAAGAGCCGTCCTCGCGTGAGGCGGCTTTTTTTGTGGAAATAATTTGTTTGGCATACCAATTAACATGTGTTCTGTACATAGACCTCAATGAATTCGTCCAAGTCGTTGGTGCCAATAGAACAATTCATTGTTATTTCCCTCTCGGAAAATAAGGCCGAAATACATATATCTGTGATATCAGGACCATGGTTATGTTCCTTAAATGTTGCAGGACATCTTGTTATGCTTGAGTCAAGAGAAATGCAGAACAGATGTTAAGGAGTGGAAAGTATATGCATAAATCTTGGATGAAACGGCAGAGCAGGCTCGGGTATCTGTTTATTGGGCCTAATATGATTGGCGTGCTGTTGTTTTTTATTATACCGGCTATCTATTCGTTCTATCTCATGTTCACCGATTACAAATTCATGAACCCGGAGACCCATTTTGTAGGATTGGATAACATCCGGCGAATGTTGAATGATGAACTGTTTGGCGTGGCGCTGCGAAACACATTTATATTCCTATTAGCTGTTCCGATATCAATGGGTTTGGCATTTATCGTGGCGGTGGCGTTGAACAAGTCTGTGTACTGGCAAAAAACACTGCGTGCGCTTTATTTTATGCCCTACATCACCAGCGGTGTAGCCATCGCCTTTGTCTGGATGCTGCTGTTCCAGCCGACGTCGGGACCCATTAACGGCTTCTTGCGGGGGATCGGTATTACGAATCCACCGGGTTGGTTATCGACAACCGAATGGTCAATGTATGCGATTGATATCATCTGGATCTGGTTCATGCTCGGTTACAACATGATTATATATCTGGCAGCTTTGCAGGAAATTCCGGAGGAATTGATTGAGGCAGCCCGTATAGATGGTGCCCGCCCCTGGCAGACGATACGCCGAGTCATATGGCCGCTTGTTAGCCCAACAACGTTTTTACTGTTGATTACAGGACTGATCATGACCATCAAGAACTTTGGCATCATTCAGGCTATTACTCAGGGTGGACCCGGAAACAGTACAACGGTATTATCACTCTTTATCTACCAAAATGCATTTCGATATTACGAGATGGGATATGCCGCCGCTATTAGCTGGGCACTCTTTGCCATCATCATGATCTTCACCGTGTTACAGTGGCTCGGCCAGAAACGTTGGGTTCATTATTAAGGAGAGGAGGGATCGTCATGGAGAAACCAAGTGCCGCGAACGCGCAGCCCACATCTCCGCATTCACCTAAGATTAGTATGGAGTCCTTGACCCGGGTTTGGAGGATTCTACTGACACTGCTGATGTCCAGTTTTGCCTTGCTGATGATTATGCCGTTCATCTGGATGATCAGTACGTCATTCAAATCTGCTGCGGATGTCTTCACCTATCCGATCCAATGGATACCCTCCAGCCTCAACTGGGAGCATCATATCAAGGTCTGGAGCGGGGTGGATACCTTTGCAACATATTATTTGAACTCGTTAAAAATATCGCTCATTAGCACCATTGGAGCTGTATTTCTCTCGGCTTTTGCAGCCTACGGTTTCGCACGGATACAATTCAAAGGTCGGGAGACACTGTTCCTGATCTATCTCTCAATGATGATGGTGCCGCCGCAGGTACTCTTTGTGCCTAAGTTCCTGATGTTTGAATGGGTGGGGATATATAATACCCATTGGGCCTTGATCCTGCCCGGATTGTTCACTATCTTTGGTGTATTCATGTTGCGGCAGTTCTTCCTGTCGGTGCCTTCAGAGATTTCAGAAGCTGCGTTCATCGACGGTGCCGGTCACCTGCGTATATTCTTCAGGTTAATTCTGCCTCTGGCGAAGCCTGCGCTAGCTACACTAGCGATCATCGATTTCTCATGGCATTGGAATGATTATGAGAATGCGCTCGTGTTTCTGATCGACAAAGACCTATACACCGTGCCACTCGGACTACAGAACTTTATTCTGGAGAATAATGTGGACTACAATGGTATGATGGCGGCTGCCACGGCAGGCATTATTCCAATGATTATCGTATTCCTAGTGGGTCAGCGCTATATCATCCAGGGCGTGGCTGGAAGCTCAGTAAAAGGTTAAAGCTAATATCACTGAGGTGTAATATTAATGCACCCTTTTGCTGAGCAAGGTGATTCTCGCGGTTAGACGGATCTTATTGTTGAGCTAACGGAGGACGGAGAGAATCTTAATTTGTAGTGGAGGTAAAATATGGATTGCAATTTACGGAAGGAGACGGTGTTTGAGACGATATCTATACGTAACGATACCATAGCGGCGGGTCGTCGTCATACCGTTGGTCTTAAATCTGATGGAACGGTAACGGCAGTGGGTGATAATAAATACGGTCAATGTAATGTAAACGATTGGTGCCGTATCGTCGCAGTCGTTGCTGGTAATGTACATATGGCGACAAACACGGGAAATGCCCATACCGTTGGTCTTATATCTGATGGGACTGTAACGGCCGTAGGTTGGAATAAGCATGACCAGTGCAATGTTAGCAATTGGAGCGATATTGTTACAGTTGCGGCAGGTTGGTGCCGTACTATCGGGGTAAAAACAGATGGGTTGGTGGTTGCTGTGGGTCGAAATAATGAAGGTGAATGTAACGTAAGCAGCTGGCGTGATATTGTAGCAGTCACGGCGGGTGACTGGCATACAGTAGGGCTAAAAGTAGATGGCACGGTAACAGCGGTTGGTAACAATAAGTATCGGCAATGTAGCGTAAGCGAATGGAGCAGCATATCGGCTGTTTCGGCGGGTTATCTTCATACTGTTGGGCTTAGATCAGATGGCACGGTAGTGGCTGTGGGTAGAAATAATGATGGCGAGTGCGACGTAAGCGGCTGGAGGGATGTTGTAGCAGTTGCAGCGGGGAGTTATCATACCGTTGGTCTTAAATCTGATGGTACGATGGTCGCGGTGGGTTTGAATAAACATCACCAATGCGATGTAAGTGGTTGGCATGACATTAGGGCTATTTCGGCGGGGTGTGCCCATACTATTGGTCTTAAATCTGATGGTACAATGGTTGCGGTGGGTAATAATGATCACGGGCAATGTGATGTAAGCGGATGGAGCAGCATCCAACATTAAACCGAGTGGAAGTTCAGATCAATAATTATTGAAATGGACTAAAATATAGCCTGATGTCCGATTTAATGCGAATCTAAATAGTGAACTTTAAAGCGAGTTACTCATAACTTAATGTAATCCGATGGAGTGAATGTACGGGTTGAACAAATACGATAATTCTGAAAAAAAGGTACCCACCTGAGGCGGGTACCTTTTTTTTAGATCAATTATATATTACCTGCTTGGAATTTCGTTCTGTGAGTTTTCGTGTTCCTCCAGCAGTCGTTTCAGCTTATGGCGCTGCCGTTTTTCCTTCTGACGGCGCTCTCTGTCCTCGGCCTGTAGAGCTTTGAGTAGGGAGATACACATACCGATAAGGACAACGGCGAACGGCAGCGCGGCCACAATGGAAGCCGTCTGGAGACCGCTCAGTCCCCCGCTGAACAACAGTACTACCGCGATGGCAGATTGCATGATTCCCCAGGTTAATTTCACTCTTGTACTCGGATTCAGCTTGCCATCTGAGGTCAGCATGCCCAACACAAATGTAGCGGAATCAGCTGACGTAATAAAGAAGATCATGATCAGGAGTGTAGCGACTACTGCTAAGATTGTGCCCAAAGGCAACTGCTCCAGCATAAGGAATAAAGCGGTTGTAGTATCTTCCTTGACGGCTTCCGCCAGATGGGCAGCATTGAACAATTCCATGTGAAGTCCTGTACCGCCGAAGACGGAGAACCAGATAAATCCGAAAAGGCTTGGAATTAGCATGACGTAAATTACAAATTCCTTTATAGTTCTTCCTCTGGATACCCTTGCGATAAAAGTACCGACAAAGGGAGCCCACGAGATCCACCATGCCCAGTAGAATAACGTCCATGCTCCAATCCAGGCTTCTCTTGAGAACGGCGTCAGTCTCAAACTCATGTTAATAATATTCTGCATGTAACTGCCTAAGGTTGTTGTGAATGTGTCAAATATAAAAGAAGTCGGCCCAGTTACTAATACAAACAACATCAATAGCACAGCTATAACGAGGTTGGTGTTGCTCAGAACCTTAATACCTCTATCCAGACCGGAGGTTGCTGAGATTAGAAACAGTACGGTTACAACGATGATAATGACAACCTGAGTTATTGTTGAGTTAGGGATACCGAATAAGTAATTCAGACCCCCACCGATCTGAAGTGCCCCCAATCCAAGCGAGGTCGCAACACCGAAGATCGTGGAAATAACCGCTAGAATATCAATGATCTTGCCAAGCCAGCCTGCAGCAAGTCGCTCACCGATCAGAGGAATAAATGTGGAGCTGATCAGCCCTTTGTAGCCTTTCCGGAACTGGAAATAAGCAAGTGCTAAGCCGATGACGGTATAGATAGCCCAAGGATGGAGTCCCCAGTGGAAAAAGGAATAACGCATCGAAAGTCTTGCTGCCTGCGTTGTTGCGCCTTCTGCTCCCTCCGGTGCAGATAAATAGTGAGACAGCGGTTCAGCAACTCCCCAGAAAACCAGTCCAATGCCCATACCAGCGCTAAACAGCATGGACAGCCAGGAAACCGTAGAATATTCTGGTTCATCATCTTCATCTCCTAGCCTGATCGAGCCAAATCGGCTGAACGCCAGATAGAAAGCGAAGATTAGGAAGAACAGTGTCGCTAGCAAATAAAACCAGCCAAAATTCTGAATAGAGAAGTTGTAAACCACGTTAGCCACTTCCGCTAGCTGATCAGGAGCGACGGCTCCCCATATTGCAAACAGTGCAACGATTATAATTGTGATTGTAAATACCATGAAGAGACCTCCGTTATGTAAGCTACAGCCAACTGTTTCTTAGTATGTGCTAGTCCAGCTCGCAATATTTCAATAAAGCTAGCTGTTGATAAAATAAAACAAACTGCCGTGTAATGAAACACTTCAGTTTATTTTGATCTTTTTTGAACCAACATATTGCCTATAAATTTAAGAAACATGAGAACTTTAACAGAGTAATTAGTATCAAGTACTATAATCAAGTGTTATAATTGATAATCGAGTTAACTGTATTCCGAAATAAATTGGGTAAACAGACATGAAAAACAAAGGAGTTCAATCAATGAAAGTCAATGATTTTTTTGTAGGACAGACGTTTATAACAAAATCTCTTGAGCTCACGAAAGAGGATATTACAAGTTTTGCTACTGAATTTGATCCACAATATATGCATTTGGACGAAGAAAAAGCCAAAAAAGGAAGATTCAATGGGATCATTGCTTCGGGAATTCAAACCTTAGCGGTTTCGTTTAAACTTTGGATTGAAACGGGTAGTTATGGTGACGATGTCATTGCAGGTACCGCGTTTAATAATATCAAATTTGTAAAACCCGTGTATCCTGGCGATGTGTTGTACAACAAGGTAAAAGTTATTGATGTGGAAGAAAAGAAAAACGAAACAGGTCTTGTAACGGTGAAGTTTTCTACCTTTAATAGTAAAGAAGAGCTCGTTTTTGAAGGAGATTTAACAGCTCTGGTCAAAAAGTAGTGTCCCAGGTCAAGGACAAGCGGTTATTTCCTCATTAATTCATTAAGCTAACGGTCAGGTTAGCTGAAAAAAATGGAGAGAAGTGAAAGTATGTATAAATTTCATATATTTACAGAGGAAAAAGATGTCATGTATACTTAGTGTTAAATTTCTGGTATGTGTGACTGGCGTAAACGTGGAGTGAACCACGAGGAAGCACATATTTTATATGCCGTACGCCTGGGCAAAGTGTTTGATCTGTTGATCAAACACTTTTTTATTATTCAGGTAATGAGAGGATGGTAGCGGCAATGAAAATGGCTTTTGTGTTATTCGATGGAATGACAAGCATGGACTTAGTTGGATTTTATGAAGCAGTGACTTGGCTAGCGATTCTGAAAGCGAAGGAAAACGTATCATGGACATTCTGTGCAAACAAGGATGAAATTACAGATGATCGGGGACTGAAAATCAAATCCGGTGCGGTGCTACCTAATCTAGGTGATTTTGATCTAGTGTTTTTCCCCGGTGGATTATCAACTAGAATGCTTAGATTTGATGAGGATTTCATAGGCTGGGTTCGAACGGCAGAGAATGTACCGTATAAAATTTCTATTTGTACAGGGGCTTTGCTGATGGGTGCAGCAGGTTTCCTGAATGGAAAAAAGGCTACAACAAACTCATCAGCTTATGATTTACTGGCTCCTTATTGTGCAGAAGTAATTTCAGCGCGTGTCGTGCGTGACGGTAATACGGTAACTGGTGCGGGGGTTACAGCTTCCATTGACTTGGGGCTTTACATGGTTGAAATGTTGACGAGTACAGAGATTGTTCTTCAAGTTCAGCAGAAATTAGAGTATCCATATTATGAGGCTGGTAATCTAAAAGATGTCTACATGCAAACTTTTCGGTAGGGGGACAAGAAGATGAAAATTCGCCTTTTTCAAGCGCTAGACATGCCAGTCGTGTTGAATATGATGAAAGATCATGATTTTCAGTTCCCGGCGTTTATTCGCGAGCAGTATCCCGCGCGCTGGGATTCATATTTAGACATGCCGGATGAGCGTATCCATGCTTATTATGTCATGCTTGATGAAGCGGATATGGTCATAGGTCATGCTGGCTACATTCTTCAGCCTACTGTTAACCGGTATGAAATCGTTGGCGTTGTTACGTGCAAATCTCACCTTCGACAAGGAGTTGCACATAGACTAATCTCTAAGATTTGTACAAAATTAACTGAACTCGGATGCGGTGATGTCATGCTGTATACGCTTGATCATGAAAAAAATCAAGCTGCACTCGCATTTTATGAACGAATGAAGTTTCAAAGGGAACGTGTCGATATGAACTATTATACGTCTGGGTTTCATAGACTTGCACTGGTTAAAACGTTATAGGAGAGCATAAGAAACGAGTTGATTAATTCAACGAGAATGATTGCTTCATCAATTGTGGAATCCTGTAATTTCGAATGTTTTTATATACGGAGGGAGGGTATGGTTATCAAAATACGAGAAATTATGCCAGATGATTATACTGAAGTTGTTATCTTATGGAACGATGTACTGGGCGTACGTACGGTTACAGATGAGAACTTTCGTATTACGATGGATCAGATGAGCAGAATAACAAGAAATGTTGAAAGTGGGATTCTATGAAACGACTAACGATTGGCCTGTTCGCCCATGTGGATGCAGGTAAAACAACTTTTGCCGAACAGCTGCTGTACCATACGAACAGTATCCGGTCGCGAGGGCGGGTGGATCATCAGGATACGTTTCTGGACAGCCACGACATCGAGCGGGCAAGGGGCATTACCGTGTTCGCAGATCAGGCGGTACTAGAGTATAAAGGTGACAGTTACTATTTAATAGACACGCCTGGACACGTCGATTTCTCCCCAGAGATGGAGCGGGCAATTCAGGTCATTGATTATGCCATTTTGATAGTAAGCGCAGTTGAAGGTGTCCAGGGTCATACGGAAACAGTCTGGCAGCTACTGCGGAAACATCAGATCCCGACGTTTTTCTTTATCAACAAGACGGATCGGATTGGAGCGGATGCAAGCAGAACGGAGGCGGATATACGTCAGCATTTGACAGGGGAAGTATGTTGCATTACGGAGAGCTTCACTGACGGTATGATCGCTGAACCGCTACGTGAGGTCATGGCTGAGCGGGACGAAACCTTGCTGGAAGCATTCCTGGAGGGGAGAGAAGATTCTGGTTTCTGGTTAAAAGCCTTGCAGAAGATGATTGCGGAGGGTCTTCTCTTCCCTTGTGCTCACGGCTCTGCGCTTCAGGATACTGGCGTCGTTGAATTTCTGGATCAGCTGCACCTGCTGACGACAACCACTTATGACGTGGATGCTTCGTTCCAGGGTCGAGTTTATAAAATTCGGCACGATGCAGGCGGAGCGAGACTCACGTTCATTAAGGCACTGGGCGGTCGGTTGAAGGTGAGAGAACAGCTTAGTTATGAGAGCGGCGGGATTCAATATGACGAAAAAATCACGCGACTCTTCCTGTTTAACGGCCTTAAATCGCATTCGGTGGAGCAAGTAGAAGCCGGGGATTTGTTTGCCGTTGCCGGATTATCCGCGACCGAGACCGGACAAGGTCTGGGGTCGATATCCGACAAGTTAACTTACGATTCGGAGCCGACGTTACAATCGAAAGTAATTTTCGACGGTTCAATACATGTCCAGAAGGTGCTCGGTGCTTTTCGCACGCTTGAGGCAGAGGAGCCGTCTCTAAACGTCGTTTGGGATGAGAAATTGCAGGAGATTTCTATCCGTGTCATGGGATTGATTCAATTGGAAGTGTTAGAGCAGATTGTTAGAGAGCGGTTTGGCTTCGCTATCTCTTTTGGACAACCGGAAATTTTGTATAAGGAAACAATTCAATTGCCTGTGATAGGGTACGGCCACTTCGAACCGCTCAGACACTATGCAGAAGTGCATCTGCTAATCGAACCGGGAGAAAGGGGCATGGGTATTACGTTCGATAGCAGATGTCATGTCGATGATCTGAATGTCAGCTATCAGAATCTAATTCGGAGTCACCTTTACGAACGGGAGCATCACGGACTGCTGACTGGCATGCCAGTCACCGACGTGAACATCACGCTGGTGAGAGGGCGTGCACATAAAGAACATACTCATGGCGGCGATTTTCGTGAGGCTACCTTTCGAGCATTACGTCAAGGTATGGAGAAGGCAGACATCGTGCTGCTTGAGCCCTATTACGATTTCAAAATCAAAGTCACTCTCGATGAAATGGGTAGGGTGCTGTCCGATATTCAGCGTGCTTCAGGTACATTTAATCCGCCAGAGACAGATGGAACGCAAGCAGTGGTCACAGGCAGAGTGCCCGTATCAACTTTCATGAACTACAGTGCAGAATTGGCATCTTTTACGCATGGACGAGGCAGTATACGCTGCGTGTTCAGCGGATACGACCGCTGCCATAACACGGAGGAAGTCATAGAGCGGATGGACTACCGCAAAGAGGCAGACCCACTGTATACATCTTCATCTATTTTTTGCGCCAAGGGAGCAGGTTACTCGGTGCCATGGGATGAAGCTGAAGCCAAGATGCACCTTGAATTAGTACCTAAATGATCTTTTAAGAAATAAATTTTAGATAAGGAAAGAGCCGCACTAAGCGCGGCTCTTTTGTTTGTTGATATTAATGTCCACCTGTATTGGTAGCCCAAACAGGACCTTTTCCAGTAGAGTAGAACACAACATTTCCATCGTCTTGAACAACCAATGTATCGCCACTCAGGCCTGGTGGTACATTACCTTGGTAATGAGCATTAGTCCAATCTTGTATTTTTGAAAACCAAAACCAATGAGAATCGTTATAATCTGTTAATCGAAGCAGATTATTTTCAACTTTTAAGACCTGCGGATATCTTCTGATTGTATGGCCTGTGTGATCCCGCCATTCATATTTTGCACCACTCGTTTTTGTAGACCAAAGCGACTTGCCTTGTTTGTAAAGCACTAGATTCCCATCTGTCTGCATGATCAGCGTAAATCTTCCGTCGTTCGATGTAAGTGACTGACCTAGTGTTAGTGATTCACCTGCTGTAAGAGAATTCTTCGCAGAAGCTGCCGAGACGAGGGTGATCTGAAGCATAAACAGTGCTAGCAAGATGAGTACCGATTTTTTTGCGATTTTTTTCATAGTCGACTGCTCCTTTTAGGATATTTTTTTATTTCTAGTAAAATATAGCATAAAAAGAATAGAAATCAACTCTTTTTTTGATAGAATTTGTAAAATATTTGTAAATATTTACCTGATCGATAAGTAAAGCAGTAAATTCCATTCCGAGAAGTAGACCACGCTCAAGATTACGTAGTGGTCGATGAGGAAGGAACGGAGTTATGGTGTGGAAGCACACGAAAAAAAGAACCGTAAGTGTTCATCTTCCATCGATGAAATGCTTTCGGTTCTTTTATGTTTATCCTGTACCTTCATGCCAAGGCAGCATCTTTAAAACAATATCTAATGAACGACGGTATCGATTTCCGCCTCTCTTTGTTAACGTCTTCGGAAGGCTCCGCCGCGTGCCAGAGCGAAGAAGATGAGCAGGGCAATAATTGAGCCAACGATGGCTGGAATAATATGAAATCCGCCAATCACCGGTCCCCTTGGTCCCAACAATTCCGTTCCTAACCAGGAACCGATAAAACCCGCAATAACGTTTCCAAGAACACCGCCCGGTACGTCCCGTCCAATCAAGTTGCCGCTTAACCAGCCAATAAGTCCACCAACAATGAGTACCCAGAGCAGATCCATGGTTTGCTCTCCTTTCTTCGGGTTTATTACAAGTTATGTTGAGCTCATTGGAATATAACCTCATCTTCCAGTTGGTGGAGGAATCTAAAGTGTCTGTGCTAAGATGAGGGTAATGATGATTCAAGCTGGGAACCAGGCTAGAAGGGGTGTACAGTACATTGAAGAAAATACTTGTCATTGACGATGAAGTTGCAATTAGAGATTTAATTGAGCTCGTGCTGAAGCGAGAAAACTACGATGTGCAAACTGCAGAAGATGGCAAAACCGGACTGCAATTGCTAGATTCTTTTCAGCCCGATCTGGTGGTGCTAGATTTGATGCTGCCTGACTGCTCCGGATATGACCTTTGCAAAGAAATCACCGGGAAACGTGCCGTTCCTGTGATCATGCTCTCTGCCAAAAATGAGGTCATCGACAAGGTACTCGGACTAGAGCTAGGCGCGGAAGATTACATGACCAAACCCTTTGACAATCGTGAATTGCTCGCTCGGATCAAAGTGATATTGAGAAGAAACGAGAGCAAGGAGGAATTCATTGAAGTAGAAGAAGTGAAATCTACACGCATCCTTCATGAAGAGCTGACATTTGATCTTGAAAGCCGAAGGGTGCTGAAAAATGGTGTACCCGTGTCTTTAACGGCCAAAGAGTTTAAGATTCTGGAAACGTTACTCAAAAGGCCAGACAAAATCTTTACCCGGGATGAGCTGTTGCAGATCGGATGGGGATATGACTTTATGGGAGACAGTCGCAGTGTGGATATGACCATCATGCGATTACGGAAGAAGCTGGAGGATAACGCGGATGAACCGAAGTATGTCAGGACGATCTATGGATTTGGCTATCAGCTTGGAGGTGGCGAGGCCTGAAGTACGCAACCCGATTACTGCTGAATTATTTATTTTTCTCCGTGTTGTCCTTCGGCATCATCATATTTGCGGTCAATAAAGCTATCGATTACTACAGCTTCATTACCATTGAAAAACAGATGATGGAGAAGGCAGATCTGTCCGAACTGTCCTTTCGTGAGGTGCTGGCACAGCATAGATCATCGTCAGGGGAGCCGCAGACAAAGGAAATCGTCAGACTTGCTCTGGAGAAGCTGAAAGCATCAGGCAAGGAAGTACGTATCTATGACAGCTCCAAGCAGTTGCTGGGTCTAGCTGTGGATGGCATCATCATCAATGATGCCAAACCGCTTATTTTTGACAAAAATATTGAGAAAGCACTGAGCGGCAGCTATGCCTACACTGTAACAGGTGATCATCAGCTTTATTTTGCGACTCCCATTCAGGATCAATTCTACGAAAACGCTTATGTGTATGAGTTCGTAAAGGACATTTCCTACTTTTATGCGATCATGGATCAAATCCGTTATATCCTGTTTGCGGGTGCAGGTGGATTTATTGTACTGATTACGTTATCCAGTCTGTGGATTGCACGCAACACAACCAAGCCGATTAAGCTGTTGCTTGGCGCTGTGCAAAGTTTCTCTAGACAGGAGTTTCGGAGAGTTCATTTAAACCGGAAAGATGAGCTGGGCATGCTGGCAGATGGGCTGGATTCTATGGGGCGGCAGCTTCATGACTACATTCAGTACCAGAAACAATTTGTCTCTAACGTATCTCACGAGTTAAAGACACCCTTGGCGGCCATTCGTGGTTTCTCTCAGTACTTGGTTGAAGGGGAGAGCGAGAACAAGGATTTGAAAAAAATCTATGCTCACCTGCTGCAGGAATCAGATCGGCTGACACGCTTGATTAATGAACTTTTGCTTTTATCCAGATTCGACAAGGCTGGTTCTAACGAACTGGAAGCCCGGAAGACGGAAATGAACGAACTGATTCAGCAAGTCGCAACCAGTATGGGTGCAAAGGCTAAGGATAAAGGGATCGAGATCAGAGTCAGTCAAGCGGAGGGAGAATCAGATGATAAGCTTCTGACAAGAGTCCACGCCAAGGTGAATCCAATGTTGATGTCCCATGCGATCGCTAATCTTACGGATAATGCCATTAAATATTCAGGCAGTCGATCGCTAATCGAATTGAAGTTGGAACATACACCAAGCGAGGTCGTTATACGGATACGGGATCAAGGTATCGGTATCGCTGGCGATGAGCTGGAGAGAGTACAGGAACGCTTTTACCGAGCGAAAAATGCAAGCACAGCGAACGGTTCAGGTCTTGGACTTTCTATTTGCAAAGAGATTGTAGAGCGGTTTAATGGATATATCGACATAGAAAGTCAAATCGGGGAAGGAACAACCGTTACGATTGTGTTACCCCGTGCGTAAACATAAACGCGTAAATAGTTAACGTTACAAGATTGGTACAATTCTGTTATGAGACTAACAAATGTTTTTTCTATAATCACTTCATAAGAAAAAATCACATATTTATGGAGGGATCATGATGAAAACGAAAAACAAAGCTACAGCTGTAATCCTGCTGAGTATTTTACTAACGATGGCACTGACGGGCTGTCAGACGAATGGTGCAACGTCGTCAGAACCGGCGCAGAACTCGACTGAATCAAGCACGCCGAACGAACAGGCAACAAGCGAAGGGGTGCCAGATTCTACTGCGCCTGCTTCAGAAAATTCAGAAGAACAGAGTGCAGAAGCTATTAAGGAAGGTTCGATCGAGAAGGAAGGCAATGTGGTGCTGAAAGAGCTTGCTTTTGTCTATAATGAGCACACCATTGCAATTTCGGATACAGCGAATGAAGATCAGATGGAACAGATGCTGGGTAAACCGGATAACCTGAAATCTCATACGTACAGTGCCGACGATGGAACAAACATGGATACATTAATCGGTTTTACAGAAAAGGTCTATACGTATCCTGGACTGGAGATTAAAACCATAAGTATACCGGAGGGGAAACAAGACTCCATCTTCCATATCGAAATTACAGATCCTAAGTACACGACAGTGCGTAACATTAAAGCAGGGGATAGTCTGGATACACTCAAAAATGCTTACCCTGAGGGGAAACTGCTTGGTAATGGAGCCCCCGATGAGGAGGATGACTTCCGTTACGAGCCATCCAATTATGTGGATGTGATGTCGTTCCATATCAAGGATGCCAAGGTGGAGAGCATTCAAATCTACAGCCTGCTAGACTAATATTTAGTGATCGATGTTGGTAAGCCACTCATACAATTCAACTTTAATACCTGCCCAAGAGATGGGCAGGTATTTTCTCATTTTTAGACTCATTTGGAATAAATAATAATAATCCCCACTATACACAACGATAGCTTGAATATGACATTGAAAGGCTTATTTTTAGGGATAACGTCTCTCATTGTGATTTATTTTTCTAAACCACCCAATGAAAGAAATAATTCATATAAGTACGAGAGACCTCCTAACTGAGATTTTATTGTTTTATTTTGGTGAATTTTTATATTTTCCACTAGGGTAACCGCTTTATCAATGTAGTTTAAATCTAATTCTGCAATTGATTGCTTCAAGCTCACTGTATCCTCTGAATAAACAGAGCTATTCAGCACCTGAATCATTTTAATTTTAAGAAGATGTGATTTATTATATAGGCGGTAGTCGTTATCAGGGTTACGCTCCGTATTAAACATGCCGCTTCTCTCCCAGTAACGAATCGCTGATTTGGCTACACCTGTTCGTTTTGAAACCTCATGAATGTTAAAGTGTTCTATTAATTCGTAAGGTTGACTCCCATCAGCATACGATCTTAACTCTCCTACAAGCTGATCCAAGTTTACTTTATCTTGATACAACATGACCTCCCTTTCCCTTACAATCCACAACGCATCGTCCAACTCATTTCTTTGAAGACAATGTAGTACCTCGCTCGTGACTTCCATCCCGAATGAGGGAGCCATGGCTTGAATACATGCTAGGTAGGCTTCATGCTGCTCTGTATACATACGGTATCCATTTGCGGATCGCATCGCAGGGGGGATTAACCCTTTCGCTTCGTAATTCCGCAAAGTGCTTGGGCTAATATTAAATTTATTCGCGAGTTTTCTGGGTCTTAAGCTCACACTATTCCCACCTTTGTATTGTAAAAGAAAACATTAAACTCCTTGTAATGTTATTCTGCATTTAATGGTGTTTTCCTTCAATTTTTTTTGTGCAAGCTTCCATTTGGCTTATATGTTATACACTGGTCTTAAACTTAATCAAGGAGGAGTAAGAATGCCTGGAAAACCATTATTTCAGCAGGATATGACAATTGAGAAGATTAGCGAGGTAGGCAATATGTATATCGAATCAGTATGGAAGCAATTGTATGATGATATGCATGAACAATTATCAGTGGCTTTTCTGGAGATAGAGGATGCGGCGTACGGTCTTTATTTAGACCAATTGATGCCAGCGTTATTTGAATTCCTTGAAGATGCTGGCTTCGAAGCAGCAGAACCCCTTGAGGAAGAAGATTTTATCATTGGAAAATGTTTGTTATTTCGAAATTCGATTGAGAAATGGGGAACTGAGAACAACAGATCTAGAGTGTTTTGGAATGTATTACGCAGTAAGATAAGTCATCAACCTATTGGAGCGTTATTAACGGAAATTCCTCATTCTCATTTGAAGTTTGAGATTCCCACAGCTCCTTTGCTACATTCATTGCAAGTGTGTGAGCGGGAACAGATCGTCCAAGGCATCCGGCGAATTAAGGAATAGATGGTTGGAATCCTGAACATTTTGTAGAACGTTTTGGAAAGCAGGTGTACAATGGAAACTTTATATGGAAAACTGGAACTAATGAATGGCAGGTGGAAACTGAGCGGAGTTCATCCGTATGCTGCGATTCGTTTAAAGCAACTTTTTCCGAGCGTCGCGTTGAATCAAGTAGGGACATTTCTTTTTTCAAACAGATCGAATATATGTGCAGATCTAGTATGGTTTATTCAGCGATTTCCGATGGACATGACTACTGAAGACAGGACTAAGCTCATACTTGGTCGTGATACGTTTTTCGAGAAAAAAGCCTATTTGGAAGATATCCTATCTTCTGATTATGATCCAATCATGCGCCCGGGACTTAAACACGGTCAAAAGATTCGACACTATCAATCACAAGCTATTGATCTATGCTTAGAACGCCGTTCTCTACTTCTCAGTGATGATGTTGGTCTTGGTAAGACGTACACAGCGGCTGGGATGCTATTAGAGCAGGGTACGCACCCCGCGGCTGTTGTTGTTCAGACTCATCTTCAAGAACAATGGAGAGAGAAGATTGAGTCTTTTACGGATCTTGTTGTTCATAAAGTGGAAAAAACACAGCCGTATGCATTGCCGAGTGCAGATGTGTATTTGTTCAAGTATAGCCAGCTTTCTGGATGGAAGAGTTTTTTTTCAGAAGGCTTTTTCCAATGTGTTGTATACGACGAAATCCAAGAACTCCGAACCGGACTGTCAAGCGCTAAGGGAAATGCGGCAAAAATTCTGTCTGAAGCAGCAGAGTTCCGATTGGGTCTTTCGGCAACTCCGATATACAACTATGGTACTGAAATTTGGAACATCTTACAGTTCCTCGATCCAGAACTATTGGGCACCTATTCGGAGTTTGTTCGAGAATGGTGCCGCAACGATCGGGAAGTTCATGACTCAGTTGTATTGGGTAGTTTCCTTCGGGAGCAAAATATCATGCTACGCCGGACAAAAAGCGAAGTTGGGCATCAGTTACCTCCAATAAACAAGATGATCAAGATGGTTGAACCAGATATCTCAAAATTAAATTCCGTGAAAACACAAGTTAAACAGCTTGCCTTACAAGCTTCTCAAGGGACATACCTGGAACGGGGAAGAGCAGCTCGAGAGCTTGATCTATTGATGAGACAGGCGACTGGTGTGGCTAAGGCCTCTGGTGTCGCTGAGTATGCAAAGCGATTATTGGAAGCAAACATACCTTTACTTCTAGTCGGTTGGCACCGCGACGTATACAATATCTGGCTTAAAGAATTAGCTAAGTATAGACCTGCGATGTATACGGGAAGTGAGACAGATATACAGAAGAGCGACTCTGTAAAGCGGTTTGTCCAAGGGGATACGAATGTTTTCATACTATCGCTGCGCAGCGGCGCTGGGTTGGACGGATTGCAATATCGTTGTTCGACAATTTTGTTCGGGGAGTTGGATTGGTCGCCAATGGTGCATGAGCAAATCATTGGTCGATTATACCGAGAAGGCCAAGAGGAGAATATTACTGTCGTGTATTTAAATACAGAAAAGGGATCCGATCCGGTCATGCTGGATGTTTTAGGCGTAAAACAATCCCAATCGGAAGATATAATCGATCCTGACAAGTCAAATGACACGAAATTAAAAATTAACAGAACCCAAGCACTATCTAATCTGGTCTTGTAAGAGGGCAGACATATTTTCATTGAAGTCGCTATTTAGCGGCTTTTTTATTTTGGTACAAGTGTATGTCCCGAGCAAAGCATAAGAAACTGTACCGATTGCCGGAATGCAGAAGAACTTGATAACCTCCTAAATTGGTAGAAAGGTGAGTGGGTTTAAACAGGCTTAAGCATTAACAATGTTGGCAAAAACGAATTGTGAGCTATTTCAAGCCTGTTTCAGCTAACGCTGTCTTGATGATTTGAAAGATATCTTAACAAATTGAATGATTTTGCAATGGACGAAGTTTGTGAACTCCGGCAATGTTATAGATAACGAAACATCAATTATTAACGAATTGAATGGCACACAAGTCTACGACATGAAGGAGGAGTGTATATGGTATTAAGACAAAAGTTCGGCTTAAAAAACCAGGCCAAGTATATTGTGATGTTTATGTTAATCGTTAGTTTGGTAGCAGTGGGTTATTCTTATCCGGTATCAGGTGAGGCGTCTGTGAACGAGAATACGGCAGCAGAGTATCTGCCAACGATTTATGAGGAAATTGATGCTATCGGTTTCAAACATCCCGGAATTGGGCTCACCAAGGACATTCTGGAGAATATGCGAACACAGGTGCTGGCCAAGCAGGAGCCCTGGTACAGTTATTTTAAACGAATGACTGAATCTGGAGCAGCAGCTAGAAACGTTACATCCAGTAATCGTAGCAGTTCGGATCCGACAAAACCTGGCAGCGTGGATTTCAATAGCCAATCCTTCAACTCGAAATTTATAGCAGATAGCTTAAAGGCCTACACGCAGGCCATCATGTACTATGTAACAGGAGAACAGGAGTACAGAGCTAATGCGATGGGCATTATCCGAATCTGGTCTCAGATGGATCCGGCCAAATACAGCTATTTCACGGATTCGCATATTCATACCGGAATTCCATTGAATCGCATGGTGACAGCAGCAGAGATTTTAAGATATACGAGTAGCACTACACAAGAACTGGAGTGGACAGATCAGGACACAACTGATTTTAGCACTAATCTCATCTATCCGGTCATTGATACATTCCAGCATCACAACGGGTATTTTATGAACCAGCATCTGTATCCCCTCCTTGGAGCCATGTCTGGATATATCTTTACAGGAAACCGTGACCGTTACAATGAGGGTGTAGAATGGTTTACCGTGAATGAGAGCGCTGTGGATCAAGGACAAAACGGCTCGATTAAGCAGTTATTTCGACTGGTGGATACTAACATTCTGACAGGTGAAGCAGTGGTTCCACCGAGAGTGCAGCATGTGGAGATGGGTAGGGATCAAGCCCACGGTGCCGGAGATATCACCAATGTGGAGATCTTGGCTCGCCTGTTGGAAGCGCAGGAAACCAAAGTCGATCCAGTCGTAGGAACGGTGTCCACGGCGGAAAATGCGGTTAATGCCTACGAATATCTCGATCAAAGGATATTGAAGGCAGCTGATTATTTTGCACAGTTCATGCTGGGTCATGATACGCCATGGACACCGGTTGGGGCTCATACAGATGCCAATGGCAATCCAACGATTATCTATAAGGAGCTGGCTGAAGGGTACAGAGGACGTATCGGCGGCAATGTCTATGGCCTCTATTATTATTACAAATATGCGGCAGGCTTAGATATGGAGGAGGAAGCCCCCTACTATGCCGATATGTTTAAGAAGCGACTGCCTTTCTACTGGGAATCTCCAGATGGAGGCGCTGATTATTGGATGTTTATCCCTGAAGAAGCAGCGAGTGAAGGTGCAACAACACTTCCAAAAGTATCGACGAATGCCGATTGGAATGAAATCGAGCACCGGACTACAAGTCTGGATTCCCATTCCGAGATCAAACAAGAGGGGGAGACATCCTTTGTAGAGATTACAGCGACGGAGGAAGGCAGTCGTATCTCCATCGTCAGCACCAGCACTCCCGTTAAAACCATAGGTCTGCGAATACGAACTACGGGTACAGCCAGGCTCGTGATCAATGGGTGGGAAGATGCTCCTTTAATTTTGCCGAACACCCGGGGACAGTGGAAATATGTAACCTATACTATGCACAACCTGCGAGGTCTAAGTGATTTGACGTATTTCAGAATTCAGGGAGAAGGCGCTGTAGTGGATATGGATCACATCCATCTTAAGGCCAGTGAACAGCTGACTCCACCTGTTTTTAACGATAGCGGAACCAGCCTTGACCTCTATACGTATGTCGGGTCAGATACCTCACTCCAGTATGATTTTTCTGCCACGGATGCAGGCACAGGTGACAGCGTCAGCTACCAGATCGATCACAAGCCGGAGGGTGCTGTGTTTGACGAAAGTACGGGTGATTTTTCGTGGAAGCCGGAGCAAGTCGGAACCTATTCTGTAGTAATAGGAGCGTTGGATGGAACCTCCATTACAGCCAAAGAAGTCAGGATCGTTGTGAGCGCTGACCGGTCATCTACCGTTGCTGCAGTAATTGCCCCCTATAACCCGGAAACCACCTATGTATCGGCGAGTTTAACGCACTACAATAGCATATATGCCGACGTCATGGACGTAATCTCAACGGCTTCAGATGACGAGTTTTTGCAAAAGCTGGTCGAATTGAGATCTGCGGTAGTGAATCTCCGGGAGTTAACACCGCATCTTGAGGATGGAAGTATAGACTATTCCGTTATGCTGGCTGCCGCAACGTTTTACAATGAAACGCTCAATTTATTGGATAATTACGCCGGAAGTTTTGCATTTTATGGTAACGCCGTCAATTTGACGCACACCATGGATTTTGGACCGGATTATAAAGTGAGTGCAGAAGCCTTCTCCCTTCAGGTAAGGGCGAGCTTTCCTGAGCGGATTGGCGGTACTGCTGTTTTTGGCTCCAATGATAATGAAAGCTGGATACGATTAACACCAGAGTTAACCGTTGTGTCTGAAGATATGCAGACACTGGAGGTCAGCGAAGCACACAAGAAGACGCCTTTCCGTTTCTTGAAGATTCAGATGATTGAGCCATCGAGCACCATGTTGGAATTGTCTGAATTCAGAATATTTGGAGAACGACATGAAACGAATAATAAAATTCAATCGCTCTCAATAAGCTCTCCCCAGAGCAATCAGAACCGCGTTGATGCAGGTAATACGATTGTGCTGACCTTTGAATCGAACGAACCGATTCATGATGTGCAGGCTGTGATACAAGGTAAGGAGGCAACAGTGCATTCAACGGATTACCTGAACTGGACAGCATCAGCAGATATGGACAATCACGCGCCTACAGGTCCTATCCAGTTTGCTATCAACTATAAGACGGCTAGTGGGCTGTCCGCAGATCCCTCCATCTTCACGACGGATCAATCTTCGCTATATTTGGTGAACAAGTCCAAGCTCCTTGATATATCTAGGATGGCCACCGTAACAGCTTCAGATAAACAGTATGGTACAGGCGGACTGAGCAAGGAGCAGGTAGGGTATCTATTGTTCGATGGTAATACGAGCACTTATGGCGATCTGGTTACTGGAGCTGGAGCCTACTATACGGTGGACTTTGGACCAGATGCATCTGTTACGCTGAGCGATATCATGCTGATGCCCAGAGCGTCCTATCCTGCAAGAATGAATGGCGTAGTCCTGCAAGGTTCGAACGACAATAACAGCTGGACAGACTTGAGTTCATCCGTCACAGGAACAGTAGAAAACAAGTGGACTTACGTTGGTGGGGACAGAATAATTGATCACGATACCTACCGATACCTGAGAATTAACAACAGCGCTGCATGGAACGGGAATGTGGCTGAAGTGGAACTGTACGGACAATACGATATTCGCAGCATCGATTCCAAAGTCGTCAGCCCGGATGGTTATACCAAGGGAAGCTATTACGAATACATGCAAGACGTTGAGCAGATTCGAGCACTCTTTAACCAACCAGCATCTGATCGATCTGCTCTGTTGCAGGAGTTGTACCAAGCTCAAGGAAAGCTAGTTTCTATTGCTTCTCTGCCTGCACAGCAGATTAGCCTAACGCCTTCCATGGTGGCAGCTTCCACGCCAGTCTATCAGAACAAGGGAACCAAAGAGCAGAATGGTTGGCGTGCCGTGGACGGCAACGTCGATACGTTTACGGATACCATGGATGCCGTATCATGGATTGATATTGATTTGGGAGTGAATCAGGCCGAGTCATTATCAAGCTTTAAGTTTTATCCGAGAAATGGTAAGGATTCGGAAATTATAAGAGTTAATGGAGCTACTCTTCAGGCTTCTAACGATGGCACGCAATATACCGATTTGTATACCATCAGCGGGATCAGCAGCGTCCAATGGTATACAGCTCCGATAATCAACGATACAGCATTCCGATATCTGAGATACTATTCACCGGGCGGCTATGCCAATGTGGCCGAACTGGAATTGTACAGCAAGCCCACTGACCCAACGTTGCTGGTAAAGCTTCTGGAACAAGCGGGTACATTAGAGGCGGAAATCTATGATGAGGCTAGCTTTACAACCATGTTGGCAGCCAAATCACTGGCCAAAACAATCGAGGAAGCTGCGGACAGTACTCAGGCAGAGATTGACTCCGCAGCCAATGACTTGCTTCAGGCCATAAAGACCCTGGTTATCAAGACGGTAACGAATGATGAAGGATGAGAAGAAGTGCTGTTCCAGGATGAAAAACGGTAATCATCTCTAAGGTGTTCTAACGACACTCACCGGTAATGCCGATCATTACACCTAGAATTACTGGGCGAATTAGGAATTTAACGAATCCCTTAACGTAAAAGAAAGCATCGGTTTATGTCCCGGAGTCTCCGAGCAAGGAGGCTTGGGGACATTTTTTATGTCTTATTTGGATCAGATCGGCGCAGATCAGCTACACGATTGAAAGAAATTAGAATGAAGTGAAAGAATTTATACTGGATTTTATAGAATGATTTTGGTAGCTTAAGCAATATGAATAACTATTGTTGATCTCATTTATGATAGCGCATACATTATTGTGGAGACGGGATAGTACACCGAGGAGCGAAGTTACAGGGGGTGGATGTAAATGCCTGAATACAGAAAAACCATCTTTATCAAATTTATATTGTCATATACCGTTCTGTCCGTGGTGTTGATCGGTATTATGGGTGGGTATTGGTATACCCAGGCCAATAAAATGATGGAGGATGAGATTGCCAAAGACAATAAAAACCGCCTGATTTCCTCCAAGGATTATATCGAGCAGACGATATTGAAGAAATATGAAGACAACCTGCAGAATAAGGCACTCTCCATTCGGTTTATTCAGAATAACTTTAACTTGAATCTATTGTTAACGAAGAGCTGGGAGGGGAATTTGAGTCGGATTGCCTCCTTTCGGCAGGAACTGGAATTCTACAGGATTGAAAATGAAGGGTTAACCAATGTTACGGTTTTTTTTCCGACTAATCACTATGTCGTGGATGCCAGTAACTTTCATATGAAGAGCAATACATCTGAAGATGCAGACTTCATTCTCGAGCTGGACGAAGTGAAGCCTAAAGAATGGCTGTTTCGGACATTGGCGGATGGTAGCAAGGTGATGACCTATGTGATCAAACTGCCATATGAGACACCTGGTGTACCCACGATGGGGTATTTCTTCATGGATGTTGGGGTGGAGTATCTGCAGACGGCGGCCTCACGAATCTTGAGTTCTTCGGCAGACCAGCTGTATATTTTTGACTCTTCCGGTCAAGAGCTGCTTCACACCGGGCAGTATAATGAGGCCCTCAGTGGCTTATTGCAAAGTACTATTCACAACCATCAAAGTGGAGAACAGATTATTGAAGGAGCGGAAGGCAAAGCTGTGCTGTCTTATCTGGAGTCCGCGAACTCGCAGCAGGAGTGGACGTATGCGATGTATCGTCCGATGAACTCGTTTGTTCTATCATCCGAACAGTTGAAAAACAGTCTCGTAATTAGTTGCGGCGTCGTTGTATTATTCGGTTTATTACTATCGTTCTTTTTCTCCAAACAACTCTACATCCCGGTCAAGAGATTGTTGATGCAGATTAAAGGTTTACATACATCAAGTGCAGTCTCGTCCTTAGGTAATGAGTACGCTTTTATCGGTAACACCTTTCATCTGATGGAGGAAAAGATCGTAAACCTTGAAACCCAAGCAAGGAAGAATCAGTTGAAAAACCTCTTGCTTGGCGTAAGTCTGGAGATCGAAGCGGAACAGTTCATTCAATCAGGATATCACTATTACACCGTCTATCTCCGAATTCCGGAAGAGGGCAGTGCAGGTTTGAAGATGCGTTATGAAAAGATGGATCGGTCTCTACACAGTATTTTCGTTCCATTAAATGAGAATGAGGCGGCTATGATTTATTATATTCTTCCTGACGAACAGGGCGCAGAGAAGCGTATTCTAGCCGAGTTGCAGGAGGCTCAGCAATCTACAGAGCCGGGTTCCCGGTTTGGAGCGGCTATTGGGAGTAGGGTAGACCACCCAGAGGCACTCGCCGATTCCTATCAGATGGCCAAGCAGGCAAGCAGATATCACTTTCTATATGGAAAGGATACAATCGTTGCGTACTCCAGCGTGCAAGAGATGAGTACAGCCCCTTATCTGTTTCAATACGATCATTTCAAAAATGCATTACAGGCTGGAGATCAGGAAGCGGTTGCTGATTTCATTAATCATTTTCTGGAGATCCTTCAGGATGGTCACATGCAGATCGAGACTGCAGAGCTCGCTGTGCTGCAATTAATAATGCAGTTGTATCAATCGGTACTTGAGTTGAAATTACAGCACTTTCTGCCACATTCCAATATCTTTGATGAATTAAAAAAGGATACGCTAATCGATACGGTTGAAGGCATACGTAGACTAAGTATGCAGATTACTGAACATTTGAAGTATGCGGGCAACCATGCACATACGGATGTGATCCGTACATTGAAAGTATACATTGCAGAACATTTGCATGAGGAGTTATCCCTTCAGATCCTCTCCAAGGAGGTCTCACTCGCACCTGCTTATATTTCTACACTGTTCAGTGAAGGAACCAAAGAATCGTTTACGGAATATGTCACCCGGCTGCGACTGGAAAAAGCTGCGGATCTTCTGCGTGATCAGTCACGTCAGTCGGTGTCGGCTATTGCAACGCAAGTCGGATACCGAAATCCGCAGTATTTTCACAGCAAATTCAAATCACGCTATGGCGTAACACCAGTACAATATCGGAATTCACAGCTGGCAACTCTGGATTCATTATCTTTGGATAAGGAATAGCAGAAGCAAGTATACAGATAGAAGGTAAGGTGGTTCATATGGCTGTTGTTTGGAGCATCTAACGAATGTTATCCAAGCAACGGTCATTTTTTATGAATTCGTTAGATTTTATAAGAAACCGTGAAAGAATTTATAAAGAATCGAAAGAACTTACAATAGAAAAAGCGCTTACATAACCCTAAGATTGAAGTGTGGCTTGAGGAATTTTGGATGGTTGGAAAGGAGTAGTTATCATGAACCCGGTGCACAATCCGGAAGTGGGCGGCAAGAAAAGTATATTCAATGAACAGCCGTCAAAATGGGCAGCAACTTGGAGGGAATACAAGAAGTGCAGATATCTGTTTCTGCTGCTTGCTCCGGTAATCATTTGGTACGCCGTATTTGCATACGGCCCAATGTACGGGATCCAACTGGCCTTCAAGGATTTCAGAATTATGGATGGAATCTGGGGCAGTCCGTGGGTGGGCTTTAAGCATTTCGAGTTTTTATTCTTTCAATCTCCTGATTTTTTACGAATTCTGAAGAATACGATCATCATCAGTTTTTTGCATATTCTATTTGGATTCCCGGCACCGATCATACTTGCTCTCCTGATTAATGAGATCCGGTCTGGGGCCTTTAAAAGGGTAGCACAATCGCTGACCTATCTGCCGCATTTTTTTTCCTGGGTCATTCTCTCAGGGATATTAATCACACTGTTGTCTCCATCATCCGGTGTAGTTAATTATCTGCTGCAGCTTGTGGGATTAGAATCGGTCTATTTTCTGGGGGATCCGAATCATTTCCGGTCAACACTGGTCATTTCAGCGATTTGGAAAGAAGTTGGCTGGGGCACGATTATCTATCTGGCTGCACTTGCGGGTGTCCAGCCCGAGATGTACGAGGCAGCGGTGATGGACGGAGCGAGTCGCTGGAGGCAGACCCTCAGTATTACGCTTCCAACAATTATGCCAGTCATTGTACTGATGTTTATTCTGCGTATTGGCAATGTGCTGGATGCCGGCTTTGACCAAATTTTGAACCTTTACTCCCCTGCAACCTATAGTGTGGCGGATATTCTCGATACTTACGTTTATAGGGTAGGCTTGCAAAATTTCCAGTTTAGCTTGACGACAGCGGTCGGTCTGTTCAAGAATGTGATTGCTTTTGCGCTGGTACTGGCAACGAACTATATGGCAAAAAGGTTTGGACAGCAGGGGCTTTTCTAAACAGAATAACCAGATTGGAGGACAAGGCAGTGAAGTATAGCAGGGGCAGTAACCTATTTCAGGTTGGTTTGATTATGTTCATGATGATTTTATGTATTGTCATGCTGTATCCGTTTGTCCATATGCTTGCGATCTCTCTTAGCACACCGGCAGAAGCGTTGAGATTGGGGATCCATCTGTATCCTCAGCAGGTATCATTCTTTGCATGGGAGAAGGTACTGGGCAATCAGGATATCTGGATGGGATTCGGGAATACGGTTTTTCGTACTGTGGTAGGAACCGTTTGCTCAATCCTGTTCATGTCATTTGGGGCATATCCGCTATCTCGCAAATATTTGCCGCATCGCAATGTGTATACGATGTTGATTGTGTTCACGATGTTCTTCAGCGGGGGGATGATTCCTTCCTACTTCCTGATCAAATCCCTTGGGTTACTGGATTCACGGTTGGTGTACATTATACCGGGGTTGATCAGTACGTTCTCCATGCTAATTCTGCGTAATTTCTTTCAGAACATACCTGATGAGCTAGAAGATTCGGCCAAAATCGATGGAGCGAATGATCTACGTATTCTGTTTCAGCTGGTCCTTCCGCTATCGATGCCTGTTATCGCCACCTTGTCATTATGGTCTGCGGTAGGCCATTGGAATGCCTGGTTCGACGCGGTGTTATATATCCAGGACCCTTCTAAACAGGTACTTCAGACCTTCCTGAGACGAGTGGTCATCACAGGAGAGAATCTATCCATGTTCGCAGCAGATGTGAAGGGCTCGGAATTGGGATACCAGGAACCGATAAAAGCCGCTACGCTGATGTTCACGGCACTGCCTATCATTATTGTGTATCCTTTCCTGCAAAAGTACTTCGTAAAAGGAACGATGGTGGGCTCGCTCAAAGGCTAACACGGGTTCATTCAAGCTGCCTTAAGGCTTCTTGATTCAAATAAGTGAATAGTTAGTTAGGATCAAAAGGAGGAATTCAGAGATGAAACAAAAGAGATTATTAACCGGTATGCTAGGCATAGTGTTATCTGCTTCATTATTAGTAAGCGGTTGCAGTGGTGGAGGGAGTACCGACAATAGTACAGAAGAAATTTCCGACAAAGGCACTGAGAAGCCAATTGAAATTTCAATTGCAAACAACTGGAATATCCCGAAGGCCGATAACAATTACGTACAGAAGTTTTTGGAGGAGAAATTTAATGTGAAGTTCAAGAATATTTCCTTCGAAACGGCTACCTGGAAAGAACAATTCAACGTCATGCTGGCTTCCGGCCAGATTCCGGACATTATTTCTGTAGATGGCACTGTAGGTGATGTGGTGCAATGGGCGGATCAAGGTATCCTTGCTAGTGTATCTCAAGAGGAAATTAAGCAATACATGCCCAAATACACCGCGGATGTGGAGAGTGTTGATCCTAATGCCTGGGATCCGGGGACGTACAACGGCAAGAACTGGGGTGTTCCCAAGGTTTGGGGGGAAGGCGCAACCGGTTTTATTCCGGCTTACAACGGACAATGGCTGAAGGCTATTGGTTACAATGAACCTCCAAAGGATCTTGCCGAGCTTGAGGATGTACTGACCAAATTCATGAATGACGACCCGGACGGAAACGGTAAAAAGGATACGTATGGTTTGACCGGACGAGGCAAGGATGCCCAGGCACAGCTGTTCAATACGGTGTTTGCAGCTTACGGAGTGGCTCCTTATCAGTTCAAACTGGACGCGAATGGCAAAGTAACTTATGGCGCAATTACAGAGGAAGCTCGCAATGCGCTGAAGTTACTCAATGAATGGTATAAGGCAGGCATTATTGATCCGGAGTTCATCACCGATGGCAATAGCGAGATTCAAACCAAGTTTGTCAGTCTGCGAACGGGCATCATCGAGACGGGAATGTGGCACCATCTGTATGATGATGGATATTTTGGCCTGATCTCCAAGGACAAAGGCATTGAACTTGTTCCCGGTGTTCCATTCGCTGGACCGGACGGCAAGAAGTACGCAATGGCTAACGGAGCCTTGCAGCCTCCATTGTTGTTTGGAGCACAGCTGGAGAAGGATGATGCCAAACGAATCAAGATTTTGCAAATTCTTGAGTATGTCACAACGGATACGGAAGGTTACTTAACGACGGTGTTTGGCGAAAAAGGAAACTCCTATAACCTGGAGGGCGAATTGGCAGTTGTTACAGAAGCCGCGGCGGGTACCGAGTTAATGAGTGAACTGGGTGCGGGTTTCTATAATCCATTCGGTGCCAAAGTAAGTTCTATGATGAAGCATCACTATTCTCCTGAGAAGCTGGCTTTCAAAGAGAAATTGACTAATGTGGAGGACGTTACAGTCCTGACTGATCTGATGCAGTCCACGGTGATGACCACGAAAGCCCAGTATGAGGCAATTTTAAATACATTGCAGGCTCAATATTATATTAAAGCCATCTCCGGTGAAGCCAATACGGACAAAGACTTCGATGATTTCCGATCACAGTGGTTGAACTCGGGAGGACAGTCGGAACTGGATGAAGCTCAACAGATCTATGAGGAGCGCAATAAATAAAGAGAACTTTTCAGAGATGAAGGCAAGATCGTTAGCAGATGAACGTGGAAATGGTGCTCGTCTGCTAACCTGCTCATCTCTAGCTTAGAGGAGGAAGTATATGCAGACTGAAAATTCGAATATTTGGCTTCAAGAAGTCGTTCAACGTATAACCGATAAAATGGACTGGGTGAGTGAGAAATCGAAGGATAAAATTCCTTATACGACCATTAATGGGGTACATGATGACAGATCAGTCCAGAATCCAAGCGGGACACATGCTGACGGAATCAATTGGTGGACCAATGGGTTCTGGGGTGGTTTGATGTGGCAAATGTATCATGTAACGGGTCAGGAGAAATACAAAGAGTATGCGAACCTCTCTGAAGATAAATTAGATGCCGGGCTACAGCAGTATTACGGATTGCATCATGATGTGGGCTTTATGTGGCTGCCAACCAGTGTCGCAAATTATAAGATCACCCAAAATCCACAGTCTCGCAAACGGGCGCTACATGCGGCCAATCTTCTGGCAGGTCGCTATAATCTAGTAGGGGAATTTATACGAGCATGGAACGACCTTCCTGAAGAAGATACTCGAGGTTGGGCGATTATTGATTGTATGTTTAATATTCCGCTTCTTTATTGGGCCACTGAAGAAACCGACGATCCCCGTTTCAAGCAGATCGCTATGAGACATGCAGATACAGTCATGAAAACATTTGTACGTCCGGATGGATCCGTCAATCATATTGTTGAATTTGACCCGTTTAATGGGGGAGTTGTCAGATCGTATGGAGGACAAGGATATGAGGAAGGCTCTTCCTGGTCCAGAGGTCAGACGTGGGGGCTTTACGGTTTTATGATGAGCTATATTCGTACAGGCAAAGAAGAATACCTCAATACAGCAAAGCGTATTGCTCATTATTTTATTGCAAATATTCCAGATGATGGAATTATTCCTGTTGACTTTAGGCAGCCCAAAGAACCTGCATACGAAGACTCCACGGCCGCAGCGATTGCTGCATGTGGACTCATTGAAATATCTAAGGCTGTCGGGATGCATGAGAAGGCGCTTTATCTGGATGCTGCGATAAAACTCTTGAAGGTACTCGATGAGGCTCGTGCAGACTGGACGAAGAACTGTGACTGCATCCTAATTAATGGGTCAGCGGCTTACCATACGAAAGAACATCACCAGTCCATCATTTATGGAGATTATTTCTTTATTGAAGCGATCTTCAAATTAAAAGGAAAAGATCTATATATTTGGTAAGCAAACATGATGTGACATAGGATATGAAACCCTAGGGGCTGGATGCCAATCACAAGACCCGTAGCATTGTGCCCGTTTATTCCTACTGAAGGAATAGGCGGGTTTTGTTTTATTTACGATTCGCGTGGACAATACCGATTGATTTTTCCAGTTTAGTAGTGCGACATTTTATATCAGATTGATCCTATTGAAGTTTGATTGGAAAAATATTCGGTCAATGCGCGATAAAACACTTTGGAGGGTGTGTTCAATACATGTTTTTTGTGCCGAACGATGCCGTGAACGAAGGTGACTTGTCGAGGCAGGGGGAGCGAAATGACGCTGCCTTCCGCAAGTTCTTGAGCCATCATGATTTTAGGTACAAGAGCAACACCAAGTCCGCAAGTTACAACCTGCCGTACAAGTTCGCTACTTGCAAATCCAGTCGAACGGATTTCGGAGGGTAGCCCCATTTCGCTTAACAGTTTGAGTCCTTCCGTATGATATACGCAGCGGGAACCGAAGCCGATCATCTGAATTCCCGAGGTATTTTCCCATCCTTCGTTTTCGATCAAATGAGCCAGATTTTTGGAGGCGACGACGATCATTTGCTCTTCGATCAGCGGCTCAAAAATCAAATCTTCTTTTTTGGGATTCATCGGTACGATTCCAAAATCAATTACATGAGACTGAACCTGTTCGACAATATCCGCTTGAAATCCCGTTTCTAGCAGCAGATGGATTTCGGTATATTCTTTGAAAAAAGAATGCATAAAATTGGACATTCGCGTCACCAAAAATGACTCCAACGATCCCAAACGCAACGTGCCACGAGGATGATCCAGATTTTCTAATGCTTCTTCGAGTGAGTGACCCAACTGTACAAATTTTCGGGCATAAAGCGCAAACTGTTCGCCCGCTTCAGTCAGTTTTACGCCACGGGGAAGTCGGTGGAATAGTTTTTGGTTGCAGCTTTGCTCCAATAACTGGATCTGTGAAGTAACCGTCGATTGCACATAGCCCAGCTTTTCTGCGGCACGGCTGAAATTTCCTTCTTCCAATACGGCCAAAAAAGTAAGCAACGACCGTCCTTCCAAGTTCTCCAACATGATTTTTCCTCCTAGGTATCGAAAAAACAAATGGATTCTATCATATCTTTTCGTTTTTAAAATGGATAAACCGATGATAACATGAAGAAGTTCTCAAGCCAACAATATCTTCAGGGAGGATCCATCGTGATGAGGAGAAGCGAATTTCGATTCATTTCTTATTCTCGGGGGATTCGAAACACGTCAAGAAATGCATAACGGTCGCTTGTATTGCTATATCCGTTCTCTTCTAGAACAATGTTTGCTTACAAGTGTGTGTAAAGGTTCTTGGGTTACGGAAAAATGGAATTGCTTGACGTCATGACCGCAACGAGCCGCAAAGCTCAAAGCTTTCATTACGGAGGTAGCCCAAATCATGGAGTACGACCGCTCATGAAGTCTACGGTGACGATATAGAGCGGAATGGTTAACTATAAGGGGGAAATTATAATGTTGCATACAGCTAATGGTCATTATATTGAGGTCGAGAAAAATGTCACTCTTTATGTAGAAGATGTTGGCGAAGGGAAACCTATTGTATTTGTACACGGTATGCCTGTCAATCATCGGATCTACGAGTACCAGCAATCGGTACTGCCTCAACATGGTATCCGTTTTATCGGAATCGATCTGCGAGGATACGGCCGTTCCGACCACCCGCTGAACGGATACACTTATGATCGGATGGCAGACGACATTAAAGCAGTGATCGACCAGCTTAATCTTAATGACGTTACACTGGCCGGTTTTTCTATGGGCGGCGGGGTTGTAACTCGGTATATGGGCAGACATCGGGGATATAAAGTTTCCAAATTGATGCTTTTCGGAGCTGCGACGTTGAGTAAACTTCCAGAAGAAGCGGTACATGAATTGATCGCCGGACTTCAAGCCGATCGGCCACAAACGCTGACGAATATGTTTAAAGGGTTTTTCCACACGATGCCTTCCCAAGGGATAGAAAACTGGTTATGGCACATGGGGATGAAGGCGAATGTTCATGCGACGATCGAAACGGTAAAATCAATCGGCAGCGAGGATCTTCGCTCCGATCTTGAAGCCATCCGTGTCCCGACACTGATGCTGCATGGGGTTCACGATCAAGTGTGTCCATTCTCAGCCGCCGAACAAGCTCATGAAATCGTATCGACGTCAAAACTTGTTCGTTTTGAAAACAGCGGACATGCCCCTTTCTATGAGGAAAAAGAAAAATTCAATCGAGAAGTTATTGAGTTTGTATTAGCCTAAAATAAAACGAATCTTTTTCGCAATTCTTTTTATCCATTTGGACTTGTCGGTTTTATGCGGCAGGTCCTTTTAGTTATCTATCGAATCTGTTTAGTAGAAACTTAAGTCTAAAACGGTAGGTATGTTTAAGGTACTAAGATGAGATGATATAAAAGTACCCACAACTATATCATAAGAAAAAGGTGTTCATATTGTTGGATCACTTCATCATCCTCATTAGAAGTATCTCTGCTTTCTTGCTTTTACTGGTCATTGCCCGAATACTCGGTAAACAAACATTGTCAAATATGAACTTTCATGATTTTGTAACTGCTGTAATTATGGGAGCTATCGCTGCCAATTTAGCGTTTAATGAAAAAATGGAAGTGATGCACTTAATTATTTCGCTTGTTGTTTTTACTGGAACGTCATACTTGCTTTCTAAACTAAATCTGAAAAGTAGAAGAATGCGTTTATTAGCTGAAGGTTCTCCCACAGTTTTAATTGAAGGCGGGAAAATTCTTGAGCAAAATTTGGAGAAAAATAAACTGACTTTAGATTCCCTGAACCAGACGTTAAGGCAAAAAGATGTCTTTGATATCAATGAAGTAGAATATGCATTGCTTGAAGTAAATGGTCAAGTTTCAGTCATGAAAAAAAAGAAATTCAGAACAGTCACGTTGGATGACATCCATCTCATAAACAACAAAAAAGAACGATTACCGATTGAGTTAATTATGGATGGTAAGCTGTTGGAAGAGAATATAAATCTAAACAACGCACCTCGAGATCATTTGTTTAAAGTTCTTACAACTCAGCATAAACAGATTAGTGATGTTTTTTACGCAGTTCTAGGAAGTGATGGTCGGTTATATATTGATTATTATAATGATCAGTTGAAACATCCTGTCGACATAGAGTAAGTGACTTCATTGGTACGCGTATTCCATACCTACAAATAAATAAACACTGTATAGAATTTCGTAAAAAGGGGAGAGTAGTGAAAAAAAGGTGGAAGAAAATGTACCGTTTATTCACTATTGTGACGTGTTTTTTCCTCTTGTATGGAACAACTTGTCGTGCAAGTGGAACAGAAATAACCGATCCTTCTCTTATAAATGATCTTCAAAAGGGAGGATATACACTTTACGTCCGTCATGGAGATGCAACTGTAGGGGAAGATCAACAGAGTATTGATCTAACGGATTGTTCAACACAAAGGAACCTGAGCGCTAAGGGCAAGGAACAGGCTGAGAAGTATGGCATCGCAATTCGAAAACTAAACATTCCTGTCTATATTCCCGTCGAAGCGAGTCCACTATGTAGAACACTCCAAACGGCTCAGATTGCTTTTGGTGATCAAGCTGTAAAAGTTAATGATTTCTGGTTGGACATATATAAACTTAGTCAACATCCAACGAACGAAACTGTAGAGCGTACTCTTCAAGCATTTACAAAGCAAGTCGAACAAACGCCTTCAAACCAGTTTAACAGAGTCATTATAGCTCACTCCTTCCCACCAGGCATGGAGCTGGGAGAGCTCTCCAGTATGGAGACTGTGATCATAAAACCACTCGGGAATGATGAAGGTTATAAGATTATTGGAAAATTGACACTTGAAGATATGTTAAGGTTAGCTGGGATGTAAAAGAATTAGTCTTACCATTAAGAAGGTCGTTAATATATAACGACCTCTTAGGGCTGTACGAAAAGCATAATCTATGAATGTGTTATGACTCAGCTTATTTTCATTGGATCAACTTCATCGATATCTAGGTTCACAATAACTCCTTTCTTTTCCAAGTTTTTTATGACTTGCTCCGCTTGCTCATTCAGAGGATTATTGCCCAGATCTACTTCGGTTAAATGAGGAATCGTTTCAAGCACAGTAATATCCTGAATGAGATTATCTTGCAGATATAGATGTTGTAAAGTTGGATGGTTCTTTAAAGGTGTCAAATCTTGTATCCGATTGTTCTGTAGAATGAGCCATTCAAGTTTCGTCTTCTGAAGTGGTCTTAAGTCCGATACCTGATTATCGCTGGCAAGCAAACTTGTCAAATTGCGTAGATTTTTCAAAGGTTCTAGGCTTCTTATTTGGTTATCGCTAATCAATAGGCTTTCCAAATTGCGTAATCCCGAAAGTGAAGATATATCGGTGATTTGATTTGCATCTAAAACCAGAAAGTTTATTTTTGTCAGCTTGGAGATTGGTTTTAAATTTTTGATTTTATTGCCCGGCAGGACTAAATCCACTACGTTGACTGCATATTCAAGCCCTTGCAAATTAGAGATTTTGCTTTTCGATTCTGTTGAATACAAGGATTTTAACTTTTTTAAATGAGCTGCTTCCAGTTCTTTTTTACTCGATAACTTCAAATCTGTTCGAATGATTTTTGCCAGAACTGGATCTTTAACGATTGAAGCTGCCAAAATAGTTGTTGTCGGTAGTATCAAAAGCAAACAAAATACGATCATTAAACTTTTTACAAATTGATTAGGCATAGTAAACTCCTTAAAATTAGTCTCTAGATTCACTTTCTAGTTTCGGTGATCTCAATTATGTATGATTCATTGCTCTCTCCTTATATCGTTTATTGAATAAAATATACCATGATCTGGAACATAGTACACTTTTATAAATATTTTCTGATTTTTAATAGCGAACAATCTATGCGGGGAACCTCAATCAAGTTTATACTATAGCTATGATTATCGAAAACGGTTTCTTTAACCTGTAAGCGATTACCCGTATAAACAATATCATTTAAAAGGGGACATTATCATGATAGCTTCACTCAATCTGGAAGGCACCTGGAGACTTCAACTCGATGAACATAAGGTAGAGCGTGGTCTGAATTTTTCAGACGTCATAACATTGCCGAATACTACATCTCATGCTGGCAAGGGCAAGAAAAACGAAAATGTGTTAATTGGTGCGCTGACTGATGAGTATTTATTTGAGGGATATGCCTGGTTTTCACGAGAGATTGAAATCCCTGAGTACATGGCTAACAAACGTTGCTTCTTGCACCTGGAGCGCACGAGAGTGACGACAGTCTGGATTGATGGGGTAGAATTGGGGACACAGAACAGTTTGAATACACCTCACCGTTACGAGATTCAGGCCGGGCTAACCGCTGGAACGCATTCAATTACGATTCGAGTGGACAATACCGATTATCCAACCAAAGGCGGTCACCTTACTTCTGAGGACACACAGACGAATTGGAACGGGATTACAGGGAAGCTGGAACTTCAATTTTTCGAGCGTGTTTTCCTGGACAATGTTCAAGTCTACCCCGTTGTAGGGACTCGATCTTTCGAGATCAAGGCAGCACTTGTCGGTGAACTGCAAGACGTGCAAATCGTGGTATCCGCTGTTGCGGTCAGTGCAGATCCGGTGATTACGACGGAGGAACAGATTTTCACCCCAGCTATGCAGGAGATTCAGCTGACGTACAAGATTGGCGAAGATGCCATGTTATGGAGTGATGATGAACCTAATCTGTACAAACTTCATATCCAACTGAAAGACCTGAACGGCGAAGTTCTGGACTCCACCAAAGTTTGGACGGGACTACGAGAATTCCGGGCGGCTGGAGACAAATTCACCATTAATGGTCGTAAAACATTTCTTCGAGGTAAACATGACGGGCTGATCTTTCCGCTAACCGGATACGCGCCAACAGATGTGAATGAATGGATTCGTATTCTCGCTATCTCTAAGTCCTACGGCATCAATCACTACCGTTTCCATACCTGTTGCCCGCCAGAGGCTGCTTTTATTGCAGCGGATCTAACGGGTATCTACATGGAGCCTGAGCTACCGTTCTGGGGAACGATTACGGATGAATCCTCAGATGGGCACGATCAAGCAGAGCAGGATTACTTGATTAGCGAGGGATTTGCGATGCTAAAAGCCTTTGGTAATCATCCCTCATTTGTCATGATGTCCATGGGGAATGAACTATGGGGAAGCAAAGACAAGTTGAATACGATCTTAAAGGAATATAAAGCTTACGATCATCGTCATCTATATACTGACGGTTCCAATAACTTTCAGTTTGTGCCGGACATTCTGGAGGAAAGTGAATTTTTCTGTGGAGTACGTTTCTCCAAAGAACGCCTGTTTAGAGGATCGTATGCAATGTGTGATGCTCCGCTGGGTCATGTGCAGACCGACTTGCCAAACACGTTGAAAGATTATGATTCGAACATTGTACCAGCGCAAGGAAGCGATGCTGACCCCTCTTCGCAAACGGGGGAGAAAGAGATTCAGATTCAATATGGGACGGGCTCCAAAACGGTTCAGGCGGAAGCCGGAAGCGACCAACTTGTTTCACATGTACCGGTCATCTCGCATGAAATTGGGCAATACGCCACATTTCCTAATTTCGAGGAAATTAACAAATACACGGGTTCTCTCAAAGCGAAAAACTTCGAAGTGTTTCGAGAACGTCTGGAAGCTAAAGGACTGGGACATCTGGCGGCAGCCTACTTCAGAGCTTCTGGTAAACTCGCGGTTCAATGTTACAAGGAGGAGCTGGAAGCGGCTTTTCGTTCGCAGCAACTAGCCGGGTTCCAGCTGTTGGATCTCCAGGATTTCAGTGGTCAGGGGACAGCGCTGGTAGGTGTACTGGACGCATTCATGGATTCCAAGGGCATGATTACACCTGAAGAGTGGAGAACATTCTGTTCCGATGCTGTGCTGCTGGCGAGATTTCCTAAATATAATTATCAAGCCGGTGAATTGTTCGAAGCACGTATTGAACTAAGTTACTTCCGGAGACAAGCATTGGATGGGCTTCAACTGAAGTGGGTGCTTCAAAGCGATCAGATCGAAGACGGTATCCTTATGGAAGGTGAAGTTCATCTGCCAGCATTCCACGGTGAAAATCATGTGAGTATCACGGAACTCCGTGTTCCTATTCCTGAAGTCTCCAATATGACCAAAGTAGAGATGGAATTGTCTATTCCGGGCACGGATATCCGTAAGTCTTACGACCTGTGGATTTACCCGAGTCAACAAGAGGTGGATCTGAGCAATTTGAATCTATTCACCCAACTCTCGGAAGAGGCGCTGGCACTGCTGGAGCAAGGAGAGGATATTCTATTTTTCCCGAATCCTAACCAGATTCAACATGCGATCCAAGGTTTCTATAGCACGGATTTCTGGTCTTATCCCATGTTCCGATCGATATCCGAAAATATGAAACGAGAAGTTCCCGTGGGCACAATGGGCTTGTTGATTCAACAGAAGCATCCGGTCTTTGAACATTTTGTTACAGAAGAGTATTCAACTTATCCATGGTGGAGCATCGTTTCCGAGTCGTCATCCATCATTCTGGATGATCTGAATAAAGACCTGCAACCCATTGTGCAGACCATTGACAATTTTGAACGTAATCATAAGCTCGGACTATTGATGGAGTTCCAGGTGCTGAATGGTAGAGTGCTGATGGGGGCGCTGAATCTGGAGAGCCTAATGGCAACCCTGGAGGGAAGACAGTTGTTATACAGTTTCCAGCGTTATGTACAGAGTCCAGCGTATCAGCCAGTTACCCGTCTGGAAGTCGAGGAGATTCGCCAGTTGCTTAACTAAGAGATTTAGGAAAGAAAAGGCAGTAAGTTTTTATTCTTACAAATTTATTCTCGAACTACGTGTTTATAAGACCCTTTCATTAATGGAAGGGTCTTTCATTTTGCTACCATTTCCGATTAGAAGAACATAGATGGCAATAAAGTTAAAGGCTGTATGGGAAAGTATCCCTACGGCTCTTTTCATATTTTGATATGAGTAAAGTTGGATACGATTGTAACAATATAGGTGGAGTTGGTAACGGTATGTGTACGTCTACTGCGGCAATCCTTGTACTCTTTATTCTGCTCGTTATCATCACAAAATCGTTCTAGTGTTAGTTCGTATCTTAAATGAAAATAAATGAGTTATTCAAGCTCTGCTGAGTCATCAGCGGGGCATTTCCTATATGGACAACTCACTACGTTTTTAATTGAAGAAGATGATATTCATTTAAATTAAAGATTCCAAAAGGCGTACATTCTTGTTAAACTATGAGCTTACACAATGACGATTGTGTCATAACAGTAAGATTGATAGGTTTAAAATTACATATGGATTTGAAGATAAGGAAAGGATGAGCAACATGAAAGTGGAAGTGTATACGTTGAACGCGTTTGCAAAAGGGGAGCATGGTGGGAATCCCGCAGGAGTTGTCTTGGAGAATGACCTTTCACTGGAAGCGTCTGATATGCAGCTCATAGCGAAGGAGGTAGGCTATTCAGAGACGGCATTTATAGAGAAATCCACATTAGCCAATTACAAAATTCGCTATTTCACTCCCGCAAGCGAAGTTGATCTGTGCGGGCATGCCACGATTGGTGCATTTGGACTAATGCATTCGCTGGGTTTGGCTAACGCAGCAAGCTCTTATACGATTGAAACCAAGGCAGGGATTTTGGATGTGGATATTAGCTCGGAGGGTTTTGTTTATTTATCACAGGCTTTACCTCAATTTTCTGAAAAGATATCCTGTGAGGAAATCGCCCCATCCTTGGGAATAGCTCCTGAAGACCTAGAAACCGAGTTGCCTATCGAGATTGTTTCGACGGGTCTGCGTGATATTTTGATCCCAATCCGCAGTAGAGATCTCTTGAATGAGATTCAGCCAAAATTTGACGCCATAACCGCCATTTGCGAAAAATATGATGTAGTAGGATATCATCTGTTCACGATGGATACTCCAGACAATGCTACTGCGGAATGTCGAAACTTTGCGCCGCTGTACGATATTCCCGAGGAAAGTGCGACAGGAACATCCAACGGTGCACTACTCTGCTATTTGTACCAACATGGCGAGCTATCTATGAAAGAAGTAGTACATGTCATGTTCAGACAAGGGTATTCGATGAATTGTCCTTCTGAAATTAAGGTAGGATTGCACCTGAGCGAGAGCGGTGACATCAAACAAGTTCGGGTTAGCGGTGCAGTGGCTGGGATTGAACGAAGACATATCATGATATAAAAAGAATCAAAAAGACTGCTTGCGGTACTCTACCATATATGGCAAGCAGTTTTTTTGCTACTAGCAAGGTAAGGCTAGTGACGGTACATATTATAATTATGGTTAATTTGGAGCGATGGAGAAGAAAGTGTCAAGCGCCTAAGCGTAATAAAATCGGAGGTAGCCGATGAATGTGATTAGCTACCTACCTTTGTTTCAACTAATTAGATTTGAATGGCAGACTCATTCTTTAGAATAGGATGTAGCCCCCTTTTTATAAAGGTTGTCTACTAACTTGAAAAACTCTTCTGAAGATAAATCCTTATCTCGCTGGAGCCAAAGACGAAATAAGGAAAGAGAAGTTGATAGGTAAAATTCAATCAAGTAAGGCGTTAAGGAAGGGTTTTGCGGAATATTTAATGCCAATCGATCCAGGGTCATTTCTTTTCGTAAGCGTTTTAGAAAACGGAAACTTCCATAATCACCTAAAAGGGCATTGAGAACTAAAAGATGCTCTTTTTTGTCCAGACAATGGAACGCATCTTGAACCGTATGGATGGAGAACTCTTTAGTTGCCAATTCTTCTTTTATATTGTTCATCAAGTCATGTTCAACAGCATCTAACAAATCGTAAATATCAGTAAAATATTGATAAAAGGTGCTACGGTTATATCCTGACTTATTCGCGATTTCCTGAACTGAAATTTTTTCGATTGGTTTTTGGCTATATAACTCGCAAAAAACTTCAACAAAGGTTTGTCTTGTTTTCTCCGTTATTTGGGGTTGCTTTTTCATGGCTTCCTCCTACTAGTTGAATAAGATTATCATCCGACAAATCATAAAAAACTGATGGTTGATGCATGAATTATGAAAATTTATAATCACATCATACAACATGTTGTCGGATAATAAAAAAGAAATATTAATAGGTAGGAGTGGTTTTATTGTCAACAAAACAAGATCGGATTTTAATTTTTGGTGCAGGTGTCATTGGGAGCATGTACGCAATTAAACTTATCGAGGCAGGGTGTGAAGTTACCCTGTTTGCACGTTCATATAGATATAAATCATTAAGAGAAAATGGCCTGCAATATATGGACAATGGTACAGTTAGATCACTAAAAGTGAATGTCATTGACACACTTGAAGATGACGATGTCTACGATTATATTTTTGTTACCGTTCGTTATGACCGGTCAGACTCAGCGTTGTTGGCGCTAAAAGATAATCAAAGCAAAAATATAGTTACGATGACTAGTAATTCAAGGGGATTTTCTTCATGGCTGAATATCGTGGGGGATAGACTTTTACCCGCTTTTCCGGGCTTCGGCGGACAGATTAAAGATGGTGTATTGCATGCCCGATTTCTACCAAAGATTATTGCGGCAACTGCATTTGGAGAAATTAATGGTGTGATGACTGAACGTATAGAAAACCTTGCAAAAATATTCAAAACAGCAAAGCTTCCCTACGTTATTAAGAAGGATATGGAAGCGTATCTAATCACTCATTCCGTATCAGACATTGCGATGTTGAGCTTTTTGCAAACCGAGAATAAGATAATCGACAAAAAAACAGTGGAAGCCAGAAATACGGCACGCAAAATAACAGTTTCTTTAAAAGCGCATCTAAAGGCAATACAAAAAGCTGGCGTTGTAATTGATCCACCAATGCTAAAAATAGTGCTTCATTTACCAAACTTTATATTGGATTTTTTCTTTATGACATGGCTACGAACTAAAATGGTTAGGGATATGATGTTGCCGGATTACGCAAATAACGCTAATAATGAGATTGTGCAGCTGAGTAATGATCTAGTAAAATTTTTAAGTCAAAATGATATCAAAATTAAGACCTAGTAGAAGGAGTTTGTGTATGATTATTCGAGAAATACAAAAAGAGGACAACGCAAAAATTAAAGAAATAATACAAGATTCACTAAAAACACTTGGGTTAGCAATTCCTGGCACAGCCTATTTTGACCCTCAACTCAATGACCTTCACTACTATTATAATCATTTAAAACATGCCCAATACTGGGTGGTGGAAATAGAGGAAGAAGTTGTTGGTGGTGTCGGGATAGCCCCGTTTAACGAACCAGATCATGTCTGCGAATTACAAAAACTATATTTAAGTGAGAAAGCACAAGGGTATGGTATGGGGAAGAAGTTAATGGAAACTGCTTTGTCTTTCGCCTCTAAACACTATGCAAAGTGTTACTTAGAAACAAAGCATGAATTAAAAACAGCATGTATTTTGTACGAAAAATTTGGCTTTAATCTTTTGGATAAACCATTATCAGGTTCTGAACATTCTGCGATGGATGCGTGGTATATAAAGCAATTGGATTAAATAGATACGTGCAGATCATAATGATAAATGAAAGTAATAACATATACGCAGTAAGACTTTTGAAATCTGAGCGCCTTTGATTGGGGTAGACACACTCCAATTAAAGGCGCTCAACCTTTGTAATCAAGCTATTAATTTACATAAAAACCAATCCATTTGCCAAGTTCATGTATCGCCTGCCTGCAATAATTGTCGTGTCAAGGGAAGATGAGTTGCACGGGAATAATAGCGTTCTTAGGAGAATAAATATCTTCCATCTGTTCACGTAACAGCTTAACTGCTATTCTTGCCATTTCTTGTTCATCCTGCTGCACATAAGCTACGCCTGAAAGATGTGGATTATCAAAAGATAACAAATCGATATTGGAGTGATCGTTCAGACGACTGATAGCGGCCGACGTAAGGCGTGCTGTTTCTTCAGTCAAGGAGAAGGCTGCCGAGATTCCACTGTGGCTCTGCAAGAAGTCGCTTACATAGTCCAATGCTTGCTCACTTCGTAGAATGTTGAGAGGGATGTGACACCACAAGCTTTTGTCAATTGAAATGCCTTGATCTGTGTACGCCTGTTCGAAGCCAAGCGTGCGATCCTCAACGGCTGTATTGGCATTTTCAGGTGAGATGAGCGCAATCTGTTGATGACTCTTGGATAACAAATGGGATACAGCCTTATACGCACCGCCGTAATTGTCGGATGTAATGGTGTACGTCTCAATGTTGCGCAGATAGCGGTCGATGAACACACACGGGAATTTGTCGAGCGACAGACGCAGTAATGATTCGTTATACTTCTCATCTTCTGTCGGAAAAACGATCAGGCCCTTCACACCGAGCTCCGTTAGTGTACGGATGACATTTGTTTCGATAGAGGAGGACTCGCGCGTGATGCTCAGTACCATGTTGAGGCCGGCTTCTTGCAGAAATTGTTCTGTGTAATCAACGAGCTTTTGAATGACACGGGTTCTCATCGTTGGAATAATGAAGCCGATGAGCGGTATGGAGGACGTGCTGCCTTGGGATGGTGGAGAATGGATGCTAGAAACAACAAGACTTGAAGAGACGAAGGAGCCTTTGCCTTGTACGCGTATAATCAATCCTTCGTCAGCGAGTAGGGTTAGGGCGTTCTTGACGGTTATTTTACTGACTCTGAATTCGTCCATCAGTTCTTGTTCAGAAGGAATGCGGTCTGTTGGCCGAAGCTGCCCTGATTTAATTTTCTGAATAATATGTTCTTGAATTTGTTTGTAGAGCGCCAGCTTTTTCAAAGAGTAGCATCTCCCCATAAACTTTATGATTTTATAATCAATTGGTTATATAAAGCTTATTTCATATATATTATAATACGGCATGTAAAGCGCTTACAATATGAAATCTGAGAAATTGTTGCGAAGGGGTCTTTTCTTTGAAAGGTTAGAATGATGTTGAGAATGGTGGTGCTAAGATGGACTGAAACCGCTTAAATTAACAGAACTAACTAGTCAGCCGACTTTCCAAATGCATAACACAAAAAGAGAGGATGACGAACAAATGAAAAAACGCAGTACGTTAATTTCCATCGTTACAGTCCTTATTATGTCTCTTTTTTTTACAGCATGTGGTAGCCCTTCTGATTCAAATACGGAAACACAGCAATTAGGCGCTAATGCCGGTGAGAACGCAACAGAATTGTCGTTTTGGACATTTGTGGATTTGCACGGCAAGCATTTGGATAAAATGCTGGGCTTATGGAACGAAGAGAACCCAGACAAACAGATTAAGTTGAACGTAACGGTTATGCCTTACGATGATATGCACAACAAGCTCTTATTGGCAGTTACAAGCGGAAAAGGTGCTCCTGATATCGCGGATATTGAGCTTGGTCAATTCCCTAAATTCTTGGAAGGTGACAACGTTCCCCTGGAATCTTTGAATGATGTATTTGCACCATACAAAGACGTTGTCGTTCCTTCGCGTGTCGAGATTTATTCCAAAGCCGATCAGGTTTATGGATTTGATTATCACGTAGGTGCAACGCTTGCTTTCTACAATACTGAAATTCTCGAACAAGCAGGTGTTGATTACAAGACAATCATAACGTGGGAAGATTACAAACAAGCAGGGATCAAGGTTTATGAAAAGACTGGCAAGTACTTAGGTACTGCTGATACATCTGCTACGTGGCAAGCATCGTTGCTGTTAGCTCAGCAAAACACTGATTTTACAGATGAAAATGGTAATCCAAAAGTGAACTCGCCTGAAATGATTAAAGCGTATGAAATGTTAGTTGATCTGCAGAAGAACAATGTTATTCATACGATCCCAGGCGGACAGCCCGACACAGAAGAAGCAAAAGGCGAATACAACAAAGGCAACTACGCAAGCGCATTGATGCCTGAGTGGTACATGTCCCGCTTTGTAAACGAAATGAAGGACCTTAAAGGTAAGTATGCAATTGCTCCATTGCCTGTATTTGAAGAAGGTAATCCTCGTTCCGTTGGCTTAGGCGGTACTGGCACAGTTGTTACGAAGAGTGGCAAAGACGTTCAATTGGCCAAAGAATTTGTAGCCTTTGCTAAGCTTTCGAAAGAAGCTACGACTGAAATCTGGAATACACTTGGATTTGACCCAATCAACATGGAAGTATGGAAAGATGATGCAGTAACGAAAAACCCTGATAATGAATACGTCCAATACTTCAAAACAAATGCATTTGATACTTTGAATGAAATCAAGGACGAAATTAGAGCGATCAAGTCCGTTAAAGCTTCACCAACCATCGGCAATATATTTAATACGGTTACTTTGAACGCTATCTTTGAAGATGGTCAAGACGTGAAGGAAGCGTTGGATGAAGCACAAGCAGCCATTGAACAAGAATTGAAATAAATAGAATAAGTAAATGATTTGGTTAAACCTGTCGGCAGGTATAGTAGTCGGCAGGTTTAACCTTAGTCAAGGGAGATTGAGAATATGATAAAGAGATTTGTATACTCTCAAAAAGTTGCACCTTATGTTTTTGTCTTGCCATTTATACTTATATTTTTGATATTCTGGTTTTTTCCGCTTGTAAATTCATTCGTCATGAGCTTTCAAGATCGGATGTTGGGACAGGATCCTAAATGGATTGGTGAAGCAAATTATTCGAAATTACTTACTGATAAAGTGTTTTTGACATCTATTAAAAATAGCGTTGTGTACATGTTAGGAACCTTAGTACTGTTAATTCCTTTTCCAATGTTATTCGCCGTTATGATCAACAGTAAGTTAATGAAGGGAAGAGAGTTTTTTAAATCTTCGTTCTTTCTCCCTGCATTGACATCTGTCGCAGTTGCGGGTACCATTTTCCGCCTTACATTCGGTGAGATGGAAGGTTCATTAATGAACAGTTTCCTAGGTCTATTTGGTGTAGAGCCTATTAAATTTTTGAAAGACGGAAATTGGAGTATGGCAGCCCTGTTAATCCTCGCATGTTGGAGATGGACAGGCGTGAATATGCTTTACTATCTATCCGGTTTGAAAAGCATTGACAATGAATATTATGAGGCTGCTTCAATTGACGGGGCATCTGCTTGGCAGAAGTTTAGAACGATCACAATGCCATTATTGAAGCCGACCACGGTATATGTTACGACAATAAGTGTTTATGCAGGTTTAGCCATGTTTACGGAGAGTTTGATGATGTTTAACGGTAACAATTCACCCAAAAATATTGGCTTAACCATTGTTGGATATCTATATAGACAAGGGATTGAGCAGAACAAGCTGGGTTACGCAGCTGCAGTTGGGATCGTTCTATTAGTCATTGCTATGGTTATCAATTTAACGCAGTTGAAATTTAGTGGAATGTTCAAAAAGGGGGAGGATTAAAGTGGGCAAAAGTCAGACGAGGAGTGATTTCATCTCTAGAACAGTAATTATTTGTTTATTTATTATACTATTCGTTTTAATTATGATTCCATTCTATGCAGTGGCCCTATCTTCCTTTAAACCAGGTGAATCATTAGTTAGGTATGGTCTTAACCTAAGTTTGGATTTTGAAATCATGAGTTTTGATAATTTCATTTATTTGTTTACTGGGCAACATGATTATTTTGTGTGGTTTTGGAACAGTATGATTTTAACAGTCGTTCAAGTGGTTTTAACCCTTTTTGTAAGCGCATTTGTTGCTTACGGTTTTGCAGCATATGATTTTAAAGGTAAGAACTTCCTCTTTATATGTGTTTTGCTCATTATGATGGTGCCTTTCGAAATACTGTTGGTTCCTTTGTACAGCTTAATTAATGATTTGGGAATGGTGAATAGCTATTCGGCAATCATTCTGCCCGGTATAGCTAATGCCGCGACAATATTCTTCTTCAGGCAATATCTACGAAGCATACCCAAAGAGATTATTCAATCTGGGCGGGTTGATGGAGCAAACGAGTATGCGATTTATTTTAGGCTAATTATGCCGATTATGAAGCCATCCTTTGCAGCAATGGCCATTCTAAATGGTATGAATAGCTGGAATAATCTATTGTGGCCTTTCATGGTGCTCGGAGATCAGAGTAAATATACACTGCCCATTGGTTTGAAAACGCTATTAACTCCTTATGGCAATAACTATGACCTATTGATCGTGGGCTCTTTCTTCTCCATTATTCCAATTTTCATCCTATTTATTGCTTTCCAGAAATATTTCATAGACGGTATGACTGCAGGTGCTGTTAAAGGGTAGTATATTCTGATGAAACAGGTGATAAGATGGAAATCCAACAACGAGCGTCACACGACATTCAACCCTTAATTGAGCAGAGAGCTGATCCTTTTATTTACAGACATTTGGACGGTTACTATTACTTCGTAGCATCTGTTCCGGAGTATGATCGGATTGAAATCCGTAGAGCCCAGAACCTGGAGGAGCTTGTTACATCAACGCCTGTAGTGATCTGGAGAAAGCGCGAGACGGGTATCCTTAGTGCTAATATTTGGGCACCCGAACTGCATTTTATTGATGACAAATGGTACGTGTATTTCGCTGCCGCACATACGACGGAAACGAATGAAGGCTTGTTCGACCATCGGATGTACGTGCTAGAGAATGAAAATGCCAATCCGCTCGAAGGTAGTTGGACGGAAAGAGGGCAGGTTCGTACCGCGTGGGAAAGCTTCGCCCTTGATGCCACTACCTTTGAGCATAATGGAAGCCGTTATTACGTATGGGCACAAAAGGATCCGAATATCGAAGGTAACTCTAATCTGTATATATCTAAAATGAGCAATCCGTGGACGCTGACTGGGCAGCAGACGATGATTTCGAAGCCGGAATATGACTGGGAGATCATTGGTTATAAAGTGAACGAAGGTGCGGCATTTCTTCGCAAGGGGAATCGGGTATTTCTCTCTTATTCGGCTAGCGCCACTGATTTCAATTATTGCATGGGCTTACTTGAAGCCGACGCGGATGCTGATTTGCTTGATGCCACCTCATGGCGCAAGTCGCAAGCACCGGTTCTCTCGACAGATGAGAGCATCTCGATGTATGGTCCCGGTCATAATTCGTTCACGGTGTCAGAGGAGGATGAAAAGACGCTATTTGTGTTTCACGCAAGAACGTACAAGAACATTATAGGAGATCCGCTGTACGATCCGAATCGCCATACATTTGTGACGGAGCTTTTGTGGACGGCAGACGGCAGACCCGATTTCCGCAGCTCTGTTGCAGCACTTGCACGTTCTGTACAGTGAACGGTGTCTCAAACTTGCCACTCCATTTAACCCGGAGGATCATATTATAAAGTAGGGGGACGCGCTGATTACTCAAGGATATAGGGTATGTGAGAAACTCGGCTAGACCGTTTGATTATCAAGTGGTTAACGTAGACATGTCAATTCACAGCAAAATGGCTAGACGTCAAAAACGAGTCACCGAAAAGGTGACTCGTTTTTTTGATCATTATTGCGATAAACCTTCTGTAACTTTGTCGATGTTCCATTTCACCATCGTAATGTATGTGTCACCTTCTTCGCCTTTTTTGGCGAGGGAATCTGTAAATATTTTGGAGTGAATAGGGGCACCTGTTTCATTAGAAACGGTTTCCATCGTTTTAGGGTTAACGCTCGTTTCAACAAACAGAGCTGGAATTTGATTCGTTTTAATAATATCGATTATCCGGTTCATTTGTTCAGGAGTACCTTGGTTATCCGTGTTAATTTCCCAAATATACGCTGCCTCAAAACCGTAAGCCTTGGAGAAGTATTTGAATGCACCTTCACTCGTAACTAAAATCCGCTTTTCTGCAGGCACTTTCTCAATTTGATCCTTGGCGTATTGATCAGCTTCTTCTAATTTGGCAACGTAGGCCGCTTGATTATCCAAGTAATATTGCTTGTTATCTGGATCTTTCTCAATAATTCGCTTTGTAATGACATCTACATACTTAATTCCATTTTGGATATCAAGCCATGCGTGAGGATCTTCCTGTGTTTCTTTTCCTTCTTCGCTGAGATACATCGGTGTTACTTCTTCCGACACGACGAACGCAGCATCCGTTTTGTTGGTAACCTTCAGAAGATCCTGGAACCAGCCTTTCCCAGTCTCTAGGTTAAGTCCGTTATAAAACACGAGATCAGCCTGTGATATTTTTTGAGTATCTTGTGGCAAAGGGTCATACATGTGTGGATCTGTTCCAATCGGAACCATGCTGTGCACTTCACCTTTATCACCTACGATATTCTCCACCATATCCGCAATAACGGAGTACGTAGCTACAATCTGTAATTTTTCATCAGGAGTAGTTGATGCCTCGGTGCTATTGGAATTCGTTTGCGAGCATGCTGACAATACGACCATTAAAGCAATAAGAACGCCGATTAATTGTTTTTTCATTGTGTTTTTAATCCTTTCCTAAAGAAATTGTTTTTGGGAGAGAGAATAAACGAAATCGCAAAGCCAGTCATTCCAACAAGGACAATCGTTGCACTCGTCGGAAGATTGAATTCGAAACTCAGAATGACTCCGATTACACCGCATAACGCACCGTATATGGAGGCTAGCACAATCATATGAAGCAACTTATTCGTCCACAGATAAGAGGTAGCAGCCGGAATAACGAGCATCGCAATGACGAGTACAATGCCTACCTGTGAAAGGGATGAAACTGTGACAACCGAAAGCAGGAGCATCAGCAAGTAATGATAAAAATTAATATTTAATCCATTTGCTTTAGATACGACTGGGTCAAACGAGCTGATGAGCAGTTCCTTGTAAAAGAGTGAAACAACACCGATAACGACCAGCATAATAATGAAGGATTGCGTTATTTCGGATTGCGGTACAGCCAAAATATTACCGAATAGAATATGGGTCAAGTCCAGACCACTCTTGGCAAACGTGATGAGAACAATCCCCAATGCAAAAAATGAACTTAAGATAATACCGATGGACGTATCGCTTTTAATGGTGCTGCGGTTGGTAATGAATTGAATAAGAATTGCTGCAAGCAGACCGAACAATGAAGCGCCAACCAACATGTTAATGCCTAAAATATAGGATAAGGCAACTCCCGGCAAAACGGCGTGTGACAACGCGTCACCCATTAGGGACATTTTCCGAAGTACGATGAAACTGCCGAGAACTCCCGAAACAATTCCCAAAATAATCGCTGATAGTCCAGCGTTCAGTGCATACACCGGGATATCAAGCCATGTTGACAACATATCAATCATTCTGACCATCTCCCAACCCTCGAATTTGAATCGTGCCCAGAGAAGACCCGTAAGCGGATTGTATATTTTCCGTAGTAAAGGTACTGGACACATCTCCAAAAGCAATCAATTTTTTGTTGAGAATGATGACCTTGTCAAAGTATTCTTCAACCTCATGTAAATCATGGTGAACAATCAATATGGTTTTTCCTTGTTCCCGGAGTTGTTTCAGAAGATTCACAATGATCTTCTCGCTAACAAGGTCAATGCCTACGAAGGGCTCATCCAGGAAGAAAATATCTGCCTGCTGAGCGAGTGCCCTTGCAATAAATACTCGCTGAAGCTGCCCCCCAGACAAATTACTAATTTGTTTATTCGCTAGATCCGTGATGTCTACCAAGCTCATGCAGTGATCCACGTGTGCTTTTTCTTTCTTTCCAGGTCTACGGAACAATTTTAGTTTAGGGTAAGTTCCGGTCAAAACGGTGTCCCGTACCGTGATGGGAAAAGTTAAATCCACTTCGCTTTTTTGAGGTACGTATGCGATGTTTTTTCTGTTTTGGGCAATTGCGGTTCCATTGACTAGAATGTTTCCCGTACGTTTTTTTATAATACCCAGTAGAGATTTGATAAACGTTGATTTCCCCGCACCATTAGGTCCAATGATACCAATGGTGTATCCCAGCGGGATATCCATATTTACATCTTGAAGCGCTGGATTACCGAAGTAATCTACGTTAAGCTGACTAATTTGTATCACTGTTCTTCGCCCCTTCATAACCTTCGCCTATAGCAAACTATATTTCCTTTATATAAAAAACATTCCTTAATGCTAGTTTGTTTCCTTAGGGAAACTTTATTTCCCTAATCAATATATGATCAAGTTAGGCTTTTGTCAACAGTAAGAAGTACGTTTACAATAAAAAAAGAAATAATAGATATTGGAGAGCCGTCATTTATTAAGAAGCGGAAAGCTGAGAAATAGAAGGAGAAAGAGATCGACATGAAGAAGTGGGTAAGATGATTCGGAAAATAAAGCATAAATAAGGGGGAGCAAATGAATAAAAAGTGGATTGTTATGATTGTGATACTAATTATAGGAGCGAGTACTTTTGCATATATAACATCAACCACGAACAGCACAAAGGTCAAAACTAAGGAGGCGCAAGCTCCTTCAGAAAAAACAAAAGATTCGATGGACTACAACGCCATAGGAGATCTTCCCAAAACTCTTTCTTATAAACGCCTGTTAGCAGCTGCAGATGAATGGTATGTTGCTCCACATGGGCCAATTAATCCAGATGATGCTGGTAAGGTTGCTGCCAATGAATTCCCTGAAATTCAACCTCAATCTTTAACTGAATTATTGGTTGAAATGGCTGCAATGTATCGAGGAGAGACACCGTTTACTCAGGCACGTATCGTTTCTTTTAAGTATTTTTCTAGTGTTGAGCCGATATCAAGTGAGATTGAAAAATACGGATCATTGCCAATTCCAGACATAAGCGATGCAGATAACCAGGATGTTCGTGTAGCGGATATAGAAAATGCATATACAAGTTTCAAAGCATATGTGAATAACGTCAAGGGTACTAAATCATGAGACTAACAGGGTGATGAAAACAAAGCCTGTTGGGAGACAACAATAAATTCCTGGTAAAGTCACTATTGCAGTGGCTTTTTTTATTTTATCCTTATGGTTGACTATTCAGTTGAACTGTATTATATTATGTTCAGTTGAACTATATAGTCGAACTGAATAGAGGGTGCAGATATGAAGCATAAGTTATTACCGCTGTCTGAAACGATGCATTACATCCTATTAGCATTACGACAACCTCTCCATGGTTATGCCGTAATGCAGAAGATAGAAGAAACAAGTCAAGGTACTGTGATTTTAGCAGCCGGCACATTGTATGGTGCAATTGAAAATTTGAATAAACACGGTTGGATTGAATCTGTAGGAGAATCAGGTCGGAGAAAAGTTTACATGATCACCGCAGAAGGAAGAGCCATTCTGAAGATGGAACAAAACAGACTGCTTCATATATTATCTTTATACGAAGGAAGTGAGTAAAATGAAAAGATTCAAGTTGTTTTTTGATATTGAGAAAGAGGAGCAATGGTTGAACAATTATTCTCAAAAAGGGTATCGTTGTACAAAAATTAGCAGTCTAGGGATATACACTTTCGAGAAAACAGACAAAAGATATGTGATGAGACTTGACTATCAAGATAATTTATCAAAGGACAAGTTAAATGACTACAAAGGAATATATGAAGACTTCGGTTGGTCTTACATAACGGGCTCCCGACTTGCTGGTATTCGATATTGGCAAAAAGAAGATGATGGGCTGAATGAGATTTTCTCGGATCGCCAATCCAAGCGCAATTATTATAAAAGAGCGATGGGGTATTCATCTGGTTTAGGTATAGTATTATTGACATTTTGTTATATGCTTTACAAGGATTCCGGAATATTTCTAGCTGAAGGTCTTTGGAACATGCAAGGTTCATTATTTTGGAAGGCAATACTATTCGAAACACCATTTGTCCTTCTGAGGTCGATTCCCGCGCTCATGCTTGTATTCTATATCGCCAGTTATTATAACGCATATCGAAAGTACACCCAGTTAAAGGGACTAAGCTAAGCAGTAAATAATCCAAAAAAAGCAGCCGACGAAACTCTGATTCGCTGCTTTTTTTGTGTGTTCAAATGCTTGTTAATAGTTTGCGATCAAGCCGTTCGATATCGCTGAAATTACCAATGTGTTGCTTAGTTCGATTGAAAAGTTATGCTCTTGATATTTTTAATTGTAGCAAAATGCATTGCTTCATGATATATCAGAAAACCAAGTAACTGTTCTACCTTTGTAAAGGTAAGTCCTGTTGACGACTTGTAATGAGGATTGATTTCTTCACTCAACTTGCTCGAAAGTAACAATTCAACTCTTTTAATTTGTTCAGTTAGCAAGTCGATTATTTGAGACATCGTTGGAGGCTCTATATTCCAGTCAGACGGTTTCGTTCCTGGATCAAACAACTTGTTAAAATTAGCCGGATATTTGGTTTCTTCCCCAGCAAGTTGGAAAGCGAACTTCTCATGTATAACATACATGTGACCCAGATTCCATTTTATATTATTTTTCAAACCTGTTGGAATTATTTCAGCGGCAGAGTCACTAATGCTCTCCACATAATTAACTGCCTGACGGCGAACAAATCTCAATTGATCTATGACATAATTACTCATGGTTTTGAACCCCCTACAAATTGGAATTAAATCGGTTAATTTTTCGTGACTGGCGAGATAAAGTTAGATTAACAGTTCATGATCATTCTTTTAAAAAAACAAGTGATTAGAATCACTTGTTTTTTTGGTGGAGAATCTTTCTCACCAGTGTTTCTGAAGAACATTCTCATTTCAGTGGGCAGAGTTGTTTTCTGAAACATAAGTTGAGACTCGTTTTGATAGATTTGCCAGCGTACGTTCAAAAAAGGATTCATCATGAAGTGCTCTACTCAGGACTAATCCTCCCTGAATACCAGCAATCGTTTCCTCTGAAATTTGGTCGGCAGTCTCTTTGGAGATGCCCGCTCGAACTAGTGCCGCGCTGAAGGCTTCAATCCATCTTACAAAATATTGCCGAATCACAGCAGCGAATCGATCTCTTGTTTCGTCCAAAGCGAATGCACCAATAAGGCATATACGCTGACCAGATTTAAAATAAGTATCGACCTCTTGCCACATATGATCAATGGCTGCCCGGGGCTCATTCTTTTCGAGCGGTTCATAAATGTTCTTGATAAACCACTGATCAATATGAGCAAGAATTTCAGCAGCCATCTCATCTTTTCCGCCCGGAAAGAAATAATATAAGCTTCCTTTGGATAGACGCGTACGGGCTGTAATTTTACTCAAGGACGCACCTTCATAACCTAATTCACGAAATACCTCGGTAACGAGAGGGATGACATCAGATTTTTCAAAAACAGTGCGAGTCATAGGCCTAACTCACTTAGGCTTGGATGGTCAGCGGGACGTGTACCGAGAGGCCAATGGAACTTCCGTTCCTCTTCCTTAATCGGCATGTCATTAATCGAAGCAAATCTACGTTGCATTAAGCCGTCATCGGCGAATTCCCAATTCTCGTTCCCGTACGATCTGAACCAATTGCCACTATCATCACGCCATTCATATGCGAATCTAACGGCAATACGGTTATCCGTAAATGACCAAAGCTCCTTAATGAGGCGGTAGTCCAATTCTTTAGCCCATTTTCTAGTTAATAAAGCAACAATTGCTGGGCGGCCAGTTATAAATTCGCTCCGATTTCTCCAATAACAATCCTCAGTGTACACAAGGGAGACACGCTGAGGGTCTCGGCTATTCCAGCTGTCTTCTGCCATACGTGTTTTTTGAATTGCTGTCTCAAGAGTGAATGGGGGAGTTAAATTATTCATTACATTTTCCTCGCTCTCTGTACTGTTTGTATCAGTATAAACCGATCGGTTTATAAATGCAAGTTACTGTCCGATTTCGATACCCATCTGGAATCGATTCAGATTTATAATGTACCAAGTAGCCATCAATGTTATGCATCGTAGCTTTTTTTGTGTGTTACCAATGCGCAAGAGGGTGTTCGTTCTTCATATACATATCCTATAAAATCATGAAAAAGCAGGACATCCTCCTCCATAGGAGGCGCTCTGCTTTTTCACTTAGTTTGTTCTTCTTGCTAAAATCATCAGTCGAATTCAGTTTCAGTTTAACCTTGAAAAAATTCGATCAATGCCGCATTAAATTGTTCAGAATGCGTCGCATTAAATCCGTGTGGTCCACCTTCGACAACGACGAGACGGCTGCCAGGGATAGATTCATGAGTACGTTGTCCACTCACTTCCAAAGGCACGATGGCATCGGAATCGCCATGGATAACCAGTGTAGGAATGTTGAATTTCTCCAGATCCTGACGGAAATCAGTAAGGGCAAAGGCAGCGATACAATCTAGTGTGCCTTTAGGTGAAGCCAGCGCTGCAATATCACGGTTATAGATACGGAATGGTTCGCTTACAAGGTCTGTACGGTCTCCAGCAGCAAAAAAGTTGCTAGTAAAACCGTCCAGGAATGCTAGACGATCCGTTTTTACCCCGTTTTGGAATTCTGCAATCGTTGCATCATCCAATCCTCCTTGGGGATTGTCTTCAGTTATATAGAGATAGGGAGGAACCGCTCCCGCAAATACGGCTTTAGATACGCGTTCTGTTCCATAGGTTCCCACGTAACGTGCAACTTCCCCGCCACCCATGGAGAATCCGACTAATGTGGCATCATGCAGATCAAGGTGCAAAATCAATTTATGCAAATCCGAGGCAAAGGTATCATAGTCATAACCATCCCAAGGTTGAGAAGACTGACCGAATCCACGACGGTCATATGTGATAACACGATAACCCGCTTGAATCAGGGCTGGAACTTGCTTCTCCCAGGATCGTCCACTCAAAGGCCAGCCATGAATCAGAATAATTGGTTTTCCCGCACCATGATCTTCATAATACAGTTCAATTGGTTGTTCATTCTCTGTACCTACATTTACTTTGGCCATGATAAATACCTCCATTAGTTGTTATATTTTTGTATACACAAGTTATTTGGCTCAGAAACATGAAGGGGGATTGTTCATTTATCGCCTCACTTCCTGTACTGTTTGTATTATTATAAACCGATCGGTTTATAATTGCAAGTGCATATTTTAGTGCGGGTACTCCATTAGTTAACATTCACTTATGATTTGAGATATGTGTGGCTACAGGATAATAACCGTAATCATGTTCGTAAATTTCATTGACCCTTTTCAGGACATTCTTCGCTTGATCTTTGAATTTTAATTCCGTAATCTTACCTTTTATCAATAACACGCCGCTTTCATTCTGGTGTTGCCCCAGAGCAGCTTCATAAAGCCTGCTGGCACCGTGGGTCGGAGGAGAAAAAAATAACTTCATTAATGGGAGAACCAACAAAGGTAATCCAGATCTGTTTTCTTTCCTTAGTGTGTTGGTACCACCAGGGTCAACGCTACGAATCTTGATATTCTCCTGGGCAAGTTGTGGTGCAATGGCTTGGGTCCACAGCGAAAGTGCTAACTTAGACGTGGCATAAGGACCGATGAGCTTGCGAAAGACTTTAGGATGCTCAAGGTTTTCAATAGTGAATTTTCTTGTGAATTTAATCGCTTCCGATGAGGTGTTGATCACCGTTTTGAAGTGCCCTTTTTTTATAAGTTCCTTTAATTCCATCAGAATAATGTACGGAACGACAGTCATTAGCTCGTAATGAATTTCACGTCCTTGTTTGGAATAGCTCAGTGTGGGAAAAGAGCCTCCGGCGTTATTGAACAAAATATCAATCCGCTGCTCATTGCTTTTTATTTCTCCAATCAGTCGCATTAAGCTGGAATAGTCAGATAGATCCTTCGTTTTATAAATGCGTAGCCTACCCGTGTGCATTGCTTCTTGGATTAGTGTGTCGTCCGCTGGGAAGTCTGAGCGAATGATCGCAATCACTTGCCAGTCTTCCAATAGAAATTTACGGGTTAAGGCTAATCCGATTCCTGCGCTTGCCCCCGATATAGCAGCAATATTTTCAGTGTGGCTTTTATTCATAGTGTGTTTCCTCCTCATATAGAGCAAATGCCTAACGAGGCATACTATATAACTTGGAGTAGACTCCAAGTCAAGACGGAGAAATTAAAAAAAATTCCAAAGAGTCAGAGAGTTGACTTGGAGCCAGCATCAAGATGTATAATGCGAAATAAACCCAATCGTTACGGAAGGGGATCGGATGAAGAAAGTTCAGACTTATACGATAAAACAAATTGCCACGCATACGGGCATATCTGAAGATACGATTCGATACTATGAAAAGATTTCACTACTTCCCCGGGCTGAACGAAAGGGTAACGGGCATCGCGTTTACGGACAGGAAGATATTGATATGATTAGTCTGTTAACTTGTCTGAAAAAAACGGGAATGTCGCTGGATGAAATACGTCCATTTCTAGGGGTCTCCTCCGATGCTGATCCCGCAGAATATCCTGAGTTAGTGGAACTCTTCAAAAGCCACCGGGAAAATATTATGGCGCAAATCATATCTCTGCAACAGGTCGTTGATCTTATTGACATGAAGTTAGAAAAGGGAAGATATCGACGCGATTGGACGACTGAAGCGAAAGACAATATCTCCGAAATTATATCTAAGTAGCTAAACCTTTCATATGATTAGGCGCTGCATAAATCATGTCCAGGACAAAAACATACGAAAACTACAGCTTAATGATCAAAAGAAAGCAGCTAATCAATGGATCAGCTGCTTTTGTTTAATCTATGATGGATGTCGTATCAGTGCAATCATCGGTTAAGCTTAGACATTTCTTCTTCCATGTAACGTGTACCATGAACCCCGTGTTTTGGACTAACCTCTTCAATACGAGCCAAGTCTTCAGCACTAAGCGTAATATCGGCAGAAGCTGCATTTTCCTCTAAGTAACTGATCCGTTTGGTTCCAGGGATTGGAAGCGCACCGTTAGCTAGCGTCCATGCTATAGCTAACTGCGATGGCGTGCAGTTTTTTTCCTGAGCAATTTCCTTAATTTGATCTACAATTTCAATGTTTTTTTGAAAATTGACGTCTTGGAAACGTGGCATATATCTCCGCATATCATGAGGGTGAAGATCTTCAAACTTGCGAAGCTCACCCGAAATAAAACCTCGGCTTAGTGGGCTGTAAGCCACATGGGTAATATTTAATTCTTTTACCGTAGGCAGGATTTCATCCTCAATGTCCCGGCTCCATAGAGAATATTCGCTTTGCAACGCAGAGATCGGGTGTACTGCATGCGCACGGCGTATCGTGGAAGCAGAAGCTTCAGAGAGACCCAGATACCGAACTTTTCCTTCCTTCACCAGATCGGACATAGCCCCGACAGTCTCCTCAATAGGAACATTAGGATCAACACGATGTTGGTAATAGAGATCGATATAATTTACTCCCAACCGCTTCAAGCTTTCTTCAGCTGCTTTTTTTACATAATCAGGGTGGCCATTAATCTCTTCATAATTTGGCGTATAGGAGAATTTAGTAGCAATAATAGCCAGATCCCGCCGGTCATAAATTGCCTTGCCCAAGAGTTCTTCATTGTGTCCATTTCCATAGACATCTGCTGTATCGATTAATGTAACGCCTAACTCCAAAGCGCGATGTATGGTCATAATGGACTGTGTATCATCGGTTTTCCCATACATTCCAGGAGACATCCCCATAATTCCGAGTCCAATGTTAGATACGTTCAAATCACTGTTGCCTAGCTTTCTTTGATGCATATGCTAATCCCTCGCTAACATTTTAATTGGTATATTGTTCACCTTGGTTCCATTTGACTTAACATGTTACTCTCTGATTGGAGCTCACCTTTTTCAATGCTCTCATAAATAGACAATTTATTGTTAACCGCATCAATGGCTTCTGCAAGTTCGCGTTGACGTCTAAACAAATCTTCTTTGTAATGGTTGAGGATCATTTTTCGTTCTGGAATCGTTGAGTCACCGTCCAACGCAAGATTGACCATCTGTTTCATCAATGAAATCTTCATTCCCGTTGCCCGGAAACAAGTCATCAAGTTAATCCAATCCAGGTGTTCTTGCTCAAACAAGCGATTGCCATATTGATCCCGTTTGATATAAGGAAGTAATCCCTCCTTTTCGTAATAACGAATGGTATGTGCGGGGCAACCTAGCCGTTCAGAAGCTTCTTTTATCGTAAAAGCCATGATTTACATTCCTCCTTGGTTCAATATTGTCGGTAGGTGCAACTGTATGATATGGCTTAATGTGCACTTTAAGGCAAGGATTATTTTGAGCCAACTTAAATAATTAAAATGCTTTTATAATCACAATGAGAGACTTCACGTACAAGACAAAGGTAAAGAAAGAGCAAAATCAGTTGTTATCTCGTATATGGAGAAATTCATAAAACTTATGGATGAAACCAAAATAAAAGTTGGTCTAGTTGGAAATCCAGATTATAAGACAATTATGTTACAAGTGGAAAAGATTGCAAAGCACGAATCCAGAAAATCTTACACCTGATAACATTGTAAAAGACTTGATATTAATCGCTGATGAAATTGAACATAAATAAATCCAGCTATTATGGTTACTCGTGGATGGCTTTAGATGGCTTACAGTTAGCAATAAGACGTACCAACAAGTTTTTAATGATCGAAAAATTCAACATCAATTATTATTCCAAAGGGGATGAAATAGGTTGTTTGCTTAGATACGTATTGTGTCATATAATTTTAATTAAGATACATAACGTATCTTGAAAAGTTTGTATGCACAAGTAATAGAAAGGAGGGAACGACCGATGGAAGCGAAAAAAGCGCCTTGGCAGGCACCTGAATTAGAGGTGCTGGATGTGCAGCAAACGAATGCTGGCCTTGGATACAGGCAAATTGATTGGGTCTCCGAACATGATGCAGAACTATATGATCCAGCGTCCTGATAATGATACTTAAGAGATATAACAGCCTTCAATGTACTTACTAGATCATTCTTCAGTTGAAAATCGTATTCTTGCTCAAAAGGTCGCCTGTCGGCGGCTTTTTTTGATGCTCAGACAATTGTTTTCCCCACTAACCGCTCCTAAAAGCAGCTTTGAATGATATAAGATTTTCAAAGAAGAACGGAGTTCTACCATATATAAATGTATACGCTTCCAACTTATAATGAGGTCAGATTAGAAACTTATAAGGAGGAGCAACATGAAAAAAGGCTTCTGGGGAGATGTGGTACAATATCGAACGCTTTTGCTAATGTTATTGCCAGCCGTGATATTTTTCTTTGTTTTTGCTTATATTCCGATGGCAGGTATTGTGCTTGCATTCAAACAATTTAATTACAGTGGGGGCATATTCGGCAGTCCTTGGAACGGACTTGATAATTTTCGTTTCTTCTTCCAGTCAGGCGATGCGTGGACAGTAACGCGAAATACAGCATTATATAATTTGGCCTTTATTATAGTTAATAACGTATTTCAGATTATGATGGCTATTTTGCTTTTTGAGGTCGCCAATAAATGGTTTAGGAAAATCTTTCAAACCATGATGTTTTTGCCCTACTTTATTTCTTGGGTAGTTGTAGGGGCAATTGCGTACAATCTATTTAACTTTGAATATGGAACACTCAATGTTGTGTTGAAATTCTTTGGTCTTAATCCGATTGATGTTTATAACACAGCTTCTTACTGGCCTATTATTCTTATATTAGTATCTGCTTGGAAGGCTGTTGGTTATGGAACCATTATGTACTTGGCAGCGATCACAAGTATTGACAGTGAGATGTATGAAGCGGCTGAGATTGATGGAGCTAATATTTTTCAACGTATCTGGCGCATTACGATACCTAACCTTTTTCCAACAGTTATTATTCTCGTATTGCTCGCGATCGGTAACATATTCCGTGGGGATTTCGGGATGTTCTACAACATGGTCGGAAATAACGGTCTCTTGTTCTCGTCTACTGATGTAATCGACACATTTGTATTCCGATCCCTAATCACGTCCAATGATATTGGGATGTCTTCAGCAGCAGGATTCTATCAATCTGTATTGGGATTAATCACTATTCTTTTAGCTAACTATGCTGTTCGCAAATACGACAAGGATCGCGCATTATTCTGAGAAAGGAACGATATTCCATGAGTACACAAGTTGAGAAAACATCTACTTCAAGTTCTCCTAGTCATCGTAAGATGAGAGGCGACAAACTAATCATGAATCTGATTGGTTACATGCTGCTTACGATAATTTCGCTTTTTTGCCTGTTTCCGTTCGTTTTAATTTTATCGTCTTCGTTTGCTTCGGAACAAAGTATTGTTGAAAATGGATTTCAAATACTTCCAACCTCTTTCTCTACAGAAGCTTACCGTATACTATTCGAGTATCCCGCTCAGATGCTGAATGCATATGCAATTACAATTATTGTTACGGTTCTCGGTACTGTCTTTGGATTATTACTTACATCAATGACGGCGTATGTACTAGCCCGAAAGGATTTTAAATGGAGAAATAAATTTTCGTTTTTGTTTTTCTTCACAACACTATTCAGCGGGGGATTGGTTCCTTGGTACTTGCTAATTGTCAATTATCTGAATCTTAAAGATACACTTCTTGTGTTGATTCTCCCCATGCTTCTGAACGTGTTCTATATCATTGTCATGAAGTCCTTTATGGGTGGTATTCCGGAGGCAATTACTGAATCTGCCAAAATCGACGGAGCGGGTGATTTCTTGATCTACTTCAGGCTCATTATTCCACTATCCAAGCCCGCATTGGCAACGATCGGACTCTTTATCGCTCTAGGCTACTGGAATGATTGGTATTATTCGCTGTTGTTTATATCAGACGAACGTTTAATGCCGCTTCAATATTACCTTTATAATATGCTTGGTAACATGGAAGGTATGCGCCAGGCCATGATTTCTTCTGGAGCCGTTGTGAGTGTGCAGATCCCTTCCGAAAGTCTTAAAATGGCTATGACCATTGTAGCGACCGGGCCGATATTGTTTGCATATCCGTTCATTCAGCGATATTTCGTACAAGGTCTTACATTAGGTGCGGTAAAAGGATAAAATTTAAAAAAGTAACGTGTACTTATTTGAAAGTCATAGGTACCGTTTAATCGAGGAGGCTCCAAGTCTCCTCTTTGCTATTCTAGAGTAAATGAAGCAACAGCACTCATTCAGGGGGAACAAATATGAGATTGTTGATTATTGAAGATGAATTTCGCACAAGAGAAGTGCTAGAGCGTCATTTCAAAGCTTCAAAGATCGGCTTGACTGACATACGCACAGCTCCCAATGGCCTAACCGGGCTAGATATAGCAAAGGAATGGAAGCCTGATATTCTTCTATGTGATGTTCGCATGCCAAGAATGGATGGAATTCAGTTCGCTTCGTCTTATCGGGAAATAGGAGGGGAGGGACAACTTATTTTTCTTAGTGGTTATTCGGATAAGGCGTATTTGAAATCCGCGATCAAAACACGTGCGCTAAATTATATCGAAAAGCCAATTAATCTGAAAGAAGTCCAAGACGCTGTTATGGCAGCCGTACGTTTGGTTACAGCCGAAGAAGAAAAACGTAAAATTTCTGTAGATTGGCAACAGCATCATGACACTCACTGGTCTCTCGCGGTTCTACGTCAAGAGATGGTTCGCAAGTTAATTGTAGAGCCGGATTCTCAACATGTACAGCTCGCTTTGAAAAGTAAAGATACATTCTTACTCAGATACAATAATTCTTTTACGGTCATCACAGCAGCCCTTTATTGGGGCTCTTCTAAATATCCTGAAGACATATCCAAAATGCAACAAGAAGTGCTGTACCAGTTGATAACGCGCCCTTTGCTTCCACAGCACGAAGGGATATGCGGATTTACTTCTAGTCAATGGCTAGTTATTATTTTACCTGGTGCATTCGGATCAAGTTTCCAAGAGGGCAGAGAAAAGATTGAAGATATGATTACTGAACTATCGGAAGTTTTGGATCCTACTATTTCTTTTCAAGTTGGAATTAGTGAGCCAGTGAGGCTGCTATCCGATATTCCGCTCGCTTATCAACGAGCAATGAAAGCCTGCAATTCACTCTTTTATAATGAAGGAAAGAACTTTTTTTCGCAGATTTGTTAGGGGAATCAGTCACTTTTTCAATTGAACGGCATGAACTCCAACAGTTCCGAGAGGATTTACGTAAAGAGAACATTGATGCTGCTAAAAAGCAATTATTTCAACTGACTGAACGAGCCAAAAGATCCTGTGATTTGAATATTGCACATGTCAAAGACGTCTACTTCCAATATCTTATGATTATTCTTGAGATGGCTATTCAGTACGGACTCAAGGAGATCGACGGGGATGGAGAACGTAGATATATATGGAAAGAATTCGATGGCATTATGAATCTTCAAATCTTAGAATCCTACGTACTGTCTTTTCTCGAGCTCTTTCAGGATAGCTCTGGTGAGGATCAGGTTAAAATTCGGGAGATTATTCGTTACATTCACAATCATTTTTCTGATAAAGGCTTCACCATCAAAACAATTGCTGAATATATCGGCTTTAACGAAACGTACTTATCTGTATATTTCAAAAAGCAGCGAGGTCAAACCATCAAGGAATATATCAATGAAGTTAGAACTGAACAAGCCAAAATCCTTCTTTCCAACGCTGACATGAAATTGCATGAAGTTGCTGTAAATCTTGGATTCACTGACGCCAATTATTTTGCAACGTTTTTCAAGAAAACGACAGGATGCACACCGACTGAGTTTCGGGAGAAATGTGTTAGATGAGGGGTAAACGTAAAGTTTTATGGAGCCTTCATTATAAAATGGCTTTGATGATCTTGGTTGTATTCAGCATCCCATTTCTCATTCTTCTGACGATAAACTTGCATCAGATTAGGATTGAGAGTGAGAAGCAGGCATTGTTTTCTGCAGAGAAAGTGTTAGATGAAACGAAGGATTATATTGCGTTTAAGACACGATCCATTACGGAAATTTTGAATTTGATCGCTTTTAATGATACTGTTCAGGCTTCGTTGATTGCAGATTCCTCTAGATATGAGGATATTAATCTCTGGTATCAGGATGCCAATGCTCTAAGCAATGCGATGAATCAGTTTCGATTTAACTCGGATATACAAACCTTTCAGTTATATATGGAGTCAGGTCTCGCCGGTCAGCCAGGCAACTTTGATTATCTGAAAATGGAGGAGCTTGAGAAATTAGACTGGTTTAAGCCATTTTTATCCTCATCTGATGCATTTGACTGGTTACCAACGAGATCATTCAATTATGATGTAGATAACCAAGGTATCTCTGTTATTCGTAAAATTCCTGCTATGCACAATATTCAGACGATTAGTGGAATCATTAAAGTTCGGCTCTATGCAGATGCGTTTCGCTCCGTTCTGGATCATGCGCTACTTACACCGAATTCTTCTGTAATCCTGTTTAACGAACGACTCGAGAGTCTCGGGTCTTCAATCACAAGTCAACTAAACGAGAAAGACTTTATGAATGTGATAAGCAATCATCGGGAGGAATGGCTTTCTTACCCAAACAATTATCAAGATGAACACTTCATAATAAATGATAACCGAATGTTTCTTGGCCTTCGTTCCATCCCTTTAACAAATATGAAGATCGCGCTAATCGTACCCTACTCAGATATTCTGTCAGCCAGTAATAAGGCACGTGATCAAATGATCAAGTTATATCTGTTGGCGATACCATTAGTATTTCTATTATCTTATATCGCCGCAGGTACAATGACCAAGCGAATTCGCAAACTGACACATCTCGTTCGTAAGATGAAGAGTGGAGACTTCAAAGTTGCGGATCTTCCAGTGAATGGGGATGAGATTGGGGAGTTGACTGAAAATTTTAACTTAATGGTTAAGAACATTTCTCATCTGATGGATGAGACTTATCTATTGGGGCGAGAAGTGAAGAATAAAGAATTGATGGCGCTACAAGCTCAGATTAATCCTCATTTTCTGTATAATACATTGGATCTAATTAACATAATGGCTCTAACAAACAATCCGAATGAGATTACAGAGCTGGTTCAGAGAATGGCTACTTTTTATAAGCTGAGTTTATCGAATGGAAAAGAAAAGGTCACATTAGAAAACGAGCTGCGCCATATCGAGGCATATGCAGCTATACAGAATATGCGATTTGGAGACAAAATTAAGCTTGCTATTCGAGTTTCTAGCGATTTCTTTCCTTATGAAGTGCCAAAAATCATGTTGCAACCTTTAGTAGAGAATGCCATTATTCATGGACTTTTGGAAAATGAGAGTGGTTCAGGTACGATTGAAATCTCAGCGTACATTGAGGTACAAGACTTGATCATTATTGTGGAAGATGACGGTGTTGGAATGGCATCTTCTGAAACTGAAAGTTTACTTCATGGTACTCGTAGCAAAAATACGGGAGGATTTGGTTTGAGAAACATTCAGGAACGAATTCAATTAATGTATGGCCAGAAATATGGGATGGTCTTCGTCAGCCAGCCTTATCAAGGGATGAAAGTTATTTTGCGGCTACCACTCATTTTGACTGAAGATGATGCGCATAATTAAATGCGTACCTTCATGTAACGCCGTATGAGATGGAGGGAAGATGAAACTTAAGAAAAATAAAATATTCCTGTGGTTCGTTAGTATGATGGCAGTCATAGTCATCTTTGTCTATGTTCTTGAACGCAATTCTGAAAAAGGAATGGCTACAGAGTTAACTGAATCACAGCCTACGGAACATACAGTAAACACAAGCAAAAAAAATGATGTAGTCACATTAAATATGTATTTGATTGGTGAAGCTCCACAAGGATTCCCCGAAGTTTTGGAAACATTGAACAACAGATTAATGGACGATCTGAATACCATGCTTAACATTCAATATATTCGTTGGGAGGAACTGAATTTAAAGTATCCAGCAATTCTTGCCTCAGGGGATGTGGATATCATCTATGCCTCGTCATGGAGTTATTATGCACAGCAAGTATCGAGGGGAGCCTTCTTGTCAATTACGGAACACATGATCGAACAGTTCTTGCCCAGACACCATGACCAACTAAACCCCAAGGCATGGGATGCTGCAAAGATTAAAGGCAACATATATATGGTTCCAACCTCTACTCCGGATGTGACAACAGGAGTGACTGTAATTCGTCAAGATTTGAGAGAAAAATATGGAATTTCTCGCATTCGTCGAGTGTCTGAACTCGAACCTTATCTTGAAGCCATAAAAAAGCATGAGGCGAACATGATTCCAATGAACTTGGATAGTCAATATGATCTCTCAACACCATACTATAATATTGTCCGAGATAAAATTGCATATCCTGGTGCACCTATGGATTCAGGAATTACCTATGCACAAGGCATGACTTACGATTATCAGGATCCATCTGGTGCCATCTATTCCATGTTGGAAGAACCGTATTTGAGCGCGCAGAAGTATGCAGCCGGAATCATGAAAAAATGGCGAGATAAAGGTTATATGAATGATAATCCTTATGCAAATCAAGTTCGTTCAAAAGATAACTTTTGCGAAGGTAGAAGTGCTGTCGCCTTTGGCAATTCAAATGATATTGAGTCTACGCTAGAACAATGCGAGTTAAAGGGGATTAAAGCAGAAATAATACCAACGATAGATGCTAAAGGAAATGCTCCAGCATCCTCTTGGTTGGTAAATGGACTAGCCGTTTCTTCAAGTTCCAAACATCCAGAGAAATCATTGCAAGTCATTGATCTATTAATGGAAGAACCGGAGTATGTCTACTTGGCATACTTCGGACTAGAAGGTAAGAATTATGTCATTACGGATGACAACAAAATTGCATTACCTGAAGGAGTAACAACTGAAACCAATACGTATCCGATGGATAAATCCGGATTCTGGTTTGTTAACAAGAGTCTGTTCTTGCCACGGAATTCATGGCCCGATATTTATATACAGCATTTAAATGAAATCAAAAAGATATTAATTCCCTCAACCTATGCTGGTTTCAGCTTTAATTCGGAGGCTGTAGAACCTGAATTAACAGCGATTGTAGAGATTTCGGAGCAATATGCAAGACCTATATATATCGGTGCCGTTGAAGATGTTGATCAGGCGTTTGACCTTCTTAGCGATAAACTTCACGCTGTTGGACTGGAAAAGGTAAAAAAAGAAGTTGAAAAGCAAGCGAACCAATATCTATTAAACAAAAATACATCTATGAAAAGTCATTAAATAAAACCTAATCAAAGTAAGTTGTATGACAATCTGTTCTCACAGCGCTCTTGGCACCCGTCCAAGGACGCTTTTTCTTTGTAATTTAACCTGAGTCTGATATACATAAGATATTCAAAGATAATCAGAGGATTATCAGATTGTTCGGAAAACGCTTACATCTTATGATTGATTTGTACTTTCGAATAGGGATAATATTCTTCACTTCAATGTTTATCCCAAAACACTTGATTTCAGGGGAGGCAACAGAAACATGATATTAACAAGAAAATACTTAGTCATGATTTCGGCAATAGCATTATTGCTTACAGTCGTACTAAGTGGCTGCTCGTCAGGAGGCAACAAAGAATCCTCATTAAGCCCTGCTGTAGGCGATGACTCTTCTACACCCGTGCAATTAAAAATGATTATGTTAGGACCAAAACCTGTTGATTATGAAAAGGTTTATACTGAACTAAATCAAAAGTTGAAAGAAAAAATCAACACAACCGTCAGTGTTGAGTTCTTGGATTGGTCAGACTGGGCACAGAAGTATCCCCTTAAATTTGCTGCTAATGAGGATTTTGACTTAATTTATACAGCGAACTGGGCTTTCTATACCAATCAGGCTACGATGGGCGGTTTTTTGGAATTAACAGATGAGATGCTGCAAAAGTATGCACCTCAGACATGGGAAAACATGCCTAAAGTTAGCTGGAATCAGGCAAAAGTTGAGGGCAAACTCTATATGGTTCCCAACAATCATGTGGAAGTGACCGATGGATTCACCTTGATTCGCGAAGATCTCCGGAAAAAGAACAACTTACCGGAAGTTAATAGTTTAGATACGCTTGCAATTTATTTAAAAACGATTGCTAAGAATGAGCAAGGAATTATTCCCTTTAATGCTTCTGCCAACGGTGGTATGTGGAATTTATGGGATAATCAGACCTTGTTACAAAAAAACAATTGGCGTCTTATTGATCCTGGATTACCTCTTGCGTTTAAACTAGATGACTTGAGCGGAAAGTTATTTAATGTCGCAGAAACGCCTGAATATAAAGAAATTCTCGAGTACTATAAGGATCTAGCGGACAACGGAGCTTGGCCGAGAAATATTGTGAATAATAAAAATGATGGATGGCAGGAAATGAAGGCTGGAAAAGTAGCGGCAGGTAATCACAACGTATTGACATTAGGTGCACAGATCGCTGAAGCGAAACAAGAGAATAGAGATATGGAGTTCAAGATTGTTGATATTACACCAAACAGCAAGGTGAATGCAGCAATCTCTACACAAAATGGAACAGCTATTCATTCTACGTCAAAAAATCCTGAACGTGCATTGATGTTCAATGATTTATTACAAAATGATAAGGAAATTCATGACCTTGCCATGTACGGTATTGCTGGAGAGCATTATATTCCTGAGGGTGAAGACAAATATTCGGCAGGGCCAAGATCCTCTCAATATCCTGGATACTCCGTATGGGGCTGGAACTCGCATCTTAATCGCGAGAATGTGAACACACCTCAAGAAGCCTTGGATATCATCGCGGCAAGTCAATCCAATTTATATCATTATCCGCTGGAAAGTTTCGTTTTAGTTGATACAAAGGTGAAAAATGAGATCGCAAATATCGGTAATGTGATGATGAGGTATAATCTCCCATTGGGGTATGGCATCATTAATGATTTGAATAAAGGACAGCAAGACTTGATTAATCAGCTTAAAGCAGCTGGAATTGACAAGGTTAAGGAAGAAATTCAGTCACAGATTGACAACTTTTTAGCAGGGAACTCCTAAGTTACAAAATAATAAAATTATAGGAGGAACTATGAAAAAAATCATGGCTAAGATTAGTGCAGTGACGTTAATTGTTGCATTGTTTTTCACTCTATTACAATCTAACTCAATTCATGCAGAAACAGAGGATCGTACGTTTGCTTATGGAGCAGATATTAGCATATTGCCATTACTTGAAGCACAAGGAGATAAATTCTTCTATAAAGATGGTACGGAAGGTGATCTGATTGATATTCTCCAAGAAGAATTCGGAATTAACGCTGTTCGCATTCGAACTTGGGTAAATCCAAACGATGTTGATCGTTATGCAGATCAAGAAGGGAGTATTGCATTAGCTAAGCGCGCGCATGCTAAAGGCATGGATATTATGATTGATTTTCATTATGGGGATACATGGAATAGTGTGGGACGTCAAGTAGCACCCGTTGCTTGGCAAAATCTAAGTTATGAAGATATGAAGACCACGTTGTACGATTATACGTTTAATTATATGACTGCACTAACAAATGAGGGTATTATTCCTAAATGGGTTCAGATCGGCAATGAAACAAACTCTGGTATCGTTGGATGGCAAGGTAGTCTCAGAAATCCAGTCCAGATGGTGGGGTTATTTAACGCAGGATATGATGCAGTGAAAGCGGTATCCCCATCAAGTGTTACCATGATACATCTAGCAGGCCCCCAACGGGATCTGGAATCTTTTCTTGACCCATTCTTCAATAATGGTGGAAAAACCGATTTAATAGGATTTTCATCTTACGCTGGTATTAATGATATTCAATTCGTAGGAGAGAGAGCTGAATATTTGCATAATAAGTACAATAAGCCAGTAATGATGGCTGAAGTGGGTGGAAGATGGGATCGAGGTACTCAAACCAAACGAACGATTGATAGTTGGATCAATTTGATGAAACGTATCGGGGGCAATGATTCCGGGGTGTTCTATTGGGCTCCAGAAACTTTACCTCCAGGGCCAGAAGGCGGCTATGATATGGGAGCAAGAGATACCAATGGACAGTGGACACCAGCTATGGACGCGTTTCGGGATGCAAGCGGAGCTGGCCGTGAAATCAAGCGAATTGAATCGTATAATTTTCCTGGAAGGTTTCTAAGACACGCGAACTTCCAAGCACGAATTGATCAAAATGTGTCACCTCTAGACGATTCAAAATTCAAGATTGTACCAGGGCTCGCAGGTGGGGGAACGATTTCATTTGAATCAACCAATTTCCCCGGGTATTACTTAAAGCATAGTAATTATAAACTTGTGTTAGTACAATCAGATGGGACGACTGCGTTTAACCGCGATGCTTCGTTCATGAGAGTTCCTGGACTTGCTGATCCAGCTCTTGCTTCATACCAATCTTACAATGTTCCAGATCGATATCTAAGGCATTCCAACTATCAATTGAGAATTGATTCTATTAACGATACAACTTCAAAGGCAGATGCAACATTTAGAGAAGTTCAGTAAAAGGTTTATCCCAAATAAACACAATTTATACTAAAAAATCAGCGTCTGTTATAGGCGCTGATTTTGTGTCATGTGTAATGAATAGAATTTGAAGGAGGAAGGAACATGAGTTCAAATTTATCATTGTATGGTTATGTTTTTGCTCATTTTATTGGGGATCAGGAAGATGGTGAGCAGGTTTATTTTGCTTTGAGCAAAGATGGCCTGCACTGGCAAGACCTGAATCAAAACCAACCTGTTCTCCGCTCGGATATAGGGGAAAAAGGGGGTCGTGATCCTTTTTTACTTCGTGGCGTCGATCACAACTTGTTTTATTTAATAGCTACTGATCTTAGTATCTATCATCGCGGTGGTTGGGAAAGATCACAGCCAACTGTTAACGGGAGTCATGCGTTGCTGATTTGGGAGTCTACCGATCTGGTAAATTGGTCAGAACCTCGAAGTGTTGAAGTTGCACCTAGAGAGGCTGGCTGTGTTTGGGCACCCGAAGCCATCTATGATGAAGAAGAAGGGAATTATTTGGTGTTTTGGGCTTCCAGCACATTGTCGAAAGAAAAACAACCCCAAGGTATGCATATCTATGCCAGCAGGACGAAAGATTTCCGCACCTTTACACAGGCAGAACTTTATATTACGAGAGGTGAGCGGGGGACAATTATTGATACAAGTATTATAAGAGCAGATGATATGTACTATCGGGCATCTGGAGATGGACATATAACGATTGAATCCTGTAAGCGTTTAAATGGGGATTGGAAGCATATTGCTACACTTGATTCCTTAGGGCTTGGGTTGACTGGGAATGATGTGGAAGGGCCTGCGTTCTTTAAATTCAATAATGAGGAAAAGTGGGGGTTGTTTGTAGATCAATATAGTAGTAATGGCGGATATCTTCCTATTCTCACATCTCAGATTGATGATACCTCCGGGGCAAGTTGGCAGAAGCTTCATCCTGAACAATATTCATTTGGATCATTAAAGAAACGGCATGGGAGCATTTTGCCAATAACGAATAAAGAATATGATACTATTCTTGCACAATGGGGGAACGGTAAATGAAGTCTATTAGCAACAACATATAATAGATTTCTAAACGGGGAAACGATAACGTAATAAAACCAAGAAAGCAGCTGATCTAAGTGATCAGCTGCTTTTGCTCACTAACGGCCATGTTGCGTTACGATATACTTCCATTTTCATCTTGTAAGAGATGAGTAAATGTCGAGGGACAAGAACTTGTAAATAACTTGTTCCCATTACTGATTAGACAGATATCTAAGTGGTGAGGCGAGCATAACTTCGGCAAGCATTCCCATACGACTCATCTCATTGCGTTGGGCACGGTAGCGAATAGCAAAAGATATAAGCAAAAATTTAATAGCGATTGCTTCCGGGATGGGGGAATAATCACGATGTATATTTGCCTATTTTTTGGTTTTTTGTCCTCCATATGTGTACAAATAATAAAAAAAGTGCTACATTGAAATTAGTATAAACCCCTTTGTAACAAGGTTTTCTTGAAGAATAGAATGTCTCCTGTATGAGGACAAACTATATCGAGGAGGTAATCAAGTGTCAAGTCAAGTATTGAACCAATTTTTAAGTTCGAACATCGAAGATCTAAAGAATAAAGGGCTATATAACTTCATCGATACACTGCAGGGTGCAAATGGTCCTGTTATTCGTATGGACGGAAAGTCCCTAATCAATTTGTCTTCTAATAACTATTTGGGCTTGGCAACAGATTACCGCCTGATTGATGCTTCAGTTAAGGGGGCGCAGACATACGGGGCAGGGGCAGGGGCTGTAAGAACAATTAATGGTACGATGGAACTTCACATTGAGCTTGAAGAAAAACTGGCTCGTTTCAAAAAAACGGAAGCCGTTATCGTGTATCAATCGGGATTTAACTGTAATATGGCTGCTATATCCGCGGTAATGGATCAGCATGATGCGATTTTATCCGATGAGCTGAACCACGCTTCAATTATTGATGGCTGTCGCCTGTCGAGAGCCAAGGTGATTCGTTTTAAGCATTCGGATATGAATGATTTAAGACAGCAGGCGAAAAAGGCCAAGGAATCAGGTCAGTACCACAAAATTATGGTCATCACCGACGGGGTTTTCTCCATGGATGGTGATATAGCAAAGCTACCCGAAATCGTGAAAATAGCAGAAGAATTCGATCTAATTACTTATGTCGATGATGCCCACGGTTCGGGCGTTCTCGGAGCAGGAGCGGGAACCGTGAAACATTTTGATTTGTCCGACCGCATTGACTTTCAAATTGGTACTCTTTCCAAGGCGATCGGCGTTGTCGGTGGTTATGTGGCCGGTAAAAAACAATTAATCGAATGGTTGAAGCTGAGAAGCCGTCCGTTTCTGTTCTCGACATCTCTACCTCCGGCTGCAATCGCTTCTTGTAGCGCTTCTATCGACATTTTGATGAATGACAAAGAGCTGATTGATAAGCTGTGGGAGAATAGCAATCATTTGAAAGTTCGCTTGAGCCGGCTTGGATACGATGTAGGCCAAAGTGAAACTCCGATCACACCTTGTATTATTGGCGATGAAGTAACCACCCAACAGTTCAGCAAACGGCTCTATGAAGAAGGCGTTTATGCCAAGGCAATCGTATTTCCTACGGTTCCGAAAGGAACTGGAAGAATACGCAACATGCCGACAGCTGCCCATACTAAGGAGATGCTCGACCAGGTGATCTCTGTTTATGAGAAAGTTGGCAAGGAAATGAAGCTGATTTAGCTGCATCCGCGGGAGTACATTTCGGGAGGAATGTCTTATGAACAAGATCTTGGTAACCGGAGCACTAGGCCAAATCGGTTCTGAGTTAGTTGTTAAATTACGTGAAATTTATGGTGCGGATCACGTCGTTGCTACGGATCTCAGGTCATCAGCCCACGAAATTACCCGATCAGGGCCATTCGAGCTGCTGGACGTGACGAATGATAAGGCAATGTTTGAAATCGCCAAGCGGTATGAAGTTGATACCATCATCCATTTAGCTGCGCTGTTGTCGGCTACGGCAGAGGAGAAACCCCTGTTTGCCTGGAATTTGAATATGGGCGGATTGATGAATGCACTTGAAATATCCAGAGAGCTCGGTTGCCAATTGTTCACTCCAAGCTCCATTGGATCTTTTGGCCCAACGACTCCAAAATATAATACTCCGCAGGATACGATTCAGAGACCCAATACGATGTACGGCGTGAACAAAGTGTCCGGCGAACTGCTTTGTGATTATTATTTTCACAAGTACGGCCTGGATACTAGGGGGTTGCGATTCCCAGGTTTGATATCTTACATGACACCTCCCGGCGGAGGCACGACGGATTACGCGGTAGAAATTTATTACGCAGCCGTGACGTCTGGCCGGTATACATCTTATATTGCCAAAGACTCAAACATGGACATGATGTATATGCCGGATGCCCTGAACGCAATCATCGATTTAATGGAAGCGGATTCATTCCGGTTGATGCACCGAAACTCATTTAATGTCACCGCAATGAGCGTGGATCCGGAGGCGATCGCTGCAGCAATTCGGGAGGAGTCTCCCGGCTTTATCCTAGATTACGACGTTGATCCGAAGAGACAGGCGATAGCCGATAGCTGGCCGCATTCCATTGATGCGACGTCAGCAAAAACAGAATGGGGATTTCATGCCCGCTACGACTTGAAGGCCATGACGAAGGATATGCTTTCAAAGCTAAGCGAGAGACAAAGTAAAAATACAAATGAATCTGCATCAAGAGGAGGTTGGGCGTTACCTGGATAAAATGGAGGGAAGAACAACGTCAATCTTCAAATGGGGGATAATAACATTGTGTCATTTCGGGTAAGTAATTATTGGCGTACAGAAATGAGCATTATGCCTGGGGCTCTCGAACGGGAATTCACAACTGAAGATGTATGAAAGTAAAGAGTACAGTCTTGCTGAGATTCGTGAAGAAACAGGTATTAGCAAAACAACCCTGTATCGATACCTCGATAAGTAATTAAATTAAGAAATAGCCTGATTTTTCTCAACACGAATGAAGAGAAATCAGGCTTTTGAATTAAAATTTGTATTACATTAGAATACGATCAACTAACTTTCAGAAGACATGGCAATGGCTTTTGTTTCATGAACTGTCCCATAAGAATGCTCAGGCGGCGCATAGATCACATAAACTTTAAGTGGTATACTGCCTGTGTTGGTGATATTGTGCCATTTTCCTGCAGGCACCATAACAGCATAATCCTCACAGGCCATCGTTTGAAAATTCAATTTGTCTTTCTCGTCTCCCATTTGCACAAGTCCCTGACCTTCTTCAATCCGTATGAATTGATCGGTTGTCGGGTGGACTTCCAGACCGATATCTTCGCCAACACCGATACTCATCAGAGTCACTTGAAAATGCTCTCCTGTCCATAGAGTTGTACGATAATTTTGATTATACTTTGCGGCTTGATCCATATTGATTACAAGTGGTTGTTGTCCATAATCTCTTAATTTTATATTTCCGCCAGGGTGACTAAGGTTTACATTTTCATTGCAATACGGAGGGGTGAGGCCCTTCTGGATGTTAGGCATTGGATTATGCCATTGATTTTGATGAAATAATTTATGATACATACTCATTCTCCTTCTTTGGTGAAATGTCTACTTACACTCTATGCAGCTGCCTATATATAGATATCCAACATTTGCATAAATGGACTGGAGCCTATGACGTGGAACGTTTACATAGGGCTTTAGGCGTAAGAAAATGGATGGGGAAAGCAAAAGCGGAGAAGGTGGTGAAGACGAGCCAATGAAAGATATCCTGTACAAATACCTGTCATGATGGACTTCTCTTAGTAAGAAAGATCGCAAGCCATCGCAATCTTCAATTATCATAACCAGATAAGTCTTCCGAGTACACTTTTGTAAGCATAGAAGATTCGGTTATGGTAGTAGGCGGCCTAATAAGGAGGATTCTAAGCAAACAGGAATAGGTACAAGTTCTTATACTTCTCCGACAGAAAAAAACGTATTCAATGGCCACCTATTGCAGAAAAAATACACCAATTATAATTTAGAATATGCTAAAGATGACCAAATACTCCGTAGCAGCACTTATTATATAGTTTAATAAATAATCAATGTACATTAGCGGAGGGAATATGACGCAAAGGGCAAAAAGATAAGCGAAAAGGACAAGATCATTGTGTCATTGTACATATGATGATAAGATTCTTTGCCGGTTTCCTTAAGCTAACGGGCAGTTAGTTTAATGTATCGTTCGTGAACCATAGATACCTATAATAATTTTTCCATAGCCATCACATCTACAAAGTTTCCTTCCAGAAAGCCTTGATTTTGAAATACACCTACTTCTCGGTATCCAGCATTATGATATAGGCTCTGACCAAGCGTATTAAATGGAAAGGTGAAAAGAACAAACTTATGAAAGTTATTCTGCTTACCAATTTCCTCTAATTTCTGAAGTAACTGTTTTCCGACCCCTTTACCGCGATGATCACGATGAATATAAATGGAGAGGTCACCTACACCGTCATACGCGCTTCTAGCATTATATGGATTGATAGAAGCCCATCCGACCACTTGATCATTCTGTTTTTTTGGTGCACTAAACTTTATTATATTCGTCATTGCTTATATAAGTGACTTATTATATGCTTATATCATTAAATGAAGCCGACAAGACTAATCCACAGGGGGGTACATATGGAGCAAAGAATTCAGGAGATGGCTGAGGCGTATAAGTTATTAGCTGATAAAACACGTTTGACCATCATTGCGCTACTTCAGGAACGGGAACTTTGTGTATGCGATATCACAGGCATTATTGGCATGTCACAACCAAACGCCAGTCAGCATCTTCGAAAACTAAAGGCAGCCGGTCTCCTTAATGAAAAGAAAAAAGGGCAGTGGGTGTACTATTCTCTCAATCCAGATGCAGAAGCATATGTTCAGTGTGTGTATCCTTATCTGCCGTCCATGAAGGATAAAATAGCAGGATTGAAAAACTGCTGCGGCCCTCAGGAGGAAGCATGACTCTGATCGCGATATTAATCTTTTTGCTTACACTGACTTTTGTGATTTGGCAACCTAAGGGGCTTAATATTGGATGGTCGGCTTCAGCTGGAGCTGTCCTTGCTCTTCTTTTTGGAGTCGTCAGTCTATCCGATGTAGGTACAGTCACAGGAATCGTATGGAACGCCACGCTTGCTTTTGTAGCTATTATTTTAATTTCACTGATTTTAGATGAAATCGGATTTTTTGAATGGGCTGCACTACACATGGCAAGGCTCGCAAGAGGTAATGGTAAACTGATGTTCGTTTATGTTGTGTCGCTTGGGGCAGGGGTTGCAGCGTTCTTTGCAAATGACGGTGCCGCACTGATCTTAACGCCCATTGTGCTTGCTATGGTCCGAGCGCTCAAATTTGATCAAAAGATGATTTTACCTTTTATCATCGCAAGTGGCTTTATTGCAGATACAACTTCACTTCCGCTTGTCGTGAGTAACCTCGTCAATATCGTTTCCGCCGATTACTTTGGTATTGGCTTTGTTGAGTATGCAAGTCGTATGATTGTTCCGAATTTCTTTTCAATATTGGCAAGTCTTCTGGTCCTGTTCTTGTTCTTTAGAAAGAGTATTCCAGGCAACTACGAAGTCAGTCAGCTCAAAAAGCCAGCCGAAGCGATCAAGGATAAGAAATTGTTCAACATATCTTGGGTGATCTTAGTCGTACTACTGATTGCGTACTTGATGAGCGAGTTCATTCAAGTTCCGGTGTCTGTTATCGCTGGGGTTATAGCCCTCTTGTTTATCTTAGCTGCAAGGCGGAGTCACGCTATTCAAACCTGGAAGCTTATTAAAGGGGCTCCATGGGCAGTCGTGATTTTCTCTATCGGTATGTATGTCGTCGTTTATGGACTACGAAATGTCGGATTGACAGATGAACTGGGGAAGGTCATTCAAGCTATTGCCGACCAGGGGCTCTACATCTCCACACTTGGCATGGGCTTTCTAGCTGCAGTATTGTCTTCGGTAATGAACAATATGCCGACGGTGATGATTGATGCGCTTGCTATTGATGGAACCAGCACGCAAGGTGTCATTCGGGAATCGCTGATTTATGCCAATATTATCGGGAGTGACTTGGGTCCAAAAATTACACCGATTGGATCGCTCGCCACACTTTTATGGCTACATGTACTGTCCCGCAAAGATGTGAAAATCACGTGGGGAAGTTATTTCAAAATTGGAATTGTGCTCACCATCCCAACGCTATTTATCACGTTAACCGGACTGTATCTGTGGCTACACCTGATTCATTCAACCAACATAAACGTTTGGTTGTTGATTGCCGTAATCACAGTAGCATTAGTTATTATCGCTATGGTCATGAAAACGTTAATTAACTCAAAAATTGGCGAAGCCAAAGTACAAGTAAACCAAACGAAAGATAAAGGAGATCAATAATCATGAACAACAAACCACTTATTTACTTTTTGTGTACAGGAAACTCTTGTAGAAGCCAAATCGCCGATGGATTTTTAAAGGCGCTTGGTGGTGACAAATATGAGGTGAGAAGTGCTGGATTAGAGGCACATGGCTTAAATCCTCGAGCTATTCAAACGATGAATGAAGCTGGCATTGATATTTCGAATCATACATCAGATGTTATTGATCCTGAGATTTTAAAACAAGCAGACTACATCATTACGCTTTGTGGTCATGCCAACGATAATTGCCCAGTTGTACGTAATGACAAAGCAGAAAGATGGCACTGGGGCTTCGATGATCCAGCCAAAGCGACAGGTACAGAGGAAGAGATCACAGCTACATTCGCTGAGGTTCGTGATTCAATTCAAGCTCGAATTGAGCAATTCTTGAAGGAAGGTAAATAACATGGATCACGCCGAAAAGAAATAAAATACCATTCAAGTCGCTATTTTAGCGGCTCTTTTTATTTTATCACTACAAGTTCTTGTCCTTGGCCTGGTTCAAGAACTTGTACCGATTACCGTATTGGACAAGAACATGTTCCTATTCCTATTGTCGATTAAGCGTATACCTAATAGGGCACCACAAAAAATTTAAGCTAAACTTAAACTTAGCCCCTACTTCACCATAAACTTGGAGCCTTATAATAGGTTCCAAGGAGATCAACAAATTAATGATTGAAACTGCAGATGTTAGGAAGACTAGCGTGTTAAAGCTGCCGTATTTAATTACAAATAGAAAAAGGGGAGTTGAGCCGGAAAATAACATTTTTTTAGGGAAGCTGTATTCCAAGAGTAAGAAAGGTTAAATGTAACTAAGAGGCTCTAAATTGGTCAACGCTGAAAAGAATGGAAAGGAGCCAAGTAACTAAGTGATCGTCAAAAAGAAAAATAAGATTTTAATCATTCTCAAGAGACTGCTTCTATTCATTTTGTCCGCTGTATTCATTTGGATTGGTTTTCATCATGTCATGAAGCTGGTAGAACAGCATAAATACCCGGCAATAGGGCAGTATATCCAAATTGAAAATAAACGGATGCATGTCTATACAAAGGGTAACGGATCCAACACTATTGTATTGTTAAGCGGCCTGGGTACAGCCTCACCTGTGCTGGATTTTGAGCCTTTAATTAATGAAATGTCCAAACATAACAGAGTTGTCGTTCTGGAGCCATTCGGATATGGCTGGAGTGATAGGACGGATAAGAAAAGAACGGTGGAGCACATCGTTGGGGAACTAAGGAGTGCACTGAAGCAATTAAATATTAAAGGGCCCTATGTGTTAATGCCACATTCGATTTCCGGAATTTACAGCATGTACTATGCTCATGAGTTTCCTGATGAGGTTAAAGCAATAGTAGGAATAGACGCGACTTTGCCAGCGGCCCTTGCTTACTTCAATGAAACCCCTCCGTCCATGCCGGGTATTATGAGATATGCGGCTCCCACCGGATTAGCTAGACTAGCTACATCTTTGGATGATAGTGCTTATCTTCCTCTTGCGAGTGAGGGTGCTTACTCGAATGAGAATTTAGCAATGACCAAAGCCATGACGGCATGGAACGGTTATAACAGTAATATAGTTCAAGAAGCAAATGAGCTGGTTAGTAATGTGAAAAAAACTGCTCATATGTCATTTCCATCAGAACTGCCCGTATTGTTTTTTACAAGAGACGATGGCAGGGTGAGTGAGGATGGGAAATCTCAATTTACCTTTTTACAAACCCAGCTTACGGATCATACTTCAAGTACAATCCTTCCCTTAAAAGGTCATCATTATCTTCATTGGACCAAATACAAAGAGATGAGCGAAGCTGTCCTGAAATTCTTGAAAGATATTGGAAATAAGGAATAATTATATTTCTATCAGCTGTAGTTAAAACCGGGTTGGCCTTCACTATGAGAAAATTATTCCTTCTTAGAACAGCCCGGTTTTTGTAAAAAATGGGCTGTTCAATCTTGCAAAAAACCAGGTGCATTCTCAGCTACGGAAAGTTGACAAGGGAATGGCATACCCCCTATAGAATACTTTATCTCTAAAAGGGAGATTCCACGTATTATGGGAACTGTACCTCCATTTCTGAGTCTTGTCTTTAAAATGGGGTGCTGTTACGTGATCAGCTGCTTTTGTTTTGTTTCACAAATGGGCAGTAAAGTGTAAGTATTATATCTTAATTATGATGCTTGTCATTCACATTCATATAATTTGTTTTTAAACTCAGAATACCATATCATATGGTATTCCTACTTGATATGATATAAGTTTGTCCAGTCGTTGCGATGACTTTGCTGATAAATTGATAACAGCCTTCAATATGAGTGCGGTATTCATAAATCCCAGTGGGTATAGTCGGAATTGAGGGAGAAAATTGAAGACTTTGATTACTTATCAGAATTAGAGAACTGGCTAAGCAAGAGAATGATGCTCTTTAAAGAACACAACTAGGACAGATTACCAATAGAGAGGGGATATATTGTTGTCGGGGGATAAGAATATGTTCCCAAGAAGTCGCTAATTTAGCGGCTTTTTTATGTTATCGGTACAAGTTCTTGTCCCAAGCTAAGGACAAGAACTTGTACCGATTGCCGTAATGGACAAGAACATAGTCCATATAACGATTAGATGTATATCTAAACATTAAGCATAAACAAGGGAGTTAGGGAGAGCCTTTACTTAACCTGATTGATTATGGCTACAACTTTGCCTGTTACCTTACCTTCTTTCATTTTTTTTAAGTAGGCAGGGATATCATCTATAGTGATTGATGTAATTTGTGGCGGGACAATCTTTCCTTCAGAAATTAGTTTACTAAAGTGATCTCCAATTTTCGCAAGATTGATCTGTGCCTTGAAATCCCCTTGTGTATGAGATGCACCAAGAGCTATCTCGTGTATCGACATCCCTTTATCATAAAAGCGAATTTTCTTAAAATCAGGAAAACCAGCGGTTACGACCAGTTCTCCTCCGAAGGCAAGCACTTCAAGGTCTTTTGTCGCACTATCAGGACTGATTGTATTTAAAATATAATCAACACCCCGACCATTTGTTATGTTTGAGATTAATTCATACATATTTTCTTGCGTATAATCAATTACCTCATCTGCTCCAAGAGTACGTACATAATCAAAATCCTTACCTAAGCAAGTGGTAATCACTTTTAATCCACATAGTTTTGCTAATTGAATTGCATATCCTCCAACACCTCCAGCACCACCATGGATCAATATCGTACCACCAGATTGAGGTTTAAGCTTCTGTATAATTGCTTGATATGCCGTGTATCCGGCTGCCGGAACTACTGCGGCTAGTTCGAATGGTACGTCATCTGGAAGTTTGCTTGCTGTATGAGCTGTAGTTACAGAGTACTCTGCAAATCCTCCATCGAGATTGTCAATACTTCGAAGATAATACACGCGGTCTCCAATACTGAAATTGTCTACGCTGTTGCCAATGGCATCAACAATTCCTGCAATTTCTAGTCCTAGTACGCGTTTCTTCTCAGAGTCCAAACCAGGATGCTCAGCCACTTGGTAGTCCGAAGGGTTTAGACCCGCTCCATAGACTTTTACTCGGATCTCATTGTCTTTTGGATCAGGTATCTCCCGATTAGTAACAACAGTAAGCGCATTCAATTGTCCTGGTTTCTCAAGAATTAGTGCTTTCATGTAATTCATCTCCTATTCAATTGACATAATAAAAGTAATAATATACATTCGAACTGACATTACAATTGTAACATCGAATCAAATAGGATCAATACACACGAGAACGGGCTTAACAAAGAAAGGGGGATTGTAATGTCAGAGGAAGTAAATATCGATTTACAACGTACGGAGGGGCTCAGACTGTCTAATGAGGAGTCCAATCGGATCACAAAATCAAGTATTGAAGCTGCTTTGGTATTGCTCATGAAGGATCATGCATTTGAGGAAATAACGATTACTGGCATTGTAAAACGTGCTGGGGTTTCACGCACTGCCTATTACCGTAATTACAGCTCTAAAGAAGATATTCTTCAAAGTACGCTGATGGAGATTATTCATAAGATCGTAGATGCAATGAATCTGCATCATCCCATTCAGAATTCATATGATTATTGGTTAGCTTTATTTCAAACTTTAGAACAACATATAGACTGCTTACAAATTATCTTGAAAGTTAATATGGCCGATATTGTTCTTCGTAAATTGCAAGAAACTCAGTTAAATCGATCTAAGGAAGACTCCGTACTGATCCACTACGCTACTTGTTTCTGGAGCGGAGCTATCTACAGTGTAGCCGCTAATTGGATAAGAAGCGGTGCAAAAGAGTCTGGTGCAGAAATGGCAATACTTTGTTATAAAATAATAGAAGCGGTAGATAAGAGTTGCTAACGATTTAAAGTTATGATTATATCAGGTCAATCAAATTATGAGATTACAGTTTAGTCCAAAGAGGCAGCTGATTTACGTGATTAGTTGCTTTTTTTGATTTTGGGTAGGTTTATGAATTTCATGACCCGACCTAACCAAAATAAACACCGAGTGTAACCCTGATGCGAGGGGATTTGAACGGTATAGCGGATGCCAGCGATCTTAGCCGAAGAACGATGCGAAATATCAAGCAAAATCTGTTCTGGGCACTTGCGTATAATGTCATTGGTATTTCGATAGTAGCCCTTGGTTTCTTGCTGCCTTGGTTGGCTGCTGCAATGGCCTTCAGCTCCGTATCGGTTATATTGAACTCTTTACGTTTACAAGAATGAAGCTATACAACTAACAGATTGGTTCTTAGAAACGTGAACAGAGGGATCTTCTAAGAATTCTTCTGAAGCCCAACTAAACTACAAAACAAAGCAAATACCGTTCTGCTAGTCTAATTAGAGGTCTACAGAACGGTGTTTGCTTTAGCTACTTAAAGGGTAGTGAAAAGATTTATTGGAACATGGAGATTGTGGTAGATAATCTGCATTATAATCGTATTACGCGGTTCTTGCACGGTTCCGAGTGAAGAAATAAACAAAGAGTTCAATAATAAAAATAACTAGTACAGATATACCGAAAAGCGGCATCAATATGCCTAAAATCAATAGCGCGAGTACTGCACCTATGGACCAAGGCTTATTGATCCGTTGTGGAGCTTTATAATCACCCGGCTTCATTCTTCTCATCCATGAGAGGAATCCCATTACAATTGCAGCAAGAAAGGCAAGACATACCAACAAATTAAGGATTTGGTTTGCTACGCCAAACAAATGTCCTTCATGAAGAGGGATACCCCAAGTGAACCATTTTCCGATAATACCGTAATCTTCGAAATTAATTCTGGCAATCAGACTGCCGGAGTACTGATCGAAATAAGCTGTTGTTTCTTCATACGGGCTTACATCAAGTCCAGTAACCCCGGTATTGCTTCCTTTAGTTACGGTGAATACACCTTGTTCGTTGGAAGGATATACGATAGAGAATGGCCTCGTTATATTTTCTCTCTGAGCATTCTGAACAATCGATGTAAGGCTTTGCTGATTAGGAGTATTCACTAACGCAGGAGCAGTTGTATGATGATCACCGTGTCCCACATGTGCTGAGGTTGGTTGATTCTGACTTCGAGTCGCCCATGGAATCTCATTAACGTCCGATTGTGGCGGATTGTACTTCAGCTCGGTTCTGCCTAGTTCTGGATGCTCTTGCGCGTATGAGCTAATATAGCTACCTGTGAATACAGACCAGGGGATACCTGTTACTACTATAATGATCAATGGAATGGCAGTAACTAGACCAAGGATTGCATGAATTTTCTGGAATCGGAATGGATGTTTTACCTGATTATTTTTTTTGGTGAGTAGTCTTTTCTTGAATGTCATGTACGCACCAGAGACAATCAAAAATATCGCCCAGCAAGCAGTTAATTCAACAAGGTAACGGATGAACGTGCTCCCGGTCAGTAAGGAGCTATGAAAATTTCTCATCAAATTGGAGTATGTGTATTTTGCATTTTGCTCAGCAACAATCTGGTTATTATGATCCAGGAAAATGTAGAGTGATTCACCCTCGGCATTACTAACGGTTACTCTATTGTTGTAGGGTTCATCCATTATGCTAATCTTCCCAATGTTGTATCCAGCGTAGTTGGAACTGATCTGTTGAACCGCCTCGTCTAGGTTTTGTCTGGTAGTTACTGTACTCACCCCGAAGAAGGGCTCCTCATAAAGGTTATTCTCCACATTGCTATAAAACAGGAAGCCAATACCTGACAAGCTTAGCGTAATCAATAGGGGGGTGATTAGCCATGCCGCATAAAAATGTAGTCTGCGAAATGGATTGAATGTGTTTGAATTGCTCATACCCGTCTCCTCGTATTTCTATTTATAATGTTGGTAGATCTATACTAATTGAAATAGGGGATAGAGCGAAATGGCTCAACCGAGCTATTTTATAGCGGTTACATTACTTGATAAGAGAAGAGAATTCGTAAAACTTGTCGAGGGACAAGAACATGGTCTCATTGAAGTCGCTATTCTCCCGGATTTTTTATTTTATCGGTACAAGTTCTTGTCCCGATTGCCGGAATGGACAAGAATTGCAGAGGGGAAAAAGGAATTTACATTGCTACAAAGAGCAAACAAGTTGACCTAAATACCCGCCATATATAAGGACGCCTTTAAGCGCTTCATAAATCCGAAACAAAGTTAGTTTATAGTATTAAGTGTTTTTAAAATATCCGGGCTAGATCAATGTTGTAGAGAATGCGTGTGAGCAGTCCACTAGAAAACATTATATGTAAATATATAGAATCTATATAACATGAGTAATCAATTGAATACAAAACGTATAAGTCAATGAGCGCAATGCTACATAAGTATTATTCTTAAGGTCGATTCTGTATATAGAACTACTTAGTTTCAAAAAAAATGTGCAAATAAAACATAAGCTTACAGGACGCAGTAGTAACTAATTTAGTAACGAAATGGTATACTAAAATTATTATAAGCACAGAGCTTTACCCTATAGGAAAGGTGGCAAGGTTTTATGTCACATGATAATAAAAAAGAGGACACAACAGAAGAAAAAAGAGGGCGTCCTCTAGATCTGTCACGCAATAAGGTCATTCTTGAGACAACCTTAGAATTGTTAGCTGAAAAAGGTTATGACTCATTAACCATAGAAGCAGTTGCTGTTCAAGCGAAGGTCGGCAAGGGGACAATATACAGACGATGGTCTTCTAAAATGGAACTTGTCATTGAGGCTGCCATGTTGGCCAATCCAATTGAGATATCAATAAATGGGTTGAATAGAAATCAAGACTTGCGTGGACAGTTGATAGATTTGCTATCGCTTCTATTTATGCAAGATAATAAAAAATATCAAAAAGCAATGAATGCAATTTGTAACGCGCTAAATGAACAATTAGATCAAGGTATGCGTGATGCTTTTTACTGGAGTTACAGAACTGTGATTACATCCATTCTTCAACCACATGTTACTGAATATCAACTTACTGACGACGATGTAGAGCTAATTGCAGATATTGGTCCTGCGTTAGTAATGTATAATACTATTTACGCCAGAAATCAGTCTAATAATAAACAATATATAGAAAGAATTGTTGATAAGCTGATGATGCCTATCGTATTAAAACAAGTGTAAATTATGAAGCAAAGAAGCCGAGCACATATGTTATGTGCTCGGCTTCTTTGCTTCATTGGAATTTAAAAAAACAAAATTATTAATAAGATCTATAATATACAATCAAGTTTCGAACAAGACTTCATGCAAACAATGTGAACTACAGAGCCACATCCTTAGGTAGATATACTGAAGAAATTTTTACTTTTTCCCCAAGGCAGTACTGGATCAACTTCTCATCTTCCTTTTGGCAAATCTTCAAATTAAGTTCTGACGCGCCCATTCCGCCATAGTCAACCCAGGGCGACCTAAAACTGTGAAGACGTCGTCGCGAACAACGGTCTGGGCAGTCATTTGACCAGTCGAGCCTAGTTTCATTGTGATGACGGCACTTTCCGTGTACGCAAGTTCGCCAGTATCAGTTATTTGAGAAAGGTGCTCTTCCAACGCTGAAGGATTGAGTGTAATACAATTGATTTGTTTTCCTGAAGTCTCAGATAGAATGTCAGCAACTTCTGGACCTGTCAACACTTCCGTGCTCAGATAGTAATTGGCGCTCCCATGTTTCTCTGGACCCTCTCGCAATACCGCAGCCGCTACAGCAGCTATATCTTCTGCGAATACCCAGCCTTGCTGTGCATCATTCCATAATACTGAAAACGAACCCGTTTCCTTTAACGAAGTATGTGTGAAGATGCTATCAGTGATGACGTTGGGATGCAGATGCGTCCAGCTAATTCCACTAGCTTCAATATACGTTTCGATAAAGTCATGCCAGATAAAATGCGGGATAAGGTCACGGCGCGAGGTAAAGACACCCAGATGAACGATGTGACTGACACCAGCATCGACTGCAGCATCAACTAAATGTTTACTTTGTGTTAGCATATCAGCCGTATATCCAGTTAGTAAAAATACCCGGTCTACGCCCGCTAGTGCTGTAGGAAAGGTTCTCTTCTCATTAAGGTCAAGTACAACAGCTTCACGGCCCTCTGCTTCCCATTTTTCGGCGGTTTCTCGACGACTTGTCGCCAAGCGGACGGTGACGCCCTCACTGTTTTTATCAAACTCTTGAACAACTTTTGAACCTACTTTGCCAGAAGCACCAATAATTAATACTCTTTGTGAAGTCATATCTTATTCCTCCAAATTTAATATATAGAACTAAGCAGTTCCGTAAAAAGATCATAGCAAAAACATTTACAGAACGCAATAGTATCGTATTTACTGATGGATTGGTATACTTGATTTATATAAAATACAAAGCTTTACCTTACAGGATGTCGGCAAGGGGACTATATGTAGACGTAGACGTTGGTCTTCTAAAATGGATCTTGTAATTGACGCAACCAGTTTGTTTAATCCTATTGAGGTATAGAAACCAAGACTTGCGTGGACAACTGATCGATCTATTGCCTTAAAAAAATGTTCGGTCAGAGGGAAAGAGGAGTGTCTAGGGACAAGAACATAGTCCGATTAGGTGTATATCTAATCGTTACATACCCGTTACCGTTAATTCATTAAGCTAAAGGCAGATTAGCACAACCAAGATAAGATAAGTAGATTTCTTCTGCTATAATACCTACATCGACTATGAATGGAAGGGGATTGAGCAATCAATGCTTTTAGAAGAGGAAGCTCCCACATTATCGAGGAGGTTTACTAGTTGAAAACTTCAAATTGAAACGGAAGAGAAAACATAAGAGCAGGTTAGATCAATTACGGAGGAATGAAAATGTATTTAGATAAATTCATACTGCCTATAGATGAAGAATCCTCATTGATAGAACAAAGAATGGCATACAATGGCGGTAGCTTTGGATATGTCGACGAAACTTACCCATGTGGCATTTTCTCAAAAAATCGGTTTTCCGAATTGAGCTTTTCAAAAATCACAATTTTATATGGAGGAAACGGCTCGGGGAAAAGCACACTTCTAAATCTAATAGCGAATAAATTGGAACTAAATCGTATTGCACCATTCAATTCAAGTGAATTGTTCAGTTCATATGTAGAACATTGTAAATTTGAACTTGGACTTGACGACGAGGGATTTAAACATCGAATTCCCAATGGAAGCAGGATAATCACAAGTGATGATATTTTTGATTATATGCTTACAGTCCGCACAAACAACGATGAAATCGTGGATAGCACAGAAGATATAAGATCGGAATGGGGAAATCTTAAATTCGGCAATACAGTGAAAATGAATAGCATGGATGATTATGAAGCATTGAGGTTACAGGTGCTCTCAAGGAAAAAATCAATTTCACGCAGGGAGTTTATTCGCAGAGTCGCCGGCAAACTGGCAAGGAAAAAATCAATTTCACGCAGGGAGTTTATTCGCAGAGTCGCCGGCAAACTGGAGTGCTGACAAAAGGAATTGTGTACATATGTACAAAATACGAGTTTTGTGAAACAGTTATTAAATAAAATGAAAATGAGCTTTAGAGCTTTATTTTAATCTTAGTAGTTATTCTTATTTCTTAGACTTACTGTGTGCCTTCTGATTATTAATTCATTAATTCATACATACATTTCCTTATCATCATCAACTCAATTCCCCATACATCATTTCACAAGTTCATCTCAATTTGTTACGCACTTATCCAATCATCTCAACTTGCTATAGTTTACTAATCCGTTTTTAGACCGGTCAATACTTTTCAATGTATTTTATTGTAATTCCTTAACGATCTTATCGATATTATCAATCCATAATCAGTTCTTTACTCCATTAATCCGCAATTACAGTCGTAATATATGGATAAATGTGTCTACCGGTATGTATTACCCCGGTAATTCCTCTCATTTTATATGGTTAAATATGCTAACTGTATTCCATACATATACTTTCTTCTATTTCACCTTATGTTATACGTAATTATTCAACTTTCTCAACTTTCTTATATACCAATACTACTTCTACGTAACTATCTTAATTTAAAGGATTTTTATGCCACATATCATTACCTGTTATTCTATCTACAATGTGATGCGCTTCCCAGACAGCGGCGATTTCTAGACCCTCACATTCCTGCTGACTGGAATGTCGCATTTCCCCCTTATGATACAACGAATATTCACCTGACAATCGGTCAATGACACACATAGGTGGTGGCCAAGCTTCTTCTTCGTTTGTAAATGGACGGTGATCAACGACAGGCCACTGTCCTGACTTTAACACATCATCGTACACCCCTACTACAAACTGATAATCCTCTTCCTGGGGGGTGTCATCATACGAACTCCCAATGTAACTATAAATAGCTATACATGCATCCTTGAACCTTCTACCAAAAGCAACTTTACCGTTAGGTATATCGATGGCATATACATCTCCAAGTTTTATTCTCCTGCGTTCTATACTTTTCATCATTCTTTCCCCCACAATTACAATCACAATTCATTATTATTTAAAGCAATCTATAAGCATCAATTAATAAGAAATACCCACACGAGACTTAATATAAGTTTGATCTTTGATCTGCTTGTAAGCGAATTCTGCTGTATCCATAACAGATATTTCAACGCCTCCTTCAGGTAACACATCGCGCTCTACCCGGTACGTGCCAATACGTTCTCCGTCTGGCAAATACGTAGGACATACGATCGTCCAGTCCAGCGCAGATTGTTGGAGCAACGTATATACACGATGATGTTCTTCTGCTGCACGAGTTGACTTCCGTTTAGATTCACTAGACTGATAACGGAGAAGCTCCGGAGAGATCCTACTTTGCAGAATGCCGGCGGTTCCAATCGTTATGATTCGTTGTACACCTTCGTTGTGCATACCTTCAATGAGCAATGGCATACTCTCAGACAGCGTTGTTGTTCCATCTGTGTTCAATGCACTAATCACAACATCTGTACCTTTCATAGCATGCGCAAGCTCCTCTTGATTCAATGCATTACCTGGAACAATAGCTAGATTACGATCTTCAACTTGCAACTTATCTGGATTACGAACCAATGCAGTGACATGGTGTCCATCCTTGAGCGCTAGTTCAACGATATGGCTTCCTACTCGTCCAGTAGCTCCTAGAATTAAAATGTGCATAACATAAACCTCCCGAATTCTGACTAGATGCTAATACAAAACAACTATTATCGATTCTATTGGGCAACTAATAAATAATCAACTCTAAAAGTAAAGAATAACGCGTAAGCCCTAATGCTATGAGTTTTCCTAATATACACTGGAATATTCACGTACGTTACAAAGCGCGATCCGTATCACTAATCAGACAGCAAAAAGCCGATTCCTGAGCTGGAATCGACTCTACTTTACACATCAAACAACATTATGCTATTAAAGACATTAAAGTGTGATGATAATGGGTCCTTGCTTCGTAAGGATAATGGTATGCTCCATTTGGGCGACATAACTTTTCTCTGTTGCAAACGTCCACCCATCTTTCTTTTGGAATACTTCTTCTTCCAAGGTAGAGACAAATGGTTCAAATGCGATAACCATACCTTCTTTTAACAACTCATCATCCGAAGTATCATTATAGTTATAAATATGGTCAGGAGCTTCATGTATTGTACGTCCGATACCATGTCCAGTGAGGTTCTTAATAACCGTTAGTTCATTTTGTCTGGCAGTTTGGAATACAGCTTTGCCGATCCCGCTTTTTTTGGAACCTGGTTTTGCTTTTTTAAGCCCAGCTTCAAATGCCAATTTAGCCACTTCACAGATCTTAGTCAGTACTTCTTCACCCTCGCCTACGACAAAAGAAATCCCTGTATCTGCAAAATAACCATTCTTAGATCCAGATACGTCAATATTGACGAGATCTCCTTCTTGAATTACACGTTCTCCAGGAATACCATGGGCGACTTCTTCATTAACGCTGATACAAGTAAATCCAGGGAAATCATATTCACTTTTCGGAGCGGAAACTGCACCTTCTTTCTCAAATAGCTCACCGGCAAGATCATCAAGCTCTTTCGTTGTGATGCCAGGAACCGTTTTTTGTACTAATTCATCACGAATCATCGCTACGATCTTACCAATTTCCTTCAAACCATTAAAATCTTCTTCTGTTTTTGCAATCATTATTCAGACCTCACTATCTTTTATCATCATTTCATCATTATATGTTATTGGTTTAACTCAGGTAATGTCACCCAAACACCGCATTAAACAATCATATCGAATGGGGCAATGCTTCGCAACTTTTTTATAAAGGTTATGTGTTATTATAGGCTATTTTTTCTTTGATTTTTGGATTGTTCCGTCGTCTGTGATTACATAGGTGAAGTTAGCGTCCTCCGCTCCCCCAGTCTTGTCCGTCACTCGAAACGTCGCTGCATCCGCCGCCCGCTGTATTCCACCTGTGGTGAAGCAAAATACGTTGTGTTCATCTTTTCCCCAATAACGATTGAACGCTTGAAAAGTCTGGCCATCGATTCCCTTCACTGTACGCCGACCATTAGCATTGTATAGCCCATGCTTGTCATATGCCCAGCTCTCTACCCCGTGATCGAACAAATAAGTAAAGCTAGCACGATCAAGCTTCTTAGCCCAATCTCCCCACTGATATACATGATCTTGATCAACTGCCCAGCTTCCGTTGTCTGACCAGATCGTAAAGCTCTTCGCGTCAGCGCCAGGTAATTGTTCGAGTACATAATCAGGATGACCAAACGGTCTGCTTGTTCGCACAAACTGTGCACGGTAGACGTGATTGTTGTCTTTCGAAAGCCCCAATGACCCCGACGTTAGCAAACATTGAAATGTGTCACGATCGGCTCCTGCAACAGCATATCCATTATAGAAAATATTCTGCGAATCTCTCCCGAACAAACCACCTAGCGCTTCGAAAGTCTGCTGATCAGTTCCCGTAGCTTTTCTCCAAGTACAATAGACTCCTGCTGCATCACGAGCATATTGATCATTGAACACTTCAAACGATGCAGGATCAGCACCTCGTACCAGATTATATACTAACCGAGTCTCTTTTCGGCCGGATCCACCAAATTCCTCACAGTAGAAGACCGCTTGATCTGTCTTATACCACTGGCCTTGTATCCGCTCTGCTCCATGTGCTGATTCGTTATAGTCGGGTTGCCACCACCCTTGAACATGAGGATAAGTTTCCTGCAGCCAACCAAGCAACTGATCTTTACTACTATTAGCGTAGGATAACGAATTGTATAGATGAAACACATGATCTCTATCGGTACAGTAATCCATCTGAGCCACAGCGGTCTCGACATTAATATCATCCCATGTATGAAAACGATCTCCATTCTTCACATACAGTCGATGCTTGTCCTTCGCGAAATAAGGCGAACCTGGCAGTAATTCGAAGCTTGCCGCATCCGAGTTGGGGATTAGCTTATCCTCCAGATAAACATGCTTGGCATCCAACCCGTAATCATCGTCCAGTACCCGGAATTCGTCCGTACTCCGACTTACTAAAGTCACTTTGGTCTTGCGGCCGTCAAACCACCACACGCCCTGGACATCTCGTAGATAGCCAAATGGAATCCATCCGCGATAGAAGCTATGTATAACAGAGAAGCTGTCACTGGTGATCCCGCCTTTAATCAGCTTAGGCTCTCCCTCTGCTTGGTTCAACAATACACGGTTCGCTTCGATTACAAACAAGCTCGTCATTTTCAACCTCCCATAGAAAAATTGGTTGTTACTCTCATTTTATACCTGTAAGTCATTGTTCGGCAAACGGTATAGATTGGACATGTAAACGAATCGAAGCTATGTATTTTCAAAATGTATGACTTAAATGAACTTTGGACATCTTAACCAAATCATGCATGTTGTCAAGGGAGGCGAACCCCATCAGTGCGATCAATGATTGGCTCAAACAGCTAGCACACAACTATGTTTTAATCGTAATCGCCGCAGTACTTTTCTTTGTAGTGAAGGCAATCATTGGTTTCTACACATATAAACACTATGACAAAAAATTAAAGCTTCTTACGGATAAGTTAGATCGCCTACTAGAGGAAATGAAGCGAAATTAAGAAATCATCACTTAAGATCGATCATTGAAAAGATTAATAGATTATGGGGGGATATCATGCTAGGGAACTTTATCGTAGGGTTTGTTATTCCTGTCATTATAGGTGGATGGGTATTAAGGCGACAGTTAAAAATATTGCTCGTATATTATCCGCTCGGGATCGCAACTTCAGCATGCATTAACAGCGTGGGGTTTAATTTTTTCTGGAACATTCTACCCAACACGAGGAACGAATCTTATGCTGCTCTTCCGATGGACTTAGGCATCTATCCGATGGCAGGTTGTTTAATGATGTATGCTATTCTTGTACATAAGAAAAAGCCTTGGCCGTCAATCCTTGTTGCAGCATTTACCCTAACATTAATCGAATGGATCGCGAAGACCATGGGACACGTTGTTTATTTTAATGGATGGAATATTTTTTGGACATTCTGCTCTTATTTTCTCCCGTTTGTACTTGCATATAGCTATAGCAGAATGTTTGCACATCTGTTTTCGAAGTAAATGAAAAGAAGAGAAGCCCCTCAGGCTACCTTTTCCTCGGGGCTTAAACATTGAATTATTCCTCCTCTGCCTCAGCTTCAGGTGGACTAGTCTGCTGAGGAGCCATTAGACCTTGCACTGCACCCATAAATGGCTGAATAGACTTGATCATGCCGTAGCCCATTTTTACGACAGGTACGAAACGTTGAACCATACCGAACAGGCGCATACCTCCACCCAGCATACCCCCAGCCGAAGTCGCTCCTCCTAGCCCGCCTAATAATGAACCCATCATCGGCATGAAGGATGAGATCTGCGCATTCGAAGTGGTGCGCTTATGGTTGGAAGACTTACGTGAGCTGTTAACCCGTTTACGGAGGTTGTTAGCTCGAACAGCCTTATCCTTACCACGAGTAACCTTGCTGCGTTTAGAAGAATGGGGCTTCCCACTGGATGCCACCGTGTTCGATATCTTGCCTCCTCCGGCAATTACCACGCCTTCATGTTTCACATCCCTAATGTAGCCGATATACGTTTCACCATTATGGAGGGTCACACATACAGGACGATCTTTATATCGCTCTGCCTTTACGCGTATTGTGTTTGGTTTAGCCATGCATTTTCACCTCGCTCCACTGAACTTACTTCAGTTTACGCGTTGGGTGGACGACTTGCCTGTGCGAATGGGACATTCGGTGTTTGCTCCTACTCTAGATATCCTCATTTGTGTATCCTATAAGTCGATGTAGATTCACATATGAAAAGCTTTCCAGAACTCGCCCTCCGTATTGATGATATCCTTGATCTGGATAAACGGAATGTTGAAGGTTGGGAATCCAGCGGCATAAGGTGCAATTTCATATGGAGCAAAATACAGATGTAGTGCATCTGCTGTCACAAAGAACGGCTGATCTGGGCTAATCCCCTCATACGTATCTGGAAACACATACGAATATTGTGGATCATTCTTAATCTGATCAGCCACAATTCGACTTAGAACCTTAACATAATCACTGTTTGGTTTAAATAAGTCTTTGAGCTCATACATATGCCCATTTGTTAGATTAATAATGGCGTAAATCATCGTAGGCATGCCATGTGCTGCACCAAACGGATAGTTGTACCCTGTAAGCTGTAATTGAAGTAACTGCTGCTTATAGAAGCTGATCTCAAAGTCACCCGTATAGGAATAATCTAACTTCTGATCTGCAGGAATAGGCTTAACCTGTGATAAAGCTTTTAGTTTGGCATTAACCCCCAGCTGCGCGGCTTGATCTGCCATCCCTTCAACTTGCGGATAATATACCAAGTAGTCTACGTTAGGCTTATACTTTTCCTCACGCACACGGTACGGTGGATGGAGCGGGACGATCGTATTTTGTTTCCATACCACCTGTCCGCTTCGATTTACATAAGATAGACGTTGATCGACATACGCTTTGATCAGATTCGGTGCCACGACCTCTAATGTTCCTGAGCCTTCTACGTGAGGATATCCTGGAGCAGGCTGACCACTGCGATCGAGTAAATAAGTACGTTTGCCATCTGACGCAGAAAGTAATCCCTGTTTAAACTGTCCCACTTCCCGATACGAGAATGGCGAAAGTAACTTTCCACCTTCATCTGCAATAGCATACAAGGAACCAATGTAAGGCTGCTCTGGATCAATCGCTTGACCAAGTGCAAACCGCTGTTCTCCAAGCTCTCGGATATCGTTATAAGTGGGCTGAATGACGAACTGTCCTTGCGGATTAATCACACCATAACTTGATTTATAGTCCTCTGAGGTGTTAACAATAGCAAGACCATCATGAAATGGAAGTGCTGTGCTGAACTGAGGCTGAATGATAATGTTGCCACGTTCATCGATGTAACCATATTTACCTGCGGTCTCCTTCTGAAAAGCAAGCAGTCCGTCTCCTAGTGGGCCTACATACGGATAAGGATAGGTCGCGAGTCTATTTCCGTTGAGATCAATTAACGCATACTCATTATCCTTAATTTGCACTACGGCTTTCCCTTGCCGAAAATCGTAAGCTGACTGAAACTGTGCCTTAATGACCTCTTGACCTGAATGATCTAGATAACCATATTGGCTGGTTCCCCCACCTGTGCTGCTGTCCGTATCATAAAATAAAGCTCTTCCCTCAGATAAATTCGCTATAAATGGATAAGCTCGTCGGGTCAAAACATGACCTTGCTCATCAATCATTTTGAATCCTTGGGAATCAATAACGATGGCTCGACCTTCCACATACGAATTAATACTATCGTAAAGGGGCTGAACGACAAATTGTCCATTCAAATTAATGACGCCAGCCTTCCCATTTTGTACGACAACGGCAAGACCGTTTGATTGGAAATCACGAGCATCATCAAGCACGGGCTCCAGTCGAATATGCCCTTGTTCATCCATATACCCCCACCGAGTCCCTTGCACGGTTCGAACGGAAACGGGATATAACCACGTGACCTCCCGCGCATGGCTACCACTCTCCATGGCTTGTTTGATGCTTTTCTCAAGCGCAAGTAATGCTTCTTTAGATGGATACGGGTCAGGGAAACTTAATGCCTTCTGAACAGAAGCTAGTGCAGCTGGGAACATGCCTGCTTTGTATTGTGCATCTGCGAGGTAGCTCCAATAGAAAATATAGTCCGGATAGTGCTGCGTGAGCTTCTCATAATATTGCACAACTTTGGGGAAATAGTAGGGATAGACATCCGGTGCAGATACCCACTTGCCATTTTGCCAGCGAATGATATCTACCCGGTAGGCTTCGCCTGTATCATGAATCCATAGTGCAATTTCTACTTTGCCATCTCGTCCATGCTGTCCAGGCATATCAATAATTTCTGCATGGCTAAATACAACATCGTCCGGGGTTAGATCCTTCAGACCCGAATCCGTCCAATCGTATACAGCCAGCTTCGACCAGATGGCGCCTAGCTGCCAGCCCACAATAAGATTATTTCTAGAGGTAGATGTAACTGGCGCAGCCGTGAGCAACGTAACCCGATACCCCAGTCCTTTCGTAAGCGACATCTTGATCCATTGCCCGTTGTAGAACTTCAGAATAAGTAAGTATAGTTCACCATTCAACTGATAGACTGTTGCAATCTCCGGAATGCCATCTCCCGTTAGATCAGCAGCATAAATGGCAGGATGCTTCATCGGTTTATCAATTGTGACGACTGATGCACCAGCCGGGATATGTTGATGGACAATCTGAACAAGTAGCGGCTCGCTTATAGACATTTTGGTTCCTCCCTTATGACCGCATTCGCCTAATGGTATGCGTCATCTATAGGGATATGACATGAAATTCACTTCCATAACTTACTTCCACGTTTACATAAAAAATGGATACAAAGTTTGAATATCTTGCGATAATGTCCACGCATTCTTTTCTATTCAATCTTCTTCATTAAGATTCTTTATTCATCTTGCAGAGCTACCTTCTGTCCATTGATAAGCAGATAACTTACATCGTGCACTGGAATCGTTGAGGGTGATATCCACTTAATGAGATCCTGATCCAGGCTAATAAAACCGGAGACGGCAGTAAGCCGCGAACCATCCTTTAGATAAATCTCCATACGCAAATCATCTAACGGAATTTGCTTGAGTTTCTCTCCTGTAAGAGTAACGCCAATGGTGGAGAGTTGAATTGAAATTGGGACTTGTGAACCGTCTGGATCAATAAGCTGGGTGGTTCCCACTTTACCTATAACATTCTTTTTGAGGTCAAACGTAGTTGTCCAGTTTCCTTTCAAGACTTCTGTGATGTTGCTGAAGCTCCCCTTAAGCTTTAACTGATGCAATTGACCAGCTTTAGACAGAGCAGATAGATCATACACGTACTCAATATAGTCTCCTCCATATCCCACGCCATCCCTCATATAATGCCCGTAGCTAATGGAGTATTCGGGTATATCAAGCTTTTTTCCTTGCTCATTCGTAAAGTAGAAGTGACCATGATTGTACTCCCCGATCTCCTTATCTGGATTAGTCTGAATGTGTAACTGATCGTCAATAAAGCCAATATTCGAAATATGCATCCAATCCATTCCCTCAACATGGATCTGGGTTACATCTTGATGGAGTACAGGAATCTTGCCGATCTCCCACAACTCATTACCGGCTTCACCGCCGACTCCGCTGATAGAATCAGTACCTCTATCCAGAATATCGTAGCTTGTGGTGTTCTTTTCTTGCAGTAATTTGTCCCAGTCCACAGGCACACTATAATCATCATTACGTGCTGCGCCTGACATCATCGTATTAATGCGAACCGTAATTCGTTGTGCGCTGACTTTTCCTTGAATGAGAAAGCGAACAATGGCTGTTTGCTTCGATTCATCGTATTGTACGACCTGTGCGTTATTTGCCCTTCCTCCAGATACTCTGAAATCATAAATATCCAATGTATCGTCAATGCGATGCCCTGTCAGATCGGTAAGCGCAACATAGATCTCCGTGGTGTCCCCGTCCCTAGCTGCACCAATAACTTCCATTCGAATCCCCTGATCCTCACTGACCTGATGCACAGGCTTTAAAATACTTAAACGATCTTCGCCCAGAAAATGTAGAACTGAAGATAAATCTATGATTCCCACAGAAGCAGCAGCCCCCGTCACCAGGCATAAGGAAAACGCAGCAGCAACAGGGATGGAAATCGCTTTGCGAACCCTTTTTCTCCGAGGTCTGGTCTGTGTTAGAGGTGTGGGGAAATCATGAGATACAGCGGATGGTTTATCCGTTCCGGTTTCATTCATCGCTACTTTTTCATAGAACAATCGCTTAATATTAGCAAGATTTTGTTCCGTGAACGGTTGGTTGGATTCTTTCATCGTGTCGCCTCCCTACTTCCTATTAATCCACCATGTTTTCAAGCGCTGTCTGGAGCGATACAGCTTATTGTGAATTTGCCTGACGTGCAGAGACAATGCCTCCGATATCTCATGGGGTCGTTGTCCATCGTAAAAGCGGCGCTTCATGATCTCTCGTTCCGGCTCTGGAAAAGACTCTATTAATTGTTTAAGTTCCACATCGTTTTCCTTACTAATGAGCTGAACAAGTAAGTCTTCTGCATGCTGTGCATGAATCTCATCTTCATATGTAAGCTCAGATCTACGGTTTAGCTTTCGATAGCGATCTATAGCTTTATGTTTGGCGATCGTGGCCAGATAATTCTTGAGACTACTTCGACCGGATTGAAATGCATTTGGATTTTGCCAAAACGTAAAAAAAGTATCTGCTACGCATTCTTCAATCTCTTGGATCGATGCCTGATAGAGAATAGAATGAGCGACTTTCCATAACAAACCGGCGTAATGGTTCATCACCCATTCCATCGCATCAGCATCACCACTTGCTATTGCATGTCTAATCTGTTCTTCGTTCACAACTACCAACTCCCTCCTCTCCGTCCTGTTGAGATGGCATCATATCCATATGTGCTGACCCTACTATATTCGATGCGAAAACGACTTTTACTTACACAGATGAAAAAAAGATTTGCAGAGGTAAGAGCCGACTGCAAATCTTCTAAATTTTTATAACATGAATCAATTTCATAACTCACTAAACATGAAAGTATGCTACTAGATATAGATAAATTGAACCGTCTTGATCTATATCTAGCCCCGATTGAAGCAGCTAAAGGTATTATGCAATTGATTCACATATGAAATTCATTGATTAAATTATAGCTACATGCTCGGGTGAACCAAACTCTATATCGCTCAGATAAGCTTCACTACCATGTTACGGGGTGTCTTGCTTACTACTTAGCTGTACATATTGGGTCAGACGACAAAACTGAAATAACAATACATCTTCATCGCCTTCTCCAAGAGCGACTCGGCGACCTTCCTGGATTACATGGTCAACCAATTCGTGTAAAAACACCATCTGCAACTGCAATGATTCCTCCACCAGTGGTTGCAGTACATCCAGATCTCTCGTGCTAAACTGGGATAAACCTCGCAATAACAACTCTTCCGACCAACTCTCGAATCTCTGCATGAGGTAATTATAGTCTTCCAAGTCTCTTCATCCTTCCATAACCCAGATCCAGCTTAAGACTGAATACAGTGCTTCCTTTCAGAAAACTGATAGGGACAATCTGCTGCTGCTCCACTCGGACAAAAGCATAGAAATGCTCTAGGGCTGCCGCACCATATCCGGATTCCAACCGTTTAATCGTCGTTTCCCAATCCGAGGCATAAGGTAATGTCAGCACGAGCTCTTCACTTGCTTCTGTCAACATCGTAAGCATAAGATCCTGCGTGCTTGGTTCGAAGTGATGCTCCAAAATGCGCGAGACCTTAACCATAGCAAGTTGCTCTTTAGGAGCCGAGAACAAGCTAACTTCCTGTGAATCATAACCTAGAATTGATGAAACTTCCTGAACCAACCACTCTAAATTCACATTCTCTACTTCTGTCCGAGGGAGAATCGTAAGCTTAGCTCCTTCTCCAGAAGATAGCCTGCGTTCTTCATTGACTTTGACAGCGCTGAATTGCACTTCTTCGCCTGCAAACTGACGAAATGTCACTTGAGGCAGCCATGGAATGTAAGATCCATAATGTTCCGTATAAGAGAACTCTTGATCTTCATAATAAGTGGCTCTGACATCGCTATACGTATAGATCTGCTGATCATCTAACCCATAGAAATAATACGTGATGCCTCGGAAGCCTGAGCGTGTCTCCCATGCGTCTGCTCCGATTCCATACAAATGCAGCTCGGGCACCGTATAATATTTACTGCGGAAGCGACCAATAAGCTGGCTTTGTTGAATCGCTGACGCCTTTTCCTGTTCAAGGACGTGAAGTGCAAGATACAGCTTGCTTACTCGGCTTAGCAATGTGGGCATAGAGAAGCGTACATGTCGGTTAAAGAACAACTGCAGCTCCCCCTGAATTCCGCGTAAACTACGCTCGATATCAGGTAAATTACCACTATGGGCTGTAATCGCTAGCGTTTCCAACGCTGCCACATAGGACTCAGGAAGGCGAGCTAAGCCTGTCTTGAGCATTTCAGCCAGAATAACACGACATTCCCTAACCGTCTGTAGTGAGAACTTCAGATCGAATGCCTTGGTATTTAGAGATTCGGTATCATCTATCCCTTGTTGCATCCGATATCGAAGCAACGCTTCGAGCTTAGCGATATTTCCAGATGTTTGCTTCACCTTGCACAGAGCTTTAGCGAGACTGGGCTCTTCGGTGAACGAAACTTCGATGTCCTGATTCACAAGATATACCGTAAGAAGCGTGTCTTCCAACACTTTTATGGCTTCAGGATATCTCAATCGGAACAGCACTTCTTCAATGACTGAAGAACTGAGTGATTTAATCAATGTTGTTAGATTGGATTCAACCATCCAGCGAAATCGGGATGCTGTGACCTTAGACGATGAAGCCTGATCTACATGAACTTCATCAAGTTGATTTGCCTGATTTACGCCGGTTACGCCATCTGCTTCATCTTGCTCATCCGAATTTTTAATATCTGTCGATGCATGCTCCCGCTGATAATAGAGGATTGAAATTAACACATGCTTGCAGATCTGTTCAGATGGGCATGAACATTGCCACTGATCTAGCGTATCTTGCAACGTACACGTGGAGCCTTCACTTAGCTCACAACTGACGGATGTCTCGTTCCATGTGTAGTCTACCGTTACGCCGTTGTCTAACTCTTTTAAAGACCGCTTGTATAATCCCTTATTCGCATATCGAATCAAATAATCTTCAGTACATAAATTGGAGAATATCCGAAACTTCTGTTCAAATGAACTCACCTGATCAACGCCCCGTTGCTCTCAAAATATCATAGATGGTCTCACTGAATATGCGTCCAGATACTTGTCCGAGCGGAATAGCTTTGTTATTACCATAATAATAAGATCTGTTATTCTCCGGTTTGAAGAAGTGTAGCCCTTCAAGTGTAATCTCTTCTAACCCATCATAATACGTGATGCTAGTACCACTGAACTGCAGTTCTGCAACGAGGTCTCCATATTCCTTGTAAAATTCATGATACCAGCCACCGTCCTGTGCTGGGCCTTTGATCCATCCGTATTTCTCCAATGCTTTTGGCAGAGCAGTTGGCGAGAATTCGGCCTCTGGCAAGTGCTCATATTCAACTTTATTTTTGTCATCATCCTCAACGACGTGTGCCTCACGTTCTAGCTGTTCAAACGGTTGCTTGATCTCATAATCCTCTAATTGTGTCTTCCAAGCTTCTAATGAAGATGGCTCAAGCTCAAGTGGATGTGCTAGCCCAACGCGTGCAGTCGAAGCAAGCTCGTACTCATCCTCGTCCACGGTATTAAACGTACCATCTTCCATGTAACGGAAGGTGTCTACCAGTTCCCCATCTTCATACGTTCCCCAGATGAGACCAACAGCGAATTTACGCATAATGACATTGCGAACGAATAGGTCTTTCCAGTCCTCTGCAGACCATAAACGTTGCTTGGACAATGACTCTTCAAGTCGCTGTGCCTGGATAGTAACCATGGATTTGAGTTCTTTCTTCAGTTGTGTGAAACGTGCCTTGGATTTAGCGGCGAGCTCAGCATCGTCTTTTTGCGCGGGAGCAGGCAGACTCTTCACGGATTTGCCTGTTTCTTCATTCAGCACGACGACTTGCAGATCACTGCTCACCTTGATGAGGAATGAGCGCTCACCATAACTTAGCTGTAACGTACCTTTCTCATCGAATCCGAGAGTTGTAACCAATCGATCTTCCAGCTGCTCCGAAGTGAGTCCCAGATTGTCTGCTGCGAGCTGCAACGCTTCCTCTGCTGCACCTTTAACCTGACGATTCTTCACACTACGTTTAATTTTGTCGATCGCCATTAGAGCAGAAGGCTCTTTAAGGTATGCAAGCACTTTTACAGCATCTGCTGCAATTGCACCTCGGCTATTTTCTGTCCAATCCTTGATCTGAGAAGCCAATATATTCACAATTTGAATATCACCAAAGAGTGCTGCAAGGTACATCACCCATTTCTCCTTGGCAGGAGCGCCATCTTGAATCCACACATGGAGTAACTCATTCACAAAACGTGCCAACGATTCCTCGCTAATATATTCGCGAAGCTCATTAAGTCGTTCATTCGGAGCAGATGTATGCTCCAGCGACTGCACTAGGGCATACTGCTTGATGCGATCATCTAACGGTTGATTATCCACAGAGCGAATGAGAGCAGGTAAATCCTTCACCGACAACCAGCCGAGTCTAGATAGCTTTTTGGTATCTGCTTGATCAGCAAGCGCAGCATGTGCAAACTCTGGACTCTGATCTGCAGTTTCTTGCAGGATTTGAATAAGGTTTTTCCAGTCTGCTGATTTCTCGCTCTTTAACAGCTCCTCGTATAATGACTTGCTATTCTCTAGTGTTCGGATTGCAGATAAAGCCATCTCTTTGATTGCTGCTTTTTTCTCTGAGCGATATATCAACATATATAATTCCTGATCCGGTATGCGGTTGAACTCAGCTAACGCGGTGCTCGTTGCTTTCTTAGAAGAATCCTGTAGTCCCACGCGAATCGCCTCAGCCAGCTTTTGCTTTGGAAGCTCTTCACGTTGTTCAAAAGCAATTTCCAGTATCAAAATACGAGTGTCTGTAGGCAGTTTCTTATATTGTGCAATAGCATAATCCAGATTCTGCTGAATGATGCGACAATATTCATCCTGTGGCATCGATTTGTAGCTGTAGTCCGTCATTCCATTAAGCGAGAATAGACTGGTAAGTAATTGCTCACGCTTCACCTGAGGATCTTGTCCATAACGTTGCAGTAGTTTCTCACCATTGAAAGCATAAGAGCTATACATATCCGAGATAATATCCAGCGTCCAATCCGGATGAGTCGTCAAGATAGCGAACCGGCGCATCGCTTCCGAATCAAGTGGCAGAAAGCTAACGCTGATTAGATTGTTAACTCGCTTTCTATCCCGATTCAGATGATTAAACAATCCACGACTGTTTGGATCTTCCCAATATTCTTCTAATGACGTTTCGCCATTTAAATACCGGGCAATCGCAAGGCCTTGTCTTCCTCCATCCAATGGCTGACGAAGAGCGTTGAACACAGCTTCCTCCATAGTCGCTTCCGGATTAAGTAATGTAATTCCGTTATCTTCCATTATTTTCTGAATAACGGCTTTGAGAAAAGGAGTCTTGAGAATCTCATATGCGCGTGCCGCTTGCTCTGGTTGACTCGCAATAGCAGCGTGCAGCGTATTCCAAGATATCATATACGCATTGAGTTCATCACGTAACAATTCAATCAACTGATAAGGCTCCTCCAGGGAGATCAGTCCTTCAAGCAGAGCATTTGCATTCTTCGGCCTGGAGTCCAAGCCGAGCAAATACTGGCGAACTTCGAGGGGGTATACCTCATGTAAACGTTGGATGGTATCTAGCAAAACAGCTCCTGTCTCCGTCTTCGCATCTAGGAAGCGCTGTTTGCCTCCATGAATATTAATCAGATACAGCACAGCGCTGCTGAGCAGTACCATCGTTTGATGAAACTCACTATGTGAGCCTTGTTCTTTGGAAGAGAGTTCAGTATGCGGATAATGCTCAGCTATAAGCTGACTGCGCTTTTGCTGAATAGGCTCATCCTTCAGCACTTTGGCAGAGCTGTTATGCTTTCCTTGCATATTACGCACGATTGCAGGCTCAATTAATGTATGTAGTTCATCCCGCAGCTTCTCCGAATCATCTTCCATCACATATTGCAATAGTGGTGGCAGAGATTGCTTATATTGTTGCACCTGGGCAGCATGCGAGGGAGCGTCGCTTAGCTTGGAGTACAGATGTAATAACATCAGCGCTTGAAGGATATCCTGATAGTTACCCTGATTCTCTTTGTTATTTAAGAGCCACTGCGCACGCTTCAATCTGCCATTCAATTCCTCTTGGATTTCCTCTTCACCAGCAAATTGCTTGATTTTCTTCAAACGGTTAAGCAAGTAATCCATGCGATCAGGGGTTTGGCTTCTACCAGCTAATCCGTATGGGGAGAATACAGCGCTAATACATATTTCGAATGCACTTGTTCGCCATGATTGGCGTTTAGCGTAGCTGGATTCCAGATGCATGACAATAGCTCCTGCACGGTAAAACACATCTCCGTCATCCTTTTTGCCAAGCTTCGATAACATATCAATTGTATAATAGACATAATGGCTTGATTTCCCCATCATCTCAGGAAACTTGTCTGTACGCCCCATAACATATTCAATAATCTCATCACTACGGTCTGTTTTGAGTGAATAGTCTTGAGAGCACATCACTGCAAACTTTTCAACTAAACCTTCAATTCCGCGATCAACTGTAATCATATTTATTCCTCCTTAAGGTTAAGTTTACCAACAACAAAGGTTATGTGGTTCTATGTTATCCTGCAAACATCCTTATGTGATAATCTCGCCAATCCAGTCGGCGAGTTCATTCGGTGTGATGGCTGCAACATGCGCACCCATATTCGTGAGTGTCTGCGCAGCATGTTTGTTGTAGACCGAATCTCCGTTGAAATCGAGTGCGGTGAGCACGAGTAATTTGCAGCCCGCATCAATAATATCTTTACACGCTTGATACATATGATTGATGTGGAATCCTTCTTCCAGGTCACTGACGAGAATATAGATCGTTTTGCCAGGGTTATCGATTAACGTCTCACCGTACCTTAACGCTTTGGCGATATGCGTTCCCCCACCTAGCTGTACATTCATGAGAACGTCCACAGGGTCTTCCAGTCGATTACTCAGATCAACGACCTGGGTATCAAATATAAATAATTTCGTGCGAAGTGCATTCAGACGATAGAAAATACTAGCCATAACCGAGCTATAGATCACGGAGTCCATCATACTTCCACTCTCATCGACACCAATGATAATGTCCCACTTGTTATGATTCTGCGTCGAACCGTCAAAGTAGAGACGATCTATCACAAATCTTCGTTTATTTTTATCATAATTTTTCAAATTCCTGGTGATGGTTCGTTTGAAGTTCAGATTACGCAAAGAGCGTACAGAGCTAGATGTGTAACGACTGCGTTTTCCTAGAATACTGGCTCGGGTCTGAGACTCTAACTTACTGCGAAGCTCCTCAACCACGGTGCGCACGATCTCTTTGGCACTCCGGAGTACATCGCCCTTCATACGACCTTTAAACTGCATAATGTTCTTGAGCAAATTCATATTTGGTTCAAGGGATTCTAACAGCTTCTTGTCGGTTAATAGCTCTGTTAAGCCATAACGGTCAAGCGCCTGCTTTTCCAAAATCTCCACTGTCGTTTTAGGAAAGAGCTCTCGAACTTTATGAAGCCATTTAGGAACCGTCAGATCCGAAGCGCCTTGTCCACCTGTTTTGCGGTATCCCTGTTCCTCGCCGTACTCACGGTTATATAAATAACCTAGAATCTCATCAACTTCTTGATATTGAAAATTCTCGGAATCAAATGCTGCGTTGTTAGACAAGCCGTCCTCTGCTGAATCACCGAGAATAAGGCGCCAGCGATTAATGGTCTCGGCTGTGTTCCGTACCTCCGTAGATTCATCGTTAACGCTATCTAGATGATCACTAGTCGGTACCTCGTTATTCAGGTCAGCTTCCATGCGTCAAACTCCTTTCGCATCGCTTCATCCCATGATCTAGCTGCTTGGAGTAGCTGTTCATCTACTGGTGCTCGTCCTAATTCCTCGGATTGAACCTGGTGCAGACTTGCGACTCTGTCAGCGATGAGACCCGTCTCCATCGGTGTGAAATAGGTGAATGCCAACCTCAGTTCAGGTACCATACTCATAAATTCATCCAATGGAAGCTGCTCAATAAGAAGATTTAGTTCATACAGCAGTTCGTCTTCATATAAGAAAGCATCACGAGCTACGGCAAATACACCTTGCAAATATAGTGCAGTCTGGCGCATCTGTTCCGGAGCCCCATGGATGTATCCACGTGCTCGTTCTGCGATCTCCTGTCTTGGCCGATCACCAAGTCCTGAGGAAATGGCAATACATACGCCTTCCAATTGAGCAGGAAGCTGATGATCCGTTAATAGTTCATTCAAATGTATTCTGAATGTATCATCTAAATAACGTTCTTCAGAGGATTCTGCCAGCATGGCAAGCAGCTTCAACCCTTGAATGATTGCTTCATGCTCATCAGGTTTTGTTCTAGAGAGATGCAGTAGCTTGTCCACAGCGTTGTTATATGCTTCGAGCACCATATCAGGCAACTGTTGATCTTCAAATAGACCAAGAAGTCTGCGATGCTGATGAATGCGGTGTAGTATTCGAAGACTGGCACACAAGGATAAGAAGTTACCATCCGTTCTCAGCGCACTTCGAACCCTCTCAACCAATTGTTTCGAGGTGCTTTGTAGCCCCATCAGCAAGGCTTGCATCATCGCCTTGGCAAGCTCCCCACTATGATGATCTGGGATGCTGTTCATCGCTTCTTCGATCTTCCGAGTTGCTGCTTCCTGAATCGTTCCACCATATAGCGAATTTTCGATCAAGCGTGCTTCAACTCTGGAGGAATATGCATACACCCACGTCTCCCGAACTAAATTCATATCACGCTGTGCAATCCAATCCGGGCCTGTCTGACGTTTGGCAAAGTCCGAAACAAGATACGTCGTACATTCAAATAATTGACTGAGCTTGCGATGTTCAGGCTTCGCATACAGGTCTAACACTTTCTTATGTTGACCTGTTGTTCGCAGCTGAAGCTTGGCCTCATCGCAGCGCTTCTTGAAGTCTTCAACAATTGGAATACTATAGCGGTTTGGTGCGACTGTACCGATAACATCTCCGGTTAATACATGCTGAAGCTCTTGCAGTGGTTTATCTGTAGCTAATGTAAGCTCACCTTTTACAAAGGCGGATAACGCTCCATCCATTAACTCGTAAACTCCGCCTTCTCTCTTGCCACGCAGTGAGGCGAGTCCCTGAATCATGCTATAAGCTTCAATCGCATCGCTTGTAGATACATACTCATGATTCTCACGAAGCTTACGCGTGAGTTTAGATAGAACCTCCACAGCGGTTGCATAATAGGGTGACTGGTTATGACGTAGGATGTGATTCCAGATCTGTTCATAATAATTGACATACGGCATCCCGCTTGCATATCCATTTAATCGATCTGCTTCAGCGAATGTGTACACCATCGGATACATTTGCTTCCGTACGGGTTCCAGCTCCGGCTCTTGAGAAGGATGCGATAAACTAGTGTTTTCGGAGCTTGTTGAATTCAAATCGGGCATAACAAGCCCATAAGTATGGAATCCTCCCGTAATGACCAGTACGCGGTCATATACCAGCTTAGCCTCTTGTATACGTTGTCTCATATGAGTTTCTCTTGCGAGATCCCCTGTACGTTGCAGTTGCTCGTCTGAATAACACATACGAGATAGCGTGCAATAGGTAAATACATCCTGGATGAATGCTTGTGTTGTCTTCTCAAGCCCTGCAATCTCAAATACTTTCTCCCACAACTCATCGAAGCTGCGACAATTCGTTTTGTGGCACAACCGTTGAATAAAGTCAGACCCTGCGAGCAATGTCTCATCTTGAACGGATACGTGTTGTTGCTCTTGCTCTCTCGGCTTCGAGAAATGATGATAATCCAGATCAATGAATTGAGCTGGTATGCCAAGCCGTGAGGCCTCTTTCAGAGCTACATATTCGGGTGAATATCGCAGCATGGGATAATAACAAGCTTCTCTCGTTTGATCCGTCTCATAGGTGTAATACAAGCTAATGGGTGGAGTGGTAGCTTCATCAATTAATACATCCAGATAAGGATTACCACTCTCCGGCCCTTCAATGAGGATGGTATCGGGCTTGTACTCCTCTATTAACCGTAGCAAATGATAAGAACACGCTGGACTATGATGGCGGATAGGAAAATAGATTGTGTCATTGTTCAGGTTGTACACCTGAGAATCAAATAACGTCTCGACATGTTCAAGCTCTCGCTGCCGAGCTTCTTCTAACCGATCCATTTTTTCTCCTCATAATAATCCTTCCAGATCCCTTCTTCCCGTGCTCGCTCCTTCACAATCTTAGAGAAATAGGATTTGAGAATCGAAAGATCTTTCTCATTTTCCTTAGCAATCGTTCCAAGCATGTTCTGAACAAGCCGATCTAATGCGATATCTTTATCTTCGTAATAATAGGAAGTCATCGCGCTCTGAACATAGACCGATACAGCCTCAGCCGTACTCATTGTCGCTTGTGGTGTATCGAGCTTGAATCCTTCTCGCGTTAATCCTGTTCGAAGCTCCATAAAGGTTGTGGCTAACAGTTCAACCACATCTGTATTGATATCAATATCGATACCACTATGTAATAATAGGCTCCGAGCCTGTGACTCAATAATTTTGGCTTCCATTTTGACATTGCTGATTGGTTTGATCGTTTCAAAATTAAAACGACGCTTCAATGCACCACTCATCTCATTGACACCTTTGTCCCGTATGTTGGCGGTAGCAATCACGTTGAATCCGGATTGCGCGAACAAAACGCCACCATCCAGTTCGGGGATACTCATCACCTTGTCACTGAGAATACTGATCAAGCTATCTTGTGCCTCTGCTGGACAACGGGTAATCTCTTCGAAACGTGTAATGATTCCTTTTTTCATTCCATTATATAGAGGGGACGGTACAAGAGCAGCTTCTGAAGGACCTTTATCGAGCAGCATGGCATAATTCCATGAATACTTAATCATATCTTCTGTCGTGCCTGCTGTGCCCTGAATCGTATTCAAGCTCGTTCCTGAGATCGCTGCGGAGAGCAACTCGCTGAGCATGGTCTTCGCTGTACCGGGCTCACCCACTAACATCAATCCTCGGTTGCCCGCAAGTGTGACGACTGCACGTTCGATTAGTACATCATTACCGTAAAATTTACGTGTGATTGGAACCTCCTCACCATTCAATATAGCGGGCTTATCCCTACCAATAATAAAATCTCTGACGTACACAGGAGATAACAACCAATGTGGGGGACGTTTCCCTGTATCTTCTTCTCGTAGTGCACGTAATTCAGTTTCATATAATGTCTCGGCGGGTGGTTTAAGCATCTCCATCGTCAAGATATCTCCTCTCCAATAAACAGATCGTATGTTCTTATACTAGGCATTTTATCACAGCATACGCTAAACCACCGTAGAAAACGGTAAAAATGGTTGTAACGTCCTTCATATCAGGCTTTTTATATAAGTCCATGGACATGGGTAAGAGTGTAAATATGAACGTCAATCCAGCAAAAAAGCACAGGCAATAACCTGTGCTCACGAAATTCTCTATCGTTCACTCTACGTTCTACATTCGCCGTCCACAAGAAGCCGAATATAACTCATACCACTCGTAGCGAGTTAGTTCGGTTTGAACCGCATCCTTACAGGCTCTGATACGCTCTGGTCGGATCGAGCCGATAATAGGCTGAATACCCGCAGGGTGTTTCATTAACCAGGAAAGTACAATAGACTCAGCTGTAACGCCACGTTCCTTCGCCATACGTTCAACGATTTGGGCTGTAGCTTCGATCTCTGGTCTTTGGCCATCAACGACTCTTCCTGTAAAACGTCCCTGAGCAATTGCACCCCAAGCTTGGAGCTGTATATGCTCCGATTGGCAGAACTCCATTGTTCCATAAGGGAATACATTATGGAGTGCTTGAGGACGATTCACGGTCACGCCAGCCTCGACAAATCCAATTTTATCTAAGCTCATCTCAAGCTGATTCACGATAAAAGGCACGTTGCTATAGGACTGCAGGAGACGAATCTGCTCTGAGCCCATGTTGGAAACACCGAAGTGCCTTACCTTTCCGGAATGATGAAGTTTAGCCAAGGCTTCCGCAACCTCTTGCGGGTGTGCAAGCGGGTCTGGACGGTGTAACAGTAAGATATCCAAATAATCGACACCTAAACGTTGAAGGATACCATCCACACTGGCGAGGATATGTGAACCTGACGAATCATAACGTTGTGGGCCATCATCATCTCCAACAAGACGTATGCCGCATTTGGATTGAATGATGATCTGTTCCCTTAAGCCTGCTGATTCTGCTAATATACGTCCAAACACATGCTCCGCCTTGCCTCGTGTATAAATATCCGCCAGATCATAATGATTAATGCCAATCTCAAGAGCAGCTTCCACAGCCTGGTGTCCCTCGTAGACTAATTCATCGGTAATCGGGAGTCCATCCCACTCGCCTCCAAACCGCATACAGCCCAGGACAAGGGGACTTGCAGGGATATGATGATGATGCAGTGGTAATTGAGGATTAGACATGCACACTTCGCCTCCGTTACATTTTTATCGTTGAAGACAGGTTTCAGCATTTCGATATGGAATATATACATGAATCAAACTTTATGTATGAACCCACAAAAGTTCCCTGTAATTCCTTAAACAAGAATATCATATTTCAAGCTCTTAGATGAAAGGAGATTTACCCATTGAACATGAATGAATCTTCCCAGCCAGAGTTTTTCACCAAAGAATTTACGCAGAACCCTTATCCCGTATATGAAAATCTAAGAAAGAACAATCCGATCTATAAAGTAATGTTCCCGAGTGGTGAATTCGGCTGGATCATTACGCGATATGAGGATGCTGTTGAGATACTGAAAGATTCACGACTGAGTAAGGACGTTGCCAAACGATATGGAGCTGAGAATCAGAGCATTTTTGTCAATAATATGTTATTCTCCGATCCACCAGATCATCGCCGTTTACGTGGACTTGTGCAGAAAGCGTTCACCCCTAAATGGATTGCAGGAATGAGAGATCATATTCAAACTATTGCAGACAATCTACTGGATCAACTAGAGTCCAAGGATCAAATGAACCTGATTGATGATTATGCTTTTCCGCTACCCATCATCGTAATTAGTGAAATACTTGGTGTACCACTAGAAGATCAGGATAAATTCCGGATGTGGTCTAACACGATCATTGATGCTACGAGTTCTGAGCACGCCGAGATGTTTGAACAGCATGCCCAAGAGTTTATTGAATATCTAAATGCTTGGTTTGATAAGGTTCGTAAAGAGCCTGGGGATGATCTCATCAGTCAATTAGTCGTTGCAGAAGAAGCTGGTGAGAAGTTAACAGAGAACGAGCTGTTAGGCGTTGTTGCGCTGCTAATTATTGCTGGTCACGAGACAACGGTTAATCTGATTGGCAATGGTATCCTAGCTTTATTAGAGCACCCGAGCCAGCGAGATCTTCTCATTGAACAACCCGAGTTAATTCATCAAGCCATTGAAGAAATGCTCCGTTACAACGGACCTGTTGAATTTAGCACATCGCGCTGGGCACTAGAGGATATTCAATTCAGAGATCAGCATGTTAGCCAGGGCGAATTGGTTATCGTTGCTTTGGACTCTGCTAATCGGGACGAGCAACAATTTCCAGATGCAGACGTATTCGACATCACGCGTGAGAAAAGTCCTCATTTAGCTTTTGGAAAAGGAATTCATCTCTGTCTGGGAGCTCCACTAGCCCGTCTAGAGGGGGAGATCGCTGTGATGACACTCCTACGTCGATTCCCTAATATGCAACTTCAAGCTGACGTGGATCAGCTTGAATGGAGACCTGGGATGATTGTCCGGGGTGTGAAGGAGATTCCGTTACAACTCTAACCAAATTGTTTTAACTGAAAGTGAGGCTCAACATCATGGAAATGAACACAATGATATTTATCGTATTTTTGTTATTTATGTTAATTTCGCTAGTCCGGATGGCAAGCTTACAGCGACAGCTGAATGAATTAAAAAGAGATGTCGAGCGTTTGGAGAATGGCGCCCGTATGCCGTCAAATGCTTCGGTTCCTTTAACTTCATCCTCATCCCAGCAATACGCTTCGTCAACGTCTTTTACCGCTTCGTCTTCGACAATAGACACACCGCCATCTGAATTAGATCAGGAGCTGCTCTCCCTGCTTCAGAAGGATCAGAAAATTAAGGCCATCAAGCGACTCCGTGAAGCTAGAGGATTATCTCTTAAAGAAGCCAAAGATTATGTAGAATCCTTGGATCGTTAATACTTAATCTCATATCTCTCAGCAGTTACGTAAGTTTCACATCGGCTAGGGGGATAACACAAAGAGGCACTGTCTTCAGACAGATGCCTTTTTGTATACTTCCTTATTATGTTTGCCTAGCCTAGTACGCGTAAGGTTACTATTCGATATTACTGCGCAGTTACGGCACCATCAATTGGATATACAGCACCATTAATATATGGGGCTTCGTCACCAAGCAGGAACGCAACCAGATTCGCAATTTCTTCCGGTTTACCTAAACGTCCGGATGGGATACTATCAACGGTTGCTTTGAACACTTCCGGATTATCCTTACCAAACTGAACAACCATAGGGGTTTCAATCGTACCCGGGGCGATCGCATTAACACGAATGTTATCTTTGCCATATTCGATTGCAGCTGTACGCGTTAATCCAACAACACCATGCTTCGTTGCTGCATAAGGAGCAACGGCTTGAACGCCTACAATTCCTGCTGTAGAGGCAGTGTTGAGAATTGCACCTCCGCCTGTTTTGAGCATTTCAGTAATCACATATTTCAATCCGTAAAATACACTTCTCAGGTTAATATCGATAATTTGATCAAATTGCTCAATGGTATGTTCGATTAATTTGACACCCGGTCCTGAAATACCCGCATTGTTGAAGAACATATCAATTCGTCCGAATTCCTCGACTGTCTTCTTCACGTAGTTTTCCACATCTACTGCCTTACTTACATCGGCTTGAACAAAAATAGCTTTGCCACCTAACGCCTCAATCTGTTTAACTGTTTCTTGGCCTGTTGCTTCAACTAGATCAACGACCACAATAGATGCGCCCTTCTCAGCGAGCTTCAATGCGGCTGCCTGTCCCAATCCACTTCCTGCTCCAGTGATAATGGCTACTTTTCCTGTATGACTCATTCTGATCTCCTCCATGTGTGTGTATTCTCTCGTCGTTGGATCCAATAAATGAATAATGAAGCAGCTAGTAACACATCATGCAACATATGTATGTCAAAAGACACATAATCGTATCTGACACTATTTATTTTATAGGACTTAGAAAATAAAAACAATTTTAAATAATATGATGCACGATAATGTGGATGTGTACAACGTGATTGAACAAGGAGTGCCGTCCTCATATGAGGCATAGCTGACTCCCTTGTTTACACGTGAATCTGTCCTATAATACTTCAAAAAGTGGAAAGTGGAACAAAGAATATGATTCTAGAAATAGAGTTGTTTAGCTCTCAGCTAGGGCAGTTATCTTAACTCTAAACGTGTTATCTTGCTTACCGTATCAAATTAGTCTTAGCTAGTTCAATCAGCTCATCGCCTCGACCATTGAGTACAGCTTTCATCATCCACAACGTGAATCCTTCAGCCTGTTTAATATTAATCTTCGGAGGCAACGAGAGCTCCTGACGATTAACGACAACGTCAATCAGGACAGGTCCATCATGCTGAAGTGCACGCTCGACTGCTCCCTCCAGCTCCGCTGGGTCTTCCACTCGGATGCCCTCTATCCCCATGGCCTGAGCGACCATAGCAAAGTTAGGATTCACAAGTTCTGTTCCCGATTCTAAAAAACCAGCAGCCTTCATCTCCAGTTCAACAAAACTTAGTGCACCGTTGTTGAATACAACCACATTAATTGGTAGGTTATGCTGCTTCAGCGTTAACAGATCGCCCATAAGCATTGCAATACCACCATCTCCAGAGAGTGAGATGACCTGTCTACCTGGATTTGCAACTTGAGCACCAATCGCTTGAGGCAGCGCATTAGCCATTGTGCCGTGATTAAATGAACCAAGCAGCCTGCGATTACGGCTCATTTCAATATATCGAGCAGCCCACACCGTAGGCGTGCCTACATCACAGGTGAATATTGCGTTCTCAGCAGCAGCATCACTAATGATTTTTGTTAAGTATTGGGGATGGATTGGCGTTTTACCTGGTTTGCCGGTGGCTAGTTCGTCCAGTTCTTTACGTACTTTGATATAACGATCAACACTTTTCTTCAAGTGTTTATCAGAATGCTCTTTTGTTAAATATGGCATCAAGGCTTCGATTGTTGATTTCACATCACCACAGACACCGAAGTCGAGCTTCGTACGCCGCCCAAGATGTGAGGCCTGAATGTCGACCTGTAATACCGTAGCATCCTCAGGGTAAAATTGACGATAAGGGAAATCCGTCCCCAACATCAATAACACATCACAATCCATCATCGCATGGTAGCCAGACGAATATCCGATTAGACCCGTTAATCCTACAGAGTACGGATTATCATATTCAAGATATTCTTTACCTCGCAGCGCAATGACCATGGGTGATTTGAGACGTTCACATAGCTCCATTAGAGGTACACGAGCACCTGCACAACCGGCTCCACACAGCAATGTGATTTTTTTGTCTTGATTCAGATATTCCGCAAGCTTGATTAGTTCAGGCTCAGAAGGATGCACGACAGGATTAGTTGGATGGTATACATGTTCAGGAACAGGAAGATCTGCCGCTTCTAGCGCCGCAACATCCCCAGGTAACACAACGACCGAAACACCTGAACGAGCTACTGCCGTTTGAATGGCCATCGTTAATGAACGAGGCATCTGTTTGGCTGTTGTAATGACTTCACAATAGTGACTACACTCTTGGAACAGATATTCTGGATGAGTAGCCTGAAAGTATTCACTCCCGATCTCGTCGCTCGGAATATGAGCAGCGATAGCCAGTACTGGTACGCGGTTTCGATGACAATCGTATAAACCATTGATTAGATGTGTGTTTCCCGGGCCGCTACTACCTGCACACACAGCAATACTACCGCTTACTTCGGCATCTGCACCGGCTGCAAAAGCGGCAACTTCTTCATGCCGAACATGGATCCATTCAATTTTACCCGAACGACGAATCGAATCCAGGACAGCATTAAGAGAGTCACCGACAATGCCATAGATCCGCTTGATGCCGGCATTTAATAGAGCTTCGACAAGAACGTCTGCGATTGTTTTCTTCATGATGATCTCCTTTAATTGCTTATTTTGAGTTAGGCTTCCACTTTATGAATATACCTATTCTTATACCCCAATGTTTTGAATATCGAATCAAATTCATATGTATGTATAGATATAGTCTACATGAATACAAAAAGAAAAATCCGTCTGTCATAGGACAAACGGATTTCAGGTCGAAATGCTCTATTTAACTGTTGTACGGATTAAAAGATGTATTAGATCGCGGGCATAACATTACCGCCATTAACTGGTATGTAAGCTCCCGTAATAAACGAAGAGAGATCGGATGCAAGAAAAGCAACCGCATTAGCGATTTCTTGATCTTCCCCTCTTCGCTTCAATGGCACAGTACGTGTATAGCCTTCATCATGTCCAGGTTCACTAGAACGATCACGTTCACTAATCGTCCAGCCAGGAGCCACCTGATTAACAGTGATCTGATATTCACCGACCTCTTTTGCCAGTACACGATACAAGCCATCCATTCCACGTTTACCCGCAGTATAGGCGGACTGAGTCTCGAAATTTTGCATTGCGCATTCGGTGTTGATGCCTATAAAACGCCCACCTTTAACCTCTTTCATATAAGGAATAAAGGCTTTGGCTAGGTAAACGCTCTGCATTACACAAGACTCGAATTGTCCGAGGTAATCTTCAGGTGCCTGTTCTAATACCGTTGTCCACGCATATTGAATGACAGCATTCGCTACAACGATATCTACTCCACCTAAGCTAGATTGAATTTGTTCTTGCAACCGTGGAGCCGTCTCTGGTCTGGTGATGTCACCTTGAACAATAACCGCTTGTTTACCTATACTCTCAATCTCACGTTGAAGTTCCTGAGCCTTGGCCTCATTATTTATGTAATGCAGGGCAATATTCGCACCACAATCAGCAAGAGTACGTGCAATAACCCTTCCTAATTGACCCGTTGCTCCAGTAACCAACGCCGTTTTTCCTGTAAGATCCAACTGTTTCAACATGAACACCTACCTTTATGGAAAACGATTTCGAAACTCCCGTTTGAACAACTATGATTTTGATTTATGATGTATGTTGAATCAGATCAATTTCTTGGAAACGACTTACTTCTTTTTCCCAGCGTTCAGCTACATATTGGACATGAACCGGATGGTTGTTGTAAGCATCATATGCCGCTTGATTCGCAAAAACCATCGAAAAGCTGTAATCGAATTCATTTTTCTCGCTCACTTGGCGAAACACTTGAAACTGCTCCACACCTGGGATAGCAGCTAATGCCGTTTGGCTTTCTTGTAAAAAGCTCTCTGCCTCTGGCGTATCCTTGCCCACGTAAAGTGTAAAAGTTACCATATGTGTAATGCTACTCATGTCAATGTCCTCCTTCAATATGATCTTGCTCTGTTTCTTAGTGTACCCTTGAATGTGATGTAAGCGCAATCCTAAATATGCAGAATCATGTCTAAAGTTCGTCTGACCGCACATATGGCTAATATCTACATATAGTTCTCAATAGAAACAAAAAAGCCTTGAGAACGAATTCTCAAGGCTTTCATGCAATCTATGGACAGACTAGTTTTTGAGGTTGTATTTACGGTTGAACTTGTCAACACGACCACCGATGTCCACGTTTCTTTGTTTACCAGTGAAGAACGGGTGGGATGCGGAGCTAGTGTCCACACGGATTACTGGGTAAGTGTTACCATCTTCCCATTCCATTGTTTCGTTCGAGAATTTAGTCGAAGAACTCAGGAATTTGTAATCAGCGCTTGCATCGTAGAAAATTACGATTTGTGTCTTTGGATGGATATCAGCTTTTGGCATATCTATTTACACTCCTTTAAAATGGGTACTTCCTAGAATCAAACTAAATTTTATTATACTCTTTTTTTGCAAGAAGCACCAGCAGGAATTGAACAAACATTAAAAAAGTTACAATTCGGCGTCATTTCCACCTCTTCTAGAGCTACTTCCTTCTTTTCTCCAGCACATCTAACATGTACTCTAGAGCCTCAAGTTCATCCCAACCTCTGGTTTGCAATCTGACAATGCTCCCTTGCTTTATAGGAAGAAGAGCCATCCCGAGCAAGCTTTTAACATCAACTCGACGTTCATAATCAGCATCCAAAAACGACATTGAAATATCGGAGGCAAAGCGTGATGCTTGAGAAGATACAGACATCAGATCATCCCGGTGAAAATCTGTGTGAATCGTAAATTCATGTGTTCTCACAACCTTCATATCCTTTCGCTCAATAAATCGAACAACATTACACTTGCTATTCCGATGTAGCCTTCGTATAGAAAGCTTCCAGTCGAACGCGTTGCATCTTCATGCGATTTCTGTCCTCTATTTTCTCGCGTAATTATTAAAATCTTCCAAGAATTATACCACTTTATATGGGCTTGTATAGCTTATTATGACTGCAAAATAAAAAAATAAGCCCCACAGGGTGGGGCTTAACAGCAGCGGATGTCTAAGAATCGCTGTTCGTTCGAATGACCTATCAAGAATGGGTTATTTTACTGCATTCCATTAGGGTAAACCATCACTTTAAGACTTCCGCTTTTGTTATGCAAAGCCCGCTCCATCGCCTGCTGCGTGTCCTCCAGGCTATAACGATCGGTAATCAGTGTCATCACGTCATGCTGACCAGAGCTCAGGAATTCAATTCCTGCACTATACGTATTCGCATAGCGGAATATCCCGTATATATCCACCTCATTATCCGCAATAAAAGGAACATTCAGTGCAATTTCGTCTTGTGCAGGTAAACCCACAATGGCAAGCTTCCCTCCACGCCGTAGTGAATATAGCGCTGTCTGTAGTGCTTTGGGATTGCCCGCAGTTTCCCACGCAGTATCAACACCTTGACCATTCGTGAGTCCACGAATGATTGGAAGAGCATCTTCATTTCGAACATTGATCGTATGCATAGCTCCGAGTCGGCGTGCAGCCTCAAGTCGAACCTCTTCTAAATCTGTCACAATAATTTGCTCCACTCCGAACGACTTCGCCGCGGCTACAGCCATTAAACCAACAGGCCCCATCCCCATGATGGCTAACGTTGTTCCCGGAGCAAGCTTACTCCGACGCGCGGCATGAATACCCACCGAGAATGGTTCGTTCAAGGCTGCTTCTTCGAACGAAAGATGATCTGGGATCGGAAATGCCATATCTTCACGTATCGTCATGTACTGAACAAATGCTCCATCAACAGGAGGTGTCGCCAAGAATTGCACATCTGGACACAAATTATAGCGCCCCTCCTTACAAGCCAAACACCGGCCACAAGTCACCCCAGGCTCGACGGCTACTCGGTCTCCTTGTTTAAGCCCAGTCACGCTAGAACCAACGGCTGCCACGATTCCTGCACATTCATGACCTAGTATGATCGGCTTTTCCACAACGAATCGACCAATCCGACCATGCTCAAAATAGTGTACGTCAGACCCACATACACCTACAGCCATGACTTGAATGAGTACTTCATCTGCCTTAGGTACGGGAACTGCTTGCTGTTCAATGTGGATGTGACCTGGTTCCTTCATAACAGCTGCCTTCATTGTCTCTGGAATGGAATGTTGTCTCATGCTGCGCCTCCTTCTTCTGTCCATACACGAATGATCTCTAAGGTATAGGTTCTATTTAACGTTAATAAATCGTTCTGCCCTGTTCATCATTGATGCCGCTTTTACGATAAAAGTAAGTATTAATCATGTCTCGCCATTCTTTCGAATGTTCAGCCTGTTCCTCCTGCAATGCAGCAACCTTGTCGTATATGATTGCATCAATTTTGCCCTCAAGACTTCTCCATTGATTAGCCAGCTCTTCCGCCTGCGTTGCTCCTTCAAAGTGAGTATCATAAATATGTTGTATGACCGTTTTGCCGGAGTGAAGCACATGTGTATAAGGTACATGATGGAAAAATAATATCAATTCATCCGGACACTGTTCAAGGGATTCAAACTTGTCCGTGTTCTCCTGGTGGTACTGCGAGGTGTATCCCGTACCACTACGCACTGTGCGATCCACACCGATGCCTTCGCAATCGGCAAAGTGATAAGTCCCCCATTTGGAATACTCATATCCATCCACGTTAGGACCATAATGATGATTCGGGTTAACCATCCAGCCTACCCCCAGAGGTGCCGTATAGTTCTCATAAATGTCCAGTGAGCTCAACAACATGGCTGAGATGGTATGAATCACCTCTTCGTCATGTCCAAACGTTAGGCGAATCCATTCCTCAGCGATCTCTTCAGCTGACAACTCCGGATTCCAAGCCAGCCTTCCATATCCATATAAGTTAGCCTGAGCAAGTGGGTGTCCTGTCCAGCAAGCATCTGAACCGATGTTCGAAACGGCTGCAAAGCCACTATAAGGTCTGTTGAACATCGATCCATCGACAATGTTTTTAATCTCAGACCCTTCGCCTTTGGCATACGTATCAAAATCCAAGACGTCCTTCCATTGTGGTACCAGATAACACAAATGACGCTGCTGACCCGTATATTCTTGTGTAATCTGAAACTCAATCACTTGATTCGTCTGCTCCATGGCACCAAACAGTGGAGATACTGCTTCACGAACTTGGAAGTCCATTGGGCCATTTTTGATTTGTAAAATGACATTATCCGCAAAGCGGCCATCGAGCGGAGTGAAATGATCATAAGCTGCACGTGCGCGATCCGTTGAACGATCACGCCAATCCTGCTTGCAGTTATAGACGAAGCAGCGCCAGATAACAACTCCATCGAATGGACGTAGGGCTTCTGCGAGCATATTGGCACCATCCGCATGATCACGATTATATGTGAAAGGTCCAGGTCGATTTTCTGAATCTGCTTTTACTAAATAACCTCCAAAGTCAGGTATGGCAGCATACACTTTAGCGGTATGCACATTCCACCATTCTCGAACTTGCTCATCAAGAGGATCTGCTGTATTCAACCCACCGATCTCGATTGGACTTGCATAATTGATACTTAGGAAAAGTTGAATGCCATACGCTCTGAATTCAGATGCAACGCGCGCCACATCCCCTAAGAAATGTTCAGTCAGAAACAATGACTCACGTTGATGTACGTTCACATTATTGATAGAAATCGCGTTGATCCCGGTTGAGGCAAGAAGCCTTGCATAATCTCGTATCCGTCCAAGATCACGAGTGAATTCACCTTTTTCATAGAAGATGGATTCGCCGGCGTAACCTCGCTCAATACTGCCATCCACATTATCCCACTGGTTAATCATCCGTAAAGAATTACGTGGTTGTTCTGCAATGTAACGTAATCTAGACTCCAGAGGTTCGGCATCAATCGAACTTTCTGGGGTTAGAGTAAGCTCTCTCAGAACATGAAACGTACCATAAAGGACACCTTGAGCGGATTCAGCTCCAATAACCAGTTGACCTAGCTCTTCATTAAAACGAATGGCATAGCCTTCTCCCTGAACGGAGGTACGTTCACTTTCACTGAATTGTCCAGCTACACTGGATGAACCAGACCAAGTGCCCAGCCATATCCCTGCTGCTGCATCTGAGTTCGTTTGAGCTGATTGAGTTTGATTTATAGTTGGTTTTACACCGTATAGATTCTCTAATCCCTGTATAAGTTCAGCAACAGCAGTAGATAAGATCTCATGTTTTTCATTTACAATAATGTGCCGGATCCAGGAAGGAGCATGTTTCGCTACTCCCCCTCTTGTAGTTGAACCTGAACGGTAAGACAGCCATGCATCATACTGTGGACCAGATAAGTCCGTCTGAACGATAGATCGACTCATTGTACAGCCTCCTTGCTTGCGTAAATACGTCCTAATTGATGACCCTTACCTTCAAGAAGCCACAAAATAGATGTTACTCCACGCGGATAATATTTACTTCCTACTGCAACGCCAGATAGGATCTGGTCACTCCAGCACCAGTAGGACTCTTCCGGATGCAATAACCAGTTCACATGAGCTGCATCGGCTTGTTTGCCGGATTCGTCCCACACAACCCCCAGAAGCTCTCGTGTAATGAATTGAGATAAATAGATTTTGCTAAGCCATGAATTGTTGCTTGTAGAAGAGAGCTTCCATCCACCATCCTCAAATAGACAGGTACCCGGTACTAGAACCGTGTTCAAATGCGTTCTCAGTGCTTGCAGATATGAGCTGAAACGGCCATTAACATCAAGCGCACCTTCACATCCTGTGAAATACGGGAATACCAAACCTTCAATAGCTGGGATGATCCGAGAATCATTGTTCTCCGCGATAACCGCTGGAATGTAGCCAGCCTCTGTTAACTGTGCTGCAACACTGGCTGCACAAAGATCAGCTTGGCGTCCCGCCTGAAGGGAGAGATCGACAAGTTTCTCTGTTGCAAACAGTTTCTCCAGAGCGACATAAACGGCCCAGCATTTTCCTGCCAAATAGATATTGTTGCGGGACTGCCCTAGCGATACGTCCAGACTATCGTAGGTTGTAATCTCTGCTCCGCCTTTGGTGCGAGTGCTATCCAGCCCCATGAGACCATTACGTTGCTGTTCTTCCGGATGATCTCGGTTAAGCATACTTTGGAAGCAATCTTGAATAACAGGTAACATGTCTTGGACAAAGCTGTGATCCTGCGTCTGCTCAATGTAAACCGTCGCACAGCAGAGCCAGTTTACTAATTCCTCATGGCTCATCTGAGAGAAACAATCGTCAATGCCTACAAGCTCGTAGGCTGAATGTCCGGGTCTAGAAAATACATTAGCTACTCCAATATCATGTGTAAACGTAATGCCACCCGGGTATTCTTTCTCTTCACCTGGAAAACGAACATGATCTGTGTAACTATAACGCTTCACAAACCATTCCAGCTCGTTCCGCACAGTCCACGGATTAAGAGCCAATTCGAAATACAACTGATCTGCCGTCAGATCCAGTGTATTCATCATGCGATATTCCCCTTCGTTAACGATCCAGAACGGTTCACCGTCAGCGTCAAGCAGCTGTGTGCTTGCATAATAACTATGGATGGAATGAGCAAGCATGAAAGCCTGATCTTCTGAGAGAGAAGCCGTTCCCAGACGATGATCAGCCTCCTCGCAGGATGATGCCAATTCATTGTACCGATTGAGTGCATACTGCCCTACTTCCTGAATATTTGCAAAATATCGAGTATACCAATAAGTTGTATCTATTCCAGAAGTAGCAATGCCTCCGCGATAGAAGCAGACTGCAAAACGGTATGTACGTGTCTCGCCTGCCGGAACCTCCATTAACAATGCAGCCGTACCACCCAAGCCAAACGCAAGATTTTCAACATGTTTCTCTTGAAGAATTTTCTCTAATGTGAAACCTAAAGCGGGCCACAATCCATCATCTTTAGACATGATCGCGGTTAAGCGTCCTTGACCTACACCTGTTAAAGAGCCGCCTTCTGGGCCACCAATCATTCTCATTGCTGAATAAGGATCATTGCCTTGATATCCAAAATACGCTTTGCGTGCCTGTTGTCCCTGCGTATTATCAATCGTCATCTCAACCAGTACCGCAGGCACAAGCGCATCCATTAATGCTTCACGCTCACCCTTCAGCGGCTCTGGCACAGGACGTACCGGTGAGTATATGCGGAATGTAAGATCTCCTGCTGTCCATGTATCTGTTCCGGAAGTGAACTTACGAGTGATCTCTTCATCTCGAAAAGCCGAAATGAACGGCTGCTGTACTCGCACAGAATGTGCTGTAGATTCCGCAACTTCCTGTGATCCTGCTGTCTGCGCTGCATCTGAACTATCCAGTTTCTCCACGTCATATCGGACACTCTCGTCTTCTGTCGCTTCATAAAAAGGAAGTGCTTGATATGTCTCGCCATCCTTAGACTGAACACCAATATAAATATTCTGATCTGCTGGCTTTCCCAGCTCCAGTCCGAGTCCACCCTTCGCTCCCTTATAACCTAAAGTGAAACTAGCAAAAGCTCCAATGGGTGAGTGATGGGCATTATAAAAAATAGATTTGGATGCGCTCATGAAACATGACCCCTCTCAAATGGTATGCATACGTTTTCATTAGCCCCATCCTATCATGGGCGTGGAATTAGATACCATGGTCAAATCAATCGGATATTTACCCAAATCGAGCTAATGTAGTACAATACAATAAAGCGCTTACAATGACTCTTAAAGCCTCACTCTCTATCTTATAGTAAATGCTCAAAAAGGACGGTAACCTCTGAATCAACTATTCTAACCATTGAAGGAGAGTTAATATGTCTTCTACCTATCTGCCTCCACTTCTAGGAGAAAGTGTACATGAAGTCTTTTACCCGGATGTACAGACGACCGTCAATCTATTTGCGATCCATTTGCGCAGTGTTGCTGCAGATTGGGATTATCCGGCACATGAGCATCCTCAATACGAATTGAATTATGTAACACAGGGCGAACAATGGATGACGGTTAACGGTCAAATTTACAAACAAAAGGCTGGCGAATTACTCCTGATTCCTCCAGGTAGCATTCATTCCAGCCAAAGTCGTAATGATCAAGGTTTTACATATTTCTGCATGCATTTTGATATCGATGACCAATTGTTTCTTTCCCTGCTTGCACGAATCAAACAAGTTTTGTTCAGTTCAGATAGTCCAGTAACACAGAAAATCGAGCCTGTACTTCGTAAATTAATGAACACTGCCCCACATCCTACTCCCAGTGCAATGGTGCAACGTATGCAGCTTCAATCCGCTGTATTTGAACTATTCGGTCATTTGTGGGAAGCTGTCTCACAAGAAGTAGCTCAGTCATTTACAGACAGCTATGAGAAGATTGAGCTCGCTCATCAAATACGAAACCGACTGCAAGGCTTGGTTAGTCAACAATTCAAGCAAGGTCGGGAAACAGATACGCACTATGGCATCGATGATATTGCGTCAGAATTGGGGATCAGCTCTTCTCATTGCAATCGGGTATTCAAGCAAGTGTTTGGGCAATCGCCGCGCGTTGTTTTGTCCGAATTGGTTTTGCATGAAGCGAAGCTGTTACTGGTTAATTCGACAAGATCCATTCAGCAAATTTCCTCGATGCTGGGCTACAAGGATATTGCTCATTTCAGTCGTCAATTTAAGCGCTGGTCTGGTGTATCACCTTCTCAATACAGATTGGAGCAAGCGAATGAGAAGTAACTATTTTAACAGCCGCTTAATGGTTTTGAGCTTGCCCGCATAAGGTGGATACAGAATAGGAAGATTCAACTTGGTACTCTTTTTAAGCACACTTTTGAAATGTGAGAATGTCTCAATGCTGAATTTTCCGTGATAAGAGCCGACGCCAGAGTTTCCTACCCCACCGAATGGCAGTCTAGGATTAGCGACATGTGTAATGGTATCATTAATACATCCACCACCAAAGGACACTTCCGACATGACCTTGTCTTGCAATTGAGTGTCTGTCGTGAACAGGTACAGAGCCAATGGTTTCGGGCGCTTGAGAATACCCGCAATGGCTTCGTCGATGTGTCTGTAAGTGATAATCGGCAAAATCGGCCCAAAAATCTCGTCCTCCATGCTAGCTGCATCCCATGAACTTACATCAATGAGGGTTGGCTCGATATAACGATCATCTTCATCCGACTGTCCACCATATATAACCTGAGCTTGATCGCGCTCAATAATGGTTGTTAACCGCTTGAAATGAGCGTTATTTACGATTCGTCCATAATCGCGATTATGCTGGATATCAGAACCATAGAAGGACTCCACCGCTTGCTTCATCTCTGTGATCAATTGTTCCTTCACACGTTCATGTACTAGGAGGTAATCCGGCGCTATACAAGTCTGACCGGTATTGAGTAATTTTCCCCACATAATGCGCTGTGCTGCGACCTTAAGATCTGCATGCTCATCTACAATAACTGGGCTTTTGCCTCCAAGCTCTAACGTAACAGGAACCAAGTTTTTGGCCGCAGCCTCCATGACAATCTTACCTACAGGTACACTGCCTGTAAAAAAGATATAGTCAAATGCCGCATTAATAAGAGCTGTGGTGGTGTCCTTCGCCCCTTCTACAACTTGTACATAAGAAGTTTCAAACACTGAAGCAATCAATTCATGTACGACAGCGGATACCGCTGGTGTGTTCTCAGATGCTTTAAGCACAGCTGTGTTGCCTGCTGCAATGGCACCTACTAACGGTTCGATTAACAGCTGAAATGGATAATTAAACGGTCCAATAATCAGTACTGAGCCATAAGGTTCAGGGATAATGTAGCTTTTGGAGCCAATCAAGGCCATTTGTGTTTTTACTTTGACCGGTTTGACCCATTTCTTCACTTTTTTTATCGTGTGTGTGATGCTGTCTAACATGAATCCAACTTCGGTGGTATAAGATTCGAACTCGCTTTTACCTAGATCCTGGTAGAGTGCTTCAATAAGCTGGCTTTCATATTGTTGGATCGCTTGTTTCAGACGAGTTAGTTGTTCAATCCGATAATCTACAGAGCGTGTTGCTCCTGAGCGGAAAAATTCATGCTGGTGCTGTAGAATCTCTTCAACTTCATGACTGCTGATTTCTTGTAGGGTACTCATGTTATCATGCTCCTTTAAAGTTAGAATGACGAAGCGTTTAAACTGACGAACCTATTGATCACATAAAATCCAATTAGACTTTAGTTGAAGGATTTTATTTCTATAAATCGATTATTACGCCTCGATTATTCAAGAACCTCTTTCATATGCCTATATGCACTCTTCTTCCAAAGCCGCAACGAGTTCTTTCAACATTGCAACCGAGGATTGTAGCGATGCAGAGTAATAACGTTGTGTACCCTTCTGCTCCACCGAGATCAGCCCTTTTTCAAGCAGTAACTTCAAATGGTGAGAAATGGCAGGTCGTGACAAGCTGGATTGTTCCGTGATTTCATTCACTGTCATCTTGCCTCGTTCACTAAGCATGAGCAGGATCGATTGCCGATGGTTATCACTGAGTACCTGAAATAAAGGAATACAATTCTGAAAAATATGTAGTGCTTGTTGTCCCATGGGTTCACCTCTATAATTCATTATTCATTAGTCTGTTGGTTTAAACGTTTAAACTTATTATATGATATTACTACTTCTTTCGACAAAATGCAATGAAATTCAAGCAAATCACAATAAAATCGATGTAATATCATACTAAATCAATATAAAGCGCTTCCACAATATTATACTTGTATGGTAGTATGTTAGTAGAACAAACTTGAAGATCATAAGCATTTGATTTTTGGGTAACGCACCACTCCAGCTTCACGTCTGGCTTCAAAATAGGTACATATTTAAGGTGACACCGCCTTACCTGCTTTACAGCATGTTGTATCAGGTCTAACCCGATCGCTCGCACAGCATTGGCGTAATGATGCAACCATGCTTCCTACTAAACTTGATGAGGTGAACGTAATGAAAATGGTTTTTCGCTGGTTTGGCGAAGGCAATGATACGGTATCGTTGGATCACATCCGGCAAATTCCGGGTGTTGAAGGCATTGTGTGGGCATTGCATGATGTGCCAGCAGGTGATGAGTGGCCGATGGACAAAATTTTGGCAGTAAAAGCTGCTGCAGATCAAGCTGGATTACATTTGGACGTGGTCGAAAGTGTTAACGTGCATGAAGATATCAAATTAGGTCTACCAAGTCGTGATCAATACATTACCAATTATAAAAAAACGATGGAAAAGCTAGCTCAAGTCGGTGTTAAGGTGATTTGTTATAATTTCATGCCCATCTTTGACTGGCTACGTACGGATCTTCATAAGGAATTGGAGGACGGCTCCACTGCCCTCTTCTACGAGAATAGCAGGATCGCTAATATCGAGCCGTTGGAGCTCGTTCGTAACATTACAGAGAATTCTTCATTAACAATGCCAGGCTGGGAACCTGAACGCTTACAGTATTTAACAGGACTTTTTGAAGCCTATAAAGATGTAACAGAAGATGATATGTGGGAAAATGCTCGTTATTTCTTGCAGGAGATCATCCCCACCGCTGAACAATTAGGCATAAAAATGGCTATTCACCCGGATGATCCACCTTGGCCAATCTTTGGTCTGCCTAAGATTATAATTAATCAGGATAATGTAAGAAAATATCTTGAACTATATGATAGCCCAAGTAACTGTGTGACTTTATGCAGTGGTTCGCTTGGAGCTAATCTAGATAATGACATCATCGGAATGATCCATGAATTCAAGAATCGTATTCCTTTTGCCCATATTCGTAATGTTAGGGTCTATGACAATGGGGACTTCATTGAGACCTCTCACCGTAGTCAAGACGGCAATGTCGATATCGCAGGTATCGTCGAGGCCTATCATGATATTGGGTATGAAGGGTATGCCAGACCAGATCATGGACGTCATTTATGGGGTGAGCAATGCAGACCGGGATACGGACTCTATGACCGTGCGATGGGCATTATGTACCTTTGGGGCGTGTGGGATTCTCTACAGAGGAGGGCAAAAATATGAGTGACTTCATCGGTAAGCGAACCTCTCGATTGGAGGGGAAAGTCGCTGTCATAACAGGAGGCGCTGGTGTGTTGTGTCGTTCAATGGCTGAAGAGCTTGCTCGCCATGGCGCCAAAGTAGCTATACTTAATCGTACTGTATCTAAGGGAGAAGCCGTCGTCGCTTCGATCGAAGCTGCTGGAGGTACTGCGATTGCAGTGTCTTGTGATGTTACTCAGGCAGATAGTGTGCAGGTCGCTGCCGCGGCAGTGCTTGAACAGCTGGGTCCCTGTGACATTCTGATTAACGGTGCTGGTGGCAATAACGCCAGTGCCAATACAACGAACGAGATTTTCAAACTTGAAGATCTAGACCAAGCCGATGTTACGACTTTTTTTGACGTCAGTGTAGAGGGTTTCCGTCAGGTCATGGATCTCAATTTTGTCGGCTCTCTTATTCCTACACAGATTTTTGCAAGACAGATGGTGGAACGGGATGCCCCGGCAACCGTCATTAACATTTCATCGATGAGTGCCCCTTCTCCTATGACCAAAGTTCCAGCGTATAGTGCAGCTAAGGCAGCGATTAACAACTTCACACAATGGCTCGCTGTGCACCTAGCTGAATCTGGAATACGCGTAAATGCGATTGCACCAGGATTCTTCCTCACAGAACAGAACCGTAATTTGTTATTGCAGCCCGATGGCTCACCTACCGAACGTTCTAGCAAAATTATTGCACATACACCAATGCGTCGTTTCGGCAAACCGGAGGATCTACTTGGCACATTGATGTGGCTCGCGGATGAACGTCAGTCTGGCTTCGTCACGGGCACCGTTATTCCGGTGGATGGCGGATTTATGGCTTATGCTGGCGTGTAGGCCTCTTCTACTCATCTCGGTGGTGGTAAACAGGCTAATTTAATAATTCTTTCTTCATATAATCCGAAGTTGGGTGCTCATCCCACTTCGGATTTTTCATGCTTCGTTCCTGCACTTCCTCATTTCGAATAATATCCAATAACGTAGGAAAAACTTGTTATAGTTCTAAGAAAAGTGCTAAAGCTATGACACTTCTCTACGAACCTGTAGGACATTCAAATCTGCTGATTATTGGATGAAGTGAAGGCTGGTGAACACGACATGATGGAAGAAACATGGGTCGTTGCAGTACGTTCCATAATTGCATTTCTGACGCTGATGATCTATACCAGAGTTTTAGGTAAGCAGCAGATGGGCAATTTAACCTACTTTGATTACATTAACGGCATTACGATTGGTTCCATTGCAGGAACGTTTGCGACAGATTTATCGTCGAAGGCATGGATTCATTTTGTGGCACTAACCATATTCACGATTGTCACTATCATCTTTCAATATATAACACTAAAGAATCGTACCATTACGAAATTGCTGGACTCTGATCCCACTTTGGTCATACAGGATGGCAAAATCCTTGAACAAAACCTGAAAAAAATGAGGGTTAAGTTCGATGAATTGACCATGATGCTTCGGCAGAAGGATGTATTCGATATTACCACTCTTAGCTACGCGATCTTGGAGCCAGATGGGAGTATCTCGGTTGTACTCCAACCTGAACATCAACCACTGACAGCAAAAGATATGAATCTGCACCCACCAAAAAGCCGGTTGATGACCGAATTAATCATTGACGGCGTTCTAATTAAACAAAACCTGGAGGAACGTCACAAAGATATAAACTGGTTAACTGAGCAATTAAAACGGGAAAAGCTGACGATTCAGGACATTGCATTTGCCGCGATTTTGCCGAACGACAAACTCTACATCGATCTCTTCCACGATCATTTCTCCGAGAAAACAGATATGGGAGATTACGAAGGCCCTTTCTAAGACAACCTCTTTCCCGCTCTATTTCAAACTTTACGAACAGAACGCTCCGTTCATACCGATGCAGGAGGGCTTGAATGAAAACACGATTCTGGTTGCTATACATTGTTCCAATTACCTTAATTATTTTGTTCTGTGCTATTCTCGCATCTGGATCATTTCTTAAAAGGCCTTTCGGTACGGAGGATCGTTTATTAGAGTCGATACAGTCACTAGAGAAGCAAGTGCAGAACAAGCAATGGCGTGAAGCCAAGTCTGAAGCAGATTATGCCATGAACGCGTGGGATCACATTGTAAACCGCATCCAGTTCAGCGTCGAGCGTGAAACCATTTATGATATTTTAGGTACGCTCGCTAGAATCAAGGGTGGCGTTGCTGCGCAAGATGATCAGTCACTCCTAGAAGAGATTTATTATTTTTATGTCTTGTGGGATAACATAGGGGACTAACTATGGATGTAACGCAAAAAGGGACTTCCCAGAAAACGGGAGCCCCTTTCATTTTGTCCAGCATTTACTTACTTAAACCACGAGAACGCGATGTTCGGCCACTATTACTTTCTTTCCGGAAAAATAACGCTAATGCGCCTTTGGCACACCAGAGTGCAAACAAGGCGAATAATGTTCCCCAGAACATCGCAGGCATGAACGTTTGCTGTGCCAGATTAGCTGCATCACCTGCTCTAGAAGGCTGTGTCCAGGATAGTAATCCTACATACATTGCAGTCAAGACAGACTCTTCTAAGGTTAGGAATGCGAGGAATAGGTAGTAGAACTTCACGATTTTGGCACCAAAGATCATAATGACCACGTTTAAGGCAATAAAACCGGTAAGCCACAACATGCCAAACTCTCCTCTTACATAGAGCAGCAGGGATACAAGGGCTATTGCTGTAATAATGCCCAGACCCCACATGTGTCGTCCTTTCCGATATAGATAAAACAACAACCAGGCGAACAATGATGCAGAGATATAGCCTGCTAAGGACACAATAATGGACCGCCCTGGCGTGAGCATGGTGGAATAGGTGACTCCGCTATGATCCGCGTACAGTTCAATCCGTAATACTTTGCCCGATAACAATAACGTCGCCACCGCATGACCGAACTCGTGAATCATCGTATCGAGGTTTCGAAATAAAGATGAGAATGGAATAAATCGTGTCAGAAACACAGAGACGATTAGAAACAAGATTGTTTTGAGCCATTTATTCAAGTACCGTCTCACCTCCCTTGCCACAGAAAAATGATCAATAGTTAGACTTCTCCGTATATTACGTTATAGAAGAGTTAATCGTTTCCTTTCATAAAATGAGCGGCACATTGCTGCATCCACCAACAGAAGCTGCGATTGTGTCCTATGAAAAAGGAAGATAGATCATAACGCCCACTGCCTGTCTCCAATGTAACCAGAAGTCTATGACGCATATTCTGTATCGCGTATTGGACGAATCGATCTGCTGTTTCACTTTTCACTAGTGTAACATACGCATAGAGGGAGTGATCGATAGGTTCATCCAAAGGACTTACACCTGCACAAGAAAACTCTGTAGCAATCCCTGCATGCTGAAGCAGAGTAAGTGCCTCACCAAGCTCGACATCGACCTCTACCCCATTCCACAGGGTCGTCCTTTTTGGAATTACCGTCTGTTTATCCCGCTCTGTCCAAGACATTAATTCTAACTTACGTCTTCGCCATAGGTGAGCAGGCTGGTCACTCAGAAGCTCTTCTTGATCTGCACTCGCCTGAGTTGTGGCGTGCATGCTGGTCACTGTGGAATCAGATCCGCTTATATCGTGGTGTAGACTTGCTTCTGTTACATCTAGTTCTGGATCAATACTCATAAAAGGTTCCCCCTACTCCCGCTTCATATCCGGTTGCCTTAGACAACGAAGAGAGCACATCCCTGTGCTCTCTGCTTCGCCAGTCGGCAAAGGAATGACATCACGTGCCTTCCTCAGCTTATTGTATTATTGTACCTCTTTCATTAACGTGCATCAAATCCGATGTTTATTCGTTTAGCGCGAGCTTCAAGGCTTCTAAGTTCTGTCTCATTACGCTAATGTAATCCATTCCTGCTGAAATCTCTTCCTCGGTCAATCCTTCAATTGGGTTCAAGACAGCCGTCTTCGCTCCCACTTCATTTGCAATTGTCTCAGATACTTTAGAAGAAACGAGCGTTTCGAAGAAAATCGTTTTTACCTGATGTTCCTTTGCAAAATCGATTACGGATGCCATCTGTGCTGCGGATGGTTCCTGTTCAGGAGACAAGCCTGCGATAGGTACTTGCTGCAATCCATACTCCTGTGCAAGATATCCAAAAGCAGCATGCTGCGTAATAAAGTCTTTTCGCTTGCTATCTGTGACAGCTGCCTTGAAATCGGTATCCAATGCTTCTAGTTTAGCTACGTACGCATCCGCATTTTGTTTGAATTGTTCAGCGTGCTCTGGCGCAGCTTCTGTTAAGCCCGCTTCGATATTACGTACTTCTTGTATCGCTAATGCCGGTGACAACCATACGTGTGGATCAAGTCCACCGTGATCATGACTGTGGCTATGAGCATGCTCCTCAGTAGCTGTTTCGTCTCCATGGTCATGGTCATGATCATGTTCTTCTGTAGTAGCTGTATCAGCATGGTCGTGATTGTGATCATGCTCTTCTGTTGTCCCCTCATTCGCATGATCATGATCGTGGTCATGCTCCTCCGTAGAAGCTTCGTCTGCATGGTCATGATCGTGGTTATGCTCTTCTGCCGTGCCTTCACTACCATGATTGTGGTCGTGCTCTCCGCCTTCAAGCAGGTTGATGCCTTTGCTTGCTTCGACTTGAACTAGTTTGTCATTACTCAAACTGTCCTTAACCTGATCAATCCAAGACTCCATTCCAGCTCCATTGTATACAAGCACATCTGCTTTCTCAATGCTAGCCATGTCTTGAGGTGTTGGCTCCCAATCATGAGGCTCCATACCAGCTGGAACAAGTGTATGTACATCTGCTAGGTCGCCTGCGACATTTTTGGTGAATTCATACATCGGATAGAAGCTTACTTGTACGTTTAATTTACTTTCCGTTGCTGCTGGAGTACTAGCTGTAGAAGGATCTGTCTCCGAAGCTGATTTCGTCTGCCCACAACCTGCCACAACGAGTGCGAGGCTGAAAAAAAGTCCAAATGCTGCTGTTTTGCTGAATTTCATTTTATATATTCTCCTTTGAATGGATAGATAGTATTGCTCTTTGTTGTGTTTTTGCTACGCGGTGACGTTTACGGTTATATAGTGAAACCAGCTTTTGCGCTGATATTCCAGTCAATAGAAGTACCAACAGGATTAGTGCAATCGTACCTCCCGGTGGTGTGTTCAAATGATAAGAAGTTGTCAAACCGCTAAAAATTCCGATAAGTCCTGTGACCACAGCAATAACAATCGCTGTAGCAAAACTGCGTGATACTCTTAGTGCGAGTGCTGCTGGCAGCACAATGAGTGCAGATACGAGCAACACACCAACAATAGGCATAGCTGCTGCAACTGTCATTCCTGTCAGAACGGCAAATGCGAACGATAACCCTTTAACCTGAACGCCACCGATAGAGGCCGTCTCTTCATCAAACGTTAAATTGTATAGTGGTCTTCGAAGAACAATGAAAAAGGCTAAACCAATAACACATACCACGACCATCATCAGTAGCTGAATATTACTGACAGCAACAATTGAACCGAACAGATAGGAACTGAAGGTTTTGGACAGATTCGTTTGCAAACTCATAAGTACAACGGCAAGTGCAAGTCCTGATGTCATAATAATGGCGACAGGAACCTCACTATAAGTTCGATAACTTCTCCGCAATTGTTCAACCAGCAATGCACCAATGACCGCAACGGCGAAGCCACTGATAACTAGATTCAGATTCATAACCGAACCAAGCGCCACGCCCGCTAGCGACACATGGGATAATGTATCAGCCATTAGCACCTGTCTTCGAAGCATGAGGTAGACCCCCAAGATGGGAGCAATGATGCCTATTAATCCACCTGCCCAAAAGGCACGCTGCATGAATTCGTACTCAAACACTGCCATTCCTCACTTTCTTGGCGCTCCAACGTAATCGTTCGATCTAATCGGTTGCCCATCTCTTCCAGGCCATGTGTAACCATTATGATGGTCAGGCCATGAACATCTGCGTAGTGGCGCATCAAGTCATAGAAGCCTTCCCGACTGCGTCGATCCATCCCCGTTGTCGGTTCATCTAATACAAGAACTTGCGGCTGTCCTGCCAGAGCTCGTGCAATACAGATACGCTGCTTCTGTCCCCCGGACAGTTCGCCTACTCGCGTATTCCTGTATTCCCACATGCCCACTTCACGAAGACTGCGCTCAACAATTGCTTCCTGTTCGGCAGTAAATCTACGAAATAGCCCAAGCTTGCGATAACATCCTGATCGTACCAATTCAATCACGGTGCTGGGAAAACCGCTATTGAATGATGCCACCTGTTGAGGCACATAGCCGATCTCTAACTTTTTACCGCGGATATTCTGAATGTTCATATGAACCGAACCGCTCCAGGGCTTAAGCAGCCCTAGCAGCAATTTCAGCATGGTTGTCTTCGCAGAACCATTGGGGCCTGTAATACCTACGAATTCTCCCACATGAATATCTAACGACAGTTGATCAATGACAGGTTCTTTACCATATCCAAACACGACATCACGCATGGAGGATAGTATCATGATTCTTCCTCTTTTCGTAATTATTACGATGTAAAAAAGACAAAAAAAATTAACGTGTTTCTCGGTGAATCGTCATCTTCTTCAAACGTGGTGAATACTTCTTCATCTCAAGGCGCTCGGGATGGTTACGCTTATTCTTCGTCGTTGTATAGTTGCGATCTCCGCACTCAGTGCAGGCTAATGTAACAATGACTCTCATGGTTGTTGCCTCCTCTTATCTAATCGTAATTATTACTATTTAATGATACTAGCTTATGCCTTTTCTTTTGTCAAGACTTCAGCTTCTACTCCACTGTGGAAAAGGATCTTTCAGCTCTCTCCAATTCATATGCATCTCTTCTTCGGTTAGAAGTGTCTCGTCGAGCGTACGCTCAATCTCTACCCGGTTCATATCAATGCCGATAAATACAAGTTTGGTTACTCTGTCGCCCCACTTATCATCCCAGTCTGGAATAGCTGGCAACGTGTCGCCAAAATGTAACTGCCGCTCCTCTTCACTCATCGCACCTACCCATATACCTGCTGGCGAGAGCTGCTTCGATGTGCCGGCATGACTGAAAGAGATTGCCATATGGTTTCGCGTAGCCAGCCACATCAAGCCTTTGGAACGCACTATCGTATTTGGCCACTTGGCAATCCAATGAAGTAAGCGTTCTGGGTGAAAAGGACGTTTACGGTGATATACAAAAGAATGAATGCCGTATTCCTCTGTCTCGGGAGTATGTTCTTCTTTCATCAGTTCACGAATCCAACCGGCAGACTGACTTGCTTTTTCAAAATCAAATCGGCCTGTGTTCAATATTTCATGCGGATCAATCTGACCTTGTGTCGTGCGGATCAATTTGGCTTCCGGTTGCATCGCATGCAGTGCTTTTTCAAGCTTAGACAGTTCTTCTTCTGTCGCTAAATCGCATTTGTTGAGAATAAGGACATCACAGAATTCAACCTGATCCGTCAGTAGATGTACGATTCCGTGAACGTCGTCCTCGCCTGCTTCCTGTCCACGATCCTTCAGCGTTTCCTTTGAGTAAAAGTCACGCCAGAACTGAGCTGCATCCACAACCGTTACCATCGTATCCAGACGAGTAAATTGCGTGAGATCTATACCAAGCTCCTCATCGATATACGTAAACGTCTGGGCAACAGGTACAGGCTCGCCTATGCCCGTGGATTCGATCAATATGTAGTCAAATGAACCATCCAGTGCAAGTCGTTCTACCTCTTTTAGCAGATCCTCCCGCAATGTGCAGCAGATGCAGCCATTAGACATCTCTACGAGCTTCTCGTCTATACGGGATAACCCTCCGCCATCCCGAATTAACCCAGCATCAATGTTAACCTCACTAAGATCGTTTACAATGACCGCCACACGCATACCCTCTCGATTATGCAGTACGTGATTGAGCAACGTTGTTTTGCCTGCGCCCAAATATCCGCTTAGGACGGTTACGGGCACCTTTTCTTTTATTTGTTGTTCCGACATCTCTGCTTCCTCCAATCTAATGGGTCTTTTACTACGCACACGTAAACCTTTTAATTAGTCTAGTGTACTTTAATTCAACTTAATCGTAATTATTACGATTAACAACATAAAGCAATATATCGTATTTGTGTATAGCTTGTCAACACTATGGCAATCTAACGGTCATTAATCGTAAATTTGTTGATTAGGGCTCACAAATGATGTATGTCCCTGCACGTACAAGCATATATTCTAGCAAAGTCTCAGTTGTGGAGGTCTGTTACTGATGAAGATGGCAGCCAATATGAAGCTCTTAACGTTCCTTATCCCTTGTGCCTTTCTAGTTCCTGTACTAATTACGATGGCTCCTGATCTCAGAGCTGCTTGGAATAGCGAAACTATGCAAAATATGAAAACCGTTTTCGTCAGTATTTTCTTAGAGGCTGCCCCTTTTCTACTAATGGGGGTACTCCTGTCATCGCTAATGCAATGGTTTGTTTCTGAAGAAATGGTACGCAGGCTCACACCCAAAAACCCCATTGGCGGAGTGCTCGTTGCTGGACTATTAGGTATTGTCTTTCCGATCTGTGAGTGCGGTATGATCCCCGTCGTGCGGCGACTAATGCATAAAGGCATGCCAGCTTACATTGCGGTTACCTTTATTCTGAGTGGACCCGTGGTGAATCCCATTGTATTTACAGCTACCTTGCTTGCATTTCCCTCTCATCCTGAGATCACGATTGCACGTATGGGGCTTGCATTTGCTGTGGCAGCTTCCGTGGGTGGTCTAGTGTATGTGTTCGCTCGTCGTAACCCTCTCCGTACACCAAAAACAACCATTACCGAAGTGAAGACACATCCTGGTTTTAAGATGGCTCAACCACATACACATGACCATTCTCATGAACACAATCATGTTAAAAATTGGCGGAGCTTCTTCATTCATGCTGGAGACGAATTCGTGGATATGAGCAAGTATTTGGTGATTGGTGCCTTGATTACCGCCTGTATCCAGACTTTTATTAGCCGAAGTGATCTGATCTCCCTTGGTAACGGTCCTGTGGCTTCCTATGTTTTCATGATGGGTTTTGCCTATGTACTATCCTTGTGCTCGACATCAGATGCTTTTGTAGCTTCAGCGTTCTCGCATACGTTCGCACTAGGTTCATTAGTTTCCTTCCTTGTACTCGGCCCAATGCTTGATTTCAAAAGTACATTAATGTTGCTCTCAACCTTCCGAACTCGTTTCGTAATTGGACTAAGTTTAGCCATCATTACACTTGTATTTGCCGGGTCATGGTTGATTAATATGCTGGCATGAACCTAATTGTATGAATAGGATCCATCAATAAAAGAGGTGACGACGAGATGTACAATCCAGGTCATACGATGACGAGAAAAATGTTCTCGAAGCCAAATAACATTCAATGGCACAGTCTGATTCGTGCAAGCTGGATGGGGGGAATTGCTTTCTATATTTTCCACCTGAATTCAAGTGATTCTCTTCATTATTACTTGGCGCCTACAATGCAGAAGCTGTTGTTATGCTGTCCGATTCCCTTTTTATTTATTGCCATCATAATGGCGTGGCATGGTCTTTTCAGTAGAAGTGAGGTGCATTGCGACTGTGAACACCCACCGCCTGCGGGCTTTGTCCGTAGTTCGGCCCTGTACGGCTTAATTGCCCTTCCCTTGATATTTGGCTTCCTACTGCCAGATCAGGCTTTGGGTAGCTCTATGGCGAGCCAGAAGGGAATGTCGCTCACCTATGCGCCTCCGGAGATTCGGCGAAAGGAGCCTTTGCCTGATTCCACAGCAAAACTAAACGTGCAGGATCTTAGCCAACAACAGCCAACGGTTACGACGGCATCCACAGCTGACGTACAATTTATTCCTCCAGATGAGTATAGTAGAGAATTTGCCGACTTAGCCGAGAAATTATATGTAGAGCCGGTTATCCAGGTCTATCCTGAGGTTTTCTCCGAAACGCTTGGTACGATCGACATGTTTCAGCGCCAATTCGCAGGTAAAGAAATATCGTTAACAGGATTCGTATATCGTGACAAAAGTATGGAGCATGAATCTCATTTTGCATTAGGACGATTTCTTGTCATGTGCTGTCCAGCGGATGCTGCGCCATTTGGCGTAATGATTCATATTGAAAACGCAAATACCTTCCCAACGGATAGTTGGGTGCAGATTAACGGCACAATTGGTTCTGCCCAAGTAGATGGCAAAGACACCATTGAGATACGGGCTACACAGGTTACCCCTGTATCCGAGCCATCCACTCCATACATTTACACAAGTGCAGATTCGGTGTTGGCGTATGAGAAACGGAATGACAACTAACGGAGCGTTCCTTTCAGCTTTGAACGGAATGTGCAACGGTAAATATGAAATGCAAAAAACACACTATACGTTAATAGTGTGTTTTCTTCTGTACACAATTATTGCACTGTACATCTTTATTGGGAGAAGCTATTCAACCAACCATTCCAGGCTTGCGTGTTGGCAGGCTTTCCAGAATCGTTTAACTTCATATACTCCAAAAGCTGATCCAAACTATTGGATTGATTATCCCGATATTCTTGGATAAATTGCAGCATGGCTTTGTATACAAACAGATCTAGTGGAGAGTAAGAGAGTGTGTCATTCGAGCTTCCATCACCGTTACCGCTCCCACCATTGTCAACCGGTGCTTCAGAAGGCATACGAGTTACAGCATCCGCATCAGTGAACGTACCTGTATCTCCAATGTATGTAGGGTAACTAATGGCGATCTCTCCAGTGAGACTATTGCCCACTCGACCAATGTTCGGTTTCTCGAGTGTTGTAATTATACCTTGACCATTCACAATTCCTTTCAGAGCTGGAATCGTTATTCTCGTTGGGAAGTTGCTAGGTACAGCTAAAGGATTATACTGAATGCTCTGCTCTGTGCTGTTATCTACGAAAATAGGCATGACTGTCTGGTAAGTCGATGTCATATCTAATTCTTTGACTGCTGATCTATAAGCTGCAAATGCATTGGGAAATTGCTGTGTTGTGAGAGTGCTTGGCCAAATCGTCCGATGAGGATATGTGCTTAACTGTATCTTCCCGTACATATCTGTATGTACACTATATACATAGTGCATCACGCCACTCATAAACGTACCAAGATCATATTTAGTTTCTCCTGGCCGGTTTGTAGTTTTTACTGTAGAAGGGACAATAATTGAATTAATTGTAGCTACCTTTTCTATTGTATGGTTGGCATCATTAATCCGCGCACCTGCACCAAAATATTCATTCCATTTGTTCACCAGATACATTTGTGCATCCGATGACCATTGTAGACTGTACTTTCTATTTGTTCCCCATAAATCATTGTAACCGTCAATGGAAGACGTAATCTCAGATTTCGTCGTTGCATCGGCATCTTGCCATGCCTGTTGTCCAAAGTGATGCACCTGCTCCATAATACTAGGATCGATATTCGTTGCATTCTCCGCAGCTGCCAGAAGCACGGTTCCACCCCATTGCATGATTGCGCCCGCTTCCAGTTCACCTGGGGCAAAATTAGAACTTGCTGCTTCAGCCTTGAATTGCACTGTTGATGCGAATAGTAGAATCATGATACTTAATACAATACTTGATCTTTTAACAAGCTTTTGCTGAGATTTGCTAAACAACGTAAACTCCTCCTACTCGTATGTACTTCATGAAACTCTACACATTTAAAACCTCAGGAACATTTGAATCTTGTTATCTAGCCTACTTCTTCCCTCCTTAAAAGGTAAAATATAACTCTAATATTATCTCAAATCCTGATGTTTACGTAAATAAAAAATGACATAGCGGAAACAAGATAAACGTATTCTTGTTCTGTAAAAGAAAACAACCCCCGTACCTATGTCAACCATAGATTCGGGGGTTGCATGCTCAACCGCATACTCGGCTGATTGAGTTTTAAACTATTCGGTTACGATATCATGCACCAATACTGGGGCATCCGCTTTATCTGCAATCGTAATATTTTCTTTAATCTTCGCGATTACATCCGCCACATCTTCACGATTAGCGTGGATCGTTACGAGTGATTCGCCTGCTTTGACAGGGTCACCCACTTTTTTGTTCAACATCAGACCAACAGCCAGATCGATCTCGGACTCTTTGGTTGCACGGCCCGCACCAAGCAGCATCGCAGCTGTACCAATCTCATCCGCAACGATTCCTGATACGAAACCGTCTTGATCTGCTGGCACCTCAATAAGGTATTGAGCTTGTGGCAATCGATCTGGATGATCCACGACAGAAGCATCTCCGCCTTGATTGGCTAAGAAGTGTTTGAATTTCTCCAGTGCTTTACCGTTCTGGATGACTTCTTTCAATTTCTCTTCAGCTTGCTCAAGAGAGTCTGCTTTGCCAGCGAGGAATACCATTTGGCGTCCAAGTGCCAGACACAGCTCTTCCAGATCTTTAGGCCCTTTACCTTGCAGTGTAAGAATCGCTTCTTTTACTTCAAGTGCATTACCAATAGCCAGCCCCAACGGTTGGGACATGTCAGAGATCACGGCCATCGTTTTACGTCCAACATTGTTACCAATGCTCACCATCGCATGTGCGAGTTCTTTGGCATCTTCTGCTGTTTTCATAAATGCACCAGCACCCGTTTTCACATCTAATACGATCGCATCCGCACCTGCAGCGATTTTCTTACTCATAATGGAGCTGGCGATCAGTGGAATGGAGTTAACAGTAGCTGTTACGTCACGCAAAGCATATAGCTTCTTATCCGCAGGCGTAAGGTTACCACTTTGTCCGATTACCGCTACCTTGTGTTCGTTAACGAGTCGAATGAACTCTTCTTTTTCAAGCTCCACGTGAAAACCAGCAACGGATTCGAGCTTATCTGTTGTTCCACCTGTGTGACCAAGTCCACGACCGGACATTTTGGCAACGGGCACATCAAGCGCGGCTACGAGCGGCGCCAGTACAAGCGTTGTTGTATCGCCGACGCCACCTGTGGAGTGCTTGTCTACTTTGATGCCTTCAATGGCAGACAGGTCAATCGTTTCACCCGAATTCACCATCGACATCGTCAGATCTGCACGCTCTTTGTCCGTCATATCTTTGAAAAATACAGCCATCGCCCATGCGCTAACTTGATAGTCTGGAATCTCTCCTTGTGTGTATCCTTGAACGACGAAATCAATCTCTTCTGTTGTTAATTCTTTTCCGTCACGTTTCTTGGCGATAATGTCTACCATTCTCATGATGCTCTCTCCTTGTGTATGTTGATTTTACAGAACACTTAGTGCGGAGTCCGTTCCGGCAATGGATCGTTCTTTCGATCGCTGTTGTCTTTACATTTCTCTGAATCACCTCATATGAGGTTGAAATGTGAAGACAAAGGCGAACGCTCCGCTTCTTCAGAATCGATTCCATTGCCTCCACTCCCTGCTCCAAACAAAAGTTTCGATAAAATCAAATTATTATTGGTGCAGTAAACCTTTGTGCGGTATGCGTACTGACAATGGATTGTTCTTTTACAAAGTAATTGCTGTGTCCAGAGCAACAACCATCATGTCATTGAACGTTTTTTGGCGCTCTTCTGCTGAGGTTTCTTCGCCTGTGAGCAAGTGGTCGCTTACAGTTAGGATTGTAAGTGCGTTAACACCGAACTTGGCAGCAATGGTGTACAATGCTGTTGTTTCCATTTCTACGCCAAGCACGCCATGTTTCATCAATTTCTCTGTTACGGAACGGTCGTCGCGATAGAAAGAATCGGAACTGAAGACGTTACCGACGTGAATCTTCATCCCTTTAGCTGTAGCACGGTCATATGCTTCTTTGAGCAATGAGAATGTAGCAATTGGTGAGAAGTCATATCCACCGAATACGTGTTTATTCATACTTGAATCTGTGCATGCTGCTTGTGCAAGGATAACGTCACGTACACGTACATGCTCCTGCATTCCGCCGCAAGTTCCTACACGAATCAAGTTTTTCACACCATATTCACTAATCAATTCATTTGCATAGATAGCAAAGGACGGAATCCCCATCCCTGAACCTTGCACCGAAATGCGGTGCCCTTGATATGTACCTGTGAAGCCGAGCATACCGCGAACCTCGTTGTAACACACAACGTCTTCAAGATATGTGTCAGCAATGTATTTTGCGCGCAACGGATCTCCTGGCAAAAGAATCGTTTCAGCAATATCTCCAGGTTTTGCTCCAATATGTGTACTCATAGAATAATCTCCTCCAATATGTTAATACGTTCGTCTATATAATGGACGAGGAACCGAAGTAACTGTAGTTTCCCCCGATCCCTGACCATGGTTTGCATTTCAAAGTCATACGTTTGTCGAATTCTCGATCAAGTTAGAGTCATTTCTTAGATCCGTTAAGTTCAACCTTTACGTACTTACTTCAGATCTTTCAAGAAGCTTGTACCATACTCCGGCATTTTCACACCAAAGTTCTCCGCTACGGTCGCACCAAGATCAGCAAAGGTACTGCGTAGGTCAAGCTGTTTCCCCTCACTGAAACGCGGGGAGTATGCCAGCAATGGTACATATTCACGTGTGTGGTCTGTACCACGGTATGTTGGATCGTTACCATGGTCGGCTGTAATCAGCAGCAGATCATCGTTTGTCATTTTCGCAAAAATTTCTGGCAGGCGTGCATCATAATCTTCAAGGGCTTGTGCATACCCTTGTGGATCACGACGGTGACCATACAAGGCATCAAAATCAACGAGGTTTAGGAAGCTAAGTCCAGTGAACTCCTCGTCCATCGTTTCGGACAACTTGTCCATTCCATCCATATTGGAAACGGTACGAACAGATTTGGTTACACCTTCACCATCATAGATATCTGCGATTTTACCAAGAGCGATAACATCAAATCCACCATCTTGAAGTTCATTCATTACGGTACGACCAAATGGTTTGAGCGCGTAGTCATGACGGTTCGCTGTCCGTTTCCAGTCACCCGCTTCACCCACGAAAGGACGTGCAATAATACGACCCAGCATGTAAGGATCTTCAAGCGTAATTTCACGGCAGAACTCACAAATCTCATACAGTTCCTTCAAAGGAACGACATCTTCGTGCGCTGCAATTTGCAGTACCGAGTCAGCCGACGTATATACGATCAGTGCGCCCGTTTCAACATGCTCAGCACCTAATTCATCCAGAATTTCCGTGCCGCTCGCAGGTTTGTTACCAATCACTTTACGACCTGTTTTTTCTTCAATTCGCTGAATTAGCTCATCCGGGAACCCATTTTCAAACACACGGAAAGGTGTATCGATATACAAGCCCATGATCTCCCAGTGACCTGTCATGGTATCTTTACCTTTGGATGCTTCCTGCATTTTGGTGTAATACGCTTTAGGCGCAGCCGCTACAGGAATACCCTCGATTTCTTTAATATTAGACAGTCCAAGACTCGCCATATGTGGCATCTTCAGACCTCCGCGTTCACGTGCAATGTGACCGAACGTATCTACATCAAAATCATCAAAATCTGCTGCATCCGGCGCTTCGCCGATTCCTACAGAATCCATAACGATTAGATGTACTCTTTTGAATGTTGACATAAATGAAGCACTCCTTCCAATAATCCAGCTTACAAGTAAAGTCCAGTGATGATCGCCGACAGCACGCTGACAAGCGATGCACCATAAAGCAGCTTCAGACCGAAGCGGGCCACCACATTACCTTGTTTCTCATGAAGTCCTTTAACCGCACCAGCAATAATACCGATGGAAGAGAAATTGGCGAACGATACGAGGAATACAGATACGATTCCGGTAGTTCTCTCCGACAATGCTGTCTGACCACTAAGACTTAGCATTGCGACGAATTCATTGGATACCATTTTCGTTGCCATAATACTTCCCGCTTGAATCGCCTCTTTCCATGGGATCCCCATAATAAAGGCAAAGGGTGCAAACACATAACCGAGCAGTTCCTGGAATGAAATACCGAGCACCGCACTGAAAATACCATTAATTAAGGCGATTAACGCGACAAAACCGATGAGCATCGCAGCAACCACTATGGCTACTTTGAATCCATCTAGAATGTACTCACCTAGCATTTCGAAGAACGATTGCTTCTCCTCTTCCTGAACCTCCAATATATCTTCTTCCGGTGTAACCTGATAAGGGTTCACAATAGAAGCAATGATAAAACCGCCAAATAGATTGAGCACTAATGCCGTCACTACATATTTCGGATCAATCATCGTCATATAGGCACCGACAATGGACATCGATACCGTGGACATCGCTGAGGCACATAAGGTATACAGCCGATGTTTTGGCAGTAACCCAATTTGTTTTTTTACGGATATGAACACTTCAGATTGCCCTAGAATAGCCGAAGCAACCGCGTTATATGATTCCAGTTTGCCCATTCCGTTGATTTTGCTTAATACCAGACCAATATATTTTATAACAAAAGGCAAGATTCGGATATACTGTAATATCCCAATCAAGGCAGAGATGACCACAATCGGCATCAGCACGGTGAGGAAGAACGGACCAGATCCACCATCTGCTCCAATGGTTACTAAATCACCGAATACAAATGCAATCCCCTCATTCGCATAATCCAGCAATGCCTTAAATGCAGTCGAGAATTTGCCAACGAGAAACGTACCCGCCGCTGTATTGAGCAAGAAATATGCCAGTATAATCTGTAAAACAATCATTACCGCAAGCGGTCGGTATCGAATCTGTTTTTTCCCGTTGCTGGCGATATAAGCCAGCCCAAAAACAACAAGTAAGCCGAGTATGGCGATTAGAAATTTCATGTAATCTCTCCTTTGAAGGTAGTTAAGCCAGTTGTTCAATCAGCTCAAAGGTTTCTGTTCATGGATTGTAATGAAAATGAAATAAATTTCCCGAAAAACGAATGAAGCGCTTTCAATATATCACTACAAACTGCTGTATTTAATGTATCCTGTCCGTCTAACCCGCATAAACTTGCAAAAACAACGATTGAACAATTTCATAACTCATTAACAATGGATTTCTGAAACTAGATATAGACAAAGTGAACCGTTTTGATCTATATCTAGCCTTGATTGAAGCAGCTATAGGTATTATGAAATTGATTCGATTATGCGGGCATTCAAGACAAGCTCAGTTCGTTTACATCATTTCGTTAAACTTTAATAAAGATTTAACATACATCTAAATGAGATATCGTTCTGATTAATACGAAGATGTAGATTGTCCGCCTTGCATGATTTTAACACCAGAACTTGCGCCAATTCGTGTTGCGCCTGCTTCGATCATTTTTTGCATGTCTTCGAGGCTACGAACGCCACCGGACGCTTTCACACCTACATCTGAGCCTACTGTACGACGCATCAAAGCGATATCCTCAGGCGTTGCTCCTCCAGTAGAGAATCCAGTTGATGTTTTGACGAAGTCAGCTCCAGCTCTTACAGCTGCTTCACACGCACGTACTTTTTCATCATCAGTCAACAGGCAAGTTTCGATAATGACTTTGACCAAAGCTTTACCTGCGGCCGCTTCAACCACTGCACGAATATCTTGCTCAACGTAATCGTCTTTGCCGTCTTTCAATGCGCTAATATTAATGACCATATCAACTTCTGTTGCACCTTTGGCAATGGCATCTGTCGTTTCGAATGCTTTTGTTTCAGAAGTAGAGGCTCCCAGAGGGAAACCAATAACAGTACAGATATCAACGCCTGTACCTTTTAATTGTTCAGCAGCATAAGCAACCCAACTTGGATTCACACATACGGATGCAAATTGATATTGTTTTGCTTCTTCTGTCAGTTTAACCATCTCGCTCTGCGTAGCGTCTGCACGAAGCAAAGTGTGGTCGATCATTTTAGCTAATTGTGGTGTAGTCATTCATATCTCTCCCTTTATATAAACGATGTATTCTATATCCTACACTAACATGAACATATGTAATAATCAAACTGAACTTTTGTTCACATTGTGCGAATGAAGCTCTACTTAATTACAACTAATACTTGTACTTACCCAATTACTGCACATCTTAGCTTTCGCTCTACACAGCAAAACATCCGCCATGAGCACATGGCAGATGTTGTCACTCTTTCGATTAGAGACGAAGCAAAGCTTGGGCTGTGTATTGATCCGTAACTAGAATGTTTGCATATTGGCCTTGGAGTGCAGCATGAATCGCTTCAATTTTGCGTTGACCACCTGCAACAAGAATAGCTTTCTCCTTATTTTTCAGCTCAGACAGGTCGATACCTACAGTTCTGCTATTGATCTCTTCACTGATTAGCTTCCCCTCATTATCAAAGAAACGTGAGCAAATATCACCTGCTCCTGTATGTATCAGCAGTTGCTGCTCCTCTTCACTGAAGTAACCAAGTTTGAACAAAAGTGCATCTTCCTTCACTGTGCCCACCGTAAAAATTGCGATATTCGCTTGCCGGCCAAGCTCTACAATTCTACCGATATGTCGATCAGCTTCCACCATGTTCTTCACTTCGATAGAATCAAAGATCACAGGTAGGGGCAGATATCGAGGCACAGTATGGAAAGCTTCCGCAAATAGATGTACGATATCAGCTGCATAGGTATTCACATGCGAGTGACTGACGCCTCCCTTTAACTGAACAACCTCTACGCCCTTGACCTGTTTAGGACGAAGCTGGCGAGCGACAGCATGCATCGTTGTTCCCCAGGTTACACCAATAATATCCGCATCTTGAACAGTATCCTGAAGATAATCAGCAGCTCTCTTACTGATCTGCTTCTGTATTTCATCATCGCTCTTCAGAGGTGCGAAACATACAAGCGCTGTTTCGAGATCATATTTAGCTTTTAATTCCCCAGCAATAATATCGATATCCTCTAAAGGATCCATAATCTCAATCCGGACATAACCCCGGTCTTTGGCATACTGCAGCAGTCGAGATACGGTCGGACGTGATACACCGAGCCTGACCGCAATATCCTGTTGGCTATAATCAGACTGATAATACAATTTGGCTGCTTCTATACTTAGTCGCTGTTTCTCCAGATCTATTCCCATGTGTGCTCAACCCACTCATCTTCGTTATCGTTAGAAACCATACGTATCTTGTATATCTTATACATACATTATCAAAATAACCCTAAGCGAACAACTATAACCGTTTAGTAATCCATTTCATGCTTTTACACAACTTCAATCAATCACTATAAAAAGCCCACTTGCATATCTCCATGGAAGGAAGCAAGTGGGCTCACGTATATTTTTTTATTTTATTATGAAAATGAAGTGATTAAGATTGACCGGATTTAGACCTGCTCATCGTCTCAAGCTTGCGCGTAATCGCAGTACGATCCACTTTCAATCCCCAGATCGACTCGATAATCTGTTCTTTATCCTCAGCATCCTCTGCATGTTTCAACTGAATTAACAACGCGTGCATCTGCTCGTTTATATCTTCAAACTGCATCCATAGATCATGTCTTACTTCCATAGAATCCAGGTGGCGATTAGCTTCAACTTCTTCTTTCAGTGCAGTTAGAATGGATTGTTCCCATTCCTTATCCCCTAATTGCTTAGCCATATTCAGGAGATCCAGATAATCGTCAACAAGAAGCGAGTTCAATTCAGCATGTGTTTTCATCGTTTATTGCATCCCCTTTTCGTCTATTTACCAAGTATTATACTCGGTATTTCAGGATATGCAATAGGTGGTGAAAAAAGACGGATGTAATTAACTCTCAGATTGTAGAGCCAGAGCCACTTCACGAACGAGACCAGGAAACCAGTCCATCAATGATTCAAACGTATAACCTGCTTGTTCAGCCTTATCTGTACTCATCGTCCAAGATTCACTTATGCCAAAAGGTGACATATCTTCCTTACCTGTCTCGGATAGAATCTGGGACTGCATCCCCGTTACGGATTCAATTAGCTTCATCATTTCTGATAATTTAATCGCTCCTTGTGAGGCAGCATTAACCGGCCCAGTAATGGAAGAATGTCCAAGCCAGGCGAGGAATCTAGCCGCTTCCGTGGAATTAATGAATCCAATCTCGGCTTCCGGATTCGGCATGCCAATCGGTTTTCCCTTTTGCACATGTTCAATATGAAAATGCAGTCGTCTTGTGTAATCATCAATCCCTAACACAATCGGAATTCGCATGGCAACAACCGGAAACTCGGCTTCTTGGAAAAATACAGCCTCAGCAAGACGTTTGCCTTCCCCATAAGAAAACTGTTCATGATTCCCATATTGCAGCGGGTAAGTATATGGATCAAAGTCATCCTCTGTAAATCCTGGTTTAGGATCACCGTACACAGAGAGTGTTGATGTTAGAACATATCTTTTGGTCCGACCAGCGAATGCTTCACATGCCGATTTGGCCGCATCGGGTGAATAACAAATATTGTCATACACCACATCCCACTGGTCTGTTTGAGCAACCTTTGCCAAAGATTGTGGATCTTCCCGATCCATCTTAATCCGGTTCACTTCACTCCCGAAATCCACACGCGTTTTGCCCCGAGTTGCCACCGTGATCTGTGATTTACCTTCCCACAGCAAGTGATCCACCAGACGTTTGCCGAAGAAGCGTGTGCCCCCAAGAATTAATACCTTTTGCATCCGGTAACCCTCCTTCTACCTATTTATCATTTGGAAAAACAAGTCCGATCTGTTTCCGGATTTGATCCATAACTAACATGGTTTCATAGGAACGTTCATATGTGTTCATATCCGATTCTAGTTTATCCGCTTCAACGAGGTTTACGAACTCTTGAACTTCGTAGAACATCGTTGGATAATTCTGCTCTGCTTCTAGTTTTTCCACCGTACCATCATTGTATCGAATCTCGGCATGTTCGGGCGATCCAATTTTATCAATTAAAATACTGCCGAGTTCACCCATAATTTCAGTAGGCACATGTGAATTAGAGATTTTGGAATAGGTTACAACCGCATCCATCTCATCATAATTCAGAATAACACTCCCTTGACCATCCACGCCGGATGTCAACATATACGCCTGGGATTGTACTTGATTAGGGGCACCAAACAGCGTAATCAATGGATATAGACAATATACGCCCAGATCCATAAGTGCGCCATTAGCTAGCTCTGGCTTAAATGCATTTAGCACAATGCCCTCCTTATACTTGTCATAGCGTGAAGAGTATTGGGAGTATCCTGCGATATACTTGCGAACAGGCCCAATTTTATGAAGGTTCGACTGAACCGTTTTGAATGCTGGTACTAGTGTTGATTTCATCGCTTCCATTAACAGAACCCCGGATTCACGAGCAGCATCCACTAATCGGCGAACTTCTTCACTATTTGCAGCTAGCGGCTTCTCGCACAATACATGCTTCTTATTTCTTAGAAACAACTCTGCCTGCTCCGCATGATATGTATTAGGCGTTGCGATATATACGGCATCGATCTCATCACTCGCTGCCATCTCTTCGAGATTCGTGAATCGGTGTGCAGCCTTATATTGATCTGCAAATGCATCTGCTTTCTCAGCACTCCGAGAGTAAACTGCCGTCAGTGTGAAGCCCTCCACATGTGCTGCGGCCTCAAGTAGTCTTTCTGTAATCCAGTTGGTGCCTACGACTCCGAAACGTACCATGTTTACCTACCTCTTTCATTTCTATATTATTGTCCATTGTAGCTTAATTTTCGTTCAGAATGAAGTCACCCTGCTTAACCGTAGTGAACAGGAACAGCCTGGAACCCTTTATACAAGGACACCAGGCTGCAATTTGTAACATAAGTAAAGTTACTGATCAAGCGTGTAGAGAGGAAGATTCTCCGGCAGTGGCGCCGGACGCTGACAAGTGCTTTTCATTTGATAGAATGTCTGGTCATCCGACGAATCATGGAATGCCCACATAGCTTCTAAGACATGGTACGCAAGCTCACCGCTTGCTCGATGTGCCCGGCCACTATGCGCTGCATATGCCATATCTGCTACACCAATTCCGCGTGTATTTTCCTGGTAACCTGAGAGTAGGGGTACCTCCGTCCATTCTTGCTCTCCAAGAAGTCTATAACGGACTGGACCTCCGAAGGTATTAGGGTCAGGTACTTGTAATGTACCATGCGTTCCATAGATTTCAATCGGAGGCAACACACTGCCGCCAAACACATCGAAGCTTGTAATGAGTGTACCTATAGCGCCCTGTTCGAACTGCAGCAAGCCTGTTACATGTGTTGGAATCTCAACAGGTATGGTTTGTCCTCGCTTTTTCTCACTCGTAATTGTCCGTTCGTTCATTGCTTTACCCGTCATACCAGCAATAGTTGAGATCGGACCCAGAAGTTGCACCAGTGCTGTGAGATAGTACGGCCCCATATCAAACATCGGCCCGCCACCTGATGCATAATAGAACTCAGGATCCGGATGCCAGTGCTCGTGACCTCTGCCCATCATGAAAGCTGTTGCCGAAACAGGTTTGCCAATCACACCATCTTCAACTAATTTAAGGGCAGTTTGAATACCTGAACCGAAGAAAGTTTCGGGTGCACAGCCCACCAACAATCCTTTTCTTTTGGCTGTCTCTAGTACGGCAAGACCTTCTTCACGAGTAACCGCAAGTGGTTTCTCCACATACACATGTTTGCCCGCTTCCAGTGCTTGCAGACACACATTCGCATGAACGGAAGGAATAGTCAGGTTGATAATCAGTTCAATCTCAGGATCCGCCAGTATTTCTTCTACGGTATACACTTTGGGAACTTGATAAGCTGCTGCTTGTTCCTCAGCTCGCTTCTGATCTAGATCTGCAACTGCCACGAGTTCAAGCACGTCAAACCGATGACAATTCTCCATATAAATGCCGCTAATTTTACCACAGCCAATAATGCCAACTTTCATAACGCTCATACTTGGGCTCCCTTCACCATCGAACAGAAATGTGGAAACATAAAATGATGTTTTAATATGATTATACTGATACGTAAACGCTTAAAATGTCTGATACACGTTAGTTATAACCCAGCTTGTTAGTGGGTCTACTACTGTCCTTCTATCTCATTACGTTTGGTTGTCAGCCATACCTGTATACACTTCATTCTTCGTATCTTTATTTTGCTTCGCAAGTTGTTTGCCTGCGGCTGTCCATTTGAAGCCACTTCTCATCATCTCGGTTACCTGCTGCATCTCAACGATATCGGCATGATGTCCAAGTGAATTATAGAATACTCGCCCTGCTCCCCAGCGCTTCGTCCAGACGACGGGCATGTCTACAGGTCCATTTGCAGCGTGAGGACCATTAACGATAGGGAAACGTGTTGTTGCTAACACTTCTACAGCAGGGTCTACGTGAAGATAATACTGCTCTGTTTTTACTTGAAAATCTTCAATGTGGTCAAGCAGTGGACTTGAGCCACGCTTCATATTAATGGTGTACTCTACGCCATCGTTACCTGGATGTGCAACCCACTGGCCACCCGTCATGAATTGCCAATCTACATTATTACGGAATGCATCACACATCCCACCATGCAGACCTGCCAAGCCTACACCACTCTGAACAGCTGCAGATACGTTGTTGACCAGTTCTTGTTCAATCTGTCCCATTGTCCAGAGCGGTACGATTAGATCAAGACCAAGCAGCTTCTCAGCGTCTGCATAGGCCTCAAGTGTATCGGACACTTCAACTTCGAACTGCTCTTCCTTCAGAATACGTTCAAAAATAGATGCTACCTGCTCCGGTTCGTGTCCATCCCAACCGCCCCATACGATCAATGCTTTACTCATCACCTAATCACTCGCTTTCCTAAATTATCATTATAGTTTAGCTACATGCACTTAGACTCACATCTCTTCAAGGGATACCCAACGTCGCTCATCAATGGAGCGCTCAACGGCTTCAAGCACTGCTTGACAGGCTACACCGTCATGGAAACTTGGTGATGGCTGACGACCTTCCGATATTGCAGTAACAAGCTCTAACATCTCGTGAGTGAACGTATGTTCAAATCCAATCGTGTGTCCAGCAGGCCACCAAGCTTCGGCATATTTGTGCGCTGGATCGGTTGCAAGTACACGGCGGAATCCTTGCACATCTTCTTCATCTTTGGTGAAATAAACTTCCAATTCGTTCATTCGTTCGAAGTCGAACCGCACACTTCCGAGACTACCATTAATCTCAAAGGAATTGGTGCTGCGGTGACCGGCTGCAAAACGTGTAGCCTCGAAGCTTCCCAGTGCTCCATCTGCGAACTTCGCCAAGAATAGTGTTGCGTCATCTACGGTGACTTCGCCCTTCGGTGCATCGCTGGTTGCACTGCCTTTGGCACTTAACCCGGTCATTTCCGAAGCAAGTGGACGTTCTTTGATAAACGTCTCGCTCATACCGATAACTTCCTTGAATTCCCCTACTAGGAAGCGAGCTAGGTCGATCAGATGTGCGCCGAGATCGCCATGCGAACCGGAGCCAGCGACTTCTTTTTGCAATCGCCATACGAGCGGAAAGGACGGATCCATGATCCAATCTTGCAGGAAAAATGCACGGAAGTGATAGATTTTACCCAAGCGTCCACTCTGCACCAGATCTTTGGCTAACTGCACTGCTGGGGAGAAACGATAGTTGAACCCTACCATGTGAGCGATGCCCGCATCCTCGGCAGCTTGGAGCATCTCACGGGAATCCGCGAGTGATAGTGCCAAGGGTTTCTCACAGAATAGGTGCTTACCCTGACGTGCAGCTTCAATTGCAATCTCTTTGTGTGCATCACTTGGCGCGTTAATGTCTATGAGATCGATATCATCTCGCTTTACCAGCTCACGCCAATCCGTTACACTCTCAGACCATCCGAACTGGTTAGCAGCCTCCTGAACACCTTGCTCGTTACGTCCGCAGATGACGGACATTTCAGGCTGCAAAGGTGCTGACGGGAAAAACATGGGTAGGCTTCGATACGCGTTACTGTGTGCTTTCCCCATAAATTTGTATCCGACCATTCCTACACGAAGATGTTTTGACATGATCATTTCCTCCTTGGGAATCTATGTGATTATCTACCATTAACGGATCGATGAAGCACGTACAACTAACTCGGTGGGTAATAGATGTCTAGTTGAGACTGAAGATAAATTAGAGACGTTAGCAGATGGATTGCCTACCTTCTCATTAATGAGTTTCTTGGCAGCAAGCTCCCCCATCGCATAAAAGGGAACCCGTACACTGGTTAGTGGTGGAACTGCCATTTCGGCTGCATCGGAGTCATCGTAACCAACAAAAGCAGGAAAGTCCTGAACCGGTATACCGCGCTCTCGCAACCCATGCATTACCCCAATGGCCATCCGATCGTTTGCTGCAAATACAGCATCAATCTCATGTAGGCGTTCAGCAATTCGCCCCGCAGCTTCCTGACCACTTCGTCTACTGTAGTTACCTTCCAATAACAGGCTGGGATCTAGCTCCATTTTGGCTTCCTGCATCCCCATCTGAACACCCTGCAACCGTTCTTGACTGTTGGAATAGCTGTCTGGTCCATTGAGAAAAGCAATCTTGCGGTAGCCCTGATCGGTGAGATGGCGAATCGCTTGCCGGCTACCCTCAATATGATCCGCATCCACTTCGACGAAGGATTGACCTGCAAAATGCTGGTTCATGACGCAAAATGGATGCCCTTCCTGATGAAGCTGCTGTAGTGCCGACAGTTCTCCCGGATCGTTTCTCGCACCGAGAATGATACAAGCATCTATCTTTTGTCTGCGAAACAGATCTGTGTAATTCATGACTTCATCCGGTGTTCGAAACATAACGAGCAGATCCATTCCACTTTCCCGCGCCTTGTTCCCAATACCACTTAACATTTCAGAGAAGAAATAGGCAGAGAACAAATGAGCTTTAGGAACATAAGGCATCACTACACCGAGGTTACCGCTTTTACTCCTGGCAAAACTGCGAGCGAGTGCACTCGGAACGTATCCAAGTTGCTCAGAAGCTTGAAGAACTTTGCGCTTGGTTTCCTCTTTTATCGGCCCAACTCCATTTAACACACGGGACACGGTAGCCTCAGAGACACCCGCAAGCTCAGCCACTTCTTTACGTGATGCCACGACATTCACCCCCTTTAACTGAACTGAATGAATAGAACATGATCGTTAATCATGTCAGAATTCACATATAAGTTTAAAATTTCATCATTTTATGTACGCGCGTACATTTTCTCATGGGTTGTAAACGTTGTCAATGCTTTTTACACAAAAAAATGAGGATCTGCGCAAGGCAGAATCCCCATCTTATTTAGTTTCAGAAAGTCCATTTAATAAAAGCTCCTATTATTCTATAACCCTATTGATCTGTCGCGCGTTTCCTTCATCCGTGTTCTGCTGAAGTCATTAGACCATGGTCTACAGAGGATTGGCTAAACTCCGCCTGCTCCATTGTCTTCATATGACTCGGGATACGATCAGACGGTTCTGGGATGGACTGTAGCTGTCTTACTTTGTGCAACACTTCCTTGTTCGGCAGGAAATGCTGTGAACGAATGAAACGGATCGTTTTCGTTTTGGCGCGCATCACAATGGAGTCCGTCTCAGCCCGATCATCCGCTAAATAACGTACACCTCCCAGAATTTCACCTGGGGTTACACCTGTTGCAGCAAAAATAACATCCTCTGTGCCAATCATATCTTGCATCGTTAATACTTTATAGGGGTTATCAATTCCCATCTGCAAGCAGCGCTGAAATTCGTCGGCATTGGCCGGCATCAAGCGACCTTGAATTTCGCCACCTAAGCATGATAATGCAGCGGCAGCCAGCACACCTTCTGGTGCACCTCCCGATCCAACATACAGATCAATACCCGCTTCCGGGAAAGCTGGAGCCATCGCACCTGCAACGTCACCATCACTGAGGAATTTGATCCGTACCCCAACCTTACGCAGCGTTTTGATTGTACTTTCGTGGCGGACACGATCCAGGATCATGACAGTCAAATCCGAAATATTTTTGTTCAGAGCGGCGGCTGCCTTTTCTAAAGTGACTTCAACAGGATCCTCAATGCTGACCTTGCCTACTAGAGCAGGACCAACAGCTAGCTTCTCCATATACATATCCGGTGCATGGAGCAGGTTTCCTTTCCCAGCCACCGCAATAACCGATAAAGCATTATTTAGACCTTTAGCTACGATCTCCGTACCTTCAAGAGGGTCTACAGCTACGTCAACCTCAGGTCCTTCCGCGTTGCCCACTTCCTCACCGATATACAGCATGGGCGCTTCGTCCATTTCACCTTCACCGATTACTACCGTGCCGCGAATAGACACGGAATCGAACATGGCGCGCATGGCCAAAGTAGCCGCTTCATCTGCGCTGTTCTTATCTCCTCTTCCCATCCATGGTGCTGAGGCTAAAGCAGCCAATTCTGTTACTCTGACAATTTCCAACGCCAGTTCGCGTTCCATTTTCCCACTTCCTTTCCAGTTTTCAAAAGCATACATTGAAAGCGCTGCTAAATCCATCGCAAATCCATATGGGAATGATCTAAAAACCGCGTAATAGCCGCATTTCTCATCTTTTCGCTTCATCATGTCATAAGCGAATCAGGACTGTATTTTTACATCTTCAAGGTCTGTTTCGAAGCAAAAATGGAGTTGTATTTCTCAAAGAACGCCTGTCTAAACTTCCTTTTAATCCATATAATTACATTATTAATCAGACTATCAATATTATCGTTTGATTCCTGTGTGATTAGTTCGTTAAACAACGATCAAATAAGAAAACATTTTAGATTGCAAGGAGAAAAATAAATTTTAATGTTGCATATCGAAAACGATTATAAACTTCGTCATATTGATTAATATAATCATTAATTCTAGAAATTTTAAGGGAAATAACTTAATACGTTTTGTTCCATCGTTAAGACCAAAATACAGCTCAATTAGCCCCTAAAAACACCTATGGATTTCTAAAAGCTTATAGACAGAGCTTATGGCTGATATCGAAAATAATAAGTTTACATAATATTTATTATGTATATAAAATACGAGTCAATTGCGATATTTTTTGGATAGCTTCATTTTCAAGTCAGCAAATTATCATAATATCGAATCTGAGAATGCTTATTATGAAGAAATACCGCCAAATGGAGCTAATCCTCGTGCCCAAAATACGTATTAACGTGCCAACGATTCGTTAGCATTCCGATAATGAAATTTTGCCGCCTTTAAGTCCAACTGGGTTCGTTAGAGATGGAGCTTCGTTTTTATATACCTAATTAGAACGAGCCTTCCGCAGAAAAGACCGGGTGCGCTATGGAAAACTCCACTCCAGCACCCGGTCTTATTAACGTTATGAGCCTAAGATTCCACGACATCATAATCATTCCGTTCCTTCTCCGTATTTTCCGTAATCTTATCCGCTTCACTCTGGCTCCCCCCTGCCCTCTTTAAGGCACGAAGGATTCCGCCATATCCAGTACAACGACACAAGTTACCACAGAGACCAATTTCGATCTGTTCTTGCGTTGGTTGCGGATGTTGATCCAGTAATGCTTTGGTGGATATCACCATCCCGGGCGTACAGTAACCACATTGAAATCCCCCTTCTTCAACAAAAGCTTGTTGAATGGGGTGCAGATCCCCTTCTTGATTTCCGCTCAGTCCTTCAATCGTTGTGATCTCGCGACCTTGGCATTGATAAGCCATCAATAAGCAGGAATTTACCGGGTCACCATCCATTAGAACCATGCATGCCCCGCAGCGACCTACCTCGCAAGATACTTTTGTACCTGTTAGATTCAAATGCGTCCTTAGAATATCAACAAGCCTAGTCGTTGGAGTGATCTGTAATTGCTGCTCTTCCCCATTAATAACGGCTGTCCAGAAGTTAGCTAGCGGTTTACTCATGAGGGTTGTACTCCTTCCTGTAACGGTACATCGACAGGCTTCATCAGTTGTTCACGTGGTACAGGCAAGCGGTTCACCCATACACCTGTCGCTTGCTGAATAGCAGCAGTTATTGCTGGAGCTAGTGCTACAGATCCGATTTCACCAATTCCCCTTGGTCCAAATGGATCTCCTTCAGGTAGATCTTCAATCGCTTCTACTTTCAAGTCAGTATGAATATCTCGAATAGTTGGGATTAAGTAGGTATCCAGGTTGGTTGTTACATAACGGCTATCCTGCATGAGTGCATCCTCAGTTAATGTAAACCCGAGTGCCATCACACTGCCGCCTTCAATCTGTCCAATGAAACCCATGGGATTGATGACAGGACCTGCGGCAACGACATGATGCGTATCCAGTAACTTGGCCTCACCAGTCAATGTGTTGACTTCAACCTCTGCAGCAACGGCTGCATACGTGTATAGATAATGTCCACCTACGACCTGATCTGGCGTTGTTGGGTATGCGAATTGTGTATCGAAAATCCATTCTTCCTCTTCACCCTGCTGCATTAGATCCACATAGGATACCAGCATTCCGGTTGACTGTAGCTGACCTTTCAGCCATATCCCTCCAGGTCCGGTTACAAGTTCTTCTTCTGCAATCCCAACACTCGCCGCAGCGACTGACAACAGTTTCGAACGAAATGGTGTATGCAAACGTTGCAGAGCCATCCACGCCATCGTGGTTGAACGTGATGCTGTGCTGGAACCGCTGTGTGGTACCCGATCTGTATCTCCTATGATGATGCTTAGATCCGACGTACTGCATTGAAACAAGTCACAGAGCATAATTTCCAATGTAGCAATGAGACCCTGACCAAACTCCTCGTAACTGAAAGCCACCTCTATCTTGCCATCCTTATTCAAGGATAAGCGGCCTCCCGCAGGATCAGGAATTCCATAGCCTAACCCAGCGCCATGCATAGCCAGAGCTGCACCTACTCCACGTTTGATCCATGGAGGCAGCGACGAATTGGGCGGTGGCTGCTGATATTTTTGCCATAGATCAGAGCGTTCCATTGCCTCCCACACCTGAGAGAGACCATTTGTAACGAGAATGCGCTGATTAAGTGGTCCGGGATCTGATTTCCCTCTCATATTTCGTCTCCTGAATTCCCATGGGTCCATATTCATTATTTCAGCCAGACGATCCATCTGACCTTCCATTGCAAAGATCGCCTGATTCCCACCAAACCCACGAAACTCACCAGATAAACCGTTATTGGTATACACAGAGACCCCTTCCACATCAACATGCGGAATAGAATAGGAACCAAGACAATGCTCTGTTGCAAAATTAAGCACGGGCGCTCCTAACGTGGCATATGCACCCGTATCCGCCGTAATTCGAACTCGATGAGCTTGAATAATACCTTCGCGACTCATGCCTGTTTGCATCTCAATCTTCATCGGATGCCGTTTCAGGCCAGCACGAACAGATTCATTCCGCGAATTATGCATCTTCACAGGCCGTAAACAGCGAAGAGCTAAGAGTGCACCATAAGGCTGCACGTTCAATTCATCTTTTCCACCAAAAGAACCACCGATCGGCGAGGATACGACCCGGATATCTTCCTCTGGACAGCCAATAATTCGTGCGAGCTGCATCCGGTCTTTATACCCGTGTTGTGTAGCTGCATACACGTGAAGCCTACCCGCGTCATCGGGAACAAAAAGTCCACCTTCTGTTTCCATATATGCATGCATCTGGCGAGGTGTATAATACGTCTCACTCACCACATGTTCACAGCCTGCAAAAGCTTCCTCGATATTGCCACGTTTAATTTCGGTACGATGTAATACATTGCCCGGCCCATGCTCATGCAGTTCAGGTGCACCTGGAGCAAGTGCTTCATCTGTACTGTCCAATGGAGCTAATTCTTCGTATTCAACACGAATGGCATCCAGCGAAAGTGCTGCACGCTCAGGAGAGATGGCAGCCACCGCTGCTATCGCATCTCCAACATAACGTACAACATCCTCACAGAATACGGGTTGATCTGGCGTTGCGATGCCAAAACGATTCAGGCCAGGTACGTCCTTCGACGTAAGAACAGCCAGAACACCTTCCATAGCTTCCGCTTCGGTCGTATCAATCGAAAGAATTCGTGCATAAGGATAGACGCTTCGAAGCACTCTTCCATAGACCATTTCCGGGTGTGTCATATCCGTCAGATATTGGAGTTGTCCTGTCACTTTACCGATCCCATCTGGGCGCAAATGCCAGCGTTTCCCACTAACCTCTCGATTCAATAACATCCTCGTCTCCCCCTTCCTGATCGGTTAGATCTCAATCAATTCAATGCTTCCCACAGACCCGCACCAAGCAAATTACCAGCAGTTTGTTTACGATATTGTTCAGAGGCGAAAGCATCGCCATACGTTATGAATTCAGTTATAACTGTCGATGCAAGAGCAGTTGCTTGCCCTACCGAGGCTGCTTCATCACGAAGCAACTGTTCAGACAGAGGTAGCCGCATTGCCATACCCGATCCTCCGCCAGCCGCGATCGCAATCTGTTTCCAACGACCATCCGGACCAATTTCACCATGCATTGCGATCGTCACCAGTGAAGCACTAAACGTTTCACGACGCCCTAACTTGCGATAGTAACTTATCTGCTTATTGTTTGAACTATGGTGTTCAATTCCAACCGACATCGAATCCTTATCTTGCATCGGAATATGAATGGAGACCAATACATCTTCCGGATTTCGACGTCCGTCCTCTCCTCCATTTAGCCATGAGGCCAAGCTACACTTCTTCATACCTTGATCTGTCATCCAGTTCAACTGCGCATCGTAAACTAACAAGGCAGTAATCGTGTCACCCACACCCGATACAATATTGCCACCTAATGTTGCCACGTTTCGGATGGAAGGGGCAGCGATCACGCGAATAGCCTCTTGCAAAAGCGGAAATTGTGCCACTAGCGTATCTGTCTCACATCTGTTCAGACGAGTCAATGCACCAATCACCAGCTGCTGCTCTTCAGCATATATATCACTTACACCCGGAAGCTCGGAAAGGCATATCAAGTGCTCAGGAGAAGCAACTAAACCACCCTCCCACTGCGTTCGAAGTAATGTTCCACCAGCGACAAAACAATACCTACTTTGAAGGCTTTTCCTCACCTCGCTCAGTTCATGTAAATCCTGGGGCTGCCATACTGTTGGCATTGCGCCTGATCCGTACGCTGGCATGACCATCATCCCACTCCTTTCTCTCTCTTCCATTAACAGGAGGTTGGCTATGACCCATATGTCGTTGATACGTTTAATTAGTCCGATTATGCGTCATGTTTGGCATATGAATTGCCTACACGATCCGAATAATTGTTCAAATCATATTGGAGTACAGTTATAACGTCAATTATGTTTACATGCTTTTGGATAAATGTATAAAACAAAAGTTAGAATTGTGCTCAATGCATGATAGAACGATCCAAATGTGACATAGTAAAACACAAATAGACCAGTCCATTGGACTGGTAGATCTATTATAAGATAGGGTGAAGTCAGATAAGATGAAGTCAATTCCTCTCCCTAGTGCTTCAATTATAATAGGGGTGTATCTCGAGATGGATGAAGATGCTTCATGTAGTGCACGATCCGTTCTAACTCATCTTCCGTATCGGCATCCCAGAAGCTAGGATCAGATAAGGAGACGTATGTGCCGGTGAATTGGGAGTTTCGCATGATTCTCCTTGCACCCTCATCACCACGAAGAGATAAGATTTGAGCGAGCAGATGTGAGCGAAAAGCAACAGGCGGTTTACCACCTTCGCACTCTGTGGCTGCAACATAATCGGAATGTTTATTTGTTTCGAAGATCGTTATGATCTCGTTAATCTGCTGAGTTTCTATAAGTGGCTGATCTGCCAGCATCACCATATACCCATCTGGCTCGTATTGCTTAGCATTTCGTATGCCGCAATGTAACGAGTGAGCCATGCCCATGGCATAATCATCACAGACGGAGATCAGCAGCTTCACCTCAGGTTGATAAGTATAAGATGCTGCACACAGCCAGCGTCTTGGGATCCACGATAAGGTATCCTCCGGTTTGACAACACATATAACTCGCTCTAACTCGGAATCGAGTGCAGCCTCTAGAGACCACGCAGCCAAAGACCTCCCGTCAGGCATCACCACTGACAACTTATCCCGACCCAAGCGAGAGCTTTTACCTGCTGCAAGTAGAATACCCGTCAGTCCCATGTTTAACCTCCTTCTGAGCCTTTCGACGCGATGCAGCCACGCTCCGTTTACTGGCGACAAGCTCTGCGGCGATACTTATAGCAATCTCATCAGGCCCTTCTGCTCCGATGCTTAATCCAACAGGCGAATGAACATGGGATAATGGTGGTAAACCGTTTAATAGGCGCTCTGTTCTTGTCTTCGAACCCATAATGCCTAGATATGCATAGTCCACGCCTACCAGAAGCTCCAGCACTTCTCGTTCCCTTGGGAATTGATGACTCATCAAGAGAATGTGATCGTCTCTCTGGAACTGAAGAACTGACAGAATCTCGCGCGGAAATCCTAGACACAACGCCACGTCAGGAAAACGTTCAGCAGTACACAGCGACTCTCTCCAGTCAGCAACCACGATGCGAAAACCTGCCAGTTGGGCAAGCTTCACTACAGGGAGCACATCATTACCTGCGCCAATAACGATTAAGCGGGGTTTAGCATAATAAGTGGAAGTAAGTTTAGACGGTAAACCCCACGGATTGGCTTCCACAAAGGCTGATTCTAGCTTGCGCCCATTGCGCACAACTTCTATTTCGTTCAGCATTGATATAGGCGGAGATGTAGCATGGTTAGATTCGTTCATTCGAATGTGCTCCATTAATGCAATCTGTTCCGATTCATCAATATGACCCTTGTCACCCTCTATGCGTATGAGGCTCAGTCGATAATCCATCTTGGAGAACCCTTGTTGAAATCTACGCGTAAATTCAACCGGAGTGCCCATTTGCAAATATTCGTTCATCGCCACTAACATGGCGTGCAGCTTGCCTTGAACTGGCTCAAGCAGTACAATCACCAATCCACCACAGCCCACCGTCTCTCCCCAAGACAGATCATCTTCAGGACGCATATCATATTCCACGATCTCGAGTTGTCCAGTATCTAGAATGCGCTCCACACGAGCCTGCAGATCACTTTCCAGACATCCTGGGCTGATGCTACCATACATGCTGCCATCTTCGGTCAAAAGCATAGAGACACCTTGTTTACGATAAGCATGACCCTCTACCTTGATCGCTGTGGCAAGTACGTAGCGGTTGGTACAGTTCGCTACAATTGCACTCAGATCATGCATCTCCATATTCGTCTCTACCTCTCTTGTAAAACCGTTTAAGCTCCAAGATGAATGTATGTTCATTACACTTTGAGTTCGTTAGATCGGTTAGATCCGCTTCATCAATCTGGCAATGCTCTTATCCGACTCACGCAGGACAATGCCTCGATCAATGGTTTGGATTTTACGATGGCTCAGCACAATAGCTCCGTCTATAATAACGGTGTCTACACAGCTACGTGTCGCTGAGTACACTACACGTGAATACACATCTGTCTCATATGAGGGATAGGTATGGAAATCATCCAAATCCAGCAGAACCATATCTGCTTTTTTGCCAACCTCAAGGCTTCCGATCTCCTTAGACATGCCAAGCACTTCTGCACCTCCCATCGTTGCCATCCGCAGCACAGTCCGTGCATCCATGACGGTTGGGCCATGCGGTACCTTTTGAATTAGCGCAGTTAGGCGCATTTCCTGAAACATATCCAGGTTATTGTTGCATGGAGCGCCGTCTGCACCGATCCCTACCGCAATTTGTCGATTCAGCAGATCAGGTATATCCGCAATACCAGAGGATAGCTTCATGTTCGAGCCTGGACAGTGAGTGACTTTGACACCGCGTTTACGGATGATCTCCTTCTCTTCTTCACTGAGCCACACACAATGAGCCAATACCAGTCTAGGAGTAGCCAATCCAATATGATCAAGGTACACGATGTTACGCATACCACGCTCGTGTTCAACCATCTCGATTTCTCCGCGATTCTCAGAAGCATGCGTATGCACTTTCACATGATATTGGTTCGATAAGTCACGAACTTCAATTAGCAATTCTTCTGTGCAAGACACTACAAATCGTGGACAAAAGGCATATTGAATCCGTCCACCGCCGAACCCGTTCCATTTTTCCAGCAGATCGACACTTTGCTGTAATGAAGTAGAGGTATTTTCACGTAAAGGTTCAGGAACTTCATCACCATGATCCATCATTACCTTGCCTGAGATCACACGTATTCCACTCTCAGCCATGGCCTGAAATGCTGATTCTGTATGGTGTACCGTTTCCATATCCAGAATGGTTGTAGTTCCACTTGAGATTAACTCACCTAAGCCAAGCATTGCCGAATAATACACGGATTCCTCATCATGAGCTGCTTCAAGCGGCCAGATCCGTTGACGTAGCCAATCCATTAATTCCAGATCGTCCGCACGTCCGCGAAATAAGGTTTGACACAGATGAATATGGGTCTGAATAAAACCAGGCAGGAGCACTTTGCCTCGCGCATCGATGACTTGATCTGCTTCAACATTAATATTCACAGCGATTTCTTTGATTTTGTTATCCTCGATTAGTAGATCTCCAGTGAATACGTCCTCTGCCGCATTCATCGTGACTAACTGTGCACCTTTTAGTAGAATTGTTCCCATCGTAATCTCCCCCATCATTTCGCGATCCGTCTCTATTTATGGCATTGTTACTATTCATCATTTGACTGTCATTAGTATCATTAGGCACTATAAATGACGTGTTACCCGCCGATAGCCATACCATCCCCTCTTGGGTCTGCGGCGCCACTAATCATTCCATCTGCACTTATCACAATACCCTGCGACTGGCCCATAACGTCATCCCACGGTGCTCTAACTTCTACTTTATGTCCCCAGCTTGTAAGGGTCTCGCATATGTCATTGTGATACCGGTTCTCCACGCGCAGCTGATCACTTTTCTCTCCCCACGTCCGGCCATACAACCAGCGAGGCAGATTAATCGCCTCTTGAATCGTCAATCCATAGTCGATTACACCGGAAATAATAGATATTTGGGTCTGAGGCTGCCCCTCTCCTCCTTGTGTGCCTAGAAGCATATACGGTTTCCCATGATGTGTGACGAGCCCAGGCATAAGTGTATGGAAGGTTCTTTTTCCAGGCTCTAGCACGTTCGCATCCAGCGAATTCAGTGAGAAAAAAGATCCACGATTCTGCATAATAACACCTGTATCTCCAGGCACATACGCGGAACCAAAATCGAAATATAGACTCTGGATAAACGACACTGCGTTCCCTTCCTGATCCACCACTGCAGCATAAGCAGTATCCTGACCAATCATTTTAGATAAAAAGGGTTGAGCCACAGGTGGGAATGTGTGAATCTCACTCCATAGCTCATCCCCATATTCTTTGGATAACAGACGATCTAACGGGATATCTCTAAAGTCTGGATCTGTAAGATATCGATCCCTGTCTCGAAAAACCTTCTTCACCACTTCTGTCACAAGATGGTAGAACTCTGGTGATGTCCGTGGAACTGAAGATAGATCAACATGTTCAAGCATATTCAGCATCATTAACAGGGAGAAGCCTTGGGAATTGGGAGGCATCTGATGTACTTCATAGCCACGGTAATCTGTGCTGACTGGCTCCACCCACTCGCCTTTGTGACTAGCAAAATCAATAGGTGCGAGCATGCCACCATCTTCACGAATAGCTGATGTTAGACGATTCGCCAGCTCTCCGTTATAAAAGCTCTCTCGACCATCGGCTTGAATCTTACGCAGGGAAGAGGCAAGCTCAGGCTGAACTAATAGCTCTCCTTCTTGCAAAAGTATGCCTAATGGAGCGAATGACGCTCGAAGCGACGTCTGCTCCATGATCAATGCTTCATTACGTTTCAGCCATATACAGAGATCACGTGATACGGGACACCCTTTCTCTGCATAACGAATTGCCGGTTCGAGCAACTGCGCCCAGGGCAGCCTTCCATAGCGAGACCAGACTTCCCACCAAGCATCAACCATGCCAGGTACGGTAATCGCACTCAGCACACCCCGCACAGGAATTGAGGTCATGCCCATGGATTTGAAAGTATCTGCATTGATCCCTGCGGCAGCGCGACCACTTCCGTTATAACCCGTAATCTCTCCCGTAGCTCCATCGTGCATAAGGAAGAAGGCATCTCCTCCTGGCCCTGTCATATGTGGATACACCACCCCGAGTGCCGCACTTACTGAGATTGCTGCATCATAAGCATTTCCTCCCTGTCCAAGGATCGTGCTTCCCACTGCGCTTGCCAGGTAATGAGGAGAAGTCACCATATTCCCTCTTGATATCGGCATTTGATTCTGCATAAAGCTCCTCCTTTCCCGTTCTAAAAATGTGGCTCCGTCTCTCCGTCTATATGGATTTACCTAATGGTAAAACGTAAAACGATATGTCCTTCAATCCTCATAGCCATATTTATAGAGCAACCGAACCAGTACTCGAAAACCATTCATTAGATCCGTTTCTGTTGTAAATTCACGAGGGTTATGACTAATGCCCTGTTGACTTGGTACAAAAATCATCGCTGTTGGACAAGCCGGCTGGAAAATTTGTGAATCATGTCCTGCCCCACTAGGCATATGCAGATAAGAAATTTGCTCACGTTCACAGATCTCTTGGATATTTTGCTGGATCTTCTCATTCATGGGGGTTGGTGTAACCGAGAGGTGTTCTTCCCATTTCAAACGAAGCTGGTCTTCGGCAGCAATACGTTGAAAAGCCTGTAACATATCCTGCCAACAACGATCTAAAATCTCTTGTCTGACATGTCGAATATCAAGAGAGAATGTAGCTTTGGCCGCAACGACATTACCCACACCAGGCTCTGCTGTGATGCGACCTACCGTAGCTACGAACGGCTCGCCTGTCTGAAGGGCAATCCTTCGAATCGCAACAATCATGTCTGCCGCACCCGCAAGTGCGTCTTTGCGCCATAACATGGGTGTAGTACCCGCATGGTTCGCCTCACCTATAACGGTAATGTTGTATCTTCTCTGGCCTACGATATCGGATACAATACCAATCGAACGGGAGTGTCGTTCCAATACTTGACCCTGCTCAATATGGAGCTCAATAAATGCACCATAGGTTTGAGCAGCAGGCTCCAAGCCACGATCTGGTCCAAAACCAGCTCCCAAGATCGCTTGAGAGAAGGATACTCCTTGTTGATCAAGCAGGTGCTGGACTTCCTTCAATATTGTCACGCCGGTTATGCTCCTTGATCCCCAATATGCAAAGGGAAATCGGCTGCCTTCTTCTTCGCAAAGTGACACTACCTTTAGTGTCCGCTTCGGTCTACCGAAGTGCTTGTGTAAGTATTCGAGCGCAAGGATTCCGGCTACAATACCGTATGCTCCATCATATTTTCCGCCATGAACTACTGAATCTATATGAGAGCCAGTAACAATGGGATAGGGAGCTTCTCTATCCGCATCGAAGGATGTTGATCCTTCACTGCTCAATGTTCCATATAAGTTGCCTGACTGATCGAACGCTGGAACCAATCCTTTGTCTGCCATCTGTTTGGCTAGGGCATGCTGCGCTTCAGACCAAGCGTTGTCATACAATAAACGAGTGACGCCGCCCTGTGCATCTGCTCCGTAGGTGGATAGCCAATCCAGCATCGCTTGTAATTCTACAAGCTCCAGTTCAGGTAAAGGAACATAGTCTTCAGGCGACCCCGGTTGTGGTTGAACGTCAAATTCTGTCATCATTCAACCTCCTCTGTAACACGTTTGAGAACCATCTTTGGCTGAAGTCAACAGCCAGAAGCGGCTCAGTTATTCACTTGTTGTATTTGGGTGTTAATTTGTTAACTTTAGCTTCCTCGGTATGTACTGTAGCCACCTGGAGCAATTAACAATGGAATATGATAATGACTTGTCGCGTCCAATACCGTGAATCGAATCGGCACCACTCCCCATAACGACTGCGCCATTTCACCCAAAGGTCGCTGCGCATAATAACTCTCGACATTAAACTGAATCTCATAAATTCCTATACTCAGTTCTCCGTTTCCGATCAATGGGGTGTCTAATCTTCCATCAAGGTTGGTCATGGATTCTGCAATCTTGGTTCTAATTTCCCTGTCTACTTCCCAGGTTAGGGCATATAGTGCAATTGGAACCCCATCAGCAGGAATGCCTCGGGATGTATCTAACACATGTGTTGTAATTCGTCCCGTAGATGCTGTAGTCATCATGCACCTTCTTCCTTGGAGTTTATTGGATGGCTCTCCAGATCGTCTCGTGTCATGGAGAAGCCCTGAAATCCATATGAAGGGTTAGGCTCTGTATATACAGCTCCCCTTGGAGAACTCTCACTTTCCTGAATTACGCTCACAATGTTCTCCCACGTTCGGCTATTGGATTCAAAGGACACCTCACACAATTGATCAAATCGACTTAGTAACCGGTGTCCGATCTGGTACAGCAGATGTTCAATTGATGCCGATGTACTATCATGGAACGCAGTAGCGGCTACATCTCTTACTTGCTCCGCAGGAACGTAACGCCCCCGTTCATCATGTATCCCATCTCTTGGATCTGCGTAACGCCAGTTCACACTTAGATAGAGAGCAAGCGGACTACTCGTTGTTTTTGACGATGCTGTATACGTTTCACTACTAAGATCTGCTAGTTCATTACCTTGAACCTTGATAAGCCTAAGATCGGCAATCCCACTAAAATGATTGTTCAACTCTACGCGATCACCCACATGTTGTGCTTCAATTGCTGCCGTGGCTCGATCGTTCTGCGAATAACGAAATACCAGGTCGCTTACTCCATAACCACCTTCTGTTTGAATCGGAGTATCCTCCAAGAGAATCTGATCTCCTGTCATCTGAATCTTAGTTATCTGTGGGTAGGTTACAAGAAATCGCTCACTTACATAGGCGAGAAACCCCTCCATTGTAGCGCCGGTGTATTCGGAAGCATGCCTTAAAATGAAGTGATTCATAGCTTCGGTCGGAAGGGAGTCGGAAATATCCGATCCTGCAAAAGAAGATAATAAATGATCCCCTTGTATCGCGACTTTAACGTTCATACCGAATAAAATATTACTCCTTCCGGCAAAAGGAGATTCAGGGATTACCTGTATTCCAGTTAACGGCTTCGCATAGGAACGATAGATCCAGATGTCCCCTTTTCCGTAATACATCGTTCGTTGCTGCGTCTTTGCAGCTCGAACTACCAATTCCTGTTCATCTCCCATCTGATCTATCCATTGCTCCAGACGAATGGAAGCAATTTTGAAAACCTCTTGGAGTGCGGTTTGGAACTCTTCTTCTGGACTACGGTGATTGCGTTGCCGGATCGACTCCAGAATTGAATCTGTTGTATGACCCTTCACTGCCAATATAAAAGGAAAGCCGAATCGGCTTGTATATTCTTTATTTAATTGTCGGAGTTCGTTGTACTGTGCCTCGGTTAGATGATCAAGACCAGCACCGGACTGTTCGTTCACCGAATGATTACTCATGTGAATTCTAGCTCCTAGATCAGGGTGTTTACGCAACAGTTCTAGCTGTGCGTCCTCGTTCGAAACTAGAACCATGCTCGTCATGACTTTCATCATCTGTTCAAATGAATTGAATGGTCTTGTTGGCCAAGTAAGCTCTGCCACCCAAGGTGATTCCTCAAACAAACCGCCAAACGTATGCACAAACTGTGTGATAGACCAGTTGTTAACGAGTTTAATGAATTCGCTCATATGATAACCTCCGGTCTACTGTGAATTGTTGTTCTTCATTTTACGTATCGCCTTATCACCCAGCAATGATATTGACGTAATTTTGTCATATAACATAACATGAAGTTTATAATTTGGTTATAATGCACGGAATACACCTTCCTCATAGTGGGAAAACACAAAAAAAGCCGCAATCTCTCATGAGATTACGGTCACTGATGTGAAGAAATGTCCTATTGGAACATTGCATAACCTTAATTCCAGTTCACTTCAAGATCTAATCGTGGTCTTATCGCGAATAAACTTGCGGAAAGTGAATACCAGCTTTAATTTGAGCAGATCATTCGTTTTCTTAAAGTCCATCTGCAATAAGCTGCCAACCTTCTCCATCCGGTAGGTAACCGTATTACGGTGTACATATAGTTGCTTCGCCGCTTCATTAATTAACCCATCATTTTCAATGAAAGATTCCAGTGTATTCATCAAGACCTGATTAGGATCCCCTTCTCGTGCTAATAACGGTTCTAATACTTTGTTGCAGTAATTCTCCATAATGTTATCTGGTACATATTGAAACACATAGGCGAATTCCAGCATCTCAAACTGAAGGGCTCGATCCTTCATCCCGAATCGACGCGCCAGTTGACGTGTATCCAAACACTCCTGGTAAGCTTCTCGGAGCGACTTCGGCTCATGCTTCATTTTGGAAATCCAGAAGCGTGGGGAGGACTCCCCTTTGGCATCTTGTGCTTTCAGCACGTCGGCGAATCGACTAAGTAGAAAACTAGATAATTCCTCCCCATAGTCCCGACCTGTTGGACAGGTATAGATGGACAGGATGGCATCTTCAATCTGGAAGTGCTGTGAAGCCGTAAATTGCATTAATGGATTATATTGTAGCTCACGATGAATTTGCTTCAACAATTTCCCCTCTGCAAAAACGGAAGGTTCTAGCGTGATCAGCACACACTGATATGTGCCTTGAAAGAGATGAATACCCTTGTTTTCGCTCAGCTTTGTTAATTCCTCAACATTCAATTTATGTTCCAAGTACTGTGTAAGCAACGTACGCATCTCGTCTTGTACTGTCGGATTAATATGTTCGCGATACGTCATATCCATATAAAAAGCAAGTACATCTGCAGCTTGTTGGAACAACTCTTCCTCCGCTCGCAGTGATAGGGCAGAATCCGTGAATACAAGCAAGAATCCGTATTGCTCATCGCTTTGCTTGATCGGTACACGATGACAGCTACCTTGGTTCCACTTTACACGGTGCATAATAGATTTCCACGGCCAACCTTGAGTAATGGCATCGCCTGCTATTCCATCACTGCCGTACAATACATGTCCTCGTGACCCAATGACAGCAATTGGGTAGTTTAATACGGCGGCAAGCTCTGCAAATACGTTCCGGTGCTGCTGCTGTTGCAGAGCAAAATGCATTAGCTTCTTCTGCTTCTGTACCACGTCATGCAGCAAGCGATGCGTACGATCGTGCTCTACTTTGAACAAGGCATTCATCTGATCTGAGAATGTGAATTGAAACGGAAGTTCAAGAAGTGGCAGACGTAAGCGATCAGCTTCTTCAATAATGCCCTGCGGAATACAATCCCAGAAGCGACCAAGCTTAATACCAAGGCCTGCACAGCCACGATCATTCAATCTACGCATCAGATGCAACGCATCCGTCTCATTGTCTTTCATAATAAAAGCTGTCGTAAATAAAAGCTCTCCCGATTTAATCCAATCCGCGATATCTGGAGCGTCCATGACATTGACGGATTTCATCATCCGTGAAGTTCCCTCTCCACCTGCGACCAATTTCGCCTCGGATAAAGGATATACCTGCAAAGCTTCTTTTACCGTAAGTTGCATGGACATGACCTCCCATATATATGACAAGTAAGGTTAAATAAATTGAATGCGAAGTCCTGTTTTATACGTCATAATGAATTTTATCACTTATCTCATATCACATTTTCATCAATAACCATGAATGTTGTTAAGTATTATAACATCATTATCTTGGAAATAGCTTACATCTAAAAAAATAAAACCCATGACTCGCTGGCAAGCTTACGCTACACCATGTTCATGGGTTTAAAGGCGATTATTATGAATCACAATCTTGAAGGATAATCTAGATTCCGAGCGGTTCATGGCTCAGCCATAATTTCATTCGAGATATGACCTCTTTCATATTTAACGGTTTACTGATGTAATCCGATGCCCCTGCAGCAAGGCACTTATCACGATCCTCTTTCATTGCCTTCGCCGTTAACGCGATGATCGGTAGACTGGTTAGATTTAATCTATTCCGAATCTGGCGTGTCGTTTCGTAGCCGTCCAATTCTGGCATCATAATATCCATCATAATGATGTCAGGCTTGGCCTCACCACTTTCCAGCATTTCGAGGCATTCGTATCCGTTCTGAGCAGTGATCACACGCATATCATACCGTTCAAGCGCGTTAGCTAGCGCATAAACATTGCGAATATCATCGTCTACAACAAGCACCTGACGTCCGCGCAGCAGTGACTCTTCCAGAGGTGTCAACAACATCTCATTGGGTGATATGTCAGACGAAGTGTGTGGCACTCTTGAAGATGTATTCTCCGAAAGCTGAGGCGCAGTAGAAGCGACTTCATTCGCGAAGAGTCTGGAATCATACACATCTTCTTGTTCATCGTGATGCAGTGGTAGGAACAAAGTAAATACACTGCCCTCCCCTTCCCGGCTCGTTGCCGAGATGGAACCTCCCAGCAAACTCGCTAGTGATTGGGAAATGGAAAGTCCGAGACCTGTTCCCCCATACTTCCGCGCTGTATCTCCATCCGCCTGCTTGAACGCGTCAAAGATCTGTAATAGCTTATGTTCTGCAATACCGATTCCTGTATCACTAACCGAGAATGCAATAACTTCGTCCTCGTGCCCCTTCTTCGTTGCACTAGGTAAATTCACTCTGGAAATGGTAAGAGCAACTTCACCCTGTTTCGTAAACTTGAATGCATTCGAGAGTAAGTTTCTAAGAATCTGATGCAAACGCATCTCGTCAGAGATAATCGTTTCCGGGAGATTGCTGTGCAACTGGATGCGGAAATCAATTCCCTTTTGCTCAGCTGTTTTTAAGAAATATTGATTCATCATCTCCGGCAAACTGTCCAGATAGACGTCACTGAAATCGACTTCCATCTCTCCCGCTTCGACTTTGGACAGATCGAGAATGTCATTGATCAGATTAAGCAAATCTTTGCCGGATGCATGAATCACTGATGCGTATTTCTGCTCTTCTTTATTTAAGTGCTGATTTTTGTTCTCTGCTAGAATTTCTGACAGAATTAACATACTATTGAGCGGAGTGCGTAGTTCATGAGACATATTGGCGAGAAACTCGGATTTGTACCCTGAGCTTGTGCGTAATTGATCGGCGACTTCAGCTAGTTCACTAGCTGAGGACTCAGCCACATTCTTTTGTTCCTCTAGACGTTCATTCAGCATGTACAGCTCTTCGGTCTGCATCTGAAGCTCCTCCGTCTGTGATAACATTTCTTCCGTCTGCACCTGAAGCTTCTCAGATTGTGCCTGTAACTCTTCATTAAGGACCTGAGACTCATCATACAACTGCTGCAGTTCCATCCGCGTAACAGTCGAATGAAGCGATACACCAAATATATTAATCAGTTCGTTGAGTAGCGTAATTTCGCTATCCTGTAGTGGTTTCATCGACGCAAGTTCAATGACAGCAATCGTTTTTCCTTCGAAGATGACAGGAATAACCGTAAGAGATGTTGCAGGTGCATGTCCGAGCCCAGACGAGATACGAATGTAATTTTGCGGCAGATCGTTTAGGCGCAGCATTCGTTGCTCATTCGCACTTTGTCCTACAAGCCCCTCGCCAGGTGCCAGTGAAATTTTACCTAGTGACCGTTCTTTGTCGCCATCAGCAGCATATGCAGCAACACGCAACAGTCGATTATCTTTCCAGTAGTATAAGACGCTATACGGAATATCTAACAGCATGGCAAGCTCATTCAGAAACCGTCGTGATAATCCCTCTAATGTCGTGGGGTTCTGCATCAGCGTAGCAATTTCAGTAATACGATCTTTTGTACGATTCTGCTCTTGTACGGTATCCAGCAGTTTGTTCGTCTCATTGCCCAGATCGCCTACCTCGTCATTGGTGCGTACATGGATACGTTGTGTGAGGTTTCCGCCTTTGTAAATCTCACTAATGGTTTGTTTGACCTCGCGTAACGTTTTAATAATATTTCCCGAGATTACGATTGCCGCTAGAACGGACAGTATTGCAATTACTCCCCATAAGCTGTACATGACCGTCAGCAATGTTGAGCTGCGGGCTGCTAGATCGGTAACCCTGGCTTCGGTCAGAGCAATCTCTGTATTTCGGAAGTTCGTGAGCTGTGATCTTAATAGATCTATTTCGGTTTTACCAGGATCGGATTGAAAAAATGCTAGTACCTGCTCCTGATCACCTTGTCTCTTCAGTTCAATGGAAGGTTCACCAGCCACTTCAATCCAGCGGCTAATATGTGTCTTGATATTTTCAAGACTGAGCTGTTGCGACCGGTTGTCATTCACTAATTCATAGAGTGCTTCATAATGTGAATTCCATTGGGCGAGACCTTGTATGTAAGGTTCTAAGTACGTCTCGTTTCCAGTAAGCATGAACCCTCGCTGTCCTGTCTCCATATCGAGAACAGCTTTTTCAATAGAGTTGGTCAAATTGTGTACATCCAGGTCATGATGGCTGATAAAGTCATTTTCTTTCTGTAATGTGTTAATCAGAGCTGTCAGAACTAGCAGAACGGCTCCAAATAACAATACAACCACAAGATAACCTATTAATATTTTGGAGCGTATTGTGAATCTTCTCCTTTTTAGCACCACTTAACCTCCAATGATATAAACCAATCAATTACAATAGGGTTACTTTTTGAACACGTACTATTATACTTGCATATGTATTTTATATGCATGCGTATATTAATGACAAGCATTATCCTATATTATTCTTCACAAGAAAAAAACGACCTGTTCTCACAGGCCGCTTCACATCGTTCTATTCATAAATATATTAATTCCTTAAGCTTTAGGCGCGATCATCTTCGCTGGGTCTACATACTGATTAAATTGCTCTTCGGTAAGTAACCCCGTTTGCAATGCTGCTTCTTTCAGAGACAGCCCTTCCTTATGCGCAAGCTTCGCAATTTTGGCTGCATTCTCGTAACCGATATGCGGATTGAGTGCAGTAACCAACATTAACGAGTTGTTCAAGTTATGTTTAATCTGACCCAGATTAGGTTCAATGCCCACTGCACACTTATCATTAAAGGCAATGATGGAATCTGCAAGCAATTGCACCGATTGAAGGAAATTATAGATAATCACGGGCTTGAATACGTTTAGTTCAAAATTACCTTGGCTCGCAGCGAATCCGATGGCTGCATCATTACCCATGACTTGTGTAACGACCATCGTTAACGCTTCACTTTGCGTAGGATTAACTTTGCCCGGCATGATGGAGCTGCCTGGTTCGTTCTCTGGAATGCTAATTTCACCCAAACCACTACGTGGACCACTAGCGAGCCAGCGTACATCGTTGGCAATTTTCATGAGATCAGCTGCAAGCGCTTTTACTGCACCGTGTGCGTAAACGACTTCATCATGGCTTGTGAGCGCATGGAATTTGTTCGGCGCCGATACAAAATCCTTACCTGTATGTTTGCCGATCTCTTTGGCAGTGAAATCACCAAAATCCGGATGTGCATTAATGCCCGTTCCTACCGCTGTACCACCAATCGCAAGTTCCTTCATGTATTGCACACTTTCGCGGATCATGCGTTCACTCTTCGCGAGCATCGCTTCCCAACCGCTAATTTCTTGACCCAATGTAATCGGAGTGGCATCCTGAAGGTGAGTACGTCCAATTTTAATGATATCTTTGAACGCTTCAGATTTATCCGCCAACGTTTTCTTCAATACAGCAATAGCTGGCAAAAGTTGATCTTCAACAGCAAGTACGCCTGCGACATGCAGCGCTGTTGGGAACGTATCATTCGAACTCTGGGACATGTTGACATCATCATTTGGATGAAGACGTTCTTCCTTCCCCTTTTGCTCTAGCAATTGGTTACCGAGATTGGCGATAACTTCGTTCACATTCATATTGGATTGTGTACCACTACCCGTCTGCCATACTACAAGCGGAAAATGATCGTCAATTCGTCCAGCGATGATCTCATCGGCAGCGTATGCGATTGCATCGGATTTGGCAGCAGACAACTTACCTAATTTATGGTTACTCGCCGCAGCGCTTTTCTTCAAAATAGCGAGAGAGCGGATAATTTCCATTGGCATATGTTCGTGCCCGATCGGAAAATTCTCTTTACTACGTTGGGTTTGAGCTCCCCATAATCTGTCAGCAGGTACTTTCATTTCTCCAAGTGTATCTCTTTCAATGCGGTATTCCACTTGCTTTTCCTCCTCCAAAAAAATGGTCTGGGTTTTCTCAAAAGTGGGTGTATCTATATATGTTTAACTAAAAATGATTTACACTGACCACTACGATGACAGAACAACCTTCCGATCGCTGTTATCCCCAGATTTTTTTGATTCCTCTTTTCAAAGGGGAAATCCGGGGATAAAGGCGAACGCTTCGCTTCTCCACGTTATTTCTGTCCTCTTCGTTCTAGTGTAAAAGTTTAGTTAAACCCATATAGCCATAGTATACATGAGATAAGGGTTAATTTTCACCTTTTCGACAAAATTGTAAGCGTACCGCAAAACGAGTGTGACATTATTTTTGAGCAGGGATTGGATATAAGCGACTTGTCTGCTCGAAGATCTCTCCGGTTTCAAGACCAATAAGTCCGATCTCTTCTGCAGAAGCCCCTTTCACATTCGGTGCATTCACAAGGTTCATCTGTGGTTCAGGACAGAAGAAGTTATCCTCCATATTGTTGTTCCAGATCATCCAGTGTTTGTAGGACGTGCCTACATCATAAACCAGCTTATGACCCGTACGATGATCCGTCAGTTCCATATAGTTACGTCCATTTTGAGGTACAGCCGTGTAATGGTTGTCCATCGCAGCAAAAAACGGACTCACACCTTCTGCCTTCAATTTCTCTTCATCCGGTGTAAGCGGTTGAAATTCACCTGTAGGCAAGGAGCGTTCATCCAACTCACGACGTTGTCCAATCGTAATTTTAGCTGTATAATCCGAGCGTTGACTCGCTGAATCAAAAGGTACGCTAATCGCTGTGTGGAATGCAAACAAATTAGGCATGCGCTTCGTTCCGTTATTTCTTACTTTTAATTGTTGTTGCAGTCCATCTTGACTCAATGAGTATCGAAGTGTCACCGTAAACGTAAATGGCAGATACTTATAGAAAGGATGTCCCTCTTTCACTTCCTGACTCAACAGTACATAGCTCTCTAGCTCGTTAACGCCATATCCCTCTACGTTCCATTCCACATCGTGTAGAAAACCATGTAGATGATTGCCTGTTGCTGGTTCATTTACAGGAAGTTGATAGATTTCCCCGTCCCAAGGAAAACGTCCATCCTCATACCGATTGGGAGGAGATAGAATCGGAATACCGTACACCGCTGGTGCTGCTCGGAATTCATCCATATTGTTCAGGTCTGGCTCTCGTAAATAGCGATGCCCCAGCTCAGTATCCCGATAAGCTACAAGGTTCCCACCTACGCTTGGGATAACTGCCGCTTCAAATTGATTAAAGCGAAGCCATACAGCGGGGATACCGCCAAATTGTTCTTCAACCGCTTGATTTTGATGTGTCATTATATGTACCTCCTGTGCATACTAAGGTTTATACTATACGGCTCGAATATATCATGACTGGGCACAAAATACCAATCTATGATATAGAACACATCCATCAATTAACGAACTATGACATAGAAAAAGACAGCAAGCATCCAGTGCCGCTGTCTTAACTCGGTTATGTTTTATTATCCTTATTGTTTGTATAGTTTAATCTACATATTTCCCGTGATCCGGTACCGTCGTTTCTTCAAAATCATGATCTAGCTTACGCAGTGATTCACTTAACATCTCGCCAGTAAGACAATGCCCATGACCTGTAACGACGATGTTCGGATCGAGCTGTCGAATCTGTTGAACGGATCGATGAGCTGCCTGCCAATCAGTTGTAAAATATGCCGGTGGTCCATGCAACTGTTTGTCCTGAAGCAGAACACTCCAGAGCGACTCTTGCTTCACAGAGATAATGGCATCTCCAGCAATAAGGATTCGATCCTGATCCCGGAACAGCGAGATGTGCCCTGGTGTATGCCCTGGCGTGTGCACCCATTTCCATCCAGGAGCTCCTGGAACAGAATGATCATCCGGCAAACTGAAAATTCGATCATCCAAATTAATCGCCTCATTCGGGTAAGCAAAGGACAATCGTGCCATAATCCCACCTCCAACAGTAGGATCAGCAGGCGGATAGTCTTTCAGACCCGTCAAATAGGGAATTTCCTGCGAATGTGCATACACGGGTACGCCCCAAAACTGCTCAAGCTCAATGACGGTACCTACATGATCGAAATGCCCGTGGGTCAAAATGATGGCAGATGGTGGTCCGGTGAATCGCTCTGCTGCAACTTCAACAATATGATCAGTGAACTTCGCCATTCCCGTGTCCACAAGCACCCATTTTCTGCTTCCTGGCTCACCGATGAATATCACATTCACAAATAGTGTACGCATACTGAGGATATCGTGTGCGACTTCTTCAAGCCCCGTCATTCCTGATGTAATCAGATTGTCAGATGCCATTCACGGTTACCTCCCATTCAGGCGGATTGTCCCTCTATACTCGATTCTTCTGTCGTAGACTTCCCTTTTCTGGCATTTCTATTCCATTATCCATAAAATAAAACGGTGTACACCCTTAAACAGGCATACACCGTCTAGTATAGTCAGTGCGATTCCATAATAGAACCATAACATGTAATCATATAAGTTATTGCATTTAGGCAGGATAAGCATCCAGTGCAGCATCAAGCAACTGATTGTAGAGATCATCATCATTCTCTAACAGCTCGTCCATCCGAAGCAATTCCTCTTCGTCCCCGGATAGCTCGGTGAAATGAAGACTGTAATCCCAATCCTTTCCGTTTTTGCTCATAAAGGTAATCTCATACTGTGACTGGGTTCCTTCTGCCTTAAAAACTGTATTTCCCACATACAATTTCTCATCTTCACGGCGCATTTCAGCGCGAATTACTTCAATATTCACTCTCGTTCTCTCCTTTAATCTCTCATCTAGAACGGTTCTCCACATTTTATGGTAAACCTGGTTTGGTAATTATTATTGGTTAATTGTACAATATATATCGTAGCAACGTATACCTTATTCAATGAAGGAGCTTTTATTATCCTTACATACACATGATGAGGGCTGTATCAGCCAACGAGGGCTACGACAATTTATGATTATTGGAGGAGAATATAGCATGAATAATTTCGAAACAAACCTACAGCAGTATGCGGAACTGGCCGTAAAAGTTGGGGTCAACGTACACCCTGGACAAACACTGGTTGTGAATGCACCAATCTCTGCAGCACATTTTGTTCGTCTCATCGTAAAAGCAGCATATAACACAGGTGCCAAACTGGTCAAAGTGAATTGGAGCGATGAGGTTGTCACTCGTCTTCACTATGATCTGGCTCCAGAAGAATCTTTCTCAATCGAGCCGAAGTGGTTTGCAGCTGAAATGACCGAGCTTGTGGAAGAAGGCGCAGCAGTATTGCACGTTATTGCTGAGAATCCGGATCTCTTGAACGGTGTTGCACAGGAACGAATCATAACTAGCCAGAAAGTGCGTGCCAAAGCGTTGGAAAAATATCGTGCACTACAAATGGCGGACAAATTTAGCTGGTCAATCGTTGCTGTTCCATCACCAGAATGGGCTGCTAAAGTCTTCCCAGATGTCCCAGAAGCGCAACAAATCGATAAATTATGGGATGTTATTTTCAAAACGGTTCGTATTGGCGAACAGGATGCTGTCGCTGAATGGAAGACACATTTGCTCAACCTTGATTCCCGTGCTGATCTGCTTAACCAGAAAAAATATAAGAAACTTCACTACACAGCTCCAGGTACTGACTTGACCATTGAACTTCCAGAGGGGCATCTATGGGTATCCGGTGGCAGTGTCAATGAACAAGGTCATGTGTTCGTTGCTAATATGCCTACGGAAGAGGTATTTACCGCACCTCTGAAATCAGGGGTTAATGGTACTGTTCGTAGCACCAAACCACTCAGCTATGGTGGGAACCTAATCGATGGCTTCTCCCTTACATTTGAAAATGGCCGAGTGGTAGATTATTCCGCTGAACAGGGATATGATGCTCTCAAAAACCTGGTCGAAATGGATGAAGGTGCACACTATCTGGGCGAGGTTGCTCTCGTTCCTCATCAATCACCGATCTCTGATACGAATATTTTGTTCTACAACACGCTGTTTGATGAGAATGCGTCTAACCACTTGGCAATCGGTAATGCCTACGCATTCTGTCTTGAAGGCGGAAAATCGATGTCCAAGCAAGAACTTATTGACGCTGGCTTGAATTCTAGCCTTACGCATGTGGACTTTATGATTGGATCTGGAGAAATGAATATTCACGGTGTAACTTCCGAAGGTAAAGAAGAAGCCATCTTCCTAAACGGAAACTGGGCATTCTAAATCTCTGCGAATTTCATGAGAGAGGATAACATTCCTCTCTCTTCCTTTGTTTTTATCGATAAATTTAACATGGCATGCTAGGTTCGACTTGAAAATGCTTGATAATGACTACGGTTAAAGTAAGGAGACAATTAGATGTTAACATTTGAACAAAAGCTGGATCGTTACGCGGAGCTCGCTGTCAAAGTAGGAGCAAACGTACAACCCGGACAAATTTTTGTGATTAGTGCCATGATCGATACCGTTGAATTTGTACGCCTGTTGGTACGCAAGGGGTATGAAGCAGGTGCCAAGAAAGTCATCGTAAAATTCAGTGACGAAACTGTGAATCGACTTCGTTTAAAGATGGCTCCGGAACAATCATTCCAAGATCCTCCGAAATGGCATGCTGCTGAGCTTGAAGAGCTTGCTGCAAACAACGCGGCATTCTTAACTGTGCTATCATCAAGCCCTGACTTGTTGAAGGGAATTGATCCGGAACGTATTTCGACACATCAACGAACCTATGGTCAGGCACTTGCTAAATACCGTCAGTATCAGCAGGCAGATAAAATGAGCTGGACAGGTGTAGCCTGCCCTTCCCCTGACTGGGCTGCTAAAGTATTCCCAGACCTTCCTGCCTCTAAGCAGATGGAACAGCTATGGGAAGCCATCTTCGCTGCCGTACGGGCAGATTTAGAAGATCCTATCCAAGCTTGGGATAAGCATATCGAGCGCTTAGAACACAAGGCTGTTGCGCTTAATAACAAAAAGTATCGTGCACTGCACTTTATCTCACCTGGTACCGATCTAACCGTTGAGCTTCCAGAAGGACATATTTGGGCTCAGGCAGGAAGTGTGAATGAACAAGGTACTCCTTTTGTAGCTAATATCCCAACAGAAGAAGTGTTCACAGCTCCAGCAAAACACGGCGTTAATGGTACAGTATCCAGCACGAAACCATTAAGTTATGGCGGAAGCATTATTGATCGTTTCACGCTTACGTTTGAGAATGGGCGGATTGTTGATTTTCATGCGGAGGAAGGACATGATACGCTTGAACGTCTGATTAATATGGACGAAGGCTCTCATTACTTGGGTGAAGTTGCTCTGGTACCCTACCACTCACCGATCTCCGAAAGTGGCATTTTATATTACACAACACTCTATGATGAGAATGCATCCTGTCATCTTGCAATCGGTAGTTCATACGCCTTTAATATCGATGGTGGCAAAAAGATGTCCCCAGAAGAACTCGCCGCACGTGGTATGAACACGAGTATCACTCATGTAGATTTCATGATGGGTTCGCCCGAGACAGATATCTACGGCATTACAACAAGTGGTGAACGTGAAGCAATCTTCTTGAAAGGTGACTGGGCGTTCTAATAGGACCATGAATTCTAGCAACAGCATTTATATTTGAAACTACTATAAGAGACTGCCTAATTAACCATATTTATGGTTAATTAGGCAGTCTTCTTTTTATTCTTTTTTCGCTCAGTATGTAAAACGATGATATTGTGAGACTTCCATATAATGCTGTAAAATGTAATGATACCAATGTTTGTGGATTATTCACCAGAAAGGAGAACATCATGGCTAATCGGCTCCAATTACTCTTAGCCTCAGATTTCCATAATTTGAGCCCTACACTTCAGGAAGAAGTGTATTATGAATATTACAATATGGTACATGGCCTCATCGTTTATATTATCAAAGAGCGAGCTGCTGCTGAAGACATCATTCAGGATGCTTTTATCAAAATCATTAAAAATAAACCTCTTTTCGAGAGTGAAGTCAAACTGAGAGCATGGCTTAAAGTCGTAACCCGAAATACAGCCATTAATTATTTGAGAAAAAATAAAAATAACCGTAACCAACTGGACACGGATAGTGTTTTTATAGATATGGAGACGATTAATCAGACTTCAGCTTCTGTCGAGACCACAGTTGAAACACAAATGATGCAAGAATCTATAGAGTTTTACCTCAGCCAGCTCAAACCTGAATATCGAGTTCTGATCGAGATGCGGTGGAAAGACGGACTCTCTTATCGGGAGATGGCTGAGATTTTGAATACATCGGAAGAGATTGTTAAGCAACGGTTATTCCGTGCTAGGGGAAACATTAAGAAGCAACTACATAAGGAATGGGGTGGCAGCATTGAGCAAAGGCAAATTAGATAAGCATGATCATGAGTCATATGCAGAGTTGGAAGATGACTATTTTGATGATGCCTTCGATTTAGCTTTTGATGAAGCGTTCCACCGGGCTGCTTCAGCCCCCCCTACCCCGAGCAACGAACAAACCAAAAGCATGCAGGAATCTTGGCTCAAGGTGCAAACCGAGATTAATAGAATAGGCAAACGTAGAAAACGTAAACAGACCTTCTGGTTATCTGGTGTTGTGGCAGCATCCGTTACCCTAGGTGCATTGCTGTTTAGTGTCCCTGCCGGCACACAAGCGGTATCTCCTTTTGTGCAAACGATAAAAGATTGGGGAAATGGGATGAAATCCATCGTCATCAAAGATGGTACGGAAAAAATGCTTGGTGCAGATCCTTCAACTGCTAAAACTCCACCTCCACCCAATCCAGGTATTGAGGATGCCCCAAAAGTTTTTTCAGAAGAGACTGTTGAACAAGCGTCTGAATTCGAAAGAGATTTCACACAGACACTAGTTCCTGTAAAAGTCACTGAGGAAGAAGCACGCTCAGGGTTTAATGGTGACTTCTTACTCTCCAAAGCAATCCCTGAGCGATTTAATAACATTAAGTTCGAGCTTATGCTTGATATAGATGGGGCTCGCCCTCTGGATAGTGACTTTGAATCAGACCAATTACGAGTTCTTTACACAATAGAAAGCACAAATGTACAGGATGAAATAATTCAATTTGATTTTATTTGGATTCATCCTGGTCAAGTGATTGAAAATCCTATACTTCGTGAGACTACCACAGTCACTTTAAAAGACGGTAGCGATGCGTTTTTCTCAACAGGATCTACTTATAATACTTTTCAGTGGATGATGGGATCCACCAATGTTAGCATATACGGTACCGTTAGCAAAACGGAATTACTTGCAATTGCAAACGATCTACAGAAACAAAAGTTTCACTTTAACAATTAATGACTTCGCTAAAAGAGTATACTTGGTGATGTGTGCGTAGTTTTTTCTGCAGTTGAACCATCATTTGCAGTGTGAACACTCACAACTCGATAATAATAACCCGTTATAACTGTCCAACTGCTTTCTGCACTCAATGCAGAAATATTACTTTTCGTGACAGAATTCGAACGATAGGTGACCCATGCTGTTCCAGTCCAACGTTCGAGACGATAATCTACTTGAATATAGTTCATCTGACTGTAAGTGATCGTATTTATACTTACTTTTGCAGTGAGGCCTCCTCCTGGAATGACCGATCCATTTGCATAATAAATATTATCTAGTTGAGCATTACTCTGGATGCTTTGCACTTCTGGTGGAGGTGGTGTCAACGCTCCTGATTCGACGGTAGGACTTTTTGAGGCTGCTTGAATTTCACCGTTAGGCATGGCTAGGATCAAAGGTAAAGTTAATGCGACTGCTAGTGTCACTTTAGTGACATTCTTCATATTATTCTTCAACATTTAATAACCCTCCAATTCAAAATTTTAGCTTTCCACAGTTGATATACGAAGTTTAATGGTGATTGGTTTCAAATAAAACCCTTTATATCCAATTATTTTTTAAAAGAATTTCGGGCTGATAATTAAATCAGCATTCTAATTACCATGCACTTTCATCTCTTAAAGAAAAACCGTACAGTGAATGACAACACTGTACGGTTTCTATTATTGTGGGTAGATGACTTTTAATATTAATGCACACTGTTTCTAGAGCTTATATCAAGCCCCTTCTTCTTCCACTAACATCTCTAACTTAATCACATTTACACGTGAGATTCGTTTGTGCTCTGTCTCCTGGATTACGAAGAGATGTCCATCGTACTCTACCGACTGTCCCACCTCAGGCGGAATTGTTTCAACTCTGGAGTATAGCCATCCACCAATCGTGTCATAATCCGATCGATCCATCTCTAGTCCGAAACGCTCACTTACTTCTTCAATCAGCATAAGCCCATCAATCGAGTATTCCATTTCATCCACTTGCTCAATCGCAGGACGTTCCTGATCGAATTCGTCCTGAATCTCACCAACGATCTCTTCCATAATATCCTCAAGCGTTACAAGTCCTGAGGTTCCTCCATACTCATCAATCAGAATCGCAATTTGTGTCTTACCTCGCTGCATGCGTTTGAGCAAGTCACTGATTGGTGTTGAATCGGGAACGGCAAGAATTGGACGAATGACCGAGATCGTATCGGTTAATTGAGATTTCATCAGATCTTTAATGTGAATAAAACCGATGATATGATCCTTGTCACCGTTATATACCGGATAACGGGTTCTCATGCTTTCACTGGCGATCTCCAAATTCTCCAGCATCGACTGATTGGCGTTCAGACAGATCATTTCCGTCCGCGGAATCATAATTTCACGGGCGGTCGTTGCCGTAAAATCAAATATATTATCAACAAGCGCCAATTCAGTATTGTCAATTAAACCGCTCTTATTGCTTTCTTTCATCAGAATGCGTATTTCATCTTCGCTATGCGCTTCATCCAGTTCGGAGGCCGGTGCCATCCGGAACATACGCAAAAGGCTGTTCGCCATTCCATTTAAAGCCCATATAAAGGGATACATTAATTTGTAGAAAAAGGTAAGCAGTGCCGCAGACCATAACGTGACCGTCTCCGATTTACGGATTGCTATCGTTTTGGGAGCAAGTTCCCCGAGTACAATATGCAAAATCGTAATAATAACAAAAGCAATGGCAATCGAAACGCCATGCACATAAACAGGACCTAACCCAAATGCCGTAAACATAGGCTCAAGCAAGTGAGCGATTGCCGGTTCTCCCAGCCACCCAAGTCCCAGTGAAGCTAGCGTTATCCCTAACTGACACGCAGATAGATAAGCATCTAGATTACGTACAATGTTGGAAGCATAAATTGCATTTTTGTTGCCTGATTCCACCAAAGCTTCGATGCGGCTACCGCGAACTTTGACCATCGCGAATTCTGCCGATACGAAGAAACCATTCATCAATACAAGTAAACCGATTAATACTAAGTTTAAAATACTCGGTAAGGGGTCACTCAAATGTTCATCCTATTCGCCGTTATTCTTCGGCAAATAGGTCCACCTCCTTCGAAAATGTAGGATATTAGCCATTCTGCCGCTCATATGCAATTTCAACTTCCCAATACTTCCACCTCCGCCCTTATTGTGTCGAATAACAAGGATATGCTTCTTTTATTATATAACTCTAAACTACACAGTCAATCCGTGTCCTATGACACTGAAATGACGTAAACTAGCTTTTTCTTTTACAAATAACATGAAAACGCCATTTCTTTAACATATTTGATTAGTACGAAACAGGTTTTAGATGCAATTATTCTACTACAATTACACGCTTGGATATAACATCCCAGCGCCAGCGCGGTTCCTTGCCTTCCTCGTTACTTAACCCGCCGAACCAAGCTTTCTCTCTTCGAAGGCTTGCCCAATCCACATCCTCATCTAATACCTGAATTCCAATAGGGGTTAAAGAGAGAACGGCATTCCGAAACTCATCACTATGCTGCTGAAAATCAGGAAAGCTCGTTGCACCCGTTAGCGAAAGTAAAGCATCTGGCTCAGATGACATTCTGCGTAGATGAGCCCAATACTCCAAATCCCCCATCCCAAGCCAATGAAGCTGGTCACCAACATGCTTGAATAGTGGATAAGGATGGCCGATCCCCTCTCTGACCGCCTCTAAGGTAGTCTGTTCGATGATCCCCAATCCATTCTGGATCGAAGGCAGTCGGGATAGATGAGCCTGAAATGCAGGTTGTGCAAAGGGATAAGCAGATGTGTCTTTGGTTAAGAACTCGATATGATCCTGGATGTTCGGTGAGGTGTATGCTTCCCAGAACAAACGGCCAGCTTCCATTTCCTCAGCCCCGATGACATGCCATGTCCCGGATAAGCGACCAATTTGTTTAGGTGTGAGTTGTCCAAGCCCTCGGAAGTGTTCAATCTCGGGATGAGAATCAATGCATAACAGATGCAGGGTAGTATCTCCGAGCGATTGTCCTTGGAAAAAGTGTAGTAGGTACGATAGCATCGTTTGATCATACAGGTCATACTCAAACCACAAAACAATCTCCTTTTCGTTATGCAAAGAGTGGAGTTTCTGTTCCAGCTCAGCAATTTGTAAATAAACGGATTGAGGAATCCCTAGCTCATGTTCTAGATAGGCTGCACGTCTACTTCTTCCCTCCTGCTCCGCCATGTCCCGATAGACAGGGCCAAATGGGTATAGCTCTTTCCAGACGAGAACTTCCCCCTGAATTCCACTCTGTCTGATACGCTCTGCTGCATGATCGCCATTCGTAATATGAAGCATGCCTTTTCCTCCTTCATAGAGATTGGTAAATACGGAAGTTACGTCAGCCACAGGGATGTGGCGTCTAAGTTTTGTGCGAGCATCAAACAATCTTTTTTTCAACGCCGAGACAGATACATTCAAAAATTCTGAAATTTCGCTCAGCGAGTACCCTTTGAAATAAAACATGTCTACAACAAGCTGCATCGATGAGGGTAAACTCCCAATTAAATCATACAACATACGATTTTGTTCCTTCAGTAACATTAGCTGTTCGGGATCGTTCGTCTGATCTTCTTTGTGTATATGCGAGAGCTCCTCTACAGGAATGGTGGCATGCCGTTTACGTCGCAACCAGCGGTAACATTGTCTCTCTACAATCACTTTGAACCAACCAGGAAACGCCTCAGGCTTGTCCAAACGAGTCAAATTCGAGAACGCCTCGGTGAAAGCTTCCTGTACGACATCTTCAGCCCAAAACTCGTCCTTAAGTATATGGAATGCTACCGTATGAGCCATCCCCCGGAATTGCTTAACCAGATGCTCGTACGCATCGGGCTCACCGCGCACAGCACCTTCAATCCATGATTTCACTGCTAACCAGTTCCTTCCTTATGTCGAACGTATTGAATCTTCTATCTGTCAGTCTCAAACATGATGCATCTTCTGTTCCAATGCTCATGTCTTATCTATAAGTGCCACAACTTGATCGTAAGGTTACTTCATTGAATTAAATTTTTCAAACCTGTAGTAGATTAGACATTCGAGTTGAAAGTAACGCTGTAATCCTTTTATCCGATTCTAAGTATAGATCAATAAAACGAGATAGAGCTATGTCTGAGTTTAAACTGGGGCGTTTCTTAGAACGCCGAAGCGAGAGATTTAAGATATGCAATAAAATAAAAGACTGCTTCTGAATGTAGAATTCACGCTACACTCAGAAGCAGCCTATGGAGAACTATGTTCTAGGTATGTTACTTATCGTCCTATATGTTAAGGACTAACGTCTGCTCGGTGCTTGCGGATAGTTACCAATAACACCTGGATATTGGTACAACAGCGGCTCATCAAATGTTGCGTAGTCGAAGTTAACCATCAGCAACATAATACGTCTGCCTGTTTTTGGATCACTAATGATAATATGGTCACGACCTGCTGCTTCAATAATACCTTGGAAGATCCGTGCATTCCATTCTTTGTTTCCTTCATACGTCATATAGAATGTACCGAATTTACCCAGATTAAGGCGCAGGATATTCTCGATGTAAGATTGTTCAAACTGTGGCGCTGTTGTTGTTACAACAGTTCCTGTAGGTGTCATTGGGCTGCCACTGGATACGAGCGGCGGAACAGATGTAGAGCTTGGTGACACCATTCCAGGTGTTGGGGACATAGAAGGTGCTCCGTTACCGATTTTGTAAGCTGTTCCTTGTACTTGCGAATTCGCTTGTTGACCCATTACCTGTGTTGGCTGATATGGCTGATTAATCATTGATGATTCCTCCCAAAATTAATTTCTTAACAGCAATAGCTTAAACAAATACGTACTAATAGACCTCTGGACAGTCATCCCCTGTAGGACTAAAGAAACAATGTGCTTTGAAACGGCCGGTATTTTGCTGGTCATACCACGTTGGCGGGCAATCGCCTACAGGACGGAAAAACCATAGCGAATTGCTGGCTGGCCATATGCGCTCCCCGTTAATTACGCGCTGGGCTAGTCGAATCTCGGATTGTCTGGCTCGCTGATAAAAATAACCCTTCTGCGTAGACTCGAATCCACCGGGGTTCTGGAACACCATGCGATTAATATCCCGGATATCCCGAAAATCCAAGCAATCCACCAGAACTCGGTTTACGCCAACGTTACCGACTAACAACATGCCTTGCTCACCGTCACCCTCAGCCTCTGCTCTCAACAGCCTTGCAAGCAGCTTGACATCTTCTGAGTTGGCTTTGATTACAGCCATGTTCTGCTTCCTCCTCTGCATCAGCTCTTCATCACCATATATCGTATTGTGCAGGAGCCTATTCGGTGACAAGATGATATCGAATTTTCACAAAAAAAAGCCCGGAACCTCAGCACGTGTGAGATTCCAGGAGATCAAATTTCCTATATAACCCGCCTATTTAAGGCTTGGCTTCTGCCCAATAATCATAAGCATGTACAATATTACCTTGATAAGCTTGGAAATCAGACAGAAGGTTAGGTAATAAAGCTAATTGACGTTCCATCTCTGAGGCGCCTGCCTCATAAAAGGAAATGTGCTTGCCTTCAAAATTCTCCTTCATTTCGACCGAAATCATTAACGGTTTGCCTAATCGATCAGCTATCTCCATCTCCTGACTAACAACAGCCGCTATGCCGTTGGAGCCTTCGGCTGAATTACGGAATGCCATAAGTGACACATGATCTAATGTGTCAATCATAAACTCACTGACCGAGACGTCCTTACCTGGCAGTGGAAATGTATCAAGCCAGATGGCCAAATCTGCACTCGTTTCCAAATCGCCATGTCTTTTCGTTTCTTCGTGGAAATAAGCAATATTGGCTGCCCACTCGCTTAACAGCGTATCCCGATCTGATTGCCATTCAGGCAAGGTGTAAGGCTCAATGTCGAGATGAATCCCCTTAAACTGTTCAGCAGCTTCAACTTCAGCGTTATAATTCGTTACATAATCAATTAAACGTTGAATACGTGGGCGATTCTCGGCTTTCCCCCAGATCGGATGACCGCCCATAGCATGAATCTCGATCCCTTGTGCCGCAGCACGCTTCACAAATGATCGGTAGCTAGAGTACGGCTGCTCCAGGTCAAGGCGTACATACAAGAAGTTAATATTTTTTTCTCTAGCAAATTCGAGAATATGCTCCCCACCATCGTTAGTTACCTGAGAAGCCTCCCAGATGTAAGTTCCACGGATTTTGGGTTGACTCACTGGATTATCTGGAGCAGGTGCCGGTTCATCTTCTGGAGCTAACTGGCTCCAGTACACAATATCATGCACTGCTGCTCCAGCATAAGACGTGTGGTCACGGAACGAATCTGCTACTTCACTCAATACAGCTTCAAGCTCGGCTGTTCCTTTATCTGCAAATGTGGTGAACTCTTCACCAGGCATTGGTTTGGTGTTCACCCCAACAGTTACAGATACGCCTTGGGCATCTGCCTCGTTCATATCCTTTTCAATTAAGCGAATAATTCCGTTATTGCCTTGTGCAGTATCACGGTATACGAGCAAAGTAATATGATCAAACCGCCCAATGAACCAGTGCGATAACGTTTCGTTATCCGCATCTTGGGTTGTTCTTTTCCCTGCTACTGTATAAGAATTGAGCCAAAATGGTAAATCGACATTCACCTGAATGTTTCCAGTCTGTTCTACCTGTTTCTGTAACAAGGTCATATTATTCATCCAAGATTGCACTAACGCTGACGCATCCGTATTCCACGCTGGTAGAACATAAGGCTTAATATCTAGATGAATCGCGTCAAACCTTTCTGCAGCTTCCACCGCAAGATTATACTCACTCACCCATGAAGCTAATCGAAGCATAGGACCTTCACGACCTTCGATCGCCCAAGATGGGTCGCCTCCGAGTGCTTCCACGGTAATACCCGCCTCAGTCGCTTTGGCAATGAATTCACGATATATCTCATTTGAAAGGTTCATATTCACATTTACATAGAGTCTGTTAATCTTATGTTTAGCTGCATTCGCAAGCAGCTCATCTCCTCCGTCACGGATCGAATTCGCCTGCCACACCCAGGCAGCTCTAACATCAGGGCTAGCCTCAGCAGTCGATTCAAAGCCAGTCATGATGATCCCTCCAATCAGCAGTAAGAGCCAAAGTAGCCTCCGGGATGATTTCCCGAACATAAATTCCCTCCATTCGTAGATTGTTATAAAATCACATTCATTATAGCAACCGAGTTATTAAAATCAAATAAGCCCAAGTGCTTAACTTGGGCTTAAGTGTGCTATATATTAAAGTCAACGTACCAGATTGAATAAATCCCGGTTTTAGTCCTCATATATCATTTTTCGAGTCATACCTCCGTCAATAATCAGGTTGGTCCCTGTGACAAAGGTATTGCTCGGATCCGACAAATATAAACATGCGCGGGAGATATCCGAAGGAATGCCCACACGTCCAGCAGGATGCTGCTCATGATCCGCTTTTTTCAATTCATCAACGTTTCCTGTTTCAATCCACCCTGGACTGATACAATTGACCCGAATATGATCTTGACCAAGTGAGACTGCCATAGCATGTGTAAGAGCGACGATAGCTCCTTTGGATGCTGCATAAGCTTCCGTCTCAGGCTCAGACATCGATGCTCTTGTCGATGCCATATTGATGATGGCACCTCCATGTTCATTATTCTTCATATGCTTCGCCGCTTCACGGCTAGCAAGAAAGGTACTTCTTACATTGGTATTAAGCACATCGTCCCATTCATCTACCGTGAGTTCGTAAGGAGATTTCCATCTAGCGACGCCTGCATTATTAATCAATATATTAATTTGATCGTATTCCTCAAGCGTTGTGTTGATCAGGTTCATAATTTCTTCCTCTTTCCGGACATCACACTGAACAAAGATGGCTTCGCCCCCTTCATTGCGTATGGAAGCCGCTGCTGCTGCGCCCTCTGCTTCCTGGTAGTCCGCCAATACCACTTTTGCACCTGCAACGGCGTAAGCCTCAGCCACACTCCGGCCAATCCCCTGAGCAGCTCCTGTCACAACGACGACTTGATCTGTGAATGACATAACTATTCCTCCTCTATAATCTATGAATTAGGATGACCCTTATCTGACAAACCTATGTCGAATGAAGGCATCAGTGATTAGGAAAAAGAACCTCTCTTATATATAAAAACACGTTTACCCTGTTAAGAAACGCTTGTCCACCAAAAAGACATTAAAAAAAGCTTGCGCCGTGATGGCGCAAGCCAGTCGAATTATCCGTGCACACGCTCTGTATACCGTCGATTGTTACGCTCAAAGCCTACATAACGTGTGCCCTTGAAGGAAAGACGCCCTTCATCCCCCTCCGAGCATAGACCGTACTCTTCTCCCCTCACTTTGAACTCGAGACGATCCCCACTCTCCACTTCAAAAGTGACGTAGTATAATGTACGGGCTGAACTGCCAGATTCAGCGTGCGACTGACTAACCTGCATTCTCCTGCCTGTAATTCGTGAAGGGACCGTAAGTAAGGGTTCGGTATTATTACGTCCCCATCTCCACACTTCTTTGCCCACGGATAATAATACGATACCTATAATCAGTACAAACACAATTGGAAAGACCGTTCCAAACAAATCAAACATCCATGATGATTCAATGCCCATGTCTCTCCCTCCGTTCATATACATTACCTAGGAAAGCCGAAGTCTTGACCTGTTTCAGTAATGTATATGCGGCCAGGCATAAAACTTGTTCATTGGATTAAATATTTGAGTAACTAAAACGAAAGAGCCGAAAAATGAACATAAACGTTCATCTTTCGGCGGAACTAACCTTGGTCTGAAGCACAAGCTCCGTTTTTTATCGTGATCGAAGCTACTAAGAAGTATAGATCCTCATACATGTTCAACTCTTGAAATACACATTTTCTTGTCTCATGACTGACCAAATCTTGATAAACTACGATTGCTTGTGATTTCTGATTTAAAGGTCGAATTTGATACGTCACTTTCGCGCTGAATGTATTGGTCTTCTTCGAGATATGTGTAATCTCTACTTCGATGCCGAATTGCTTTAACAGATCGTGAGTATTGCTCACCATATCCTTCTGATCATCATCCTACGCTATTTGTTTCAATACTTTTGCAAACAGGTCAATCATGAACAGCTCTTTTTCTTGATCCGTTTTGCGATTGAACATGCTTGAAGAAACACCCACATCATAATACTTCATCCATTTTTCAGATGGTTATTCGACTCCGCTATTGTTTGCTCCTCAAGGAAAGGACTCAGTACAATTTGAATAGCTTCTAATTCTTAACGGGTCCACCGAGGTAGTCACTTTTGCCTTCCCAAGCATTTATTAAATGTGTCCACCATTCAAGTGACACTGATCCAAGATGTGTCTCAAATGCTGACAATGTCAACTTCTCATCACGTAGAATATGATTCTGAATATCCTCCAAAAGACCTACGGATGCTAACACTCTAACATCCCTGTCTCCATCAGTATGTAGAAGTTCTATGGTTTCGAATAGCTTATCAAATTCATCGGTTTGATTGTTCTTATACATAGCAACAATATGTTCAGCCAAATCAGACATTTCCACATATAGCAGCCTTTCTTCGCCTTCTTCGTAATTTTCTTTCATATAATTCTCTGATCGTTCCTTATAAGAAGGGCAACTATCAATTAACAGGTTCATAACCTTATCTAGCACAATCATTTACTTCTCCTTCTCTGCTTTTTCTATCTACTCTTATCCATGCTCCTCTATCCAACGAACTAACGGACTCTACTTGGGCTTAACGACGATATACGAATTTTGGCAAAAAGGAAGCCAAGTTCTCCATAAGCCATCCAGCTCACGAATTGCAATTTTTCTATTATAATGCGCTTCGTTACAGTTAATGGTATGACTTAATGAATCTACTAAATAAAAATGCGTTTCATCATAACCTACAACTGGAACAAAATGCAGATATCGTTGCTTCGGGTTCACTCGGATGAACATAATCACAGGGTTACCTAGACTTATTTGCTTCTTCAGCGTGTTAACATCTCCCCGAAGGTAGGACGCATCATACCCTAATCTTTTGAAAAAGACAATGATCCCCTTAGGACTAATGGTTCCATCCAACAATTTTCTTGGATACTTCTCATATAATTTCTGACCATCGGCTTCGACCCCAAAGTGTCGCAGAACAAAAGCACTAGAAAATGCTGCACATTCATAATGGTCTTGCATAGGCATCTCGTTGTTCGATTCGATAAAATAAGCGTTCGGGACGGCCTGAGTATCAATCTGATCTTTCCTCGGAAACTTATAATAATACCAAATCACGACAAGTACAATGATGAGTCCAAGTGACATAGTTGTATCTCCTTATGAGTACGATTGATTTATGCTCAATAAAATCTCCGGTTATATCGTACAATTTCACGTTCTTTTTCTAAGAATTATCCAGTGTTCGTTTCATCTCGCTATGAAACTCATCTTGTCATCTTCTTAAAGTCTTTTTTAATCAAAGCATAGATGACGTTATCTACAAATCGGTTCTTCCAGTAGTAATTATCCTTCAGTAAACCCTCTGCTTGGAAGCCTATCTTCTCAAGCACCCTTCTTGAGCCTACATTCTCAGGTTCAACAAAGGCTTCAATTCGGTTTAATTCAAGCGTATCGAACCCATACTCAATGATCTTCCCTAAGACCTCTGTCATAACCCCTTGGCGCCAGAATTGTGGCGTGAGCTCATACCCGATTGCAGCCTTATGATGATTCTTCGCCCAACCGTGAAACCCACATGTCCCCACAACTCGGTTGTCAGACTTCAGAGCGATCCCCCAGCGAATAGCCTGTTTGTTCTCGAACCTCTGATGCCAGGTTTGAATGAGTTTCTCTGCTTGTTCAATATTCGTAAAGCTCTCCACGTCATAATATTTCGTAACCTCATCCAGTGAAAAGGTTTGAAATATATCTTTCGCATCATCATGTGTGATCTGTCTTAGTATAAATCGTTCTGTTTCTAATTCAGGAAACGTAGACATAAGCTCTGCTCGTGCTTGAATTAGCCATGGATGTATCAATTTTAGCTTCAAACGATTCTCCCATACCTGATTCAGATAAATCAGAATGCCTTCATTTAATCTCATTTCATCCACTTTGTGTCTAGCATCAAGTAAGTATTGATGATCCCCTGGAAGTTTCCAAGAAATTTTGTCTGAAATGAAGAGAACCTTGTCCAAGAGAGATGCTTTTGCTTTCAAAGTTGTATGACATTCGATTGCGTCTAATATCTCTTGATCGGTGATGTTGAAGATTTCCCTCGCCATAGCTTTGGACAGTTTCTGATGCACGATGCGACCATAGGTGTACTCTTCATACATAATTTCAATAGATAGTTTCTTCGCTAAATCCAACATTCCAGTAACAGGAACAACATTGCTAATATCGTGAAGTAAAGCAGCCTGTTCCGCTTTTGCAGGATCAACTCCATAAAGTGTAGCGACACGTTTGGCTTCGGAAGCAACCGAGAGTGTATGTGCCAGAGTTTCATCATCTTCATGCGCTGCAAAAAAGGCTTCAATGTCTTTCTTGAGATCACCTGTACATTGCATGTGCTTTAGGTATGTTTGGAGAGCTTCATTCATATCGAGATCCACCTTTACTATGATCTTGGCTATTTCTCTTAAATAAGGTTCGCATTTTATATAAAATCCAAGTCTTAAAAAGTGACTCAGAATTCTTATGTATAGCTACTTTATTTATCAATTGAAAATCAGATCGTGTTACTGTCATCTTACACGTTGGGGTCACTGAATGAAGACAGATCCATTCGTCAAATCGAAGCAATCCTTTTCCAGATGGTTGGAATTCAGATTTGGGAAGGATGTATATCATGCCCTCTGTCCATGGGTTATTTCGAAACGTGGATTCATTAATCGAATAATAATGATATGTTCTATTTCGACCACGGATACATCCATTACGGAAACTTCCTACTAATTTGTGCCTATCAAATATAGCAAAGAACGTAGCCCACAACGGCTCTGTAGAAGCAAAGACCGCCTTCGTAATCTCACCAGTATATAGTGTCTGTTCAAACGGTTCAAAATGTTCAAGATCATGATGATTCGAGCCGTGAAAAACGTATTTGCCTGTCAGAGATAAATAATGCAAAAAGCGAGACTTAGGATAATGCAATGAATAATCAATGAATTGGCTCTGATCTATCTGTTTAGATAACTCTTTATACTGTTCAAGTTCATCGAGAGTAAATATTACTTTCGGTGAACGAACTAACAATAATGATAAGAGTACTGACATCATCTTTTGTCTAATCCTCCCATACAAAAATTCTATCCATTTGAGTTGATCTCATGTCTTTTCATCATGTTCTTAACAGATCAGTAATTTCTTCTTTCAGATCATAAAAAATAGGTCTTTGTACAATATTGATGTCGTCCACGATAATATCTTCAATGCTCTTAAACATAAGCTGTAAGGATTCATTTTGTGGATCTCTATATGTGAGATTCAAGCCATCCTCAGCGAGTTTACCATCCAAGTCAGCTTCCACGTTAAACAAGAACATTACAAATACAACTTTATTGCCGTCAGGATATGTATACTTCATTCGTTCTCCGGTATAAATCGCATGTAAATCATATTGCTTAACCGTAAGCCCCGTCTCTTCTTTTACTTCTCTAATCATAGTCTCTTCAATGGTCTCACCAGCTTCCATTCCGCCACCAGGCAATCCCCAATCACCATAATCTGATCGTCTCTGTAATAGTATTCTTCCACAATCGTCTTGGATAATGGCTCCGCCTGTAACAATAATATTTCTACCCATCGTTTCCGTCCTATTCATGGTTAGGATATGTGCAATACGTACTTCACTTGCGTTTTATTTTGTCCTTGGATCGTTTCAGTCTTTTCTGTAACTACTACAAAGCCTCTCTTCTCATAAAAGGCCCTACCTACCAGATTGTCTTTGCCGACCCATGCGAATAATTGATGAATAGGTTGTAAGATTTGAATGTACTCTTGAATAAAACCATTACCAATGCCCATTTTGTGAAACTCAGGTCTTACATAAATTCGTAACAATTCAAACTCCTCTTCAGACACTTGTCTGGTTTGAGCGTATCCAACAGGTTTCTCATTACATTCTGCAATTAAGAAACTTCGCTTCGCACTCTGAAGATCTCTCTCAATAGATAAACGTAAATTTTCACTAGAATACGCTCTACTGATAAAATTACGGATGTACTCCTCATTGTAGATCTCACCATAAGTACACGTCCATGTCTCGTGCGCTATGGATTGAATGTAAGGGATATCCTCATTTGCAGCAAACCTGATTTTAACCATGCAGCTACCCCTCTCCCCAAACTATGAATTTTAGGAACACGCAAACACATGAAAAGAAGTACCTTCCCCATAGCCATCCTTCACCTCATGTAACTGGATATGTTGAAAACCGTTGGCTTTAAGGAGTTGCTCAAACTCTTCCATATCATAAAGGCGAACAGGAAAATCCATAATCTCGGTTTTCTCGATGATTTGATCTTTAATCAGTTGGTACTTTAACCTCGTGATAAGTGTTGACTTCTCCTGGTCGTAATGAGCTTTTTTATATAAAACAATCGTCTCATCGTTCAATTTCTTTTGGCTCTCTTCTCTCCAGTCTGCAATCTCCTCAATCTCGTTACCTTTTAACATAATCGTTAATAGGAGACGTCCATCTTCCTTTAGTGCGCCCCTCAAATTCGCTAAACTTAGATGAATCAGTTCCGTTGGCAATAACGAGAAAGAACCAAATGGAATCATAATTAGATCGTACTGATCAACTGCAACAAACTCTTCGATTTTATGAAAGTAGACCTGAGGTGTTAAGTTTAATGCATTGCCTTTCTCCCTACACACCTTAAGCATATCCTCTGAAATATCAAATCCCTCAATGTTAATGCCACGTTGCATAAAAGGAATCAGCATTCTCCCATTTCCGCACATGGGTTCAAGTACACGAATACCTTCTCGATCAGCAAAAGAAAGGTAGAAATCAAGCTCTTTGCCTTCTGCAATCGATTTATCCACTTCATACATTCTAGTGCACAGTTCTCCGTAATAACTCATTCTCTATTTTGCTCCTTTGCATGAGGTAAACACCTAGCATACTGTCTTTTATCGTTTTCTTGCCTTGATTACAAAGGTGACTGGAAACATCGATGCTCTTTTTGCGAGATTATTCTCTTCAGCGTGCTGTTGAAGGATTTCTTGATCTGTTTCTTCGATCATTTGTTCAATGACAAACCCTGCCGTAGCCAGTGCATTTATATATGTGGATAATGTCCGATCAGATAAGGTTAACTCGCCTTGAACATCAGCGGGATTGACCAAATACCAGGATTCATCATGATAAGGCTTGTTCAATATAAATCTATTATTTTCTTCAACCATACATCTATGTATAGGGTGGGACCAGCTGAAAATGAATACTCCGTCTTGTCTTAAATACGAAGCGATTCTCTTGAAGGTACCTTCAAGGTCGGTTGTCCAGCCTATCGCATAGATTGAATACACGATGTCGAAATAGTCAACAGGTACGCCACATTCTTCTTCCATCGGAGAACAGATTAATGTTGCTGAAAGACCACATGATGTTAGATGCTGCTCTGTCTTTTCAATTTGATTCTTAGAAATATCCATTCCCCATAGCTCAGCCGCTTGGCGCTCTCCGTGGTACTGCAAAGATTGGCCATTGCCACAGCCTATTTCTAACAGCTTTTTGCCAGAGACATCGCCGAAAAGCTGATGTTTTTCTTCTGATACAAATGCTCCATATAGCGGAAGTACGATTGCTTTTAAAAAATCATTTGCTTGGGTATCCCAATATAAAGTGTTCGTTTGGTGTACACTCTGCTTATTCAACCTATTGTCCCCCCCGTTTTTCTAGAAAAGAATGCTCATCTGACTGTACTCTTTCATACATATGATGCTTCAAGATTTGCTTCATTTCTTATTTTTATGAATTAGACAATCTAATAGCTTCCAGCTGCTGCGCTTTAACAAACGCTTTCTCCAAAAATGCTCTAATGGATAACTCTTCATAGTCCCAGTTCATAGGCTCTAATGCAGTTGCACCCGTATAACCTGTACCTGCAATTTGATTCATGGTTGTAGACCAATCAATGGATCCATCGAAAGGCAGCCCATGTTGCTCCCAACTTCCATTGTCATCATGTAAATGTACTGCCATTAATCTAGAACCATACATAGATAACAAATCTTTGCTAGGATAATAGCGGTAGTGGTGTCCACAGTCATAACAGAAACCGATCCGCTTGGAATCCACTTGATCAAGTACCTGCGACAAATTAGTAAAGTTTCTTAAATTCTCAAACGCCACATTTACATTAAATTGCTCTGCTTGTTCTGTTATTCTCTTAACTCTCTCTACTCCCAATGTATTGTACGGATGATCTTCACTCGGAAGATGTACAACCATTGTTGGCATCTCATACGCGTTGCAGTCCACGATACACTGTAAGTAACTATTGGTAACGCTTTCGCCATTCAAATTATCAGTCCAAAGATCATGTTCATTATGGATTGGCGCGTGGATATTTTCTATAATAAGTCCTGCTTCTCTTGCAAGCTGCGGCCCGCTTCGGTAGTCCCCTCGACCAAAATGTTCACTCCACCATAATAGAACACCATCGAATCCAGCTTCTTTAATTAACTCATAACGTTCCTTCATCGATACTTCATAACCAAACCAATCATAGATCGTTACCATACATCTCTTCCTCTCTTCGATTGAATTGTTGCTGTCAGTTATAATTAAAGTATAGGATCGTATATGCCATTAAAACTGTAAAGATATTCATTGTCGATTCGGATATAACCTAGAATACAATGACTTCTGCTCCTCTTCACTATGCCAGAATAGTTCTCGTTATCCTTGTTCCCCTCGGCGACTAGTATAATATCATCGTCAAGTTCAAGCACAATCCCTACATGATCATGCGAGTCGTCAGATAACAGTTTCTCATATATAACGATATCCCCACGTTCAGGTTTGAAGTTATAATCTTGATCACGGTGAAAAAAACCTGTTTCTGGTAGTTGTGACCATTCTAACATTGCACCAACTCCAGCTAAACGGTATTTTCCACTGGGGTAACGGATAGGTAGAACAATCCCTGCTAACATACAGCAATGATATACAAACGCCGCACACCAATTGCCTTGTAAAACTTTATGTATATCTTGATCGGGCCAATACTGACAAATTTCACAATAGCGTTGATCCCCCGAGATGCCAACAATAACTTGTCCTGCTAACTGTTCCGCTATATTGGCTAACCCTTGACGTTTATCAATGATATTGCTGTGAGTGCAGCTATCCGTAGCAGTTATCTCATCTATGTCTATATGATTGATTGAAACGGATAGTTCATTAAGCGTATTTACAAGCCTTTGTGCAGAGGACTGCGATATAGGTTGGTCAATATGTTGGACATACTGATGAAGGATAACAGCATCTTTGATGATTTCATCATAAGGGTCATGAACCTGCATAAGGTGATCTTGGTAGAATATTGCTCGTAGAATGCTACGCTGCTCCTCCTTATAGAAGATCTGCAAGTCTCTTAATAAAGGTCTTACAGTCTCAGCACTATTCACGCCAGGGTAATGAGCAATTCCCGTTTTATAATAATAAAATTGGTGGAGCAATCCTGCGATTGCACTAATCTCAGGCTCTAATCCTCTCTTTAGTGCAAGAATCGACGCATATGATGACACCCCATAAAGGTCTACCGAAGCTTGATGTCGTTGAACAGAACTATCCATATTGAATATCATTTCATTCACAAGTGTACGGATTTGATCCATCCGTGATGTTACGATTCGCATAAATCATCCCATCCTATTTACTCTACTGTAACGGCATAAATGCTACTTTCCATATGTTGTTTTCATCTTTAATCATTGCAAAATATGATTTTGCTCCTGCCTCTTTCTCATATTCTATATATCCTTCGTATTCACCTTGCTCGTAAAATTCACCTTGTTCAATATTTCTGAAATTAGTTATCATTTGCTCCTTATCACCTCGATCCTTTGCTGGGATCTGTTGATCTTCCAATCTCGACCAAGCTACAAAACCTTCTCTTTGGGTATACAAGGTGTAAGTAACGTCATAGTCCCCCTGATAACTGGAGTAAACATACATTTTGGCAACACTCATGGGCTCTACATCTAACAATACGGATTCATCTAATTCATCTTTTAATTGCTCATAGATCCGCTGCTCATCTTGTTCTAAGTCAAAAGACAAACTAGACTGCGGCTTAACATCACCATACCCGGCTATAATCATTGCGCAAAAAGAAATAAAGACTAACACATATTTCATGATTAGCTCCTTCTTCCCTGTTTGACGTAAGATAGACCTTCTGCTGTCCTTACTCGTTAGCTGAGTAATTTTTTCATATCTATCCTGGTATACGTCTTCTCGTAGCTAGTACCATCTTCGTTGAAATAAATAGCGTCTTTGGAGTAGGGTGCTGAAATTGCATGATATCCGTGATGAGTAATAAGTTTAATCATTTTGGGATTTTCAATGGGATCAACACTCACGTACATTTCTGTACAACCTCGCTGCTTCGCAAGACATTCTCTATACGTTATCAACGCTGATCCTATGCCGTTCCCACGATGCGTCTCTTTAACATATAGATCACTTAATTTTGGAACCGATTCGCCTCTTAATTTTAGAACACCGAATCCTAATATGATATGATCTGTTGCAGCAACGACTAGTATTGCCTCTTGTTTCTCTTGCTGTGTAAGATATCTAGTGAAAAGCCCTTTATTGTTCCGAATAGAGCAAAGTCCATCCATATCGTTCACAGTAGCATTCCTTACGATGTATTGCATGATGACACTCCCTACATTTCCATTCTTACTTATTTATTTATATTGACATCCTATGCGCAAAATGGGGTTATTTACAATTCCGAAACGACACTTATCCTAAGTTATCTACCATGAATTCTTCCCGTAGATAGAATATTAGAAGAAGTTATATAGACCGTCTTCAAAGTAGTCATACTCTTCATCCGTTAATCTCAGCTTGCCATATGCGTTATAAAATACTTCCTTATCTCTCTCATCTTCGAAAGCGTTATGTTTCGGTCTAATCGCTAATGCAACATCATATCTAGGATCGCCGTAAGCAGCGCCTGACCAGTCAATTACACCGACAATATTACCATCATGAACTAACACATTGTCTATCGTAAAATCACCATGAATTAACGTATTTGTTATTGGTGCTGGCCTTATTTCTTGGATCCGTTTAAGAAGCGCTTCTGTACCGTCAACTGCAAAATTCTTCAGATTATAATTAGCTTTTAGTAACATGCTATCTAACCAAGTCGTATCCCTCTTTATATATGCCGTAGGACATGAGCTTTCATGAATCTGCTTGAGACAACGCGCAAAGTTACCTATCGCTCTTTCTTTATCTTTAGGATCAGGTGCTTTAGATAGAAATTCTCTGAACGTTATCCCCTCTATGTGATCCATTAGTAGCCATTTCGTTTGATTCTGCCTATATATTGAATACGCTTTCGGGATAGGTAACCCTAAAAGGCGGAGATGTTGAAGTGCTTCATACTCTTCAGACAACCACTTATTGTAGAGGAGGCTTTCTGTTTTTTTGACGATGTACTTCTTATCTGGGGTATGCAAAATAGCTACGATCGAAGTATGCCCTTGATTATTGGGAAAGGTAATGTTCTTAACTTCACCAACCTGCTGAATGATCTCTTTTGGAATATCTTGAATATTCATCCTTACACCCTTTCGATAAAATCCCTCTGGTTTGAGCCCGATCAACATGTCGATTTCAATACTCCCCGTTGTACTCAGCAAAGCTAGTTTGTTTAAAAAGCCTAATATGATACGGAGTGCATATTTCCTTGAACGTTGGACTTAAATCCTCAATGATGCAAAGTGCTTCATCTACATAATCCTCCGAAACGAACACTTCTTCATCTAGAAACCCACTTAATAGCGCTGAGTCCTTCCCTTTATGTTTCAAGCAAAGAAAACCGTACCCCGGATCAACGATGACCAAATTCATCATTTGATGCTCATTCTGTTCTTTATTTTTATCGTAGAATCGTACAGTAAAGTCATCACCTTTATGATAAATCTCTACATCACAGGAAAAATTCTTGTAGCTGAACCTCATGATTTCATCCACTCTCTTTCTTCAATCCTAGAGTTCCTTTGTCTTAACGGATTGCTTATCTAGTTCTGCACAACTTAATTCCGGAAATGTAATCGCTCAATAAATCAGTTCACAGTCATTGTGCTCCCAGACATCGAATACATTACCGTCTAGATCTTCTAGAACAAAGAATTTACCATATTGACCTTCATCACTAATACTTCCGACATTCACATCTTCTGAGATCAAATATCTATGTAAAGATGCTATATCATTGGTAAAAAAGGTGATGACCCATCTCTTCTTGTTATTTATTTCAAATACAGCTCTTGTTTCATTATCACTCTGTATGAGATCCAGAATTGGCCTATTATCTCTGAACAAACTTAAGTAACCTTCTCTCCGATTTCTAATGTTGAATCCAAAATGTCGAACAAACCATTCCGCTGATCTCTCCAGGTTAGATACAGGTACTACATTGTATGCGATCCCCAATATTCTCCCATGTTCCACGATTGAATCCCTCCATGATCGTTTAAGCTTTCAGGGTTGTTTATACAAGCCTTTTTAGTATTCGTTCCTTAAATCTTCAATTAGTTCATAGGGTCATCTTGTAAACTCCTGCTTCTCCCAAAAATTCTGATTTTGTCAGTCCAGCTTCTCCTAATAGTATCCGATAATTGGTTATGCTTCCATCATGAGATATGATAAAATGCCTTGTATTGTTCTGTTTCATCCAGCCTATTAGTTGATTTCCAAATGCTTTGAATAGATTCTCGTCAATTCTATTAATCCCTTCGTTCCAACAATCTAAATCCAAATCAAGAATGGTTAGATTCTTATATTCATTCCTAATTTCTTGCTTTGAATATATATAATCACACTTCAAGAAAGGAAACTCTGGATTCTGTGGAAACATTCTCGGGCCAACTAGAGGTGTAACAATGATATTGCGATTACCAGCTAGAATTAGAGCGGTTTCTATTGTCCTTTGGGTCGGACTTACAAGGATCACGTCATCCGAATTAAAACTTAATTCAGTTCGTAGTTTACTTACCTGCATCTTACCTAATTCCGTAAGACCGGGATGGATCTTATTCAATTGATTAGGATAATCATTAAGATGCTCCCCATGCCCATGACGAATAAATATGAGTTCCATTGCAGTTCAGCCTCCGTCTCCCAAACGTAATTAGCTGTAATCCATTACTCCATCTATGACAATTTAAACTTTCAGTATCTACATGATAACGCATACCGATATTTTTGCGAAGTAAGCAGAAGGATAAAATAACCTTTCCCACCAAAAAAAGAAACGCTCTTATAAGGAGCGTTCCGGTTGAAATTTGTGATCTAGACTGAATATTTGAATGTTATTCCAAGCTTACCTATTGCCTAGGCGTACATCAAATCCATAAATCCACGAGTTACGTCAGCACCCTCAGCGGGTTCTGGCTGGTCTGCCTGTGCGTTATTTTCCATACAAGCTTTCACGGCTTCTTCGGTTGTGCAACGATTGGCATCATCACAAGTGTAGCATAAGTGAAGCATATATCTGGTTAAATCGTCCGCCTGCGTGAATTGAGTTTGTTCGTTTGTTCTCATCTTCATCACTCCCATCTCTTCTTGAATTCAATATAACATCCTTTAAGTATTTATTTTGTGATTTATTTCACAAAGTATCTAAAAAGAAAAGAAACCCGTAGGTTTCCTACTTACAATGTGTATTGTACCTGGTGATTATAGGACTTTCCAGCGGACGCCACCATCTTCCGTTTGCAACAATAAGGATCGTTTGGTATCCGTATTTTCCACCAGCACCCACCCCAGCTTCGTTGACACCATCTGGATCTTCACGATCTCCGGATAGTCTTCCTGAATCTGATCGAACACTTTACTTCTCGGAAGCGCGTTCCAGGTCTTCCCTCCATCTTCTGTATGGTAGGTTATACCTTCATGTATCGTCCATCCATCGTTAGCGTTAAGAAACGTGGGTGCAAGGTTACGATTCAGACCCGTCTGCTTATTGAGCGAGAACGTAGACAAGCTCCAACTCTTTCCTCCGTCATCTGTGAAAAATCCATTGAACTTGGTACGATCTCCTGTCGAACAGGACAATGGCATCCAAGCTCCTTTGGCTTCTCGTCCGAAAAATTGGGGTGAGTTGATGCCAAAATTGCCACATCCACTGAATTTATCACGATCGAAGAACGAAGCACCCACCTTCCAATCCTCTCCACCATTCGTCGTAACGTATAACTTCGGTGTCCCAAAATCAAGTGCAGTCAAGAATCCATGATTCGCATCCGAAAACGTTAATCCTGTTGTATATCCACGTGTAGGAATTTCTCCTAATCCAGTCTGTTCGTCATTATCACTCTCAGACATCGGTTTCCAGGTAGTTCCGCCATCTTCGGTAACATACAGCTTTTTGTCTTGTTTACCAATCGAGGTATCTACCGTAGTGAGAATCCATCCTTTTTCCGGAGAAACAAAAGAAATTGCCGTTACCTTATCAGTCTTAGATAACGAGGATAAACTCCAGCTTGCCCCACCGTTGTTGGTACGAAGCACAATAGTATCCGTTCCACCCATGCCTTCACGAACGATCCATCCGTGTGTACGGTCTACAAAATATATACTTTGGCCGTACTGTGGATTGGCTGGAAACTGGACATTCTCTGAAGGTGAAATATTCGTCCAGGTGACTCCTTCATCCTGCGTATAATACAATCGTAGTGCATTTCTTGTTACTCCCCATGCCAAACCACCGTTCGAATTCAGGAGCTGAAAATCGGTCAAGCGAGTCTGAATCTGATACTTGGCCATATCAGCCGCTTCTGTACTGTTAACTGGGGGAACAACGGTTAAGGTTTGTCCGGTATTTCCCGTCTCATCCGTTTCCTGAGGTGGCTGTGCCACCGGTGTTACTTCTGAATCAGTGCAGGCTGCGAGTACTGCTGCTAAGCCTATAGTCAGCAATGCTGTCTGCACAATCTTAATCCAATGCAAACGCAAGTGGTTTCACCTCTCTTTATCCCACAAGCAGGCGTGCATGCCTATCTATTCGGGTCTTTTTACGATTCATCACCATTCCACTTCACCCATTTTACCACAGATCTTGTCGAAAAGGCTCCTACGTGTTCTATGACGTTAGACTCTATGTTAACTGAATGAAATCCATTGTCTGATTTTTATGTGCTCTGCACCACGAGTCATTTCGACGAAATATTTCTAAAAAAGACATCTCGTGTGAAAAAGTTTATAGACATCCCTCGCTTTTCCGGAAGATATCCCTTAATATGGATGGAAGTACACCCAAAAAGGAGAGGATATAAACATGGCAAATAGTACGAACCTTAAACCCAGTCGTGTCGTTATTGTAGGCATGGGTGCGGTAGGAACAACAACGGGATACACGCTGATGTTAAGACAGCGCTCATCCGAGTTGGTATTTGTGGATGTGAATCATGACAAAGCTACAGGCGAAATGCTCGATATGAACCACGGTCTTCCTTTTACCGGGGGCGTAAAAGTATGGGCTGGCAATTATTCGGATTGCAAAGATGCTGACATTATTATCATAACAGCCGGCGCATCCCAGAAGCCTGGCGAGACACGCATCGATCTGCTGAAGAAAAATGCAAGCATTTTCAAAGAGATTATTGAGAAGATTACAGCCGTTAATTCTCATGGTATTTTGTTGATTGCTACTAATCCTGTAGATATCCTCTCCTATACGTCCTGGAAACAAAGTGGCTGGCCTGCCTCTCGTGTTATTGGATCAGGAACATTGCTGGATAGTGCACGATTCCGTTACCTCATTGGTAAGAATAAAGGTATTGATCCGCGCAGCATCCACGCCCATATCATCGGCGAGCACGGGGATTCCGAAGTACCTGTATGGAGTCTTGCCAACGTTGCAGGAACGAATCTAGAGCTGGATGAAGAAACGCAAGAGGATATCTTTGATCGCACCAAGAATGCAGCTTATGAGATTATTAATGCCAAAGGTGCCACTTCTTATGCAATCGCGCTAGCACTCGATCGTATCGTTGCAGCAATCCTCGGGAATGAAGGCTCTGTCCTGAATGTATCTACCTTGCTTGAAGATTACAATGGCGTATCTGATGTCTATCTTGGTGTTCCGTGTGTCGTAGATCGTCACGGCGTGCGCGAGATCCTACCACTGCCATTGAATGAGAAAGAAAAAATCGCTTTCCAGGCTTCCGCAAACAAATTAAAAGAACAAATTGCAGGTTTAGAATAGTAGCCTGAAGGCATCATAATCCCTATTATTACTGAGCTGTAAAACAATAATCATCTAACACAACCATCTGGATCTACTTTCTCAGTGAGATCTGGATGGTTTTTTACTGCTTTTGTGAAGAGATAGAAATAGAAATGTATAAATTAGATCTTCTAATATGATATTTATATATTTAACAGTTTAATGTATCTGTGGTATATTGAGTAATCCTCCGAAAATTAGTTTACATAATATTAATTACGTAAATAAAATACCTTCTCTTATAATATTATAATTTCTAACTATAAATATTCTAACCTTTTGACTAGAAAGTGATCTTCATTATAATTTTCATTTAACTGCACAGCTACCTACTCCCCTCCCCTCAAACAAGAAAAAACCGCATCTCTTTCGATCTGCGGCTTCTTCGTTATTCATGAATCGGTTGAGCGTTAAAGGTAGGTATTTTTACATCAAGCAGCGCCATCGCTTCCTCTTTCTCCCGACTGGTGACATGCGTGTAGACGGTTGTAGTTTGGATAGATGAGTGACCAAGCAGCTCTTGAACCGTTCGTAAATCCGCCCCTCGGCGCAACATCATCGTAGCAAATGAGTGCCGCAGCTTGTGACTAGAATAGTTCTGTCGCTGCGTGGACGGCGATTCTTCCTGGAATCGTTCAAAGGTCTCGGTGGAGATGAGCTGAATGCTGCGAATAGACAGTCGTTTACCCTTTTGCGAAACAAATAGCGCTTCTTCCTTCGAACGCCATGGGGCTAAACGTTCCTCTAAAGCCTGGGACAATAGATCCGCAACCGTTTCAGGAACAGGCAATGTGCGCCACTTCCGGCCTTTCCCGAAGACATCCAACGTGCGCCTGTCTGCATTATAATCCTTGCAGTTTAGGGCGTGCACCTCTCCAACCCGTAGTCCCATATACCCCATCAGCAGGAAAATAGCCAAATTCCGTGTTCGATACTTCCCCTCAACCGATTGCAGAAAACGTTCCAACCCGCTCTCATCCAAGAAAACGGGCGCACGATTCTTCTCGGTTTTGGACTTCTTGATTCCGAAGGCAGGATTTGCTGTTACTAGCTCTAATTCAATGAGTGATTTGTAAAAGCAATGAATTGCTGCATGTTTTCGATTTCTTGTAGCATCACTTACTCCTCGTTCCCTGGCTTGGGACAAGTAAGATAACACATGCAGTTTTTTGACCTGATCTACCGATTTGCCTTTAATCGAAACGAGAAATTCAGCCACATCACCCGTATAGGATTTCACGGTATAACCTGTGTAGCCGGCATCCTTCATCCAAATATGAAAAGCCTCAAGCTCCTCTGCATATTGCTCTCTGATCTCTTCAGATATCATCTAGGTTTGTCACCACAATTCTATTGGTAATGTCCGTCAGTCAACAATAACGATATTTATCAACGGTTCGACGATCTCTGGCAGACCCTCGCTACGCGTAATTACAAATGACGGTAGTGGGTTCTCATGTAGCCCGTTTACAGACTCACAATTTTGCACAACCAATGCCATATGCAGGGTTTCTCCCGAACCAGCAACTTGAATTTGCGGCCACGCTTTCTTCGTGCAAGCCGGCCAGTTCGCAAGCTCATTGGCAGGAATAATGCTTAACTGTGTAGTTTCAGCAGCAATACGGTAAATTCCCTTGCATACAGGTTCTTCTCCCAGCTTGTCCACCGGCAACTTAGCCTGGGCAGTCGCATCGGGAGCTGCATAGATGGAATAACACCATGGCGAAATGCCCCATGCAGTAGCCATCAAGCCTTCATTTAATAGCTGAGCGGACAGATCACCTTCATTAAAACGTTCAACTAAATTGTGATCCCCGGCTCCAAGCAACTCGTCTACACGCGCAACCATGCGTGGTAGATCTGCAAGTATAAAGCCCGCACTGCCATAGGAGTCAAATACATGATGGTCTCTCGTCCATACTGGTGCTGATGCAAGTTGCTCTTGCGTAGGTTGCGCTGGGAATAGTGCGATAACGACCGTCACCACCTGAGCATATCTGACCATAGCCATCTGTTCTGGCTCCAATGGAACTTCTGCAATCCGAGGTGTTTTCCTATGAATCGATATACGAAGCTCATACTCTCCTTCAGCAAAATCCGACCATCCGAAGTCTACACTATAGTCTATACCTTCAATAGCACCTATGGAAAGCTTCGTGTCGGGATTTAAGTTTACTGTATATTGTACAAAGCTCAGTTCTTGACCATATATAATAGAAGCATCTTGTCTTACGATAGGAGCATCAAGCTGCTGAGCAACAACCGAGACTTTACGTCCGTCCTTCAAGCATCGTTGTGGATCAATATCAAGTTCTATATGCTCAACTTCAGTTTTCTGTGTGATGATCAACTTCGCCTCTGCAAGTACAGCAGAATCTGTTAAAGCAAACCCGAAATTCGGATTCATATCCTGGTTCGTATGTAAATATGTATTCATGATACATCCCCTCTCCTCTGTCTGATGGCATGTCACAATCCCAAATATATGTCATATTGAAAGAAGCCGCAACCCCAGCCCAACGATATGAGTCTACATGCACCTTAATACTTACCCGTTACACGGGTCTTAGGAACCGTTAATTGCACTTGAAATAGTAAAAATTAAATGCAGATGATTCACTTAGAATTTCTCAACTCCAAAATCGAAATAAAAAACCTCCTGTCTTTTTTCGCACAAGCGAAAACTCAGGAGGTATGAACTATTTTGTTTCCATTTGACCTATAGATTAAGTTTACTTTTCGAATTACTTCGAGTTCAAATGACTGTGATGGCGTCCGTATAAGAAATAAATCCCCAGACCAATTAGTAACCAGATGAAGAACGTAATCCAAGTGAGCATCGCAAGTCGAGTCATGAGATACACACAGCCGATTGCACTGAGGATTGGAATCAATGGGACGAATGGGACACGGAAGCCACGTTTGAGATCAGGATTGTTTTTACGGAGTACAATAATGCCCAGACTGACCACCGCAAAGGCAAACAACGTCCCGATATTGGTCAACTCTGCAAGATGTCCGAGGGAGATGAAACCAGAAAATAACGCTACAACGATTCCCGCAACCCAGCTACCCACGGCAGGAGTCTGGCTTTTGCCACTAACTTTCGAGAATACTGGAGATAACAACCCGTCCCTTGACATGGAGTACAATAATCGCGTCTGACCATACATCATCACAAGTAATACGGTAGTAATTCCTGTAATGGCACCTAGTGCTACAATCCAAGATAAGCCATGCAAGTTAACAAATTCAAAGGCAAAAGCTACTGGATCACTAACATTCAACATATGGTACGGCACAATCCCCGTAAGGATTAGTGAAACGACAATATATAATACGGTACAGATCGCGAGCGAACCGATAATGCCAATCGGCAAATTGCGCTGAGGCATCTTCACTTCTTCCGCTGCGGTAGATACAGCATCAAATCCAATATACGCAAAGAATACCGTTGCCGCTCCAGCGGTTACACCCGAAATACCAAAAGGCAGAAATGGCTGCCAATGTTCAGGCTGAACATAGAACACACCTACACCGATAAAGATCAACACAACGATTATTTTCAGCGCAACCATTATTCCATTCGCACGAGCTGCTTCTTTCACCCCTCGGGTTAACAAGAAGGTAATAATCAACGTAATGACCGCTGCTGTGATATCAAAATACGTGCCCTTCTCTGGACTAAAGGCGCTCGTTAGCTCATGAGGTAAGTGCAATCCGAATCCAGATAGTAGACTTTGAAAATAACCAGACCACCCACTAGCAACTGCCGCACTTGCAAAGCCATACTCCAGAATCAGATCCCACCCAAGGATCCAAGCAATCACTTCCCCAAAGGCAGTATAGCTGTAAGTATAGGCACTTCCCGAAGCGGGTACACTTGAAGCAAATTCCGAATAACACAGTGCAGCAAAAGCACAGATTAGCCCTGCCAGCAAAAAGGAAAGAACTAGACCGGGCCCTGCGTATTTAGCCGCAGCCACACCTGTAAGAACAAATATTCCCGTTCCGATAATCGCACCTACACCAAGGGTCATCAGATCCAGCGGCCCTAACACTCTTTTCAGCGCACTACGCTCTTCCCCACTTACAGCAATGGGTTTCTTGCGAAACAATGAAGATTGTGACTCATTTTTGCTCATACATAATTTCCTCTCGTCGTGAAAGTATCACCTGTTCAACTGTTCTATAAAAAAGTGGTTTGTTCTATCTTATCGACCACCTATAAAAAACTAGTCAATTCTACACGTTATCGCGTTGCTTTATTAAATTTTTATTTAGAGATGTCGTATGTTGTGCTTTTTAAGCGTAAATTATCACGATATCTTGCCCGTGAAAGATAATAAAAATCGATCTAAACGAAAACTGCGTATAATTTATATTATGCGCAGTTTTTAATTCACTTTTTCAAACCAAAAAACGGTTTTAATTCGTTGTTATATGAACACTTGTGAATAATAGCTTATTTCGTTTATTTACGCTGTCCATCTCTCGCGAATCCTGTCTGATTAATGCTCGTTACGGGACAAAAAAAGAGCGCATGATCCCATGCGGCTCTTGGTTTAACCTTTATTTTTATAATATCTCAAGATTACGAAAATATGATCCGATCCACATCAGACATCTGATATTGTGACAGGAGATAGCTGGTACTCTCCAATGCCTGACGACGAACCGCATCTAAATCCACATGCAACAACTTACCTTCTCTCTTCACCGGTTGACCTGCCACAAATACAGTATCCACGTTTGATGGATTGGCGAATTGTACAATGGCTCCAATCGGATCATGAACAGGGAACAAATTCAAATCCGTCGTACGAATCATAATCAGGTCGGCCTCTTTGCCTGGTGCCAGTGTGCCAATCTTATGTCCAAGCCCCAACGCTTGTGCGCCAGCCGATGTGGCGAATCTTAACACCTGACTCGACTGCAGGTTCAGTTCTCCAGGCATTTCTCCCTGCTGCAACAATTGTTCATTTACTCTCGATCGTTCTGCTTGCAGGGCAAACTTCATCTGAGAAAACATATCACCACCCGTGGATGTCACCACATCCACACCGAGTGTTGGCGTGCCTCCATTCTCCAGAAAATGTCCGGTCGCTGGATATCCATGCCCCATCATCATCTCTACCTCTGGGGTAACCGAAAGCGAAGCACCTTGATCGGCAAGCATTTTGTACTCATCGATTCCCATCGTATTACCATGAACTACATTTATTTGCGGACTTAGTAGACCTGCCTCATGTAACTTTGTCACTGACCGATCTACACTTCCCCAAGTCCCGAATCCTACATGCATGGAACAAATGGCATCTAGTTCCTCTGCAAGACGAATCTCCTTGACTGTTGTATCCCAATGACTGAACTCCGGCCCTCGAATAGAAAGTCCAAACGTCAGCAATTGATCCCTTGATGAGAAGTATTGCTGCTTCACTCTGCGTACATCGTTGGAGTATGTAAGAATACTATCTCTATTCCAGTAATTCGTTTCACCAGGTACACCCTGAGCGAATACCGCACGGATTCCCGCATCCTGAAGTCCATGAATCAATTCATCTGTGTGCTCTGGAGAATACGGCATACTCCAATCCAACACCGTCGTCACTCCTGCATTAAGCGCTTCCAAAGATCCCAATAAATTCGCAATGTAGCTGTCTTGAGGACGAAGCTTGCTTCCCATGGCTCCATAATATAGATTCTGCAAATACACAGGCAGTGACCAATTCGTTCCTGTTGTTTTAACCAGAGACTCCCACACATGACGATGGGTATCTACAAGTCCCGGGAGCACAATCATATCAGATGCGTCAATAACCTCTGCTTCGTCACACTCCAGATCAGGCTTAATAGCTATAATGATAGAATCCTCAATTAAGACATCGGCTCTTTTGTACTGACCAACCGAGGCATCCATTGAAACAACACAACCATTTTTCAGCAAATAACTTTTCCCCATTAGACACATCTCCAATCATAGTTTTTTAGTTGGATATGGCTTGCATGATGGTACGATCAGTGCTGAACGACATTATTACACAACTTATTTTTATAAAGTATATATGTATTATATAGTTACATCGCTATATTTGCAAATTTTGGAATTAAAAAAACCTTGAGTAGCAAGTAGCTATACAAGGTTTTATGAATCTTTTAGTCACTTTGAGTCTAGCACTGGGACATGCTCATTTGGTTTCTCACCAAACCCACCCCAGAACACACCTAAACTTCTGCAATCACAACACTTCATAAACAGTTCCATTTCGTATAAAACCTATACTTTATAGTCCATTTGTATAGTCCATTCTATTGAATACTTTCAATCAATCTCATCGTCCCACCAGATTAATTGAAGCAGTGAATGGTCTCCTTCATGATACTTCACTTCGCCATCTCCAGGAATCGCTGGATGTTCCTCAACAACAATGGGAAAAGGTGAACCGATGAGGTTAATCCCTATTAATAATGCAAAGCTAATGATAACAATCCCACTCAAAGTAAAAATGACTCTTTTCAATCGACTCTCTCCTCATTCATGTATCTTACTTCCCCGCCAAAAATCTTGTCTGCAACGATATTTCCATCTTGATCAAAAGCTCTTATTGTCCAGTTCTCCTCGGTATACTCATCTAATACAAACAGTGCATACTGATCGTCAATCTCTTCAAGTTGATAGTCATCCGGATTAGCTTTCACTTCTTCAAGGGAGAGCTCGTAAGATTGCGAAGACGAAACATCCTTCAGGTGATTGCCCACCGCTATGTATTTGATGTCGGATTCCCTGGTTGTTACTACACCAACTACAAAGTGATTAAGATCACCTAGACCAGTAGCCTCAAACGGCTTACCTTCCTCGACCGTACGACCATATGAGCTTCCATCATAACGATGCAAGAAACCGAACTTCTTTTCAAGTTTGGCTATACCAAAGCTCTGGTCTTGATTATCTTCAAATAATACCACTTGGCCGTAACCATGAATTTCTTTGGATTTTACAATCCGACCATCATGAGGCAATGCGTTGATTTCATTCACATGCAACCCTTGCACCGCGCCAAATCCTAATATCACAAGCAAGCATAGACCAACTATAATTAAACCTTTTCGCAAAATATCCCTCCATACAATTACATAATAATTTAATAATTAATGCATTTCAGATGAACGCTACATATTTAATGCTACCCGAACGATAAATATTGCTCACTTGATCCAATTCGTTAGAAGTTTACTACGTATCATTGTAATATTAACATAATTATACATAAGATGTTTGAACCCCTTTTTATTCATAGACTTTCTATAAAATCACCTGAACAGGCTACTTGGGTTCCACCTTCAGATGGACTAAGCATCAGGCAACTGGTAAACCATATTCATTATGACAACCATCGTATCTTCCAACGAATACCGAGCCATTGTTCTTCTTCGTAGACAGCAAGGAAGCTGGAATATCATATTCTGAAAAAAACACTTGAACTGCTAGCGCTTACAAGATTAAGATGAAATCATTGATGTTACAACTTGTTCAACACACTAACAATTGAATAGGATCTTCGGGGTAGGGTGCAATTCCCAACCGGCGGTGATGTTCTTCGGAACCAGCCCGCGACTCGCTGACTGATATAGTTATCAGCGACTGACTTGGTGAGACTCCAAGGCCGACGGTAAAGTCCGGATGAGAGAAGATCAACACATGTCATGCCGTTTTACGGGAAGTCCTCTTCCCCTACGACATATGCATGGATGAGCCCCCGTTTATTTGGTGATTCGCCAGAACGGGGGCTTTTGTCGATTTTGCCAACTGAAGATTCCGTGTTCTGACGAAGGAGTCCTGAATATGGAAAAGAATCAAACTGCCTCAACGGTTTATCGGAAAGAACGAAGTAACACTGGATTCTGGCTTGTTGTAATCGGCGCTGCATTATGGGGCGTAGATCCATTGTTCCGTATTATTTTGCTTCAGACGATGACCTCAACTCAAATTGTACTTATTGAGCACATCATTGTAAGTCTAGTCGCCATTCCTGTCTTATGGAAATTCCGCGCAGACCTGAAAAATCTACGTGCTAGACACTGGGTTGCTGTAATCTTCATTTCCTGGGGCGGATCAGCACTAGCAACGGTTTTATTCACCATGGCGCTCACCAATAACGATCCTAATACCGTTCTCTTGTTGCAAAAAATGCAACCCTTGTTCGCCATTGTGCTCGCGAAGCTGCTTTTGAAAGAAACGTTACCACGTCGCTTCGGAGGACTTTTCTTCATTGCACTTGCAGGTACCTATTTGCTCACGTTTGGATTCACACTTCCTCTAGGAAACTGGAACACCTGGATTCATGCAGGCAGCCTGTTATCCTTAGGAGCAGCTGCTCTCTGGGGCGGATCTACGGTGATGGGACGATTAATGTTAGGGCAAGCAAGATATGAGACCGTTACTTCTCTCCGGTTCGTAGTCGCTCTGCCGCTCCTCTTCTTGATGACATGGCATGAAGGAGCAGCATGGACATTCCCCTCCGGAACTGGTGAACAAGCGGCCGTCGTGCTTAATGTATTGGGTCAAGCTTTATTGCCTGGACTATTGAGCTTGCTGTTATATTATAAAGGCTTATCCTCTACAAAAGCCTCTGTCGCTACGCTAGCGGAACTTAGTTTCCCGATGGCGGGTGTTCTAGTGAACTGGATCGCTTTCCGTACGTTGATTACATGGGAACAACTCGTTGGTTTTATCCTAATATGGATTGCACTCTTTGCGATTTCCAGACAGCAGGAGCGGTCGTCAAGTGTTGCTGATGCTGCCCCTAAGCTTCGTACAGAATAATTACCTACGCAGGATGCATTCCTAACATATATGTCAACTTCTCAAACATTATAAAATGAACGCAGCACTGTTTATCCCACTGGATGAACAGTGCTTTTGTTTTTTCAGCAATCCGATGGTACGATGACATATGGAACACTAGATATCCATCTTAGAAAGGAAAGATGCTTAATGTCTTCATTTTCATATACATCTTACGATGCTATTGGTTTAGCAGAGCTTGTACGCTCCCGAGAAGTATCTCCAATTGAACTGCTTGAAGCAGCATATGCACGACTCGAAGAAGTGAATCCACAGCTTAATGCGGTAATTCGTACATATGAAGTACAAGCTCGTCAGGAAGCAAGCATGATTCGCCCAGGGGAGCAACCTTTTGCTGGTGTGCCTTTGCTACTTAAGGACATCTCTCAATCCCTAGAGGGTCAGATCCTCACTTCAGGCTCCCGTCTTCTTAAAGATCATCGAGCGTTACGAAGTTCTAACTTTGTCTCTCGATTACGTGAAGCTGGTTTTATTATTATCGGACATACGAACACCCCAGAGTTTGGGCTGAAAAATATTACCGAGCCCCGTTTACACGGCCCAACACGCAATCCATGGAATACGAATCATTCTCCTGGAGGTTCAAGCGGGGGCGCCGCTGCGGCAGTAGCATCCGGAATTGTACCTCTAGCCGGTGCCAGTGACGGAGGTGGTTCTATCCGCATCCCTGCCTCCTTCAGCGGGTTGTTTGGTCTGAAGCCAACACGTGGACGTACTCCAGTAGGACCAGGTGTTGGTCGTCAATGGCAAGGCGCTTCGATTGATTTTGCATTATCCCGAACTGTCCGGGACAGCGCTGCGCTGTTAGATACGTTGCAAGTTATTCAACCAGAAGCTGCATTTCATGCTCCCCTCTTTCCTGGCAGTTACTTGGCAGATCTGAATTATCCTCATCAACGCAAATTAAAAATTGCTTATACTACCGATTCTCCAGTAGGGACTTCTGTAAGTGAGGAAGCCATACAAGCCGTGTATAAGGTCGTTCGTTGGTTGGAGGAGCAAGGTCATGAGGTTGAAGAGAAGTTAAGTCCAGTTAATGGCGTACGGTTGATGGAAAACTATTATATGATGAATAGCGGTGAAATGGCCGCGATGATTGCTTCTATGGAGCATGCTATGGGTAGAGAGCTCACGGCTGACGATATGGAGATTGAGTCATGGGTTCTCGCTGAAGCAGGCAAAAAGGTATCTGCAGCAGAGTTTGTCCATAGTTTAGCGGAATGGGATGTTGCGGCGGCACAAATGTCTAACCTGTTCACCCGTTATGACTTCTATGTTACGCCAGTTAATGCTTATCCAGCACCTCAGATTGGAGAGCTCACGCCTCATGCGGAGCAGATTCAGCATCTAATGCGAATAAGTGATCTGGACAAGATAGAACAGCAGCAATTGATCTATGAAATGTTCGAACCAAGTCTTACGTACACTCCTTATACCCAGCTTGCAAATCTAACGGGCCAGCCTGCTATGAGTGTACCTGTTCATATGACTCCTGAAGGTTTACCGATGGGTGTTCAGGTAATGGCCACCAAAGGCCGCGAAGACTGGCTGTTGCATCTTGCTGGACAGCTTGAGGCATCCGATCTCTGGATTGGCATGAAAGGTAACCCGTTGTTTCCTTCATGATCTCTGATTAGAGTTGACTTAATTGAAGTTATTAAGGTTATTGAAGTTACTGACTCACTATCAGATAAGCTGCTGCAATCGTGTTAAAGCGATTGTAGTAGCTGATTTAATATCTACAACAAGTTATTCTTAGTTTGTCTGTAAGCTCCTAGAGAAATCGAATGAGAACTCAAATGGGATACGGTCAATGACCTATCAATTGGATTATGAGTATGTTGGAACATTGAAATAGGCACGATGTAAAATTAAACTACCTTACTCTACCTATTTTACATTTTTACATAAAATCACACTCTAGTATTTTTTAGAATGTGACGAATTGTCAAGCCAAGTGCGACAGTTCCTTTGAAAAAGATTCGTGAGCGGTTTTCCATCCCAAACATTTACGGGGTCTGTTATTGATTAAATCGAGTGAACGGGCAAGCTCGTC
>NZ_JAKRNP010000008.1:0-257962 GCF_022346845.1 Paenibacillus sp. ACRSA | reverse complement strand
TGTGGCAGTGTGGCCGATCACCCTCTCAGGTCGGCTACGCATCGTCGCCTTGGTGAGCCGTTACCTCACCAACTAGCTAATGCGCCGCAGGCCCATCCTCAAGTGACAGATTGCTCCGTCTTTCCAGTTCCCTTCAGGCGAAGAAAACAAGTATTCGGTATTAGCTACCGTTTCCGGTAGTTGTCCCAAGCTTGAGGGCAGGTTGCCTACGTGTTACTCACCCGTCCGCCGCTAACCATCAGAGAAGCAAGCTTCTCTTCAAGTCCGCTCGACTTGCATGTATTAGGCATGCCGCCAGCGTTCGTCCTGAGCCAGGATCAAACTCTCCAATAAAGTATTGAAAAGAGCGATTAGCTCATTTTGAATCTGACGATTCATTGTAAAACAAAAGTTACTATCCATTTGTTCAGTTTTCAAGGAACTTGTTGCCCGATACTGTGATGCTCATCAGCCGGACAGGAATTATATCTTATCATGTCGATTGAATTATTGTCAATCTTTTTTTCGTCAGCGTTCGAATGTTTTCAACATTTCAACGTCCGAAGCGACAAGAAATAATATATCATGCCCACATTTATTTAGCAAGCACTTTTTGAATTAAAATTAGATTTATTCATATAACAACTGTTTTAACCGTTTCAATTCTTTCTATTTAGATTAATCGGCTTACCTATCTATCAGAGGATTGTAGAAATCCCTCGTTTTTTGGCATCGATGCGACATAACAGTCCATGATTATACTTGTTATTCTCCACACTGTATTTAATATCACATGCCTAATTTGTTCTCTTTTCAATTAGCTCTCATGTTTGTTCTACGTCCGCGAGTTAATATCTCTGGCGAACTACAATTCAGCGTCCATTTTCTCCGTTGAGAGTATTTGAAGAAAGTGATCCAAAGCTTCTATAATAAAGTATATAAAAATGAATATGATGATTGCTCTTAACAGGGTTACGGTCACTATTTAGTCGCTTTTTAATTTATAGAAGAACATGAATGGCTTACGAATTGAATTAGGTAGGTGATCGCATTTGAATCAATTGCTGAAGAGTATGCGTAAGGGGTATGGCAAAAAACTGATCTCCATCCACGCTTGGAATGCTTGGATTGTAGTCATCCTTGCCATTACTGGCTTGATGTTAGTTGGAGACTTTTGGCGAGAGTTACTGGGCATTGGTCGTGTATGGTTGAAATGGATTCACATTGTTGTTGGTCTGGCCATGCTAGCGCCTGTCGTATATTACTTGATCTTGGCAGGTAAGCACTGGAAGCAGCTTCGAAATAGGCCATGGCAACGGATAAACACAATTGTAGTTCTGGTACTATTGGTCGGCTGGCTGGTCTCAGGCATTGTGTTATGGCAGTTCAAACTTGCCGGTCCGAAGATGTCCAATGCTGCACTACTCACTCATGATCTATTAACCTGGATTGGACTACCCTATATTATCTACCACTCCATTACCCGCACTAAATGGTTGAAGGACCCTGCACGTAGGGCGGTACGTACCAGAACGAGTTCAGCGGTTCAGGATGGGATCAATTCAGGCTCATCTGTCCCTCCAGATCAAGACACTTATGTAGCATCAACATCTTCCTCCGATTCGAGAATAACGTCTAGAGACGAACTATTAAATGATACCGATAAACCTCAACCAGTATATACGCGACGGGCTTTCATACGCTCAGCTGTTGGTCTTGGACTTACCGTTACGCTTGGACCTACATTTGTATCCTGGATTGGACGTAATATAAATATGAAAAACAGCATCGATTCTATGTTGGAGAATGACCCCAATCGCATGGTACCTTTACCTCAACCCATGTCTGCTTCTTCCCCTCCAATCGGAGGAGGCGCAGAGGGACATTTCAGAGTGTATACGGTAACTCCGATTCCTTCTTTCTCCAATGAGAACTGGTCATTCCGGATTGATGGATTAGTTGAAAGAGGGCAGATCTGGAACTGGGAACAGTTTGTGAAGCTCACGCGTACGGTTCAGGTCAGCGACTTCCACTGTGTTACGGGTTGGTCTGTTTACAAAAACACCTGGGAAGGAATCACTCTCAAACAGTTACTGGCTCAAGCCGGCGTGAAACCCGAAGCGCATAGCGTCAAGTTTTATTCGGGAGACGGAGTGTATACTGATGCGATCACGTTAGAACAAGCTCAAATGGATGATATTATAATCGCGGTCATGCATGATGGTAAACCTATTCCAGCAGATCTGGGTGGTCCGGTTCGCTTGGTTATCCCTCAAATGTATGCTTATAAATCAGTGAAATGGCTCAATCGCATCGAACTGATTGACAGTGAGCATATTGGATACTGGGAAGAGCGTGGATATGATAAGGATGCATGGCTCCCGGGGTCAAAGACACGAACTTCTAGCCTTTAATCTTCTGGCAACAAACAGTGAACATAAGTTGTTCTGTGATCTTTGGTTTTAAAAGTACCGTTGCTCATCAACTTCTGGGTTTACCTATAATAAAAAAAGACCGATTAGCACATTAGCGTGCCATTCGGTCTTTTTTAGTGCAATACTACTAGCCTGTTCCAGCATTTTACTTATAACGTCATAGGCTGATAATCAGCGGCTTCTGTTCAAATCATTTATTTATAGATTCAACAGACGAACCAATTCATCCTCATCCTCAATTGTAGGAATACCGAGATCATGCGCCTTAGCCAGCTTACTGCCCGCCTTCTCTCCCGCAATGAGAAGGTCCGTCTTTTTCGACACACTACCTGTCACTTTTGCACCCAGAGCCTCAAGCCTTTGTGTTGCTTCATCTCGCGTCAATTGATGTAACGTCCCCGTAAGGACAACCGTTTTGCCACTGAAGAAGGAATCCTCCACAACGGCTGCAGGCGCTTCCGGTGCTCGTGCTCTCACACCTAGATTCAACATTTTCTCAATAGCTGCCTGAGTGAACGGATCAGCGAAGAAATTGACGATACTCTCAGCTACTATACCGCCTACATCAGGAAGCTCAATAAGCTCCTCTACGGTTGCATTCATGATCGCATGCAGATCACGATAATGATCGGCCAGCATACGTGTCGTTGATTTGCCCGTGTTAGGAATACCTAGTGAGTACAGGAATGATGCAAGATCACGGTCTTTACTCTGCTCCAGTGCTGCCAGCAGGTTACTTGCCTTCTTCTCACCAAAACGCTCAAGCTTCACTAGATCATCAAATTGTAACGTATATAGATCCGCTGGCTCACGTACATTCAGTTCATCATACAGCTGGATGGCCGTCTTCTCACTGAACGTCTCGATATCCATAGCATCGCGCGAAGCAAAATGTGAAATTCGAGCTACAGTCTGTGGCTTGCACGCCGTCTTGTTATTACAGAATAAATGCGCTCCCCGTTGCTCTAATGGAAAACCACATGCTGGGCATTGTTCTGGATATACAATCTCTTCGCCGTCGCTCTCCTCCGTCACTTTACCGAGGATCTCAGGAATAACATCATTAGAACGGCGGATAAAGACTCTTGCGCCCAATGCAAACTTTAGATTTTTCCGCTCAATGTCCCCCACATTGTTCAACGTACAATTCTGTACAGTAACTCCTGCAAGTTCAACAGGCTCCACACGCGCCAGTGGCGTGACTTTCCCAGTGCGTCCAACATTCCAATCTACAGCCTTTAGAACAGTCGTTGTCTCTTCTGCCTCGAACTTATAAGCGACTGCCCAGCGTGGGAATTTATCTGTGTACCCCAGTACCTCACGGGTACGCATATCCGTAAGTTTGATAACTGCTCCATCAATCAGATAATCCAACTGTCCACGATTTTCCTGAATGGCAGCCAGTTGCTCAATCACATCATCGAACTCCTGGAAATAAGTCATGGATGGATTCACTTTGAACCGATTTTCTCTGAGGAAATCCATCATCTCCTGATGTGTGGAGAACTGAACGTTATCTGAGTATCCAATATTATAAAAATAGGCATTCAGACGACGCTCTGCTGTTGTCTTAGGATTCAGGTTACGGAGTGCTCCTGCTGCTGCGTTGCGTGCATTTTTGAGCGGCTCTGCTGCAGTCTCATTGTATCTATTCAAGACAGAAAGATTCATGATTCCTTCTCCTTGAACTTCAAGGGTACCATCGGTATAAGGAATTTTAAGCGGTACAGACTTTATCGTTCGAACCTGAGCCAAAATCCCTTCCCCTACGGAGCCGTTACCCCGTGTAGAAGCTTGTACCAATTCTCCGTTAGTATAAGTCAGATTCAAGGTTAGACCATCAAATTTCAGCTCGATGACATAGCCTGGCTCTGGCAAAGGTTTATCTGGATTTTTGGTATTATAATCGTTCACTAACTTCAATACACGTGTATGCCAATTTCGAAGCTGTTCAATGTTCTGAGCTTTGTCCAAGCTCCACAGTGGGGATAGATGTCGATGTGGTGTAAAACCTTTGAGCAATTCTCCACCGACCCGCTGTGTCGGAGAGTCCGGCAATACTATACCACTCTCTTGCTCCAGTGAGACCAGTTCGTCATACAAAAGATCATATTCCTTATCGCTGATCTGTGGCTGATCCATCGTATAGTATTGATAGTTATGTTGGTTCAGCTCAGTTACGAGTTGCTCCATCCGGTTCATTGGGTCCATACAGGGCCATCCCTCCGTTATATTAATCTTAACTCAAACTTTATGTGATTTTATGCCAAATATATATGTAGAATGAACGCCAGAGCATGGCTCCGCGTTCGCTCTTGAATCCATTTCGTAACTCACTAACCTCTTATAGACTTATTCTACTTTGGTAATTGGTGCAAAACCAGCAAGCAGACGCTTCACCCCTACGGGTGCCGGGAATGCAATCTGCAGCTCGGTATCGTTACCGCTGCCTTTTACCGCAACAATTGTACCTGTTCCCCACTTGCCGTGCTGCACTTTATCCCCTGCTTTGAAACCTGATTCACTATTCGAAGCCGCAGGCTTGGAGGCAGATGATGGCGTAGCATATGTTGAACGAGATGTACTTGTAGTTACACGGGAAGTTGGTGTGGATGCACTGGCGGAAGAACCGCTCCGGCTTTGATGTTCAAACAGCTTAGCCGCATTACCACCACCAAAGTTACTTCCCCCGCTGGAGCCTAGTCCACGCCCACCATAAGATCCCCCTGTATTCGTGCCACGACGATAACGGTCACGTGCGATAGAGGTATCTTCTTTTAGCTCATCCGGAATTTCGTCTAAGAAGCGGGACGGCGGATTTGCCGTTGTACGCCCAAACAATGTCCGCATCTGAGCACATGACAGGAACAACTGCTCTTCCGCACGTGTAATACCTACATAAGCAAGACGGCGTTCTTCCTCCAACTCTTCATTATCCATGAAAGCTCGGCTATGCGGGAAGACACCTTCTTCCATACCCACGATAAAGACAACCGGGAACTCTAAACCTTTGGCACTGTGCATCGTCATCAGGGTCACCGCATCGCTCTGTTCCTCTTCGTCATCGTTCATGCTGTCAATGTCCGCAATTAAGGCGAGATCGGTAAGGAATGATACGAGCGTTTTGTCTTCATTATTTTTCTCAAACTCCATCGTTACGGACAGGAACTCGTCAATATTCTCCAGTCGTGCACGTGATTCAAGTGTATTTTCATTTTGCATCTCAATACGATACTGACTCATCTCCAGAATTTTCTCCGTCAGTTCAGTTACCGACAGATACTCTACCATCTGGTGTAATGCAGCGATCATATCATAGAACTCCACTAGCGCATTGCGCGTCCGACCTGCAAAACCTAGATCATCCACAACCTGAAGCACTCGGAAAATGGAAATTCCACGCTCACCGGCAGCCGCCGCGAGCTTCGCAACCGTTGTATCCCCGATGCTGCGCTTCGGCACATTAATAATCCGAGTGAGGCTAATATCATCGTCTGGGTTAGATAACAAACGTAGGTAAGCCAAAATGTCCTTGATCTCTTTACGATCATAGAACTTGATGCCGCCGACGATCTGATAAGGAATATCCGACTTGATCAGAATTTCCTCTATTACCCGCGATTGGGCATTGGTACGATACAGAATGGCATGATTCTGATAGGATTTGCCGTTCTTCACATTTTTACTAATCTCGGAGGTTACGAAATAACCTTCATCATGCTCGGAATCAGCACGGTATACCTTGATCTTCGAACCGCCCTCTTTGTCCGTCCACAGCTTCTTCGGTTTGCGTCCTGTGTTGAGGCCGATCACTTCATTCGCTGCATTCAGGATGTTAGAGGTGGAGCGATAGTTCTGCTCCAACAAAATCGTATTTGCTTCAGGGTAATCTTTCTCGAAGTTCAAGATATTGCTGATATCCGCTCCACGCCAGCGATAGATCGACTGGTCACTATCCCCTACAACGCAGATGCGGTGATGACTGTCAGCAAGCATGCGGCAGAGCATGTATTGTGCACGGTTCGTATCCTGATACTCGTCCACGTGAATGTACTGGAATTTCTTCTGATAAAAGTCGAGAACTTCCGGCACTTCCTTAAAGAGTTGAATGGTCGCCATAATGAGATCGTCGAAGTCGAGCGAGTTATTGGCTCTTAACCGCTTTTGGTACATCGTATATACCTTCGCCACAATCCCCTCAAAATAGTCGCCTGCCTGCTTCTCATATTGCTCAGGACTGATCAGTTCATTCTTAGCTGTGCTCATCATCGCCTGAACCGCTTTGGGTTCAAACTTCTTCGTATCGATATTCTGATCCTTCATGCAGCTACGAATAACAGATAATTGATCGGATGAGTCCAAAATACTGAAGTTAGGTGTAAAACCGATTCGTTCAATGTCACGGCGCAAAATGCGCACACACATGGAGTGGAATGTGGATACCCAGATGTCGCGGCCTTGAGAGCCACCTACGAGTTGGGATACCCGATCCTGCATCTCCCGGGCTGCTTTGTTCGTAAAGGTAATTGCCAAAATACCCCAAGGGGGTGCTTTTCGTGTTGCGATAAGGTAGGCAATCCGGTGGGTAAGCACTCGAGTCTTACCACTTCCCGCTCCAGCCATAATCAGCAACGGGCCATCCGTCGCCTCGACGGCTTGTCTCTGTGGAGTGTTAAGCCGTGCAACGGCATCATGTATATTAATAGGTTGCATGCATGCATGCTCCTTCCATTAGTTGATCATATAAGAAAGCCAGGGGTTACACTTTCCACTCCGAGTGCAGTAGCATCTTTCGATCGTCGTTATCCCCAGATTTTTTGATTCCCTTCTTGAAAGGGAAAATCCGGAGATAAATACGAGCACTTCGTTCTCTAGATCGCTTCTGCACTCTCCGTTCGGGTGTAAACATCGTATCCTTATATTTTGGTATTAGGCAAAAATAACGAGAAAACTGTAGTAACTTTTCAGTTTAAAAGAGGGACACTTCGTTTCTCACATAGCTCCTAAAATCTGCATTTCTGTCAGAAACATAAATCGCAAATACAATTATTTACAGAGGTGAACCCCTGAATGCGATAATACTAAGTTATAAGGGCAAAGTTCTATATTAACAGATTCAAAGGGGGATGTGGGGGATTGGTAAACTAAACCGCTTAAACCGATTGTTTCACAGCCTGTACAGTTTCCAGCGCCTTCTGTAGATCACTATAAATGATGTTTCCTACAACGACCGTATCGGCAACTTGAGCTGCTTGTTCCGCTCTATCGCAACTATCAATTCCACCGCCATAGATAAGATGCGCCTGATCCAGTTGCCTGTGTATGTCGCCGACAAGTTCCATGTCGCCAAATGTACCGCTGTACTCCATGTAAATGATAGGCAGGTGAAGCAATCGCTCTGCAGCCTGGGCATAGGCAACGGCAGCCTCTGTCGTTAACTCAGTATCCGCTCCGGTCATTCGTGCCACGGTGGAGTTCGCATGAAGCACAATGTACCCTTCAGCAATGAGCAGATCCCAAGGAATTAGATAACCATAACGCTCTATCGCCTGCTGGTGCTGTCCAATCATCCATTTACTATCCGTCGCATTAAGTACAATGGGAATGAGATACCCGTCAAATCCAGGGACGACTGCCTCCAGATCGGACACTTCAAGCACACACGGCAGCTCATAACGACGAATACGAGACATGAGGTCTACGGTGTTGTCATACGTTATCCCTGAAGACCCCCCCACGATGATCGCATCCGTTCCAGACATACATACCTTGTCCAATGCTTCATCTGATATTTCTCGATCCTGATCGAGCTTAAAAACATGTCTCCACTGCTTAATCATGTCTATCAACGAACATTCCTCCAGAGGTTCTTCTCTATCCTATTGAAGCTTATAAACTCAGTCTAAGTCAGCAGGGAGTGAGTGTCAATGTTCGCATAAAAAGGGGAACAAAAAATTACAGACTCTCCCCGCATATTCAGGAGTAACCTGTAATTTTTAATAAGAAAATCGATCAACCATCAATTAGGGTCTCCAGGCAAATCTCGTGTTCATCTGCTCCATTTCTTGTTCGGTCAAGATATCGGAGTAGACGCCGTACACGCCCCATTTCTCATAGCTCGCGACTTGATCTGTATCATTGATGGTGTGTACATAGGTAACCGCTCCAGCCTTGTTCAGCTTGGCGACGAAGTTTTGATTCACCTTATATTCAGGCATCGTTACTGCATCAATATCATTCTTTTGCACAAAATCGACAACCTGAGCCTCTGTATCCTGGGTAGCATATAACGTATAGATAATGGAAGGAAATGCATAAACCTCTTTAACCGTTTGCAACATCGGTTCGTTATAGATCTGGACTACGATTCGATCAAGCACTTCCGAATCATATTTCTTACCCGCATCAACTAAGGATTGTAGAACCTGCTTAATATCTTCGTCCTTCTGCTCCTTAGTGTCTGTCACAATGTACATGTCTGGGTAATGAGCAAGCACGTCCACGATGCCTTCTGCATCCATCGGTTGATACATGCCCAGAATTGGCGTATTCATAAATTCATCATATGTTAATCGCTCTGCCTGCTTCTCTTCCGGAAGCTCTTCATCCTGTCCTAGCATTTTGCTCATATTCGCTGTCCATTCATGTCTAGCTACTGTTTTGCGATCAGATGTCAGCATAAAATCAATCTCAAACACACGTGTGCCTTTCTCGTAATTGGCGATCATCGCCTCGTAAGCATTGGTGTAAGGTTGATCCCGGATACTCCCCATGGCATGGGCGATTAAACGATATGCTGTAAAGCCTTCCCGTTGCTCCTCGCTCTGACTATCATAGGCAAAAAAGAGCATACCTACGGTAACAAGAAGTAATGTAAGAACTGCAGCGATGCGTTTCATAGGGCATTCACTTCCTTAAGTGAGTGATAGTATAGATGATTGAGCAGATTGATTACCTCGATTAGGATTGTGTGCATCACGAGGGATGCACAATTGCTTTTTGGTAACTAACTACCCTGATATGAGAGGTATCAAACAAAAAAGCCGCCCGTAGGCGACTGTTAAATGAAGGAATGTAGTTGTGGTATCAATTGTTCTGTACGTCTTCTAGCTCTTGTAAAAAAGCAACTAAGGCCTCTCTCCAAGGTCTGAGTAATGGCAAACGGTTCGTCCGGAGCGCCAGATGATCCATCACAGAATAGGAGGGACGCGGGGCTGGTCGGGGGAACTTCTCCGTGGAACACGGTATTAGTGTAGCCTTCAGATGAAAATCGCCCTGCTTCACTGCTTCTTCCGCAATCGCTTTGGCAAATTCATACCATGTACACGTTCCTGTATTCGAAACATGATAAATGCCATACTTTTCACTTAGAGCGAGAACACTCACAAGATTAGCAAGATCCACAGTGTACGTAGGTGATCCAATCTGATCTTGAACCACTTGTAGCTCAGGGCGATTCTGTAAGAGCTCCAACATCGTTTTCACAAAATTATGACCATGTACACCGAACACCCATGAAGTTCGCACAATAAACCATTGTGAGCATAAACTCTGCACCAATAGCTCCCCGGCTAGCTTCGATCGGCCGTACACACTTTGCGGATTAGTTGCATCATACTCCCGGTAAGGCACACGGGCCGTTCCATCAAAAACATAATCTGTACTAATATAGAGGAGTTTGGCTTTTACTTTCTCCGCCGCTACAGCAATATTACGAGTTCCCGTTCCATTTACTGCATAAGCCGTTTCTACATCTGTCTCAGCTTGATCCACCGCGGTATAGGCAGCGCAATGAATAATAATGTGAGGTTTGAACGAAATAATAGTTTGGGTACATTGCTGTTGATCCGTGATGTCCATCTGATCCCTATCACATGCCAGCACATGATGACCCTCACGCTGGAACGTCTGTACAACATCTTGACCTAACTGACCCGCTGCTCCCGTCACCATCACTCTATATTTCATTCGGTCGGCTCACTCATTTGCTTGCCTTCCTGAGGCTTCGCATCATTCTGATAGGCACCCGATTGGATACGTGTCCACCATGTTTTATGATCCAAATACCATTGGATCGTCTCTTTGATCCCAGTTTCAAAATGATGCTTAGGCTGCCAGCCAAGCTCTGTAGCCAATTTGGTCGGATCTATTCCATAGCGCCGGTCATGCCCTAGCCGATCTTGTACATATTGGATCAAACTCGTCGGTTTGCCGAGCTGCTTGAGAATAGTTTCTACAATATAGAGATTGGTACGCTCATTATTACCACCAATATTGTATACTTCTCCAACCCGTCCGCTATGGATGACTAGATCAATTGCACTGCAATGATCCTCAACATAAAGCCAGTCGCGTATATTCAAACCGTCCCCATAAATTGGAACCGTCTCATCATTCAAAGCACGGGATATAATAAGCGGAATGAGTTTCTCCGGGAATTGAAATGGACCGTAATTGTTAGAGCAGCGTGTAATATTCACTGGCAGACCGAAGGTCTCATGGTACGCTCTAACCAAGAGATCTGCACCAGCCTTACTTGCAGAGTAAGGACTGTTCGGCATGAGCGGTGTCTCTTCGGTAAACAAACCAGTCGCACCAAGAGAACCGTATACCTCATCCGTAGACACTTGCACAAATTTAGTGATCTGATATTTCTTCGCTGCATCAAGTAGAACCTGAGTACCTAGCACATTCGTTCTCACAAAAATATCAGGAGATACAATACTGCGATCCACATGGGACTCAGCCGCGAAGTTAACGACAACGTCGATGCCCTGCGATATGATCTGCTCCATCTGTTGTACATTCGTGATATCTGCGTGGATAAAACGATATTGCGGATTGGATTCAATCGATTGTAAATTCTCCAAGTTGCCTGCATACGTTAAAGAATCCACATTGATGATTTCATAATCTGGATGCGTGCGAAGCATATACATCACAAAGTTACTGCCTATAAATCCAGCTCCCCCAGTAACGAGCAGTTTCATGATGTCTCTCTCCTTTAGTCAAAGTTTAATTCGGCATCCTGCAAGCAGGGATGTTTTTGATCTTTATCTGATAACACAGGATTCGTTATTGGCCAGTCGATTGCAAGCGCTGGATCATTCCACAAAATACCACGATCATGTGTAGGTGAATAGTATGCATCCACCTTATAGGACACCAATACGTTAGGAACAAGGGTACAAAATCCGTGTGCAAACCCTTGGGGAACAAGGAGCTGCCGCTGATTGTACTCACTGAGTATAAAACCTTTCCATTGGCCAAATGTCTTGGAAGATGGACGAATATCCACAATTACATCATAGATCGCGCCTGATAATACCCTCACGAGCTTGGTTTGAGCCTTAGGTTGAAGCTGATAGTGCAATCCCCGAATAACACCGGCTTCTGCAGATAAGGATTGATTGTCCTGCACAAATACATGATTGATCCCTTGTTCATGTAGCTGCTGCTCATTATAACTCTCCATAAAATAACCTCGATGATCGCCATACACTTTAGGCTCCAAAATAGCCGCCCCGTCCATAAACAGTGGAATTACTTTCATCGTATCCCTCCGTTATAATGCTACTGGGTTTATTCATATTGACTATATATATGTAGAAGATCAGGTGTGTGATTGTTCATCGGCCTGCAAGATAGAATATTCTTGTCTCAATATGAGTTCATTTTACATAAACGGGAACAAATAAAGCCAAGCCAGAATGGTCATTGGCTTGGCTTGGATCAGAGATCAGAGATCAGAGATCAGAGATCAGAGATCAGAGATCAGAGATCAGAGATCAGAGATCAGAGATCAGAGATCAGTTAAATGGTAGATTAATACGGCAAAACATATACAAATGCTTTATGCTTTATGCTCATTCACGATCTTCTCCATGTATTTCATTAAATCCTCACGCAGGTCAGGACGTTGCATCGCATAATGAAGAGTTGTCTCGATGAAGCCCAGTTTCTCTCCTACATCGTGACGCAGACCATCAAAATGATAGGCGAGAATCTGACGTTGATGATTCAGTAGAGACAGGGCATCGGTAAGCTGAATTTCTCCACCCACCCCCACAGACTGACGACCCAGAATTTCGAAAATATCTGGCGTTAAAATATAACGACCCATAATAGCCAGGTTGGAAGGGGCATCTTCCTGCTTCGGCTTCTCGATTAAACGACGTGCACGAAATACTCGATCTTCGGAGTGAGGGATGGCTTCCCCATCAACAATCCCGTACCGATATACCTCATCCCAGCCTACGGGCTGCACACCAACGATCGGCGACTGCAATTCGTCATACACTTCGATCATCTGTTGCAGACAAGGATGCTCGGACTCCACAATATCATCACCTAGCAGAACGGCGAAAGGCTCATTACCGATGAACTTACGGGCGCACCAGATCGCATGCCCTAGACCTTTGGCTTCCTTTTGACGAATATAATGAATATCAGCCATCTCGGAAGGTTTACGTACCTGTTCGAGCAGATCCCACTTTTGTTTGCTTGCCAAGTTCTGCTCTAGTTCAAAGGAGGAATCAAAATGATCCTCAATAGCGCGTTTACCTTTACCTGTGACGATAATAATATCTTCAATCCCTGAAGCCACGGCTTCTTCAATAATGTATTGGATTGTCGGCTTGTCCACGATGGGCAGCATTTCTTTGGGCATTGCTTTTGTGGCTGGGAGAAATCGGGTACCCAGTCCGGCTGCAGGAATAATGGCTTTGCGTATACGCATGCTGAATCCACCCCTCTGATCGAGAAATTTTGAACATTATAATATAAACGGATGAAAATAATGGACATATCTACGTAATTGGAATCCATTATACCATCAAAAGTTCCCGAATATCCTGTTCCGATAATGTGGTCGATCCACCATCTCCCGGCTCGATCACTTCTGCAATAAGGTCTTTCTTACGCTGCTGTAACTCTAAAATCTTTTCCTCGATGGTACCCTCCGTAATCAGACGAATAACTTGTACCACTTGCTTCTGTCCCATCCGGTGAGCACGACCGATTGCCTGCTCTTCCACCGCAGGGTTCCACCATAGATCATACAAAATAACGGTATCCGCTCCGGTTAAGTTCAATCCTGTGCCGCCTGCTTTTAAGGAGATAAGGAATAGTTCACCTTCTCCTTCATTGAATCTACGACACATCTCTACACGACTGGCAGCAGGTGTCTGTCCATCGAGATAGAACAAATCCCGTCCCTGTGCCGTCAATGTCTGCCGAATCAAGTTCAACATACTCGCAAACTGAGAGAAAATGAGGATGCGTTTGCCAGCAGCAAGGCAGTCTTCCACGGTCTCCAGCAACTGTTCCATTTTGCCCGAATCCCCTAGGTAACCTTCTACAAAGAGCGCCGGATGGCAGCATAACTGTCTTAATCGAGTAATACCCGCCAATATCTTGATACGGTTCTTATTGAACCCGCCATCTTCCATATCTTTTGACGTTTCATCCTGAAGCTGAGCAAGATAAGCCGCATAGAGTTTCTTCTGTTCAGCCGTCAGCTCGGAACGCTGTACCGTTTCAATTCTGTCTGGTAGCTCCTCAAGTACGTCTTTCTTCAAGCGGCGGAGAATGAACGGACGTACCATCCGCGCAATCCGTTCTGGGGGTAGATCACGGAATCGCCGATAGTTCGGAAACAAACCGGGGAAGACCGCTTCAAAGATCGACCACAGCTCATCCAGTGAATTTTCCACTGGCGTGCCTGTAAGCGCAAAGCGGCGCGGAGCTTGAATTTGCTTGACTGCTTGAGCTGTTTGAGACGAAGAATTCTTAATCGCCTGCGCTTCATCCAGAATAAGCGTATGGAAACTTCTGCCTAAGTACATGTCTAAATCCCGTCTCAGTAATGGGTAGGACGTCACAATAACGTCTGCCTGATTCATATCAGCAAGCATCGAAGCTCGCTCTTCTCGGTGTCCTGCTGCAATTAACACACGCAATTGTGGAGCAAATCTTGCAAATTCATTCGCCCAGTTATAGGTTAACGAAGCTGGGGTGACAACAAGCACTGGGGGATGCGTAGCCCTCGTTCGGATAGTTAGTCCGTCTTGCTGTGTGGTAGTCCATACGCCATCCGTAGTTGCCCCCATATCATCTATAGGGAGACCCGTTACCCGGTCATCGCTGTACTCAGGCTTCTCCTGAAGTGATGTTGTGATGTAAGCAATACTTTGTAGCGTTTTGCCAAGCCCCATATCATCTGCTAAAATGCCCCCGAACCGATAAAATGCAAGCGTACGAAGCCACTGGTACCCGCTAACCTGATAATCACGCAGCACAGGCGCTAGGTCGGAAGGTAACTCAAAATCCATTCCATCTGGATCGCGTAGATGATCCAAGAAACGTCGTAACGAGCCGCCCCATTTTACATGGTTGGACACTTCGTCACGCCCTGGTAGTTGGAGTGCCCGAACCGCAGGCAACGTTAGTTGGCTACTCTTCATGTCAGCTGCCTCTAAACCAAGCGAGTCTGCGAGACGTGCAAAGCTCTCTGCACCTTCATTTTCAAGTGAGACAAACACGCCACTGCGTAAGCGGAAATAAGGTTTCTTTTCCACAATACTACGCATAATCTCTCGCAGCTCCAGCTCATCAATGCCTTCCATTTCAAACGAAATTTCTAGCCAATCCAGTCCTTTACCTAAATCTGCTCTAACTTTGGGAGGTGTAGGATAGGATTGCATCATCGCTTTCACCGCGTGTGGCATATAAATATCTACTATACCTTCGAGTTCGGGAAGCAAATGATACATAACATCATAGATCGCATCTTCCCGTTCACTCGTCCACACACTTCCATCCCGTTCTAGAAAAGAGTGATCCAAGCGATCAATCAGATTCCGTTCCGCATGGCGATCACGCACGAGAATGATCTTCTTCTCATCCTCATCGATCAGATATTCAGCAAGTGGATTAATAACCATGACACTATAATCAAGTTCCAGACGTGCTGTAATCCGCTCTCGATAAAAGTCGATATATAGCTTCGGCGCAAGTTCCGGCTCCGCAATCTGCTCACGCACCTGTGAATCAATAGATAGATGCCCAAGAAGGCGAAGCTCAGGCACGACATGCTGTACGAACTCATCCACCTGCTGAGCTGAGATGTCGATGCTTTCTTTAATGCCATACGAGGTAAGAGCCTTGCTTAGATCCTCTAAGCCCCGCATCTGCATTGCATTTAATATATGCAACTGTCCTTCGACGACAGCAGCATCATACGCAGGAAGCAGAATAAGTTCACGTAGTCCAGAAACTTCAAGCTGATATCCTTCATTCGAACCTTGCGCAATACGATAGTACAGAGGCAATGCACCTTCGCCTAGCGTCAGAGGTCCATTAATAAAACCCGTACCTTCCATTCGGCTATCTGCCTGAAGCAACAATTCGAGCAGCGGCTTCCAGACTAATGGTGCAATGAGAATATCCCTTCCATCCGAAGCACCCAGGTATCCAGAGATGGATTGTCGATAAGCTTCCTCACTCTGTCTCATCCGGATTAACATCGATAGAATAGCCTGATCCTGAGCATTAAAATAATGCATGGATGGGTCGTAGAGGAATAACTTCGTAAACGACATTGGTTCGCCCTTCTCAATACAGTTCAGGAATTGCTTTACCTTCTGAACAACGTACAGGCGCTTGCCTCCAACTTTCAGTTCAAGAGCCAGTTTGGCTCCACCTTGATGAACTTGTACCAGTTTACAGATAAACTGCACATGTAACTCTTCCCGCAGTGAAGACCGTGTGACAGGTGCTGTGTGATGCGGTCTATGATCATCTACGTAATGGCGTTCCTTAGCAAACATAGACAAAATCTGATCCGCTGTCCGATAGGATGGTTTATCTGCCGACTTGCCCCATCCTGGAGCTGAGCTTGACCGGCTTGCCTGAGCGAAATGAACTGGAGCAGGACGTTCCCACTCCGTTTCTTCAACTAATGTACCCACTACGGAAGGGAGATTGCTTCTAGTCTCACGCTCTTGCTGCTCCCCCCATTCATGAATTGCCAGCAGTATAGCAGCAACATGTTTGCATTGATCATAATAGCTCGTGTCGTTGGGACAGTTGCAGTCAGCTACAATGTCCCCCATCTCATCAAGGTCAACGGTGACTTTATAACGCTGCGTGCCGCGAACCAGCGCTTCATAATGCTTTTTATCCTCGCTGGCAGTGAGGCCCGTGACCCTTCCCGATTCATTGTACGCTTCCCCTTGTTTGAATGCCGTGACTCCGCACAGCAACTTAATATCCATGATTGTGAATGGCGCCACGGATCTTTCGCCTCCTTATTCATGCTGAATAATGGACATCAACTATCCCGTCACGATTATTCCGATTTTATAGAAAAAAAACCCCAAGAGCTCCGTAAGGCAGAGATTGGGGTTTGTGAGCTTATTTCACCAATTGACCACGCGTTACGCCGAGTTGGTTCGTTGCTTTTAGCGTTTTCCAAACTTGCGTACCGCTGATCTCACCGCGCAATGCACGGTTGTACAGATCAATAACTTCACGTACTTGTTCAGGTGTTTCCTCTAGGAATTCTACACGGTAACGGGATACGCCCAGATCCATGAAGTTGGCTAGATATTCAGCACCAGATTGCTCTACTGCGTTATAAACGGTATTACGGCAACCTTCATCCACACGTACAGGGTGAGACATACCGATCCGATCCTGCAGCGATGCGCGGGAATCTTCACATGGACGTCCACAGTTCGTATAGTCCGTGCCTTCACTCATAAACGTACAATACACGCAGTGTTCTGTATGGAACATCGGCAGATGCTGATGAATAACCACTTCCATCTTGTCCGTTCGTGAGCGACCCAGCAGATCAACCATTTGTTGAATGTTCAAGTCATATGAAGGAGTCACGGCGTCACAACCTGCTTCCAGGAACAATTCAACAGCCTTGTGATTCGCAATGTTCAATGAGAAATCACCGATCAATTCCGGGTGCTTCGCATCCGGGTTCTCCATCCGATGACGGAGATAGAAATAAAGAGCACCCGTGTTACGTACCAGCACTGCATCCGGCTTCAGACGTAAGATGTTGTTGTGGTATCCGTTCTCGCCAGGCATATGAATACGTGGAGTTACCAGCGCAATTTTGCGTCCTGCCGTCCGAACTGCCTCTACAGCTGCCGGGAACTGTTTGATGAACTCGAAATCAGCGTAAATCATCTCAATCCCCGCTTCCAGTGCTGCCTCTACTTGCGGCAGACTACGGCAGAGCGCAGTCAGTTCTGCTTGACCACGAGCAACTGGCGATGCTGGCTTAGCCGTATCGCCATATACGTCTACCGCACGTTTCACATAGACGGGCGGCTTAGGACGCTCACCTGCGAGCTGTTCAACCGCCTGACGGCGAATATTGTTCAACTCGCGCATTGGGATGATGATGTCACCGTGCAGGTTGACATCCAACTGCTCCAATTGGAACACTGTGCCCCCCAAACGTCCAAACTGCTCTTCGAGCAACTCGTAAGTCATTGGACGTTTCTGTGCAATATCCAGTTCCATCTCAGAATCAACACGGACTGTTGTGCCCTTCTGCACATCTGTCCACCACGTACTAAGCGGCTGCCCCGGGCTGCCGATCACTTTGACGTTTACCGGGAACACACGGTATGGCTTCTCCGTTTCAAATGACTGACGCAGACGTTTATCCAGCGCAGGGTCATTCGTTTTCCATACTTTGTCGCCAACCTTCACACGACGCAAGTCCACATCACTACGGCCTGGCACGATATCCACAATCCAGCCCTCTCCAGCTTCGCCTTCGAGTTTCACGCCTTTACGACGCACATCGTATACACGTCCGCCTTCTTCCTTCTGCGTTGGATCTCCGGCATCAAATACAATTCCGTCTCCACGCTTCACCGGTGCATCCAGCTTTAGAACGACGCCATCGCGCAACACTTGATCAACACGTCCAAGGTAGACGCCACGGCTTTTCGGGAATGTACCGTCTACGAGTTGCTTGTTATTCGTACCATTAAGGAAGCCGTGTGTGAAGCCACGAGAGAAGCTCTGTTGCAGTTCACGAACTTCTTCCTTACTAGGCGGTGTGTTATCTCCTTCAAAATACCGGTCAATCGCTTTACGATATTTACTTACCACGTTCGCCACATATTCTGGCGTTTTGAGACGTCCTTCAATTTTGAAAGAAGTTACACCTGCTTCAATCAGTTCAGGCATCAAGTCAATGGCAGCCAGATCCTTAGGAGACAACAGATAAGCTACATCACCCATCGGTTTATGCTCACCATCAACCATCAGATCGTACGGCAAACGGCAGGCTTGTGCACATTCTCCGCGGTTCGCAGAACGTCCACCCCACATTTCAGAAGTAAGACATTGGCCCGAATAGGATACACACAGTGCACCATGGACAAACACTTCCATCGGCAATTTTGCCTGCTCGCCGATCTTCTGAATCTGCTTCAAGTTGTTCTCACGTCCAAGCACGACACGTTCCATATCAAACGGCTTCGTAAATTCCACCGCTTCCGGGGATGTGATCGTCATTTGCGTTGAACCGTGAATCGGGAAGTCCGGCGAGATTTCGCGGATCAATTTGACCAAACCAAGATCCTGTACAATCACTGCATCTACGCCAGCATCCACACAAGCATCGATGAGTTCTTTGGCATCCGCCAATTCATTTTCGAAAATCAATATATTAAAGGTCAAAAAACCTTTTACGCCATAACTGTGCAAAAACGCCATAATCTCTGGCAGCTCGTCCATACGGAAATTGTTTGCGCGAGCGCGTGCATTAAATTTTTCGACTCCGAAGAAAATGGCATCTGCGCCGTTGGCTACCGCCGAACGCATACAATCCCAGTCACCTGCGGGTGCCAGAAGTTCGACGTCTTCTCTTCGTATTGTTGCTGTTTTCATGTATATCCTCCCCATAACCGGCTGTATGCCGGATTTCATGCCTGAACGTCCAACCTATCAATTAAAAATCATTCAATCAATTCCATCTATACATATGTCTGTATTCCCCGATATCCAGGCCTACAGTCATTCTTTCATATCAGATCAGCAGTCATAACTCCTGAACTAGTATAGTGTACCACTTCTGCACCGACTCTTCTACGCTTTCCTGAAAAAACCGTTTACCATTTTCATACGGAAAATAAAAAAAACCGAAAGGTCACCTGACCTTCCGGCATGGATGTTGTATATTATTGTTTCATAACAGACTTATTTTATAAATGTAAATGAGTTCACTGCTTTTTCCAAAATGGCTGCCTGAACTTCCGTTCGATTCGCATCGTTTAGTCCACTCGTGATCGTATAGGTGATTCCATTCTTCTCAAATACAATTTGACGACCGGTATATGGTACAGCCTTCTCCACATCATGATACGTAAAGGAGAATGCAGGCACACCTGCAAATGTGATCTTCTCACTATTCATCAGCTTGAAGTTCTTACGGGTTTGGCTTGCTTGTGTATATCCTTCTCTCAGCTGACTGACCGTCATCTCAAGGGTTTTCTCCTCGTCTGCAGCAATAGAAAACTCTCCGCCTGTGAAGGTGTATGCCACTGGAGATTGTTCAAACTGATCATTATACGGCGTCCAATAGCGCGGAATATCAACACTGTACTGATAACGTTTGGATATCCGTGTACGTTGCTTCGTTTTGTCTATCAAATAGTAATCCTCTTCCAATTGACCAAAGTTATCAGCAACGATATCAAAATCAATATAGATACTCTCAACAATGCGTTCAAACCATGCTCGATCTTGCTTCTGATCTTCCGGGAACGAATATTCAACATAATAACGATAATCGCCCTTCTGCAAAAGTACATTGTACTCTGTCTGCCATCCATCGCCAAAGTTATAACGGAACTCCTGAACCTTAGCTGTCTCACCAGACATATCCATCGTATAGGATCGGATAGGCTCATAGTTATCTAGCGTGAATGCCTCACGCATCCACTTGTCCAGTTGTTCGCTCCATTGTTGAACGGTAGCTCCCTTAGGCGTAGATGAAACAACCATTTCCAAGTATGCTCCATCCTTCGCTTGGTAGGACAGCTCGTCATTGTCCATCGACCAATCTGATGGCACATTCAGCTCAATGCCATAATTGCCATTGTGGATGTAACGCATGCCTTCAACGATTGTAGATAAATCTTTGATGGAATCGTCTGACTGATCATAGGTAGGCTGGAATGAGTTCAGTAATGCTGCATGTTGATCGAGATCCTTATAATAGACCGCATCATAATCTGCAAAATAGATACTATACAGTCGATTATCATGGATGTACTGACGCATCTCCCAGAACATCCCGTCCTTATCATTTACAACCGTTCGTGCATACGGCATGTCAGCTCGGTTAACTGCTTCGCGATCCAGCACGATGTCTTCCGCTTCCTTGGATTCCTGTTCAAGCTGATGTAATAAGTCATCGGCATCCAGTGCAGCATTCTCATCGCTGACATACACCTGAAGATAATAACTTTCGTCCGCAGGGCCAAATGACATCATGCGCTCCTGTTCTTCCGTTTGTAAAATAATCATATCCTCCGGATAGTTGATCGACCAACCATAATAACTATTGCCGATTCTCGTTTTACCCGCATCCATATCGGTGTCGTCCTCGTCCACTTCTGTAGGCATTTCCGTTTGCGTTAAGCGAATGACGATCTCTCCTGAAGATGTTGGAGCAAGTGTTGCTCCGATACCTGCTGCCACTACGCGAAGCGGAACCATAAGTACACCATTTACCATTTTAGGGGGTGTACCCATGTCTTTTTTGACGCCATCCACCCAGGCAATCGGACTACCAATCGTGATCGTTACCGTATGTGCACCTTCCTTGATTTTGACAACATCATTACTCTCCAAACGGATTTCACTGCCAAAAGCCTTCTTAAAAACGCCGACAGGCACCATGGTCACGCCATTGCTCTTGTAAGGCTTCGCAATGGTTTGTTTGCTTCCATTGATGTAAGCGTAAGTGCTCCCTGCTTGAATTCGCATTTCGTTAGTGATGCTATCCTCGGATGCCCATGCTGTCATAGCTAGGGCAAAAGTTAGCACCCCAGCCAACATGCCCGTGCTCAGCACACGTAAAAATGACTTCTTCATTTCGTTCATTCGTCCTCTCAATACGGGCTGCTCCCGTTCTTATTGATCTTCATCCTCTGTTAGAAACGCTTCGATCTCAGCCTCGAAATCTTCTCGATCTCCAAGTACCAACGTGCGTATAACGATGTCACCATCCGATTGCATCATCAGTTTCACTTTTTGCCCTGGTAGATACGCTTTGAGCAGCTCATTGATATCGGCCGCCGAAGATACACGTGTGCCTCCGATACTATATAATAGGTCACCCTCTTGGATTTTGGCCTTTTTCGCTGCTTCGGAGAACACGCCATTTACCGTTAAAGGATCATCCGTAGGCATCCCTACGACAGTAGAATAGCTTTCTTCCAGCAGTAGTCCAAGACTTGCGCGTTTCACCTTACCGTATTTGAAATACTGATCGATAACATATTGCACCGTCTCCACCGGAATTGAGAATCCCGTGTTATCTATGCCGATTTCTGTATATTTCATCGAGTTAATACCGATGACTTCGCCCTTCAAATTGAACAATGGACCACCGCTGTTCCCTGGGTTAATGGCTGCATCGGTCTGGATTAAACGATAGTTCGCTGCCTCAACTTCACGGTTAAGTCCACTAATTACACCAACCGTTGCCGTGTTCCGCAAGGCAAATGTAACTGGTGTCCCAATCGCAATCACCGTCTCTCCGACAGAGGTTTTTGGCGCTTTGGCGAATGTTGCGGGTTTGAGCGATTTGGCATTAATTTTAATGAGCGCAATATCACTGATTGGATCACTATATGTTTTGGTAATGTGGTATGTATTGCCGTCAGACGTCACAACGAGTGGATTATCTAAACCATCAACGACATGTGCATTCGTTACAATCCATCCATTCGAGCGGATAATCACGCCTGTACCATGCGCCAGATCATATTCATCCGAGGATGCATCGCCATGTTCGTCACTTGCTTTACCAATAATGCTCACAACGGATGGAGACACCCTTTCAATGATTTTGGGAATCATCTCATTTCCTTTATAAAGATAGGTACCTGTCTTAGCATCATATTGCCCTCTCCCCCCCAGAGCCTTAACCAAGTCCGCAGAACTGACATACACTTGTCCATCAACCACTTTGGCTTTCATGCCAGCCTCTGCCGTAGACTCCGCTGCTCCTGCCGTTGTTGCCAAGCTGATGGAAAACACCATCGCCATCATCATCGCTATACTTTTTCTCCCTAACCCATTCATTCTCTCGCTCATCCCTTTCGATCTATCCTCTGTTATCGGCTATGTAGCTGGAAACTCGTTCAATCCTTAATGATCTACTTATTACTCTTCTAATCTCTTATCTCTTCTCTCTATCTTGTTCTGCCAGTATCCTCCAATCTATCACACAAATTATGGTTATACAATTGTTCTGTGTCCTATCTATCATAGAAAGTTCATCCCGCTACGATGATCACGATCCAATAAAAAAAACACCTTCCACCATTAGCTCTGGAAAGTGCTTCGTCTGTATTCTCATTTGCTATACACCAACTACGTTAATCCGTAACTTAACTAATTGAACCATCCGGTAATCATGGCATAGTCCGTCATCAAGAAAACAAGCAAACTGACCACTGCAAATCCGATCGCAAACAAATTCTTCTTAGGTGCCCGAATCAATCGGACAACACCTATAAAGATAATAATCGTAAACAACAGGACAAAGATATCAAATGCATTAAAATTCGATGTACTCGCTGTGGCAGCTTCTGCAAGCAACATGGATAGACAGACCTCCTCACCATAATTAAACGCACGTTTTGGCAACGTCCCATTAAACAACATTCAATCCCTTACCTGAAACGCTTCAATACACTTGTGAATCCATACAAAAAAAGCTAACCCCTGCCCAATATCTAACTCTATGTTAGCCGTAGCCTGCTTGTAATGCAAGCCCTATCATCCATAAAAATGAAAAAAATCCAATTCATCCGAGTATGTCTATAATGCTTGTCACATCACATATGTAAACACTTTCATTTAATAATAATCCAAATTATACTTCCCCTCTACATCTCGTGCAGATGTTTAGAGCATGTTTCATAGATTCGTTTAGTTGACATACAAAAAAACCTCCCCATTGAACAAGTGAAGCATCGCTGTATAAGCAATGCCTCACTGTTGTTCACTTGAGAAGGGCCTAACCGTTCGAATCTATTGTATCTCGTTATTCCGTTAACTGAAGCATCTTGCTTCGCTCTGTATCACGCACCAAGACAGGTTTCAGGTACTTCCCGGTGTAAGATGCATCTACTTGTATAATATCCTCTGGTGTTCCGGTTGCCACAATCGTTCCGCCGCCACTGCCGCCTTCTGGCCCCAGATCAACAATATAGTCGGCTGTTTTGATTACATCCAGATTATGCTCGATCACCAGCACGGTCTCACCGGAATCAACCAAACGGTGCAATACGTTTAGCAACCGATCAATATCATCGACATGGAGTCCTGTCGTTGGCTCGTCCAGAATATAAATGGTCTTGCCTGTACTGCGACGGTACAACTCAGAGGCAAGCTTCACACGCTGAGCTTCACCACCAGACAGGGTTGTTGCCGGTTGTCCTAAATTGATATAACCCAAACCTACATCAAGCAGTGTCTGCATTTTGCGATGGATTTTCGGAATGTTCTCGAAGAATTGTGTTGCATCCTCAACCGTCATTTCGAGTACATCAGCGATGTTTTTGGATTTGTACTTCACTTCGAGCGTTTCACGGTTATATCGTTTGCCTTTGCAGACTTCACAAGGAACATATACATCCGGCAAGAAGTGCATCTCAATCTTGATAATTCCATCACCACGGCAAGCTTCACAGCGCCCACCTTTAATGTTGAAACTGAAGCGACCTTTTTTGTAACCACGCATCTTGGCTTCGTTCGTCTGTGCAAACAAGTCCCGAATGTCATCAAACACTCCGGTATACGTAGCCGCATTGGAGCGCGGTGTACGACCGATTGGCGACTGGTCAATATCGATGACTTTATCGATATGTTCCAGACCTCGGATCTCTTTATGTTGCCCAGGACGTACGCGAGCACGATTCAGATCACGCGCCAATGTTTTGTACAAAATTTCATTAATCAGGGTGGATTTCCCTGATCCGGATACACCCGTAACGGCGGTGAACACACCAACTGGAATTTTCACATTCAGGTTCTTCAGGTTATTCTCTTTGGCTCCGCGTACTTCCAACCAACGATCACCTACGCTGCGGCGTTCCGCACGTATCGGAATAAACTTCCGTCCACTCAGGTATTGACCCGTTAACGAGTTCTCGTCGTTCATGATCTCTTCTGGTGTACCCTGCGACATTACGGTACCTCCGTGGATACCCGCGCCAGGACCAATATCAATAATATAGTCGGCTGCCATCATCGTATCTTCATCATGCTCAACTACTATTAACGTATTCCCGATGTCTCTCATGTGAGCCAGCGTACTAATCAAACGATCATTATCCCGTTGATGCAGACCGATACTTGGTTCATCTAGGATATAGAGCACACCCATCAGACTAGAACCAATCTGTGTCGCCAATCTGATCCGCTGTGCTTCACCACCAGATAACGTTCCAGCCGCACGGCTCAGAGTCAGGTAATCCAAGCCCACATTGACCAGGAAGCCCAGACGACTGTTAATTTCTTTGAGGATCAGGTTTGCAATGGTACGTTCCTTCTCACTGAGCTGCAATGTTTCAAAGAATTTACCTGCTTCTCCTATAGAAAGGCTCGTTACATATGCCATGTTGTGGTCGTTAATTGTGACCGCAAGACTTTCACGTTTCAAACGATGTCCTTTACATGTACCACAAGGCTTCGCACTCATATAACCTTCAATGAATTCCCGGATGCCCTCAGATGCTGTTTCACGATAACGCCGCTCCAAATTGTTCACGATACCCTCAAAGGTCACCAGTGCTTCTTTGCGTTGTCCAAAATCGTTCTCATAACGGAAACGGATTTTCTCTGTACCTGTACCTAGCAACAACTTGTTCATCTGATCGGCTGGTAGATCTTCAACAGGCACATCCTGCGGGATGTTGAAGTGTTCACATACTGATTTCAAGAACTGAGGGTAGTACGTTGACGTTCCTCCTGTCCATGCATCAAATGCGCCCTCTTCAATCGTTTTACTCCGGTCAGGCACTAGCAGATCCGGGTCAACGATCATTTTCACACCAAGTCCATCACATTCAGGGCAAGCTCCAAACGGACTGTTGAAAGAGAACATTCGCGGGGCGAGCTCTTCAATACTGAATCCACACACCGGACATGCAAAATTAGAGCTGAAACGGAGCTCTTCCTCTCCGATGATATCAACGAGCAATTGTCCACCGGACAAGTTCAGTGCCGTTTCAATGGAGTCTGCAAGACGTGACTGGACATCTTCCTTGATGACAACCCGGTCAACGACAACTTCAATCGTGTGTTTCTTATTTTTCTCCAACTGGATATCTTCAGACAGTTCACGCATCTCGCCATTCACTCGTACACGGACAAATCCTTGTTTGGATATATCGGCAAACACACTCTTATGCTCGCCTTTCCGTCCAGAGATAATCGGTGCCAAAATCTGCAATCGCGTTCTTTCCGGATACTGCATGACACGATCGACCATCTGCTCTACCGTCTGCGATGTAATTTCTACACCGTGATCCGGGCAGTGGGGATGTCCTACACGTGCAAATAAAAGACGTAAATAGTCATAAATCTCGGTTACCGTTCCCACGGTTGAACGCGGATTACGGCTAGTCGTTTTCTGATCAATCGAGATCGCTGGGGAGAGTCCTTCGATGGAGTCCACATCTGGTTTCTCCATTTGTCCTAGAAACTGCCGTGCATAAGCGGATAATGACTCTACATATCGCCGCTGACCTTCTGCATAGATCGTATCAAAAGCCAGCGAGGACTTGCCTGAGCCGCTTAGACCCGTCAATACAACAAAACGGTCACGCGGAATGGTAATATCAATGTTCTTTAGGTTATGTGCTCGTGCACCTTTGATGACAATATTCTCGCTAGCCAATGTGTATCCACCCTTTCAAAGTCAATATCGTGTTTCACACCCTCTGGACACCCGAAACAAGCGGTGCATTGGCGGTGGGTCGGGTCTTGCTATGTGAAGGTATATCATGCGCCCGCGATTCTGCACTAGATTCCAGCCTATTGCCGGAATCTAGTGCAGTCGCTCTACTGCGAGGGGACGCTCGCGGCTTTGCCTCGCTTGCGTTTAGGTCGCCATTGCCTTTGGCTCGGCTCCCTTTACTACCGAGACGCTCACAGCTTTGCCTTGTTCGCGATAGGTCACCATTGCCTTCGGCTCGGCTCCCCCTCTATGATCGGGACGCATAATTTCCATATGCTTTCCTATAAACCTTTTAACCAAATTCAACTTTTCTACTAGTATAGCCGTGAAGAGAACATTCCAACATGTCTATTATCGGCAATCCATACTATTTTCCTTACTGAACAAGAGAACGGCCCATAGGCCGTTCTCTTGTTGCATATCCATCTTTTCGGACATATCTGTAATTGTTGCGTATTTTTTTATCGCCTACTCTGCTCGCAGTTCCAACAATGCGTCACGAAGCTCAGCAGCACGCTCAAACTGCAAGTTTTTCGCTGCGTCTTTCATCTCTACTTCTAGGCGCTGTATAAGCGACTGACGTTCCTTCTTGGACATCTTCTCTGCAGCACCAGTAAGAAATTCGTTCTTCGATTCGGCAACCTTCGTTGCCTCAATCACATCACGTACCTTTTTGCGAATCGTCTGTGGTGTAATGCCATGTTTCTCATTGTAGGCCATCTGGATTTCACGACGACGTTCCGTCTCCTTGATCGCCTTATCCATAGAATCCGTCACTTTATCACCATAGAGAATAACTCGACCATCACTGTTCCGCGCTGCGCGTCCAATGGTTTGAATCAGTGAACGCTCTGAACGAAGGAATCCTTCTTTATCCGCATCCAGAATCGCAACCAACGATACCTCAGGTAGATCCAGACCTTCCCGCAGCAAGTTGATCCCGATTAAGACATGGAACGTACCAAGCCTTAGATCACGCAGAATCGACATCCGCTCTAGTGTCTTAATCTCGGAGTGAAGATATCGCACCTTAATCCCAATCTCTTTCAGATAGTCGGTTAGATCCTCTGACATCTTCTTCGTCAACGTCGTGATTAACACACGTTCGTCTTTGGCAATGCGGTCATTGATCTCTGCAATCAGATCATCGATCTGTCCCTTCGTTGGGCGCAGCTCGATAATTGGATCAAGTAGACCGGTAGGACGAATAATCTGCTGTACCATCGTATCGGTATGCTCAATCTCATATGGCCCTGGCGTAGCCGATACATAGATAATCTGATTCATCTTCTCTTCAAACTCATCGAATTTGAGTGGACGGTTATCAAGCGCAGATGGCAGTCGGAATCCGTGTTCAACCAGAACCGTTTTCCTCGCTTGGTCACCGTTATACATTGCGCGAATCTGTGGCAACGTTACGTGAGACTCATCCACCACGATCAGCATGTCATCTGGAAAATAATCCATCAGTGTATATGGTGTATCTCCACGTTCACGGAAGGTCAATGGTCCGGAATAGTTCTCGATTCCTGAACAGAAGCCAACTTCCTTCATCATTTCAATATCATAACGTGTACGTTGTTCCAGTCGCTGTGCTTCCAACAACTTTCCTTGTTCACGGAGCACTTCAAGACGTTCTTCAAGCTCACGTTCGATGTTGACCAAAGCGACCCGCATCGTCTCTTCTTGGGTTACGAAGTGAGATGCTGGGAAGATCGCAATATGTTCACGTTCTCCTACTAGTTCTCCGGTCAATACATCAATCTCGGTAATCTTCTCAATCTCATCCCCAAACAACTCGACCCGAATCGCATGTTCACCCTTGGAGGCTGGGAAGATCTCAATGACATCACCACGTACTCGGAACGTACCCCTTACAAAGTTGATATCATTCCGCTGATACTGTATTTCTACCAAACGGGACAAAATCTGATTCCGTGGCTTCTCCATACCTACCCGCAGTGACAATAACATGCTGGAGTATGCAGACGGCGAACCCAAACCATAAATGCAGGACACGCTGGCTACAATGATGACATCTCTACGTTCAAATAATGAACTCGTCGCTGCGTGACGCAGTTTGTCAATCTCTTCATTGATGCTGGAATCCTTCTCGATATACGTATCCGAGGACGGAATATACGCCTCCGGCTGGAAGTAGTCATAATAGCTGACGAAGTACTCAACCATATTATTAGGAAAGAAATCTTTGAATTCACTCGCAAGCTGAGCTGCCAACGTTTTATTGTGGGCAATAATCAGCGTTGGACGTTGAAGCTTCGCAATGGTCTGTGCAATGGTAAATGTCTTACCTGTACCGGTTGCACCCAGTAGTGTCTGATACCTCTTTCCTTCCCGAACACCCTGAACCAATTGTTCAATGGCTACAGGCTGGTCACCTTGGGGAGAAAACTCAGACTCGATTTCGAACGTTTTGTCGCTCATTACAATATCGCTCATTGCCGTATCTCACCCTATCGTCTAAAATAATAGTCACTTATATATTGTCGAAGTTCCCCGAATTTTCATATGGGAAAACTTATAGGCATAGGAATATTTGTTCCCGTTAGATTATACCTCGTTCGTTCAAGTGATGCAAACGTGAAGTGAAGACAGGAGTGGGTTAATTTATGGATATTGCGACACTTATCGGCATCATTGCCGGGATTGCCGCAGTCATCGGCGGTTTTTTGTGGGAAGGCGGCCAAGTTTCTGGGTTGTTACAAAAAACAGCTGCATTAATTGTATTTGGTGGAACAATCGCTGCGGTCGTTGCCAGCTTCCCTGCAAACCGGTTACGTACAATTCCGGCTGCACTGCGCATGGCCTTTGGACGCAAAAACAACGAATCAAGCCAGTGGGTCGAAGAACTGGTGGACATGTCAACCATCGCCCGCCGCTCAGGCGTGCTCGCATTAGAACGTAGAGTAACGGATCACCCTCATCCTTTTTTAAGAGACGGCATTCAAATGGTTGTGGACGGTACCGATCAAGATGTCATTCGGCAGATCATGGAGATGGAGATTGATTCTGTTGAACAAAAACATGATGGGTATGCCAAAATTTTTGAAGCTGCTGGTGGTTATGCACCGACCATGGGGATCATAGGTACCGTAATGGGTCTAATTCAAGTACTAGGAAGTCTAACTGATCCGACAGGACTTGGCCCTGCCATCGCTGTTGCCTTCACAGCTACTTTATATGGTGTAGCTAGTGCCAATCTAATCTTTTTACCCATCGCTTCCAAGATTAAATCCCGCGGTGCGGAAGACATACAACTCATGGAAATGATACTTGAAGGTGTACTTGCTATCCAAAATGGGGAGAATCCTCAACTTGTCCGCAAACGCCTGGAATCATTTACATTAACACATCGTCAGATCACTCAACCTGTACTAAAGGAGGGATTTGATGAGTCGGCGCAGTAAACGGCGCGCTAAACGTGAGCCTGGTGAACATCGGGATCGTTGGATGATTACTTATGCTGATCTCATCACCCTTCTGCTGATCTTCTTTGTCATTATGTACGCGATGAGTAATCCGGATTCCGGTAAATATAACGTTGTGACACAATCGCTGCAAAATACGTTTAATCAATCGAACTCCATACTTGAAGGTGGTAGTGGCATTGTAGGCGAAACAATTACGAAACCTACTCCACCCGACAATGAAGAACAGAATCCTACAGATTCAGATACGGAACCGGATGCTACCGATGATGATAACCAGCCGCTCACTGAGAGGGAGAAGCAATTCAGATCACAGGAAGAAGAACTGCAAAATCTATTTAATACGATTACACAATATATCGAGGACAACAGTCTCAATGATCAGATCTTTGTGGCGGACAAACCGCAAGGCATCTCCATTACGCTAAGCGATCGTTTTCTGTTTGATCAAGGACAGGCCGCACTGAAAGATAATGCTGCACCTATACTTAGCAAACTTGCAAGTCTATTCCGTAACCTGAACACTGTTGTTAGCATCGAAGGTCATACTGATAACGTGCCTATTGGAGCCAACTCTTCCTATAAAGATAACTGGCAGCTATCCGGCGAACGCGCATTATCCATCCTCCGATTTTTCCTAGACCAAGAAAAGCTGGATCCCGACGGCTTCCAATATGCTGGATATGCAGACACACGACCTACTGGAGATAACTCCACCGAGGCTGGCCGTCAGAAGAATCGCCGCGTAGAAATTACGGTGCTACGACAATTACAACCGTAACTCTCTTCATTGCACTATTCATTCCTTAAATACGACGATTATTCGTAGAAAAACATTAAATAAGGCACGTCCAAGTTGAAATCATTCAAACTGGACGTGCCTTATTCGTATGGATTAAGATTCAATCAACCTTATATTGGCTATTTCATTTAACTTCCGTATCACTCTCGAACACGTTCGATTTGATCCAAAACTTCCTTGAGTTTCTGCGCTTCTTTCTTAATTTCACGATCATCCTGACGCTTAAGTGTCTCTTCGAACCACAGCATGACCTCGGCAATCATCAATCGCTGTTCAGCTAACGATTCTTCATACATGCGCTCGCCGCGAGCTAACAACAGACGGTTCTCCATCCGATCACGTGGGTGAATTTTGATTGCTTCCAATGCTTTGAAACGCTCGGCAATTTCCTCTTGGGACAGATCATTGTCCTTACCTTGGATGATGGCAACCTTTTTCTCCCCAGTCTCAACGGAGGAGACCTCCACTTCTAGAATTCCGTTGATGTCATATGTAAAACGAATGTCTATTGCTTGTTCCCCCGCTGGAGCTGGTGGCACGTTTATGGGTAGCTCGCCTAACTTTACATTATTTTTAGCTAGCCGGCTCTCCCCTTGATAAATGTCAACGTTGATGGATGTCTGATTATGATGCAGCGTATAATAACGTTCCATTTTGCTTACAGGGATAACCGTGTTACGTTCTATGATCGGCGAGAACATCCCAGATTCAAACTGTCCATTGTCCATTCGTACAGAAACGGAAACTCCCAACGTATAGGGACATACATCTGTTAAAATAACTTCCTCCAGGTCTTGATGTCGTTCCTTCATCGCAGCCTGAATACCGACACCCAGCGCTACCGCTTCATCTGGATGTAAATGGTTAGCAGGCAGTCTGCCGAACAGTTTGCCTGTAAACGAATAGATCAGCGGCATACGCGTTGCTCCCCCAACAAGGATCACAGCATCCAGTTCACTCAGTTTAACGGATGCATCACGTAATGCACGTTCGACAGGTTTCTGTAAACGGGCTAACAGTGGCTTGGCTGCCAGATCAAAACGCGCACGATCCACGAACAGCTCCTTCAATCCCTCTTCAAGGGTTAGCATCATCTTGCCTTCACGAACATGACTCAAGTCCTGTTTGCAACGTTCCGCTTGCTTCCAGAGCGCTGATTGTTCTTTTGCAGATAAGCGATCTTGCTCTATTTGGTGGTTTTCCGTAAACAAGTCTGCGAGCAAACGTGTAAAATCTTCACCCCCAAGAAAGTTATCTCCAGCGACAGATTTCACTTCCATGATCTGATCAAATAATTCCAGTACGGATACATCAAACGTACCGCCTCCTAGATCAAATACCAGAAACTTGGTTTCAGGTTCATGTTGATGCAAACCATAAGCAATAGCTGCGGCGGTTGGTTCGCTAAGCAAACGTTCCACTTGTAGCCCCGCTAATTGACCTGCACGCTTCGTCGCCTTACGCTGTGCATCGTTGAAGTAAGCCGGTACACTAATCACAGCCTCAGTTACCGTCTCCCCAAGATACGCCTCCGCATCTGCCTTGAGTGATTTCAAGATGAACGCAGATAGTTCTTCCGGCAAAAATTGATATGTACCCAGTTCAAACGTCCGTCCGGTACCCATGTATCTTTTGAATACAGAAGCAGTTCTCTCCGGATGTGTAATCAAACGTTCTCTAGCAATCTCACCTACTACAATCTCCTCATTCTCATCCACACTTACCACCGAAGGTGTCAAACGATTGCCAAGCGCATTCGGGATAATCTGAGGCTCCCCATGAACCCAGCAAGATACTAAACTATTCGTTGTTCCTAGATCAATACCTATGATTGTCATGATGCTTGTACCTTCTTTCTTCTCAACTTCTACTTGTGACTCTATCGAACAATCTATCATAATCGATAGCTAGAGCATAGGCATAACTTCATTCGTCCATGAAAATAAAAAAACCGAATGCTCACTTACACATCCGGTTTCTACGACACTTAATGTTATTATGCATCCATACCGCGCTCGCTAGGGCGCAAGATGACTGAACCTACAGCAAGTAAAATAGCTGCCATACCAAACAAAATCAGTAGAGGGAGCTGGATATCAGACAACGAGCCACCAGCGGAGATCGTCTCCACAGCTTGAATCGTCCACTTTTGCGGAACAAAGTTGGCGATCTTCTGCATATATTCAGGCATAATCGAGATCGGCCAGAAGCACCCACCAATCATACAAGTTGGTGTGATAATAAGCGAATTCAACATGTTTGCATTTTTGGACTCACGGATCAACCCAGCAACGGTACTCGCAATTCCCATAGAGACTAACATAAATGCAGCCAGAATGAGGAAATGTACACCAAATGAAATGCCAGCGTCATAGTGCAGCACCCATCGACTAATGCCTAATACTAGAACAATTTGAATGATACCGATGATAAAACTCCCTAGGAAATTGCCGACTGCAATTTCATAAGATCGTACTGGAGCTGTATATACCCGTGCCATCGTTAACTGTCTGCGATCTTCCAGAATAACGGATACAGCGCTTGTCAATAAACCCATCATAAACATGATCGTAAATCCAGTCACATTATTTAGACCCGGCTTCGGATAAATCTGTAGGTCAACAGCTGTGCCTGTAATAGCCGATTTATCTGTTTCCTGTAGTAGTTGTTCCAATTTCTCTTGATTCATCTGTTGATCTGAAGCTATATTCGAAACTGCACCTGTTCCGGCGTGTACAGCTGATGCCAATTGATTCAACCCCACGGTCATCCCGTCTACGGCAGCTCTGAACGTGTAGGATTCTTCACTCACACGCATTTCGATCAGTTCCAATGGAGCTTGCTTCCCTTGCAACAGATTCTCTGTATACTGCGCCGGAATAACAAGACCTGTGCTTCCCTCTTGCCGAGCAATAGCTTCCTTCACCTCTGCTTCTGTGCCCATCGGCTTGAGTAAGTACTCCTCTTTATGACCAAGTTCGCTTATGATCCATTCACCAGCTACACCTTGATCCTCATTGACATACGGAATGATCGATCGATTCGCCTGCTCATTGCCAAATAGAAATACCGTACCCGTCACAACTAAACAAGGCAGTAGCAGAAACGTAATGACCCCTCGTTTACGCCCCAACGTTCGTCTAATCATAAGCCAGGCGATATGTAGACTATTCATAGCGGTACCCTACCTTTCTGTAGATTACACCTGCGATTAGAATCAGAACGGCGCAAACGACACCAAGCATGACGATATTATGCACAATGTCGCTCACAGGAGAATCCAGCATCATTCGCAAGAAGCTCTGTAAGGCCCAGTGATTGACTGTAAATTCGCTTATGCGATGTACTAAGTCAACGGCAATCGGTGTAAAACCACCGCTGATGAACGTCATTGCAATAATAATGGCTTGCATCATCCCACTTGCTGATGTCGCATTTTTGCTAACTAATGCAACGATAATCCCAATCGTCATCGAAGCGATTGTAATCAACACACAGATCAGAATGATCAACCAAGGATGGCTTCCCCAGTTCACTCCGTACAACCAATAGGTCATCACGATAATAATAATGGCTTGCAGGAAGGCAAGCAGGCTGTTCCCGGCGATTTTCCCGGCAAAGATGATACCATTCCCTACTGGAGCCGCCTGAAGCCGGATCAAGGTCTTTTTATCCTTTTCTGAGAACAAGCTATTAATCGTCGTCATGCCAGAGTAGAGCATAAACATAGCCAGCATCGAGGCCGCGTAATATTGAGATGCACTATAAGAATTGCCCACCTTACCCGGACTGCTCGTGGTGATATAGGTACGCTCTGTCAGATCATTATCTGGCACAGATGCCATCGCTGCGATCACTTCTGGGCCAAGCACTTTTGCAATGGCGACCTGTCTGTTCAGCTCATCCGTGAACCTTGTAAATACAGTCTGCCCCACAATATTTAGCGTGTTGTCTTTGCCCAGTATCCACTGTAATTCCGCGGCTTTACCTGCTACAAGCTGCTCTTGTAGGCCATTCGGTAGGATTACAGCAAAATCCAATTCACCCTGCCTGAGAGCACTAACGGCATCTTTTTCTGTAGCCAAATTCCTTACTTTCAACATGTCTGATACCGCTGGCGAGGTCAAGAAGGCCTGCAGAGCCTCATTTACAACGGAAGCTTCCGTTGCTTCTGTAGACTGAATGATACCAACTCGAACAGGTTTAATAACAGCATCTTCACCCGATCCCATCGTTCCCGAAAGAGCTGTACCTAATATAAAAATCAGGACTAATGGGAGTATAAATAGATTCAGTAATACGGTTCGTATTTTCAAAATACGTCTAAGCTCAAAACCACATATATGCCACATATTCATCTGAAATCCTCCTTAGTCTCGAAGCGTACGTCCGGTCAGATTAAGGAACAATGTTTCCAGATCAGGCTCTTCGACTTGAAGGGACTGAATAGCTAAGTCATGTTTGTTACAGATAAAAAGCATATCCTGCATATCCTGCTGCGCCGAAGGCACTGTAATGGTAATGGTATCGTCAGCAACTTCCACATTCTTCACGCGGGGATGAAGTTTCATCTCTTCAATGGCACTAGGATTAATGACCGAGGTAGTAAGTACAATTTTTTCCGTTGATGCTACGCGTTCTCTCAATTCCTTCTCGGTACCACAAGCGATGATATGTCCCTGATCCATAATGGCCACCCGGTGACTGATCGCAGCCACTTCCTCCATGTAATGACTTGTATAGATAATGGTAGATCCCATATTGTTGAGCGTTCGTACTGACTCCAAAATATGATTGCGTGATTGCGGATCTATGCCGACCGTCGGTTCATCCATAATAATGAGATCTGGTCGATGCATAATCGCACATGCAATGTTCAATCTACGTTTCATTCCACCTGAGAAGGTGGAGGGTACTTCTTTGGCTTTGTCCTGCAAACCTACAAACTCAAGTGATTCCTGTACTCTCTCCTTCAGTAACTTGCCGCGTAATCCATACAATCTAGCAAAAAAAGTGACATTATCCGCCGCAGTCATCGTTTCATACAATGCCAGATCCTGTGGTACCAGACCGATCTTGCGCTTCACCTCGAGCGGGCGTTCCTTGACCGAGATGCCATCCAGGCGAATTTCACCTTGATCCATTTTTAGTAACCCAGCGATCATACTGATGGTTGTGCTTTTCCCCGCACCATTCGGACCTAATAATCCAAAAATCTCACCTTTATTCACGCTAAGATTCAGATGATCCACCGACAGCTTGTTACCGTAACGTTTGACGACCTGATCGACTTCAAGTATTGGCATATCCCCACACTCCTTCTCCCGTTCTAGCTTCCTTCATCGGATGTTATAACTGTATTGTAGCGAATTGTTGCCTTGCGCGAAGGTACGAAAAGTCATACATCGAAGGTGACTTAAGTCATCTCCTGATCTAGAAGGTGCGTATGATATAATCAGGGATGGATTACCAGGTAGGTACTTGTTCAAAAAAGTACACAAAAATGTTCTCTTTATTGCTACTCTTATCTCAAAATTAAAGGATGTCACGACATATGCCGATACGAGCACTTCAATACGGTCTTATTCTAGTTCCAGCGCTCTTGTACATCCTCGCACTACCGCAAGAACAAGATGGAATCTATACGCTTCATATTCTTATTGCTATTGGGATCGCTGTGGGGAAAGATTTCACTCGTGCGGATCTATCAAGGGTATTGCTCCTGATCATTGAGATCTTATGGAACTGCTGGCTCATCACTCAATATGGTCCATTTATGCTGTTCCTTTCAATATCCATGCTCTATGTATACATTTATCGACTGGATGGAGTACGGCGGTGGTTGATACTCGGAGCACAACTCATCGCCAGCAATATCGCATTACATGAATATTACACAACGTCTATGGGCTCGTCTCCTCTTCTGTTCTCATTTCAAATGAATGCGGACTCCCCACTCTCTCCAGAAACTACAGGGTGGGTTATCGGCAATCTGCTGTTGGTTACCGTTGCAGTGATCTCCTGGCAAGGCTCAAGGACTGCAAGTAGCCGTGGACAGCTAGAACAGGTATATGACGAGCTTCGCAACAAACACTATGAGCTTCAGGATGCGCGTGCACAGATGGTACAATTCACGAAGCAACTGGAGGATGCCGCTCAGGCCGAAGAACGCACGCGAATTTCACGGCAGCTCCACGATGATATCGGGCACCGTTTGATTCGCACCAAGATGATGTCCGAAGCTGCGCTTCTGACCCTACCGTTGGATTCAGAACAAGGGACGGAAATGGTAAAGCAAATTCGGGATCAACTCGCGGCGAGTATGGATGATATGCGTACAACGCTTCATAAGCTGAAGCCCGAATCCTATCAACCGGATACATATGCGCTGGATCGCTTACTCGAAGAGGTGGGCCGTGAGACGGGTGTGAAGACAAGTTATCGGGAACTAGGGAATTCACACATCCTGTATCCCAGCATACAGATCGTTTTATACAAAAATGCCAAAGAGGCCGTAACCAATGCGCTGCGACATGGGAATGCCAAAAGTATTCGAATCGAACTGCAGTTCCGGGAGAATGAAATTCAATTGACCGTTAGTAATGACGGGCAGATCAATGTAGAACCTATTAGCGGAGTATCCACGGTGTTCACAGATGAAGCCGAAAAGCACAACACGGGTCACAATACGAACCAATCAACACAGGCAACAACGACTGCCGGACTAGGCATGGGACATGAGAGTATGCGTCTGCGCACACAACTGGTTGGCGGTGTATTGGAGATTCAGTCCGCCTATCCCTACACCGTAATCACGCGTCTTCCCCTCCCACGCCAAGCTGATATGATCTGAAAAGGAAGTGATTGTTCCCATGATTAAACCAAAACCAAACGAAAATATTCCAGCACCTCATTCTGAACCAACACAATCCTCGTCCATTCAGCTTATTCTTGTTGACGATGATCCCTTCATTCGCGAAAGTCTCAAAGTACTTATTGGACTCGATCCTTCGATCACAGTGACAGGAACAGCGGGAAACGGGCTTGAGGCACTCGCTTTACTGGATTCAGGCGCAGATGCAGACGTTATCCTTATGGATATTCGCATGCCAGAATGTGACGGGGTAGAAGGTACGAAGGTTATTAAAACGCGTTACCCAGACATTCGTATTTTAATGCTGACAACGTTCGATGATGATGAATATATTATTCAAGCGCTGCAAAACGGGGCAAGTGGTTATCTGCTCAAAAATGTGCCGCCTGATCGGATTATTCAAGGGATTAAGACCGTCCACAACGGGGACATGTTAATTCATCCCGATATTGCACGCAAACTCGCTGGGCTACTTCGCCCCGCACCCACTTCTTCTACACATGATCCACTGGAATCCTCTGGTCTAACACGAATGGAACTGTCCGTGGCACAAGCCATCTCAGAGGGTCTGTCCAACAAAGAAATAGCCGCCAAGCTGTTTCTAAGCGAAGGTACGGTCAAAAACTATGTGACAGATATTCTTGGCAAGCTTAGCCTACGTGATCGAACCCAAATTGCTATCTATATCTTGAAGAAATAAGAGGAATTAAACCATTTTCATCTCAAAAGTATGATCTTCAGCAACACAGAAACAGATGAGTTTTCGGAGAAAAATCAAAAAGGGTATTTCCACACCAGACCTATGAAGGCTGTGGAAATACCCTTGTTATCAATTACATCTCTACAGAACTAGATTCTCCTGTCGTAGGAGCAGGCAGAGCAAGTGGTGCCCCTTCGCTGCGCTGAGCTTTGCGACGAGCGAAAATCTTAAGACTTACAATATGGAACAGAGAATGCTGCCGAAGTTGAACTGCCCAGGCCTCATGATTATCTGGAGCCATAATGATTCCAAGCTGATGATGCTCGCCTTCATAGATGGCACGTTGCATGAACTTGCTCTCTCCTTGGTGATTACGAACCTCCAGCTTACAGAAGGCTGAGTTCATACGCAAGGCACGGTGTAATTCCTCAGGGGAATGAACCATTACCCCATTCGCCTTATAGATGGTCTCCCCTGCTTCAATACCTAGTTCAGCAGCTGGGCTATCCGGAATAACGCCGAGCACTTTCAGACCATGTTCAGGGTGTACAAACACTGGACTCCGATGCTGTTCTTCAAAACTGCTATACCATACCAACAATTCATGTCCAATAAACGCAGCCAAAGCTGCAACGACCATGAATGTTGACCACCATGCAGCCAGAAGGCTTAGTCCTAGAAGGCTTGTCCCGTAGATCAGAAGCCTTTTGGCAGAGATCTGCACTTTCTGTCCCGGCAGCATGCTCTGGGTCACTTCGCCGAATCCCAGCATGATAGGTAGAGCCGCCAGCATGTATCCATTCCCTGCGTTCATGAGCGGATTCCATGCTAGCTCTGCACCACTCCCCGTCACCGGTACAAGGATTAGCAGCGGAATAGGCCAAAAATGTAGCAACTGATACCCGCCGACCAGCTTGCCTCGTTTACCTTCAAAGAGTAGTGGTGATGCCATTGCAACACCCTGCATCCTTAACAACATTGCTTCCCCGAGATGTAGAAGCGCAGCCAACACAAGGAGTGCAGGCATATCTAATGCTCTAATTGCATCCGTAGAACTGCCCAGCCATCCAGATGGTTGCCAGTTAGAAGCCAGGCTCAAGCCAAACTGTACCACACCGAGTAATCCAGCCGCGTACGCGAAGCATAAGTACCGAATCCGGAATAATGCTAAGAGTATAGTAGCTACCCATATGCATATTACACTACCCAGCGTAAGATGCGCTCCAAGGAACAAAGAAATGATCGAGACGATTACACCGAGTAGGATCCCTCCCAGCACGGTTCGGATCGTCTGAGTAATTGAACTTTGTAGACGAACGTGAAATAACTTACGCTCTTGTAACAATTGACGATGATAGACGAGTGCAACCAAGATTACCGCAATATAATAAAACGGCTGAATAAACAACTGCAACAATGCTTCCCCTAATGTAGTTAACCATGGCCAAGCCCATTCCATTGTGGACGGTCACTCCTCTCCTTCAGCCGGTTCAGAAAAAAAGAAGGCTGAAAATCAGCCTTCTTTATGGCTTCGACACAGCAGCCGAAATATCCTTTGAGACATTTTCGATCGCGCGCTTCAGCTGTGCATCATATTGAGGATTGGCAATGCGTTCAATCAGAGCCGCTTCTAGAGATTCCGCGGTTTTTTCATCAATCTCGCCTGTTGCCTGAATGCCTTTTTGTTTCTGGAATGCTTTGACCGCTTCTTCTGTCTTCTGGTCATAGTATCCATCCACACGATCTGGCTTGAATTCAAGTCCTCTCAGCATCGTCTGCGCACTTTTCACATCCGTGCTATTGCTGTCATATTTCAGCGGTAATCTTTCTTTATTTATCGGTGCTACCGAGAAGTAATCCGGTTGATTCACCGCAATATCCGGTTTGATGCCTTTCTCATGAATCCAATCTCCGTTCGGCGTGAGCCATTTTGCAATGGTGATCTTCAGCAAGCTGCCGTCACCCATTTGCTTGTCATAACTCGTCTGTACTGTACCTTTACCGAAGGAGTTCTCACCGATCAAGGTTGCGCCTGCAGACTGTTGCAATGCTCCAGCCAAGATCTCTGATGCACTCGCACTACCTTTGTTCATCAAGACAGTGATCGGATAAGACTTACCAGAGCCATTCGACTTACTTTGTTCCTTCTTACCGTTCTTGTCTTCAACCTGAACGATAACTTTACCTTTTGGAACAAACTGCTCGGCAATCTCGATTACGACTTGCAGCACACCGCCTGGATCATTTCGTACGTCAATGATCAGACCCTTCATGTTCTGCTTCTCCAGCTTAGCTAACTCTTCCTTGAAGCGTTCACCCGTATTTAATGAGAATTGAGTGATGGTAATAACCCCCACCCCATTGTCCTCCATGTGGGCATAGATCGTCTCCAAGTCAATGTCGTCCCGAACAATAACAAATTCAATCAGCTCGGTAGATCCGGCACGTTTAACCTGTACCTTTGCTTCACTACCTTTTGGGCCTCTGATTTTGTTAACGGCCTTATTTAGCTCTAGACCTTGTAAGGTTTCACCGTTGACAGACATGATGATATCTTTTGCTCGAATACCAGCCTTCTCTGCGGGTGATCCTTTAATAGGAGATACAACAACCACGTTTCCGTCCTGAGACGAAACCTCTGCACCAATTCCAGTAAATGAACCCTCAATGGATTCCTCGAACTGAGCTGCTGTTTCCTGCCCCATATAATTGGAGTATGGATCTCCGAGCGATTCCATCATTCCGTTGATCGCACCATCGATCAGTTTGGTTCGATCCACGTCTTTATAATAGTTTTTGGAGATCAAATCCATCGCGGTTTCAATCTTCTTCAGCTCGTTCTTCTGCTGCGTATTACCTGTCACACTGGCTAACAGGCCTTCACCTGGTGTCGTTGGACTAGCCATACCGGGAAAACTCATTAACACCAATGTGAGTAAGCTTCCTCCGAGTAGAGCTCCAATGACAAGCAGCAGCGCCGATCTTTTCTTCATCATCCGTTTGTCACCGCCTTTAGTTATGAACCATTCTAAGTTCATGGATCATCGAAGTCCAATTCCTGAACATGCCAACTTAGTATATGTCTAGCTTGTACGGAATATGTTTATTCCATTCGGTCAATGCGTCATGTTATTACAAATAGTTCATCGGATTGACTGCAGTACCATTATCTCGTACTTCAAAGTGCAAGTGAGGTCCTGTCGAGTTCCCTGTATTTCCTGACTCTGCAATAACATCACCTTTGCTCACCGTGTCACCCTTGCTCACTTTGAATCCACCTTCGCGTAAGTGACCATAGAGTGTCCATAGTCCACCACCATGATCCACAATAACGGTATATCCATAACCACTGTACCATTCAGCCATGATGACAATTCCGCCTGAAGCTGCATGAACAGAGCTACCCACTGGAACAGCAAAATCCACACCATTATGCATTTTACCCACTACACCCGTAATCGGATGGGTACGAGGGCCAAACGGGGAAGAAATACGTCCTCCCGATACCGGTCTAGAGAAAATCCCATTACCTGATGAATACGTAACCTCACTGCTACTATCCATGCTAACTCTAGTTGGATTCTTGGCTGCTGCTTTGGCTGCTGCCGCTGCACGAGCGGCAGCCTCTGCTCTGGCTTTAGCTGCGGCTGCGGCCTGCTCTTCACGCAATTTATTTTTCTCCTGCAACAGAGCCGAACGTTTGCTAGCAATCTGCATCAGCACATCTTCCTGCTCTTGTGTTAATTCCTCGGACTCTTCAATTTTAGCATCATAGGAAGCCAAAAGCACTTGCTTCTCTTGCTCTTTCTCATTCAATTGCGATTTACGCTGTTTCTTCTGAGCATAAAGGCTCTTGGCTTCAGCATACTGCTGATCCAATTCTGCCTTTTTGTCTACAACGAGCTGCTTGTCCTTCTTATGCTCATCAAGCAGATGCTGATCCTGATCCACGATCGTTTTCAGCGAGTCCGCACGAGTTAAGAAATCAGAGAAGCTTGTGGAAGACAATAATACGTCCAGATAGGATACAGCACCATCGGTATACATGAGACGTACACGAGATTCCAGCAATTTCTCTCTGGCTACGATCCGTTCCTCTGCAGCTTGAAGATCTTTCTTCGTGGTACGTAGATCTTCTTCCGTATTCTCAATCTGCAATGATACGTTTGCGAGCTCATCACTAACGACATTAATCTGCTCCATAACAACCTTCAGGTAAGCATTCGTTTTGTTTTTGTAATGCTGAGCTTCCTTTTTGTTGGCAGCGGCCTTTTTCTGCTCTTGTTTGGCTGTGGCCGCCTTGTTCTCTAGTTGTTGAATCTGCTGATCGATGTCACTGATGCTACTCTTAGCATATCCGTCCGAAGGTTGAAACGTTAAGCTAGCTAACAATGTAAAAGCTAGCAGCGAAGCGGTTTTTTTCAAAATGTCGATCTCCCATCCTATGAATTCACAAGAAAGCAACCTGCACAGGCGGTGAACAAACATGTTCTCTGCTTTCTTTCATCTTAAGAAATTCGGTCTCTCCTACATATCGTCAAACAGCTTCATTTTGTGAACCTGCTATGCCATTCTAGTTTGCGAACGTTCAACATTCTACGTGGATACGTAGGCCTAAACGTTAAGGGACTTACGGATGGACAGCGTACTGCCCAGTATGCCTACCAATACCCCTAGCCCGATCAATAAGGTTGCGAAGAGCACCCAGATATCTCCAAGCGGAACAAGGTTAAGCATCTGCATAAATACATCCTGACCAATGGTCGCCATAAGACGACTGTACCCAAAGAAGAGTACGGCTACTGTAACCGCTGAACCAATCAGTCCGATCAGCGCGCCTTCAATGAAGAACGGCCAACGAATGAACGTATTGGTTGCCCCAACCAGCTTCATGATGCCGATCTCTCGGCGACGGGCTAGAATCGTTACGCGAATCGTATTCGAGATCAGGAACATGGACATCAGACCCAGTCCTCCAACGAAGATAAATCCGATGTTACGAACCAACTTCGTAAATTTGAACAATACCTCCACCGTTTCTTTGCCGTAATTCACTTTCATGATCGGCTTCTCCGGGTGTTTCTCGTTCAATGCTTCGATTTTTTGCGCTACAAAAGTAACGGTTTCCGGTTCAATGACCTCAACTTCAATGGTCTCCGGCAGTGGGTTATTATCCACATCGAAACCGCTAAGTACATTATCTGCGCTGTCTCCGAGACGTTCACGGAACTCTTTTAGCCCATCTTCCTTGGAGACAAAGCGAATCTCACTTACTTCAGGCATGGCGCTGATTTCTTGTTCGAGTGTGTTGCGTAACTGCTCGTCCACATTCAGTTCAAGAAACGTGCTGATCTCCACCTGACTGTCCACTTGGTTTGCCATAGAATTCACATTCAATACCAATAGCATAAATACACCAAGAATAAGCAGTGATACGATGATGGACATGATGGAGGCCACAGACATCCAGCCGTTGCGGAATACGTTTTTGAATCCCTCCCGCAAATGGCGCAAGAGAGTACTAAAATTCATAACCGTATTCTCCTCTCATCTGATCCCGTACGATCTGTCCACGTTCAATGGCAATAACCCGTTTACGCATCGTATTTACGATGTCTTTGTTATGGGTTGCCATGACGATTGTTGTTCCTCGAAAATTGATCTCATCCAGCAGTTGCATAATTCCCCATGACGTCTCTGGATCAAGGTTACCTGTAGGCTCGTCCGCGATAATAACCGACGGATTATTCACAATCGCCCGTGCGATGGCAATACGCTGCTGTTCCCCACCTGAGAGTTGCGAAGGCTCACGATTGGCTTTGCTACGCAGTCCCACCAGATCAAGTACTTCCATCACTCGTTTCTTGATATGACGCTTCGGTGCTTCAATAACTTCCATAGCAAAGGCAACATTCTCGAACGCCGTCATCTTAGGCAGCAGTCGGAAGTCCTGGAATACAACACCGATATTACGGCGTACATAAGGAATTTTCCTTGGTTTCAGCTTACCGATATTAAATCCGTTAATGGATATTTGTCCTTTAGTCGGAACTTCTTCTCTGTACATCAATTTCATAAATGTCGATTTGCCTGCGCCAGACGGACCGACGATATAGACAAATTCATTGCGGTCGATCTTCACCGACACCCCTTGTAAAGCGTGGGTACCATTGGCGTAGGTCTTCCACACGTCCTGCATTTCTATCACATCATCACTTCCTGCTCGCATAGTTAGCCATTATCATTTCGACACAATCCCGGCATTTCCTTTAAAAAGACCTGAATTTCATCAGGAGAAGTCCACTTCGACCTTTTTTGATGGTGAAGCATGGATTCATATGAAGTTTATTGTAACAAATTTGTTACCTATTGAGTACCCGAAAGTTTTCCTACATTGGATCATATATATAGAAAGTGTTACAAAGTGCGGAACAACAGAAGTAAAAAGGAGCGTACGGTTATGAAAAAAATACACGTGGCAGTCATTGCAATGTTCTCGATCCTCTTATTCGGTTCCGCATCCTATGGAATGATCTATATGTATGTGAACCAATCGCCGTTACCCCAGAAGGTACAGGTAGGCGGATGGCAGATCGGAGGAATGAATCGAGCCGATGTCATGCTTGAACTGGATGAACGGTTACAACAGCTGGCAGAATGGCCTGTCATTTTGGAACTGGACGAACCCTTAGCGAAAACACTAACCTTAACAGCTGCGCAAACAGGCGCACATTACGATGCAGACAGCTTCCGAGTTGCCATGAAGCAACTGGAGGAAGGAAACCTGTGGGAACGTGCCTATGCACGGTATCATCTGGCCGAAGCTTTTCCACTGGAATTGACGTATGATGCGACTTCATTAAAGAAACAACTGAGCCCTGCTTGGGAAAAAGACACCTTCGGCTCTCCTTCTAATGCCGTTCGGAGAATCACGCCTAACGACAAGGTTCAATACATCCCGGAGAAAGGCGTGCGGCGCATCGCTTGGGACGAACTCACCCGTCAATTACAGGTCAAGCTCCCTCATGATTTTGGCGCATTAGATTTGGAGGGCAAACCTGATCCGATCCGCCTTCAGCTCCCCCTGTTTATGATGAAACCCGAAGTTACGGTGGACTCCTTGCGCTCAGAGGGCATTGAGCGGAAAATCATTCAGTTCTCGACAGGACTCGGCAATAGCAGTGAGGGGCGGGTACATAATGTGAGCGCAGCAGCTGAAGCCATTCACGGTATGATTTTGGAGCCAGGAGGCACTTTTGATTATGAGAAAATTGTTCAAAAAGCCGAGAAGGAATTCGGCTTCCGCGAAGCGCCGGTCATTGTGAATGGTCGATTGACGCCCGGAATCGGCGGGGGTATCTGCCAGGTATCCAGCACGATATATAATGCAGCCTTGCTTACAGGTCTTGATATCGTCGAACGCCGCAATCACTCCCTGCCGGTCAAATATTTGCCTAAAGGACTGGATGCCACCTTTGCTTCAGGGGCTATTAACTTCCGTTTCAAAAATAACACTGGCAAATCACTGCTCATTCATGCTGAAGTCAACAACCATCAATTAGTGGTGAAGTTTTTTGGTACATTCCCGGAGAATGTCAGTTATGCCCTTGAATCACGCACGATTGAAACGTTAAGTGTTCCAGTCAAATATGTTTCCAGTAACGTTCTCCCCGATGGAGCCCAGCAGGTGCTGCAAAATGGACAGCCTGGATATATTGTTGAGACTGTACGAACGAAACGGATAGATGGGAAAGTTGTCGAATCCAAAACCATTTCACGAGATACGTACAAAGCACAGAATCGCTTAATTGCTCGCCCGGGAAACAGTAGTGTACCTGATGAACAAGAGCCTTCCATTGTTGAAGATGGGATCTCGGATACCAAACAACCTTAATTCAAGCTTATTGTTATACCTTCTAAACATAGAAGAATATCAAAAAAAGACACACCTCTCGTCTCCCTTTCGGTTACGTGTGAAGTGTGTCTTTTCTTATGCGATAGGATAGCTGCACCTTTCATTAGAACAATACGTGAGAGGTAGTAGCATTCTCATCAGTTCACATCATTTATTTACAAATTAATGACCGCCTGTATATTCGCCCTGCTCTTCACCCACAACCATCTTCTCATTGCCCATGAAGAACGATGCGATTAGAGCGAGCGCAGCTGGAATGGCAGCCCAAGCAAACAACTGCACAATAGATGTGGACAGCGCATGCGTAATGGTCTCCAGAATCTGTGGTGGAATACCCTGTCTTAATTCCGGTGATAACAGCGCATGTGGATCTGTCAAATTCAGTCCGTCCGGTATACCCCCACCGGCTGCAGCCTCACCAGCACCTGCTCCGCCAGCTTCAGCCGCTGATCCAAGCGACTCGGTCATTTTACGTGTAAACACTTGGCTCTGTACGATACCAAAGATCGTGATCCCCATCGTCATGCCGAGAGATCGCAAGAAGTTAAGGGTAGAACTAGCTGCTCCGCGTCTACGCGGTTCAAACGCATTCATAGCCGCATTGCTAAGCACTGAGAATGATGCACCAACGCCCAGTCCGACCATGACCATGAATATGCGAATCGTCCAGAGTGATGATCCCTCATCTAGCGTTGTAAGCAATCCAAGCCCAAGAACAAGCAGTGCAAGTGTAGGAATCATAATGTTACGGTACTTGATTTTGGTCATTAATACCCCGCCCAGGGAAGCTGTTACGACCGAACCCAGCATCATTGGCAGTAAAACTAGACCTGAGTTAGTCGCTTTGCCTCCCAGTACACCTTGAATGAAAATCGGTATGTACACGGAAGCTGTAATGAACGCCGCCCCACTAAACATTGCAATCAAGTTACTGGACCAATACACGCGATTGCGGAACATATTAAAGGAAATAATCGGTTCCTTGGCTCGTGTCTCTGCATAGAGGAACAACAGAGCGAGCACGATAAATCCGGCAAACAAGCCGATAATCTGTCCTGAATTCCAAGCATACGTCTTGCCGCCTAATTCCAAGCCGAAGATCAGGCAGACAACTGCGCCAATCAGTGTTACAGCACCTAGCCAGTCAATCTGCTGGGATTGATGTTGATGTGATTCCTTATAACAAATGGTAATAAACAGAAACGCAATTAAACCGAGTGGCAGGTTAATATAGAATACCCATTCCCATGTCGCGTACTGCGTAATGTAAGCACCAAGCAACGGGCCAAATACACTGGATAGACCAAATACCGCACCAAACAATCCACCCAGCTTGCCCCGTGCCTCTGGAGCAACAACGTCAAACATAATCGTAAACGCAATAGGTACCAGTGCGCCTGCTCCAATCCCTTGGATTGCTCTATACATCGTTAATTCCACGATAGATGTGGCGGTTCCGCACAGCGCCGAACCAATCATGAATACAATGATGCCAAATACAAAGAACTTCTTCCGCCCGTACATATCAGATAGTTTACCGAAGATCGGCATTCCTGCCATCTCTGCAACCATATATGCAGAGGTCACCCAAACGAACTTGTCGAGTCCGCCGAGTTTGCCGACGATATCACCCATCGCCGTAGCCACAATGGTGTTATCCATTGAAGCCATGAGTATGCTGAGCAGTAGCCCTGCCAGCACAAATCCAATTTTGTTTTTACTTGCAGCCATCGTTCTTAATCTCTCCATTCACGATCTATTCATATGACTGCATTAGTATATCCGAAATGTTGCAATCATTAATCAGTCCAAGGACCGATTGCTTTACGCCAAAACAATATATCGTGAACGAGCCATTCGCATCATAAATCGCATCAGATTTGTTCAACACGACCTATCCTTGCTTCTGGATCTACTGACAAGTCACCCGAATATTCGACCAACCTAATGTTACATCCACGCCCAATATGAACTCGTGTACCTCGAACAGTATCGGCCTCTGTATCTTCAAGCATAATCTCATCTCCCTCAATCAGTTCTGCTCTAAAAGAAGGAGCCCCGCCCAAACCAAGTGCTTTCCAAAATCCACTGCGCTCTCTACGCCGAATATCAATACGTTCACCGCCAACTTCCCTAGCCGAAGAAGACGTATATAGACGAATCTCCACGGTGTCTGCGTTCAACAGCCCCCCTACTTTGAGGTTGCCTTGAACACTAATCGTCTCGCCCTGCACATCTCCATCAATTGTGGCCATACCGCCGATATCGATGCGCTCACTGTCCACTCTTCCGCGTACGTTGCATTTCCCGTTCACCGTCAACTCCGGTGTAGCCAAAGCTCCATTAATCGTTGTCATACCATCCACACGCACACGAGAACTAACCAGCGGGCCGTTAATCGTACACATGCCATTGATCGTTGTCGTCTCCGCGCGAGCCGGGCCATGTACGCCCATTGTTCCATTTACATCCAGTGAAGTAGTTTGCAGTTCTCCTTCCACTTTAGCCATACCATTCACGGTTACGCTCTCAGTGTACAATGCACCATAGATTTTCAGTGTTCCATTCACATTGAGCGAAGTACAATCCAAGTCTCCGTCCAATTTGGCCATGCCATCAATATTCACCCGGTTATAGTGCCCGCCTGTCGTTTTGCGAGATCCCGTTACATTCAGGTCATTTCTCATGTGACGCTCTTCCATGCCTTTCTCCCCCTCAGACACTCCCTAATTTAAGTTTCAGTTCTTCCATGAACGTTGCCAACGTAATTTTCAGCACCACTTTTACACCTTTATCAAAATAAAGCTCCGCTCCTGCGCCAACCAGCATGAACGTCGGTACACCCATTTTGCGAATAAGCAGCAATTCACTCGCCCTGTCTCTGAACCGGTAATAATGATCTGACATTACTTCGATCAACAAGGTACCTTCTTGTCTTGTAATATCTCCACTCATCAACAGTTTCTCAAGTACATAGAGCATCATGATCTGCTCTAAACCATACAACGGTTGTTCCCGACCTGCTTCGGTCAGCAATTCCAGAGATGATAATGAAACAATGTTTCGATCTAATAATTGCTGGACAGACATCATCTCTACTTCGCCTAAAGATGGCGAGAACACATCTGCTAACTCATCCAGCGACAATCCGTCCTTCATATGGATAATCTTATCAATGCGCGGCAAAATCTGCTGTTTCGGAAAAAAGGTCTCCTGTCCTGTATAAGAGGACTTCCGGATAAACCATTCTTCCGGAATGAGATTTTTGCGTTTCCAGCGATAGAGCTGCCCATATGAAATGCCTGTCAGGTCTAGCAATTCTTTTTTGGAGATCAAATCATCCGTCATCGTTGAACCCCCTTGTCATTGAAGACAGTGTAACATAACATTGTTACGTTGTGAAGGAAGTTGTTTTCAACCGTGTATTATTCTCGTCATTGCATCGTGGGAGCTTTGAGTATAACCTGTGTAATAGATACTACGCTTCATTAGGAATTACTATCCCTCGCTTTCCAAACGGGAGATGGAACGGTTACATATCGGACTTATGAAAGGGGTTACTTTATTAGATGGCACTTATTAAATGTGATTTTTATTCGGACACACTTGGACTAAGCACGAGTATGCATGTCATTTTGCCTCAGCAGACGCATACTCAGATTGGTATGCAAAATGTAACTGGACAAGGATTACACCCTACGCTCTACTTGTTACATGGTCTTTCGGATGATGATTCCATCTGGCTACGTAGAACATCCATTGAACGTTATGTTGCTAACCTCGGTATTGCCGTTGTTATGCCACAGGTTCACCGCAGTTTCTACACGGACATGGCTGAAGGCGGACATTACTGGACATTTATTAGCGAAGAACTGCCAACACTTGCCCGTTCCTTCTTCCCACTATCCCATCAACGTGAGGACAACTTTGTTGCGGGTCTATCCATGGGTGGCTACGGTGCGTTCAAGCTTGCACTTCGTAAACCAGAGCAATATGCGGCTGCTGCTAGCTTATCCGGTGCACTCGATATGGCCGCTCACCTGAAAAACACGGAAGGATCTGCATTGCAGCAGGCAGAAATGCAACGGATTTTCGGGTCAACTATGGCAGGATCAGAGAACGATCTACTTCATTTGCTGCAAGAGAGCGAGCAAGGTCAAGGCTTAAGACCGTTACTCTATCAGTGTTGTGGAACGGAAGACTTCCTCTACGAAGATAATCAGACCTTCAGAAAGGCCTGCGAGCAGTCAGACTTCGAGCTGACATATGAGGAAGAAGCAGGTGCACATGAATGGGGTTATTGGGATACGAAGATTCAAGACGTATTGAAATGGCTTCCTTTGTCTAAACGAGACTAGGGAGATTGAATTAAAAAAGATTTGCACTGACTACTCCGCTGACAGAACAACCCTCCGATCGCTGTTATCCCCAGATTTTTTCTGATTCCCTTCTCCAAAGGGGAAAATCCGGGGATAGCTTATGCTTCCGATATAGCTTTCTTAAGAAAGCTTTCAGCCGAACGCTCCGCTTCACCTCTCTGCGATCCCTTCCGTTGGCAATAATGCCTTGATTCGGAATGCCATACGTAGACGCAACGTTTCTTCTGGATCTTTCAGACTGCGACCGATAATTTCCTCACATTTCTCTAACCGATAAATCACTGTGTTGCGATGGATGTAAAGTCGTTTCGCTGTTTCAGCCAGATGACAATGCGTTTCCAGATAAACAGACAACGTATGAAGCAGCATATGATGATCCTTAATCGTCTCATCCTCGAATCCCTGCATCGTATCGGCATAAAATTTAAGTAGATGCTCATGGGGGATCATACGCAAAATCTCAGGGACTTCCTTCGGCTGATACATCTCGATAAAACGCGTTTTGCCCGCAATTCCACCGAAGTATAGAGCTTCATTGGCCTCTTTGTAAGAAACAGGGATCTGAGCAAGCGGCTGAGCATAGCTACTGAAGCCAAACGATAACTCCGATCCATAATGGATAGCAATTTTACCCTGAAGACGCTCTAGCAGTGCGACAAAGGTAGGTTTAACCGTCTTCCACTCCTCAACCAGCGGCATCAATAGAACGTAGGCGCGATCATGAGTGAACAAATGTAATGGATATCGAAAATGGGTCAGTTCCCCTTCAAGATGTTCGGCAATCCGATCCTGTTCAGCCTTATACTGCATGAATGAGGTGGTTCGATCTGTACCATCGAACTTACCAACAGCACATAGATAACGCTGGTCACTGGATAGTCCAAATTCACGCCCCCGACTCGTAATTTCCTCACTACTAGAGAATGCTCCACCGATAAAATTAGCAAAAAATTCGTTCTGGATGCGGCGGCGATTCTGCTTGAGCGCATTATCCTTCATTAATTCAAACGCAATCACGTTAGTTGCCTGTTCTATAGTCAAAATATTCGAACGTTCAGACGGCGTAACCAAGCCTTCTATACAAAGAAAATGTAATTGTCTATGGGTATAAACCGGAAATAATGTCAGTGTTTCATGTTTCTCACTTAATAGAGAGAACGCTGAGAAAACGGATGGTGCTACGTGAAAACGCCCGCCCCCAGACAACAATGCTTCAATATGTGCTGCGGTGGTCGCGGAGAATCGACCATAGATGGGCTGAAGGTAAGGACCTAGCAGAAGAACCGGCAAGCGAAGTAAAGAGGACAACTGATCCAGCAACTTCGGGATGCCTTGGCCGCTCATAATCTGCTGGGTGAACTGTCGGTGAGTCTGTATGGCATTATGCAGCTCGGTAGTTTGTACATCGAGGATATGACTGAGCGATTTGTTAACAATATCGCCGAGTGAAGGATCGACAGGCAACTCCATCAAAGGAAGATGCAGCTCGTTAGCTAGCTGAATTGCTGATTCAGGGATATTACCGAGGTAACGTTTGCTTTTGATACCAATCCCAGTACAGTCTTGGCGACTCATCTCCCCAATTAGCTCAAGCAGAGCTGGCAGATCGTCCTTAAAGTGAAAAGCCGTCGTAATGAGTAATTCATTCTTCTTCAAGTACGGAATGATATCGGGGGCATCCATCATGTTGACTGTATGAACTTCCCTGTTCAAACCCGTTGCTCCTGCGACAATAATTGTTCCGTCAAACACCGGCAGCTTCAGTAGCTCATTCATTTTCATCGTTCTTGCGCCCCTTTGGTTAACATGTCCAATGAATCCTGTTATTCTTCTACATTTTCGTGAATGATTTCCCTTTTGTTTTATTCTACGATTAATTAATCACAATTCCAAGTTAATTAATATAACACCGGTTGGAAAGCTTATGCTGCCGGAATGGGGGAGATTGCATTGATAATCAAACAACCGAAGCCGTCTGCCTTATCCGAGCAGGTCGAAAACATGATTGAATGGCTGGCTTCGCACGGTAAAGACGAACGTAATGGCGTAAGCCGGCTGCTCTATGACCCAGCTTGGATCGCGGCTCAACGGGCAATTGAAGCTAAGATGAACGACCTTGGGCTACAGGTGCACTATGACGATGTTGGTAATTTGTTCGGGCGTGCCGCTGGACGTGACCCCGAGGCTCGGGTTGTACTGACTGGATCTCATGTTGATACAGTGATAGGGGGCGGAAAATACGACGGAGCCTACGGAATCATCGCCGCACTCATTGCCGTGGAACATTTACTAACGCAATACGGTCAGCCGCTCAAACCAATTGAAGTTGTCTCACTCTGTGAAGAAGAGGGAAGCCGCTTCCCGATGACCTATTGGGGTTCAGGTAATATTACTGGCACCAAAAGCCGCGAAGCTATTCGTAATCTAAAAGATGCGAGTGGTATGCTGTTTGAACAGGCGATGTACAATGTCGGGTTCGGATTAGGGCAGCATCCACAACCACAACGCAGTGACCTAGAATGTTTTATTGAATTGCATATTGAGCAAGGCCAAGTATTAGAACGAGAACAGAAATCAATCGGTGTTGTCAGTCACATCGTTGGACAACGCCGCTACGATATCACAGTGCATGGAGAGAGCAATCACGCAGGTACAACCCCGATGAAGTGGCGACATGATGCCATGTTTACCGCAGCTGAGTTGATTCGGATATTGATGCACCGAGCCAATACGAATGAAGACGGATTGGTAGCCACGGTTGGGCGATTGGACGCCAAGCCCAATGTAGGTAATGTCATTGCACGTGAAGTCACTTTCAGCCTAGATGTACGCCACAGTGATACAGAGACCATTCGAACATTCTGCGAAGAATGCTTCAATGAATTCGAGTCTATCGCAGCCCAACATGGAACACGCATCACTTACCGTAAGTGGATGGATGAACCTCCGGTTGCGATGGATTCGGCTATGAACGCAGCGACTGAGAGCATTTTAAAGCGTGAAGGTATTTCATACCAAATGATGACCAGCGGTGCGGGACATGATTCACAAGTATTCGGAACGCACTGTCCAACAGCACTGCTATTTGTACCAAGTCGAGGCGGCATTAGCCACTCCCCCGCGGAGTTTACCGACACAGAAGATTTGCAGCGCGGCGTACGCCTGCTAATCGACCTACTACATCAATTGGCTTATTAATATACATTCAGGAGGCGGTTAAGAGATGACGAAGTACCGGGAAATCCACGCACCTTTGAGAACAATCATGACACCAGGACCGGTCGAAGTAGATCCGAGAGTCCTGCGAGCAATGGCAACACCGATTCTGGGTCAGTTTGATCCGGCATTCACGCAAATGATGAACGAGACGATGGATATGTTAAGACAAACGTTTCAAACGAAGAACCAATGGGCTTTCCCGGTTGACGGCACTTCTCGCTCAGGACTGGAAGCAGTATTGTGCAGCCTAATCGAGCCTGGTGACAAAGTTCTCGTACCCATCTTCGGTCGTTTCGGTCACCTGCTGACAGAAATCGCTGAGCGCCACGGGGCTGTGCTGCATCTGATGGAGTGTCCTTGGGGAGAGGTGTTCGACCAACAGGCCGTGATTGATGAGGTTAAACGAGTACAACCGAAAATTGTAGCCATTGTACACGGCGAGACTTCAACAGGCTGCATGCAGCCATTGGATCTAATTGGCCCTGCTTGCCGCGAGCTTGGCGTGTTGACAGTCGTCGATGCCGTTGCCTCCATTGGTGGCGCGCCAGTCAAAGTAGATGAGTGGCAGCTTGATGCGGTTATCGGGGGCACACAAAAGTGCATTTCCGTACCTTCTGGTATGGCACCAGTTACGTACAACGAGCGGGTAGAACAGATTCTGGCAAGTCGGAAAAAGGTAGAGCGAGGCGTCGCACTAGACAGCGACCGTCGAGACGTTGCACATCCGATTCGCAGCAACTACTTTGATCTGAGTCAGTTGCAGGACTACTGGGGACCACGTCGTCTGAACCATCATACCGAAGCAACGTCGATGCTATACGCGTTACGCGAGGGGCTACGTATCCTGCTAGACGAAGGACTCGAAGAGCGCTTTGAGCGTCATAAGTTACATGAAAAAGCACTGATGGCAGGCATCCGCGGCATGGGGCTAGAATTATTTAACGATGTCGCTTGGAAGCTACCTGTGGTAACTTGCGTGAAGATTCCACAAGGCGTCGATGGTGAGTCTGTACGGAACATGCTACTTCATCAGTTTGGCATCGAGATTGCCAGCTCCTTCGGCCCGCTACATGGACAGATCTGGCGTATCGGTACGATGGGTTATAGCTGCCGCAAGGAAAATGTATTATTCGTACTATCCGCACTGGAAGCCGTGCTGATTCGACATAACGCTCCGATTGTCATCGGGCGCGGAGTACAGGAAGCACTTAACGTGTATGAGTAAAATATATCCAGGTGTATGAGCAAGTACATTCAAGGTGCCGAATCTTCATCTAGTGCAACACAGCTAGAAATATAATCGCGATTTAGCCCAGAGGTACAACACGAAGATTCAACTGCATACATTTAAACGTTACAGAGAAATGGGGTTCCGGCATGTCCGGAATCCTTTTGCATAAATAAGACTTCGCTATAGGAACGCCGGGCACATCATTGTACTGCTCGAAGACCGTTTCGGCGAAACTCCAAGCGGAAGGTGACACATGAACAATATCATCAAACTGCGCTCCGGACTCGCTGGGCTGCAGTGGCTCTTTTTCTTATTTACAAATACAGTCGTCATTCCAATCACGGTCGGGGCGGCATTTGCATTACCGCAAGACAAAATCCAATTCTTAATTCAATGCTCGTTTGTCCTTACAGGGCTCGCCTGTGTCGTACAAGCAGCACTTGGGCATCAAAGATCGGTCATGGAGGGACAGTCAGGATTGTGGTGGGGTGTCATTCTGAGCCTCAGCGCGGCTGCGCCTTCACTGGGCATTTCACTGACGGAGCTGGGCGGCAGTCTGGCCGTGGGTATCGTGATCTCAGGTGTCATCACCATTCTAATCGGTGTCTGCGGACTTGCCGCCCCGTTGTCGAAGTTGTTTACGCCAGGGGTGATGGCTGTTTTTATGTTTCTCCTCGGTTGCCGGCTGAACATGATTTTTCTGGAAGGAATGCTCGGGATCTCCTCGGGATCTTCGACGGAAGCAACAACAATTCAACCCACCGTTTTTCTATTATCGGCAACCGTAGCTGTTTTCGTCGCAGTCTTATCCGTAAAAGCCCGACCTGCAATTGGTCAGTATGCGTTACTGATTGGAATTCTGGGCGGATGGGTGCTATATACACTCATCTTCGGCAGAGACAGCGGAACCTCCAGCGCAGGAACAATCGACATGGGTTGGTTCCCTCTCGGTAATCCATGGCATGGCCTGAACATAGGTGTTGTCATGATTGCAATTATCGCCGGTCTGGTCAATGCCTCGAACACATTCGGCGCACTCAAGGGAACAGATCGTATTTACGAACAAGAAGCCTCTGCCAAGCAGTACAAACGTTCATTTACCATCAGCGGTATACTTGCGGTTCTGTCAGGATTACTAGGGCTTGTACCTTACGCGCCTTACGTTTCATCCGTAGGTTTTCTGCAGCAGACCCGTATACGAGAGCAGCTTCCGTTTGTCATTGGCGGTCTACTGTTCGCGGGAATTGGTCTGATTCCGGCAGTCAGCAGTGTGCTGACACAACTGCCGCTCAGCATCGGGAGCGCTGTATTATTAGTAACATATCTGCGACTACTCGGTTCATCACTACAATATTTCGGCCAGATTCGAATGGATGCAGCAAACGTGTACCGGACAGCAGCACCTCTTTTCGTGGGAGTCATCGTGATGGGATTGCCATCCGAATATTTCGCCTCCTTGCCCCCACTGCTACGTCCGCTACTCGCAAATGGTCTGCTCGTTGGCATTTTACTCGCACTAGTGTTAGATCGACTTCGCTCCGGTTCATCCCAACAGGATCAGACACTAGCTTCGAACAAGGTTCAAGGGCCTGTAGCTCCAACATCTGACCACTCAAGACGCACACTCAATTCTAATTTGAATCCGAAAGGAGAACAGTCATGAGAAGGATAAATACGAATCAATCGGAGAAATTCAAGCTGGGCACAGAAACTGAGAAAGCAGAGACAGAGATCGCTTCGGTGAACCAGGATCAATGGGGAGCATTTGTAGATGCCACAGTCCAGCTCCCTCCTACTGGGACAGGCGAACTCAATGGGCTGACGTTCGCAGTAAAAGACGTCTTCGATATTCAAGGCGTAATCAGTGGAGCCGGTAATCCAGATTGGCTTCGGACGCATGAAGCTGCGGGCTCTACCGCTCCCGCTCTGCTATCCTTACTAACCAGCGGCGCAAGACTCACAGGCACAACACAGACAGACGAATTGATGTACAGTTTGAATGGGGAAAATGCCCACTATGGCACACCCATCAACCCACTCGCACCAGATCGAATACCAGGCGGATCATCAAGTGGTTCAGCCGTTGCGGCTGCGACGGGTCTGGTTGATTTCGCTATAGGCACAGACACAGGTGGTTCCGTTCGCATTCCATCTTCGTACTGCGGTCTGTATGGCTTCCGGCCAACACATGGAGCTGTATCTACAGAAGGAGTCATTCCACTGGCACGCAGCTTCGATACGGTTGGCTGGATGAGCCAGTCTCCGAAGATTTTGTTAGATGTGGGCAAGGTTCTATTGCAAAAAAACCTCGGAACGCTTCATGAGGAAGCGAACCTCAAATCAAGCAGTAACGCACACCATGTTCAACACGATGTTCACAACGAATTCGACATCAACAGCCCATTCGCGCGCTTCTTCTTAGCAGATGAAACCTGGAGTCTGCCAGAAGAAAACAATCGTTCGCTCTTACTCTCGAAGCTGTACGAACTTCCCAACTGGAAGCAGGATAGCACTTCAGTCCAATTAACAACACCTACGGAGAGCCTAGCGGACTGGTCGGCAGCGTTCCGCGTTCTTCAAGGGTTAGAAATCGCCCATGAACATAGCGATTGGTTGATAAAGGAACGTCCAACATTCGGCCCTGGCATTGCAGAACGATTTGAATGGGCTTGTACACTGGAGGCGTCTGCACACACCACTGAGAGTGACCTACGCACTCGTATCCGGAGTAGCCTTATTGACTTGCTGGGTGAAGACGGACTTCTAGCGATCCCGACAGCACCCGGCCCAGCTCCACTGCTCGGACTACAGGGTGCAGAGGCCGAAGCATATCGAGCAAAAACGATGCAACTCTCCTGTATCGCAGGACTCTCTGGTCTACCTCAGGTTACCGTGCCCGTAATTCGTGAGGATGGACTGCCCATCGGATTATCCTTTATCGGCGGTGCGAATACCGATCTTAGACTACTACGCTGGATGGCAGAACATTTCATGAAAGAGGTGCGCGGATGAAACTTGTAACGGTTGAACATGACGGACAGGAGCAAGCAGCGTTCCTAACAGATCATGGCGTGATTCCCCTGACTCAGCTGAATGAGGAAGCAAACACCTATTGGGATACAGATCTCTTTACACTACTGCAAAACAAACAACTGAAAAATCTGCGAGACTGGTACGCTAGTGGCGGACAGGAGATCCTCTCCGCTCTCTCTGCTCTGTCGGTCAACGATGTATCTCACCGTGTGTTATACCGCCAACCAGGTAAGATGATTGGGGTTGGCATGAATTATCTAGCAAAAGCCATCGAGCTGTCTGGACGCCCTCCTGAGGATGAGCCTGTCATCTTTCTCAAACCCGATACGTCACTAATTGGCTCTGGCGAAGCGATCCGTCTACCGGATGGAGCTGGACAGGTCACTGCAGAGGCAGAGCTAGCGATCGTCATTGGACAGACATGCAGAAATGTTAGCGAGGACGATGCTATGAATTACGTAGCCGGTTATACCACCTCTCTCGATATGACGGCTAAGGAGATTCATGCGCGTAATCCTCGATTCATGCAAAGAGCCAAAAGCTTCGACACGTTCCTAAGCCTAGGCTCCAGCCTATCCACTCCTGACGAATACATTGATCTGCCTAATCTCAAGGTCGAAACTGTATTGAATGGCGAAGTCATACACTACAATACCGTTAGCCAGATGATCTTCTCGCCCGCACACTTGATCTCTTTCCTTTCACATGTGATGACATTACATCCGGGAGATATCATTTTAACAGGCACACCAGGTTCAGTCGTGATTGATGCTGGTGATGAGGTGGAATGCCGAATTACCGGGCTGAAAACATTGAGCAATTCAGTGGAAAACTGATCTCTTATTATTAAAAATCGTCTGCATGAACTTTCGTATCTATGCCTCCTACATAACATGACATTAAACGTAATATTTTTTTTGTTTAATTTGAACAGAAAACACGATCATAATCTACGTTTTTGTCAATGAATTGTGGGTACAAGGTGATAAAATAAGGATAACAAATCCAAAGTGAGATTACATTACATAACAGAGTGATGTTACCTTACAGTATTTTAATCATCTGTGGTGTGGGCAAAGGACTGATCGGAACGGTTCGTATACTTATATGGATACGATCAGCCTTGCTTACCCAATACGAAGAGGAGTGGGGCGGAATATGTCTACGAATTTAGCAGGTCGAGTGCTGGAAGAGTCACACTTGCAAGAAAATATTAATGTGGACGACTCCCTGAAACCGAAGCAGGAGAGCGAAAGAACGATTGGATCGATCGCTTACATGTTTATGTGGATCGGGGATGGCGTGAACCTCGGGAACATGACACTTGGAGCAAGTCTCATTGTCGCTGGTGTCGCTACACTCAATGTATTTCAGACATTTGTGGCAGCTATGATTGCGATCGGCATCATCTCTGTGATCTTTGCCATTAACGACCGATTCGGTTATCGAACGGGAATCCCTTACGTTGTTCAATTGCGTATGTCATTCGGCATCAAAGGTTCTATTATATCCTCATTCTTACGCGGCGTGCCTGCCATCGTTTGGTATGGCTTCCAGAGCTGGGTCGGGGGAACCGCACTGAACGAAATTGTCAAAGTGCTCAGTGGCGGTAGCTTCGACAGTGTTGTCATCTGTTTCGTCGTATTGCAGGCCGTTCAGATTATCCTTTCACTTTATGGCTTTCATGCGATCAAGTGGGTGGAGACTCTCGCCTCCGTTGTTATTATGCTAGCACTCGTCTACGTGTTCAGTATATTGCTCAATTCTCATAGCACGGCGATTACCGAAAATTGGGTAAATGCGCAAGGCACATGGGGACTTCCATTCTTCGCTTTCATCATGGTATTCCTGGGCAACTATGCAGCAATCTTCCTGAGTGCTGGTGACTATTCACGTGAACTCAAGAGCGGCATCAGTGACAAAAAGCGTAGCATGCTCTACTTCCTCCCTATCGTTATCGCGTATGGCTTCGTCCTCACAATTGGAGCAATGATGGCTGCAGCAACAGGGATTTCGAATCCCGTTAAAGCATTCGCTGTTATCGTTGACAATCCATATATCACTGTCGCTGTATCTGCATTCATCGTCATTGGTGTAGTCGCTGTTAACATGGTCGCCAATATCGTGCCACCAGCTTATGTCATCTCGCTTGTTACTAAGCTGAAATACAAAACATCTGTCATTATTACTGGATTACTTGCGCTCTGCTCCTTCCCATGGGTACTCGTGCAGGATTCTTCCGCTCAAGGGTTAAACACATTCATCCTGATCTACTCAGCTTTCCTTGGTCCAATCGTAGCCATCATGCTCGTAGAGTACTACATCCTGCGTAAGCAAAAGGTAGACACCACCGAGTTGTATCTGGACAACGGTTCATTCAAAGGCTACAATCCGAGCGCTTTACTAGCCATGCTAATTGGAGCTGGGGCTGCGTTCCTACTGGTAGACATCGGCTGGATCATTGGATTTGTCGTAGCAGGCATTGCATACCTACTGCTCAGCAAATTCGCATTCAAAGGATCATCATTCAAAAAAGGTACCATTTACGAATAAACACAGAAGTTTTCAAAAAATCCGCCTTTGAACACAAACTTACAGGTTGAACTAGACTATTTCATTTGAAAAAATTCAAGATCATTGAAGAGGAGAGTTGTGTATGGAACGTTACGATCTGATTGTACGCGGCGGCAGCGTAGTGCTGCCGGACGGCGTCAAGAAAGTCGATGTTGGTATCAAAGATGGAAAAATCGCGGCAATTGCCACCAACCTGGAGGGTGAAGCCGAGCATACTTATGATGCAGACGGATCTCATGTGTTTCCAGGTATGATCGACGTACACGTCCATTTCAGCGAACCAGGACGAGAGCACTGGGAAGGTTTTACGAGCGGATCGGCTATGATGGCCGCAGGCGGTTGCACCACGTTCTTCGACATGCCACTGAATGGCATTCCATCAACAGTGAATGAAGAGGCACTGCTGGAGAAAGCTCGAATCGGAAATGAAAAATCACTTGTCGATTTCGGACTCTGGGGCGGTCTTGTGCCAGGAAATGAAGACGACCTGCAGCCGCTGGCAGAGTCAGGGGTCATTGGATTCAAAGCATTCCTCTCTACAACGGGTAATAAAGAATTCGAAGCGGTGGATGATATGACACTGCTAACGGGCATGAAAAAAATTGCAGCTCTTGGCAAGGTGCTCGCGCTACATTCGGAGAGTGCGGCGATCACGAACTGGCTAAAAGAAGAAAAAGAAGCAGCTGGACTCTTCAGCGCCGATGATTATTTGGAGACGCGCCCGATTCTCGCCGAAGTCGAAGCTGTAGAACGTGCGTTGTACTATTCAGAAATTACAGGCTGCGCACTGCATTTCGTGCATATCAGCTCCGCTGCAGCAGTAGCCAGTATTGAAGCTGCCAAAGCTCGTGGCATGAACGTCACGGTCGAGACTTGCCCACATTATCTTCTCTTCAACCATGATAGCCTGCGGGAAAAAGGAAGCATTGCCAAGTGTGCTCCTCCGCTACGAGAAGCAGACGAACAGCAACGACTCATTTCCCTGCTGGCCGAAGGGAAATTCGACATGTTATCCTCGGACCACTCGCCCTGTCCGTATGATATGAAAGATCCGAAAGATTTCAATCTCTTCCAAGCATGGGGTGGGATTAGTGGTGGACAATTCACCCTACTGTCAGCATTGGAACTCGCATTAGCAAACAACATTCCGTTGGAGCAAGTTGCCGCTTGGACGGCGTCCAATCCAGCGGAGCGCTTCGGTCTTGCGGAGCGCAAAGGCAGCATCGTCACCGGGATGGATGCAGATCTTGCGATTGTCAATCTGGATCAAGCGTTTACTGTCACCAAAGAAAACTATTATGCCAAACATAAAGAAAGCCTGTATATCGGCCACTCGTTCCCTTGTAGCGTGGTAGGTACGGTTGTCCGCGGACATGTCGTCGTTCGCGACGGCGAGGTACTCACCGAGGTGAATGAAGGCAGCTGGCAGAAATCATAATTGAAAAAATCCATTATGAATCACAAAAAGAAGCAGGTCAGAGAGATTTATCTCTTGAACCTGCTTCTTTTTTAGCCATATTTTAAAAAAAACGAATCGGAATCATCCACACCCGCTCTATCAGCTTCCGGCATTAACCACGGTTCTTAATCCATTGCTCCGTGATCTCTAGTACCTTCTCACTGCGTCCAATGGCTTCAGCTACTTGACCTGATGCTGTACCGCCGTAAACGTTACGCGCGTTAACTACCGCTTCTGGCTGCAGCACATCGTAGATGCGCTCATCGAACAGCTCGGAGAATTGACGGAATTCATCAATCGTCAGATCCAGCAAATACTTGCCGTTTTGGATGCAGTACAATACTGTCTTACCAATGACTTCATGCGCTTGACGGAATGGCAAACCCTCGCCTACGAGGAAATCTGCAATATCCGTTGCGTTCGAGAAGTCCTGGTTCACAGCCTGACGCATGCGATCCTTGTTTACCTTCATCGTAGCGATCATCGGTGCGAACAATTGCAATGCACCTTCTAGTGTAGCCACTGTATCAAACATGCCTTCTTTGTCTTCCTGCATATCCTTGTTGTAGGCAAGCGGAAGAGATTTAAGTACAGTCAGCAACCCGATCAGGTTACCGTAGACACGTCCAGTTTTCCCACGAACGAGTTCAGGAACGTCTGGGTTTTTCTTCTGTGGCATGATGCTACTACCTGTGCAGAACGCATCATCCAGTTCAACGAAACCAAACTCCGTGCTGCTCCACAGTACCAATTCCTCACTCAGTCGGGACAAGTGAGTCATGATGAGTGATGCGGCTGCCAGGAACTCAACAATAAAGTCACGATCACTCACGGCATCCAAACTATTTTCATATACACCATCAAAGCCCAGTTGTTCAGCTACAAAATGACGGTCAATCGGGAACGTTGTTCCAGCAAGCGCACCCGCTCCAAGTGGCAGAACGTTAATGCGTTTATAGCTATCCATCAGACGTTCAGCATCCCGTTGGAACATCGACACGTACGCCATCAGGTGGTGGGCAAACAGAATAGGCTGTGCCCGCTGAAGATGCGTATAACCCGGTACGATCGTATCGAGGTTATCTTTCGCTTGTCCGATCAGCGCTTCCTGCAAGGCATGCAACATCCCTACAAAACCAACCACGCGCTCACGCAGGTACAAGTGCATATCCGTTGCCACTTGGTCATTCCGGCTACGGCCTGTGTGTAATTTGCCGCCTACAGGGCCAATGGTCTCAATTAGATTTTTCTCAATGTTCATGTGGATGTCTTCATCAGATACGGAGAATTCCACTTCGCCGGCACGGATTTTATGCAAAACGGTAATCAAGCCTTCTTTGATCGTTTCCACGTCTTCCGCAGGCAGAATGCCGCATTTGCCCAGCATCGTGACATGAGCCAAGCTACCTTGAATGTCTTCCTCAGCCAATGCTTTATCAAAATTAATCGATGCGGTGTATTCCTCAACTAGATGATTCGTTTGTTTGGTAAAACGTCCTCCCCAAAGCTTGCTCACGGTGAGTACTCCCCTTTCGCTCATGGACAAAGCCGCTCCTGCCAGATATGCAAGAACGGCCTGCCTTTGTCAGTTATATTTGGATGGCTCTATACATTGAACTAAAACACCTCTTACTACTCACCACTCCAATGACAGAACAACCTCCTGATCGCTGTTACCCCCAGATTTTTTTGATTCCCTTTTCTAAAGGGAAAATCCGGGGATAGCTTATGCTTCCGATGTAGCTTTCTTACAGAAAGCTTGTAGCGAACGCTTCGCTTCATCCGGTTATTTCTGTCCTCTCCGTTTTCGTGTAAATGTTTAATTCAATATATAGAATGAATTAGTTGTTTTTGTTTTGTTCCACGCCGGAGTTCACTTTCAATCGCAGTGCGTTCAGGCGGATAAAGCCTGTTGCATCGCCTTGATCGTATGCTTGCGTAGGATCAGCTTCCATCGTTGCGATGTCTGGGTTGTACAAGCTGACAGGGCTTTTCACGCCAGCGCCGATAATGTTACCTTTGTACAGTTTCACACGTACTGTACCCGTTACGTTTTTCTGACTTTCGCTCACGAGTGCTTGCAACGCCAGACGCTCTGGTGCGAACCAGAAGCCGTTGTATACGAGCGTGCTGTAGCGTGTAATCAAACTATCACGCAGGTTCATGACTTCGCGATCCATCGTGATGGATTCCATTTTGCGGTGTGCAGTGAACAGAATGGTTCCGCCTGGTGTTTCGTACACGCCACGGCTCTTCATTCCGACAAAACGGTTCTCGACCATATCCACACGGCCAATACCATGTTTGCCACCCAGCTCGTTCAGTTGCTCCATGACTTGCAGTGGGCTGAGACGCTCACCGTTCAGAGCTACACAGTCGCCTTGTTCGAATTCCAGTTCAACATATTCTGCTTGATCTGGCGCATCTTCAGGCGCACTGCTGAGCAGGAACATGTCTTTGTTCTCGTCCGTACTTGGATCGAACCAAGGATCCTCGAGCACACCGCTCTCATAGCTGATATGCAAGAGGTTACGGTCTGTAGAGTAAGGTTTAGCCGCAGATGCCGTTACTGGAATGCCGTGTTTCTCAGCATATGCAATCATCTCTGCACGTCCTGGGAATTGGTTACGGAATTCTTCCAGACGCCAAGGTGCGATGACTGCAATATCCGGTGTCAGTGCAGCCGCGTTCAATTCAAAGCGAACTTGGTCATTCCCTTTACCTGTCGCACCGTGAGCAATCGCTGTAGCACCTTCTGCACGAGCGATGTCCACCATACGTTTAGCAATCAAAGGACGTGCGATACTTGTACCGAGCAAATATTGCCCTTCATACAGCGCGCCCGCTTGGAACATAGGGTAAATGAAGTCTTTTGCGAACTCGTCGCGCAGGTCATCGATGTATACTTTGGAAGCACCTGTTGCCAGTGCTTTTTCCTCCAAGCCGTCCAATTCATCCTTTTGACCGATATCTGCTGTAAATGCAATGATCTCAGCGTCATAAGTCTCTTTCAACCATTTCAAAATTACAGATGTGTCCAACCCGCCGGAATAGGCGAGTACGATTTTTTCCTTAGCCATGTCTAATAGGTCCTCCCCAAGTTCAGTTACTCACTAAAAATAATATTTAATCTATCATCGCGAAATCCGCGTCTAAAATCAACCCATTCACGCAAATCTCGGCTATTCGCTCATTAACGCAGCCATTAACGCTTTCTGTGCATGCAGACGATTCTCTGCTTGATCGAAGATCAAGGAGTTCGGCCCATCGATTACGCCTGCGCTTACTTCCTCTCCACGGTGAGCCGGGAGGCAGTGCAGGAACATGTAGTCCGGCTTCGCAACCTTCATCAATTCTTCGTTCACCTGATACGCAGCAAATGCTTGCTCACGAATCTTCTGCTCTTCCTCAAAGCCCATGCTCGCCCACACATCCGTGTACACGATATCCGCATCTTTGACCGCTTCTTCGGCACTATACGTCACCACAACCTGTGATCCGCTCTCCTGTGCAATGCTGCGTGCTTGTTCTACGATCGCACTGTCAGCCTCATAACCTTCAGGAGTCGCTACAGCTACATGCATCCCCATCTTAGCTGCGCCAAGCATCAGGGAGTGAGCCATGTTATTGCCGTCTCCGACGTAAGCCATTTTGAGACCTGCAAGCTTACCCTTGTGCTCCAGCACCGTTTGGAAATCCGCCAGCACTTGGCATGGATGCGCCGCATCGCTCAATCCATTGATGACTGGAATATCTGCATGCTCTGCCAACTCAGTTACATTATGGTGCCCAAAGGTACGGATCATAATGCCGTCAAGATACCGGGACAATACTTTAGCCGTATCATGCGTCGTTTCGCCGCGACCCAGTTGGATATCATTTTTGCTCAGGAAGAGTGCATGCCCACCTAGCTGGAACATACCCACTTCAAAAGATACACGTGTACGTGTAGATGATTTTTCAAAAATCAGTCCGATTGTTTTACCTTTCAAAGGCTGAAAAGGCACACCGTTTTTTTGCTTGCCTTTGATCTCAATTGCAAGGTCGAGTAAATAACGAATTTCTTCTGCCGTATAATCGGTGAACTCAATAAAGTCCCGACCTCTTAGATCGATCTTCTGGATCTTCTCAGTTGATTGAACTTGTGTCATGTTAATAACATCCTCCTTATTTCCGGTTCCCTGCACCCGCGTGTGCAGAAGTTAATGATAGCCTGATTATTTCCCATCATGACCGCTAACGACCTACTTATGCTGCATGAACACGCGGCTACAGGAAATTCATCATCTGAATACTACACCGGAGCCGTTCATGACCCCGGAGTAGGAATTTTTCTGAAAGTATCAATGATATCTGAACCTATCCGTATGGATTAGGCGTTCTTCGCTGCTACATGCTCTTCAATGAGTGTTGCCACCAAGGAAACAGCCTCATCGATCTCTTCTTTGCTCACATACAAGTTCGGAAGTAAACGAATAACGTTAGGTCCTGCAGATACAAACAAGATACCACGCTTCTGTCCAGCAATAACGATATCGCCTACAGCCTCTTCACATTCAATGCCGACCAATAAGCCTAATCCACGAACTTCTTTAACAAAAGAATTGCCCGCCAAACGCTCTCTCAGTGAGCTCATCAGATATTCGCCCATCTCAGCTGCACGTTCAGGCAATTTATCTTCCAGCATCGTTTCGATGGTTGCAATGACAACCGAGGAAGCCAGCGGCGTACCCCCAAATGTGGTCGCGTGACTGCCAGCGGTAAAGGCATCTTTCAGATAACCTTTACCCAGCATTGCCCCCACAGGGAAACCACTACCGATGCCTTTAGCTACAGTGAAAATATCTGGTTCGATGCCGTAATGTTCATGTGCGAACAATTTACCGGTACGCCCCATTCCTGTCTGTACCTCATCCACAATCAATAACAATCCATGCTTCTCGCACAGCTGTTTTACAAACTGCAAGAATTCAGGTTTAACTGGATGCACACCACCCTCAGCTTGCACCATTTCCAGCATAATCGCAGCCGTGTGTGGCCCAATCGCAGCTTCAAGTGCTGCATTGTCATGGAATGGAACAGTAACAAATCCCGCTGGCAATGGCAAAAAGCCCTCTTTTACCTTATCCTGTCCTGTCGCTGTTAATGTAGCTAGTGTCCGTCCGTGGAAGGATTGCGCAAAGGTAATGACCTCGTAACGGTCTGCGCCTTTCACCTTTTGGTGATAACGACGAGCTAGTTTAATCGCTGCTTCGTTCGCCTCGGCACCACTGTTGCAGAAGAACACTGCATCTGCACACGTATTCGCTGTCAATATAGCTGCTGCACGTTCTTGACCTGGAATCTGGAACAGATTAGATACATGCCATAGTTCATCAATCTGTGCTTTGAGCTTAGCGCCAACCTTCTCTGGTGCATGACCCAGGCTCGTTACAGCCAATCCGCACATGAAGTCGAGATAACGGTTGCCCTGATCATCCCACAGCCAGCTACCTTTTCCCTTAACTAAGCTAATAGGATAACGTGCATAGGTTTGAAAAAGAGAGCTTTCTGTCTGAGCCGCTGATGCCGCTCCTGTTGCAGACGTGCCCGCTACTGCTGTGCCGGTGCCTGCCTGTTCTTTGTTATTTGCCATCACCTTTCACACTCCCATTCCTTATAGAGGTTTTCAAAAAGTCCACTTTGGATTACGAAGGATCTTTTTTGACAAGCATATATATAAACACCTTACTGCATCCGGATAATTCGTGTTCCGATCGTTTCTCCTTGTAACACACGGCTCAAAATCTGCGGCTCGCTACCGTCTACGATGACAACCTCACGCACGTCCCCATGAATACAAGCGATAGCCGCTCGCACTTTAGGAATCATACCGCCGTATATTTCACCGGTTTGAATCATATCTTCAATCTCCTGTACGGAGACGGATGGTAATACTTTTTTCTCCCCGTTCACACTCTTCATAATCCCCGGAACGTCAGTGACTACGATCATTCTGCTGACACCCAAGTGAGAAGCTACTGCACCTGCCGCTGTATCGGCATTGATGTTATAGCGTTGACCCGAGGCATCCACGCCCACCGGCGCGATGACAGGCATATAGCCCATCTGCACAACACCTTGGATAATCTCCGCTTGAACACTAGTCACATCGCCAACCCAACCAATCTCTGCATGGTTGATGACAGGTTTTGCTTGAATCAAGCCACCGTCTACTCCTGATAATCCGAGTGCACGCCCACCCACACGTTGGATTAAACGTACAATTTGTTTGTTGATGCTACCTGCCAGCACCATCTCTACGACATCCAGTACAGGCTCCGTCGTCTTACGCAAGCCGTTTACAAATTCCGTATCAATGCCCAGCTTCGCCAGGTTCTCTGAGATTGCAGGACCTCCACCATGTACGATCACAGGCTGAGTTCCTTGAGATTGAAGATCACGTAGATCAGCAAAAAAGGATTCAGGCAACGCCGCAAGTGTGCTGCCTCCGCATTTCATAACGAACATCTGCTTCTCGGCTCCAGCTTCGATTCCAGTCTCTTCATTCTGTAATGTCGAGTTCATGAGCATGGCTCCTTTCTAATTCTGTAAATGAACTATATAACTGTTACACTCGACCACTTCGACTGCAGACCATCCTTCGATCGCTGTTGTCTCCAGATTTTTCTGATCCCCTTCCTAAGGGGAAAATCCGGAGACAAAGGGGAACGCTTCGCTTCTACAGATTGGTTCTGCATTCTCCGTTACCATGTAAAGGTTAGTTGTTGCTTTTACGTGCGGTATGCTGCGTTAATTCGTACATAGTCATATGTCAGATCACAACCCCACGCGATCGCTGTTCCTTCGCCGTGGTTCAGATCAACAATAATGCGAACCGTGGCTTCCGTCTGTAAGTACGCTAATGCTGCTTCTTCGTCAAATGCGACTGGACGAGACTGCTCAAGTACGGAGATGTCTCCGAGACGAATATCCACCGTATCCGGGTTAACCGGTTGTCCCGCACGTCCCACTGCTGCAATGATCCGCCCCCAGTTTGCATCCGCGCCAAACATAGCCGATTTTACCAAGCTTGAACCAATAACAGTTTTCGCAATCGTCTGTGCAGATTCATCGCTTACTGCACCTGTAACTTGAACCTCAACCAGCTTCGTTGCACCTTCACCGTCTCGTGCAATGGCCTTAGCCAGCACTTCGCACACATACGTAAAGCCAGCCGCAAACGCATCCCAATCCGGGTGATCCATTGTAAGCTCTTCGTTCCCTGCATATCCGCTGGACATCGCCACGAGCATATCATTCGTGCTGGTGTCTCCATCTACCGTAATCATATTGAACGTGTGGTTCGTTGCTTGGCGCAGCAAGCGCTGCAACGCTTCAGCACCAATGACCGCGTCAGAGGTCATGAATGCCAGCATGGTAGCCATATTCGGATGAATCATACCTGATCCTTTGGCTGCTCCTGCAATCGTAACCGTCTTACCGTTCACAACAACGGAGACGCAGGCTTCTTTTTTCACCAAATCCGTCGTTAGAATCGCTTGTGAAAATTGCTCCGCTTCATTGGCTTCACTACCCAGTTGTGCCGGAAGTGCCGTAATGCCCGAATGAACCGCGTCCATCTTCAGCAACTCACCAATGACCCCTGTAGAAGCAACAGCCACATCTTCCTCCGCTACACCAAGTTCGCGCGCAGCCGCCGAACGCATTGCATACGCATCTTCTTCACCTTGCTGACCTGTACATGCATTCGCATTGCCGCTATTAACGATAACTGCTTGAAGGCGTCCATTGCTCAAGCTCTCACGTGTTACTTTCAGCGGAGCGGCTTGGAACACATTCGTTGTGTATACTGCAGCAGCAGTTGCTGGCACTTCGCAGCGAATAGCTCCGATGTCGTTACGTGATGTTTTTTTCAATCCACAGTGCAGTCCGCCGGCAGTGAATCCGCTCGGAGTTACAATCGTTCCGTTCTCAATTATTGTAAATGACTGTTGCCCTACGTTTGTTCCCATATATTATCCCCCGTCTCGCGTTCGGCCATAGACCGATTGTCCGCCTTAACATAACTCCGTATTCCCACTGGATGCGTGTCAAAAGAGCAGCTTACCGCTCTCTAATACACCTTCATCTTATGGATATACTGGTGTCATGTTCAGCCCGAGGTTTTCCTCCCATCCCATCATCAGGTTCAAATTTTGAATCGCTTGGCCGGATGCACCTTTTACCAGGTTGTCAATGACAGAAACAATCGTCAAGCGGCCTGTACGTGGATCAACGGAGAATCCGATATCACAGTAGTTCGATCCAGTGACCTCTTTCGTTGATGGCCAAATTCCTGGCTCACGTACACGCACAAAAGGTCTATTTTCATAAAACTGACTGTAAAGATCTACCAGTTCTCTATCTGTATGTTCTCCAACTAAACTTGCATACATGGTGCTCATAATCCCGCGTGTCATTGGCACAAGCTGTGTCGTAAACGTAACGGTTACTGGCGATCCAGCAACATGACCTAACACTTGTTCAATCTCTGGGATATGTTGATGTTTATTTAATTTATAGGCTTTAAAATTCTCATTCATCTCTGCATAATGGTATGCCAGATTCGTTCCCCGTCCCGCCCCAGATACCCCCGACTTCGCATCAATAATGATGCTTGAAGGATCAATCCAACCAGCTTGCACCGCAGGGACTAATCCGAGCAATGTCGCTGTTGGGTAACAGCCCGGGTTCGAAATGAATGCTTTCTCTTTCACTTCTTCACCGTACAATTCGCACATACCATATACCGCTTGTTGTAATAGTTCGTCTGAAGGAGCCGGATGTTTATACCACTCTTCGTACACCGCTCCATCCTTGATTCTGAAATCACCAGACAGATCTATGACCTTCAGCCCTGCTTCCAGCAGGCCAGGAACAAGCTTCGCACTTACACCGGACGGAGTCGCTGTGAATACAAGGTCTGCACGTCCTGCGATCTCCACTGGATCCACGCCATCAAGTGGCCTGTTAATCACACCCGTCAAATGCGGAAATCCATCTGCAATAGACTCCCCACTGCTGGATGAAGAGATTACCGAAGTAATTTCAACATGCGGATGATGCTGTAAAAAACGAATCAGTTCCACCCCGCCGTAGCCGGTGGAACCGACGATTGCCACTCTTAATTTGTTATTCACTCTCGCTCCCCCAATCCCGTTGTATGCGCTACTTCAACCATGCTCATGCCCTAAGGTAAGGCACACACATGATATTTCCGTCGCTTCTATGCATATTTGTGTATTATTATACGACTCTAGTTATATAAATACAACACTCTACCATCAATTTTACATGGATTTTCATCAATCCCGAACATATCTTTAGAGTAGCAGGGGACGAACCTGAATACTTCTGCTAAAATACGTAGTAGTGGGGGTTCATGAGCGCCTGTTTCCGGCATCAAAAAGGGACTTTTTGAACAACCTCTTATATAGGAAGATTACATACAGAACCTCATTCATAATGAAGGTCTTCCTGTAATGAGTTCTGACAAGACATTTTGGAGACATGGGGGTCTATAGTGCATATTGAATCCATCTTACTTATTGTACTCCTGGGTTTGAATATTATTTTTGCGGCAGCGGTCGTATTCTTCGAGCGTAAGGATGCGAGTTCGTCCTGGGCCTGGCTGCTCGTCCTGAATTTTATTCCCGTGCTCGGGTTTGTACTTTATCTTTTGACAGGGCAGAACCTGACTCGTTACCGCCTCTTCCAGTGGAAAGATCGCAAGAAGCTTGGGCTGGAGGAACGTATTCAGGCACAGCTTGACCAATTGCAGAGCAATCGAACACCTTTTCACAACAAAGTGACCGAGAACAGCCAGGATATGATCTACATGAACCTGAAGCAAAATGGCGCTTTGTTAACCGAGGATAACGAGGTCGAGATTATCACCGATGGCACGGATAAATTTCAACGATTACTGGATGATATCGAAGCTGCACAGGATCATGTGCATGTGCAGTATTACATCTACCGGGGGGATCGCCTGGGTAAACGTATTCGTGATACGCTCATTCGCAAAGCGAAAGAAGGCATCAAGGTTCGATTGCTGTATGATGCGCTTGGATCGCGGCGTGTATCGAATCGATTTTTCAAAGAGCTGCGCGAAGCGGGCGGTCTAGTGGAGGTCTTTTTCCCATCCAAATTCAGCTTGATTAATCTGCGTATGAACTATCGGAATCATCGAAAAATGGTCATTATTGACGGGAACCTTGGTTATACTGGCGGTTTTAACGTAGGTGATGAGTATCTAGGCTTGAACTCCAAGTTTGGATATTGGCGTGACACACATCTCAGAATTACGGGTAATGCGGTTCATGCATTGCAAACACGGTTCCTTCTCGATTGGAATGAGGCATCGAAGCAGCATGATACACCTTATGTTCCGGCACACTTTCCTCATATCGAGGGAACAGGAACGATCGCAATGCAGATTGTCTCCAGCGGCCCTGATGCTGAAACGGAGCATATCAAGAACAGTTATCTGAAAATGATCAATGGAGCGAAACATTCCATCCTCATTCAGACACCTTATTTTATCCCTGATGCGAGTGTCTTCGAGGCTATAAGGCTTGCCTGCCTATCTGGCATAGATGTACGTATTATGATTCCGAACAAACCGGATCACGCCTTCGTATATTGGGCCACACTTTCATATATCGGTGAGCTGTTGAAGGTCGGAGCGAAGGCTTTTGTCTACGATAACGGCTTCATTCATGCCAAAACACTGATCATAGACAGCATGGTGGCGTCCGTTGGTACAGCGAACATTGATTATCGTAGTTTCCGGTTGAACTTTGAAGTGAACGCCTTTATGTATGATGAGACGATTGCAACTGCTCTTGTGCAAACCTTCGAGCATGATCTTCTTGTATCCCGTGAGCTGACGATGGAAGAGTACAACAAACGGAGCATCAAAATCCGCTTCAAAGAAGCGATATCTCGTCTTCTGTCACCTATTCTGTAGCAAGTGGCAGCAAGCATCTATCATGTGTATGGTGCTTAATATCGGATTCGATGTGATGTGATGTGATGTGGTGTGGTGTGCAATCTATAGTGTGTGTAAATGTAAAAAAATAGCTCATACACCGATTGTACGCTCTATAGGTAATGTGTGAAACGCTTAAGATTGAAGAAAGGGACATTCCACCCCAGTCAAACTGGTGCAGGATGTCCCTTTTTATATGCGATATTAGTTTGTGCGATATCAGTATTCGAATTCATAATTCACTCAACATAGATCGCTGAACCGTTCGCCAGTTGGCTCACGTCTCTTCTCTCTTAAAACCTTCACCAAGAACTTCATGTGCATTGCTAATAATGACAAAAGCCGATGGATCCACCGACCGGATCAATGTTTTGAGTCTTGGCACTTCATTTTGCCCAACTACAACCATTAATACAGTCCGCTGATCGTCGGTATACCCGCCTTTAGCCTCCAGCTTCGTCAATCCACGATCTAGATCTTCAAGAATGACTTTAGTAATCGGTTCGATCTGGTTAGAGATAATGTAAGCCACCTTGGAGTAGCCGAGTCCCATTTCAACAGCATCAATAACTTTCCCCGTGACGTACAAGCCAATTAGTGCATATAAGGATTGTTCTAATGACAGTACAAAGGCAGCCATAATAATGACCGTAGCGTCCATAATCACAACGCAAATAGAATAACTCAGTCCGCTATATTTTTGCACGATCCTTGCCAGTATGCTCATACCACCCGTTGACCCTCTACCCCGATAGACGATCCCAATACCGAGTCCAACCCCGATCCCTCCATACAGAGAGCCTAGCAATGGGTTCGCCGTGGGTATCGACCAGTCTTTCGTCAGATAAACAAACAGCGGTAGAACGATACTGCCCAGTACAGACCGGATACCATACTGCTTACCGATTAAGAGGAAGCCTGCAATTAGAAGTGGAATATTAATAGCCCACTGTGTATATGCTGGTTCAAGCCCGAGCCACTCATCTCCCAAAATCGAAAGACCGGATACCCCGCCTGATGCGATCTGGTTCGGTAATAAAAATAAATTAAATGCTACCGCAATAAGAAACGAACCCAAAATAATAGATGCTGTATCCACAACGTTCCGCCATGGCCCATTCAGAGGAATCAAGGTTGCTAGCCTCTTCTTGCGATGGGGGTATTGATGTGATGGTTGTTGCTGTTGCATGGTGATCATGTTCTCCTTTTGTCTCATCAATTAATGTAAAATGACTTGTGCACGTTCAAAAAAAAGCCCCTGTATACACCAGCATACGCCTACACGTATCCAGTCCATACAGGAACTTTGTTTAATCGGTTTCCACTTTAATCTGGCTGCGCAAATAACCATCGATGAATGCATCGAGGTCGCCGTCCATTACTGCTCCTGTGTTCCCTGTTTCTACGCTCGTACGGTGATCCTTTACCATACTATAGGGATGGAACACATAGGAGCGAATCTGGCTGCCCCAAGCAATATCCGACTGATCTCCTCGGATTTCATCCAGCTGTTGTTTTTGCTCTTCAATTTTACGCTCATACAATTTCGAACGGAGCATCGTCATTGCACGCTCACGGTTCTTGATCTGTGAACGTTCGTTCTGACACGTTACAACCACACCTGTTGGAAGGTGAGTAATCCGCACGGCAGAGTCGGTGGTATTGATATGCTGTCCACCCGCACCACTCGCACGATACGTATCAATCTTGAGGTCTTCTGTTCGGATATCCAATTCAATCGTATCATCAATCTCAGGAACCACATCACAGGAGACAAACGAGGTATGTCTACGTCCGGATGAGTCAAATGGTGAGATTCGCACCAGTCGGTGCACACCCTTCTCGGCTTTTAAATAACCGTAGGCGTTGTGCCCCTTAATGGACAGTGTAACACTCTTGATCCCAGCTTCCTCTCCAGGAAGGTAATCGAGAACCTCGACCTTGAAGCCGCGCTTCTCAGCCCAACGGGTGTACATACGAAGCAACATCTGTCCCCAGTCCTGCGACTCTGTTCCACCTGCGCCTGGATGAAGCTCTAGGATAGCATTCATCTTGTCATATGGCTGGTTCAGTAATAGTTGAAGCTCGAACTCATCAAGCTTGCTTACGATGGCTGTTACGCTATTGCCAACCTCTGCGGCTAGATCCTCATCGCCTTCTTCATCAGCGAGTTCCACCATCATTAGAGCATCATCGTAATCCTGCTGCAGTTTGGTGTATTGATCAACAGACCCCTTCACCGCATTCATTTCAGCAATGACTGCTTGTGCCTTCTCATTGTCATCCCAAAAATCAGGAGCGGACATCTTCACCTCAAAGTTCTCAATCATCTCTTGCTTCAGATCTAAGTCAAAGAGACCCCCTAAGGTTTGTTAGTTTTTTGCCTATTTCACGCAGATCTTGCTTCACGCTTGGATCGATCATATCGGATTCCTCTTTTCATTAAGATAAGCTCCTCGCTATCAGAATATTCGATTGAACCGAGCATCATGTGCTCCAATTCAAAAGTATACCTGACTGCAAGGAGCCATAGGACATTCGTTGATTTAGGTTCAAACTAAATCCTATTTACATTAGTCACTTCAATGACAGAACAACCTTCCGATCGCTGTTATCCCCAGATTTCTTTGATCCCTTTTCTAAAAGGGGAAATCCGGTGATAGCTTATGCTTCCGATGTAGCTTTCTTGCAGAAAGCTTTCAGCCGAACGCTCTGCTTCTTCAGGTTTTCTCTGTCCTCTTCGTTTCTCATGTAAAAAAATTATTTTAAACCTATATATTTTTACATACTATTCTTGACCGTGGCAATGTTTGAACTTTTTGCCGCTGCCGCAAGGACACGGATCGTTACGTCCGATCTGGTCGGACACTTTCACCGGGCGCTTCTCAGCAGGTTCGCCGCTGGTCGAGATCTGACTTTCCTCAACAACAGCTTGACGTTCTTGGTTGCTCTCGATTTGTGCTTTCATCACATATGTCGCTACTTCTTCTTGAATCGAAGCAATCATCTGATGGAACATCTCGAAGCCTTCAAATTGATATTCGCGCAGTGGGTCTGTACCACCGTATGCACGAAGGTGAATACCTTGACGCAATTGATCCATGGCATCAATGTGATCCATCCACTTGCTGTCTACTGCACGAAGCACAACCACTTTCTCGAACTCACGAACCATCTCTTCACCTATACGCTCTTCGCGGCCGTTGTACTTGTCCTGTACTTTCTCGAACAGGTACTCAATGATCTCTTCAGCTTCCTTGCCCCACAGGTCATCTTTGGTAACAGAGCCATCGTCGAGCAATTTGCTGTTCATATAATCCGCAACTTCTTGCAGTTCCCAGTTCTCCGGAATATCGTCGCTACAGTGAGCTTCTACAATACGTTCAATGGATGGCTTGATCATATCCATAACGATTTGTTTAATATTCTCGGATTCCAGCACCTCACGACGCTGTTTATATATAATTTCACGCTGTTGGTTCATGACATCATCATATTGGAGAACGACTTTACGTACGTCAAAGTTATTACCTTCAACCCGCTTCTGTGCCGACTCCACTGCACGTGTAATCATCCGGCTCTCGATCGGTTGATCCTCTTCGAAGCCCAGGCGCTCCATCATGTTCAATACATTGTCTGCACCGAAACGTCTCATCAGTTCATCACCCAGTGACAGATAGAACTGTGTTGAACCCGGGTCACCTTGACGTCCTGCACGTCCACGAAGTTGGTTATCAATCCGGCGTGATTCATGACGCTCTGTACCAATGATATGAAGACCGCCAACCTCAGCCACACCTTGACCCAAGATAATGTCCGTACCACGACCAGCCATATTGGTTGCAATCGTTACTGCACCGGCTTGTCCAGCTCCTGAGATAATCTCTGCTTCTTCCGCATGGTACTTGGCATTCAGTACTTGGTGGCGTACACCACGGCGTTTCAGCATATCCGAGAGGCGCTCTGAGTTCTCGATCGACACGGTACCCACCAGCACTGGCTGGTTTTTGCTGTGACGTTCTACGATCTCTTCTACAACCGCTTTAAACTTACCATCAATGCTCTTATAAACAACATCCGCCATATCATCACGTTTGTTAGGACGGTTTGTTGGAATTTGCAATACTTCGAGGCCGTAGATTTTCTTGAACTCTTCTTCCTCGGTTTTCGCTGTACCTGTCATCCCAGCAAGCTTACGATACATACGGAAATAGTTCTGGAATGTAATCGTCGCAAGTGTCATGCTCTCGTTCTGTACTTCGATGCCTTCCTTCGCTTCGATTGCTTGGTGCAATCCATCGCTGTAACGACGTCCAGACATCAAACGTCCTGTGAATTCATCGACGATCATGACTTCTTCGTCACTCACGACATAGTCCACGTCACGACGCATGATCACGTTCGCTTTCAGACCTTGTACGATATGATGGTTGAGCGTTACGTTGGCGTGGTCATACAAGTTCTCAATGCCAAAGGCTTTTTCTGCTTTTGCCACACCCGCCTCAGTCAAGGCTACGGATTTCACTTTAATATCTACTGTGAAGTCTTCTTCAGGAACGAGACGTTTCACAAAGCGATCTGCTGCATAATACAAGTCTGTAGACTTCTGTGCTTGTCCGGAGATGATCAGTGGCGTACGCGCCTCATCGACCAAAATGGAGTCCACTTCATCGATGATACAGAAGAACAATGGACGCTGTACCATTTGTTCTTTGTAGAGCACCATGTTGTCACGCAAATAGTCAAAGCCAAATTCGTTATTCGTTCCGTACGTAATATCACATGCATACGCATGCTGCTTCAACGCATGATCCATACCACTCAGGTTAATACCTACAGTCATGCCCATATACTCATAGATCTGTCCCATCTCTTCGCTATCCCGCTGTGCCAAGTAGTCATTGACTGTAACCACGTGAACCCCTTTGGACATGAGCGCGTTCAGGTATACAGGCAGTGTTCCTACCAATGTTTTACCTTCACCCGTTTTCATCTCGGAAATCCGGCCTTCATGCAGAGCAATACCACCCAGCATCTGTACGTCATAGTGACGTTTACCGAGAACTCGACGGGATGCTTCACGCACGGTTGCAAATGCTTCTGGGAGAAGCTGATCCGTTGTTTCACCCTTCTCAATGCGGGCACGGAATTCCTCCGTTTTGGATTTCAGTTGTTCATCAGACAATGCCTGAAATTGTGGTTCCAGTTTATTGATCACATCGACCGTCTTCATCAGACGTTTAACATCACGTTCGTTCATGTCGCCGAAGATCTTTTTGACAAGTCCTAGCATGGTATACCCCTTTCGTGCAAAACAGAATAGACCCCCTGCTGCCGCCGTGCGACACCATCGGATGGATATTGCATCCACTTGCCCGGGGGTGACAAACGATATAATTTGTTTTCAAATTATAAGAGTGAAAATAATATTAGTTGAATCAACTCCAGGCTTGCCAAGCGTTCTCATGAAGTGATTCGGTGTTCAACCAGGAACCAGATTATGAGATAAGCTGGATTCCGAGCCTTGCGAATCATGTTCATGGTGCTGTGCCTGTCATTGATTATGATTAGCGATCATTCGTTGACAATTCTTCATCAGGACAATGATTCTCTTTGTATAAATTGTAACAGTTTGTAAGGGACGCCGCAACACGCCACAGCACACTTCTTTGAAGTTCTAGCCACATAACCGTGGACAAAAAGTGCCAAAAATCATAGCCGTTAGCGGAAGCGGACTCTTCACCTATTCTATTTTTTGCGAATAACCGCCATAATCCCATTTTTTACTGGAAATCTTAGATATTCATTCCACTTTGAAGCATCGTCGATTAAACACGTTGGATCTGAACAGTAGTATCGGCTTCCATAAGTTCACCGTCTGATGTTCCATCACTGTGTTCAATAAATCAAAACATTCGTGAATCCACAAATTGAACTTTTTTAATCAATGAATCTTTTGGTTCTATTCCCAGCCTTAATTGAGACACCTAAAGATGGATTGCACTAAATCACGTATAATCTATTAAACGCAACAACATGACAAATAGTTTCACGAACCTTTTTCTTCCCTAAGCCTAAGCAGTGCGCTTACGCGATCTCTATGATCTCTTTAGACACAAAAGAGCCCCATCCCGTAAGGATGGAGGCTCTTTTTCAGTCCAGCACCGGAACTACGTTGTTCCAGTCTGTTCCTCGTTATATTCATTTATCGGATATTTCTTCATTCACATGTTATTCGAATCATTCATTATTCACTCATTCGTAAAACTTCATATGGAAGGTAAGATTAGCCTTGCTCAATCAAACCGTATTTGCCATCGTTCCGTTTATATACAACGCTGACCTCTTCATTATCGATGTTAGAGAAAACGAAGAAATTGTGGCCAACCATGTTCATTTGGAGGATTGCCTCTTCCACGTCCATCGGTTTTAACATAAACCGTTTGGTTCTTACCACTTCATAATCATCATCGTCGGGTTCTGCATCCAGTTCAGCGGTAGCCACTGTACCTGATGGGTCTTCGACAAAGAGAGTTTTCAGGCTGCCTTCTTGACGGTACTTACGATTGACTTTTGTTTTATGTTTGCGGATCTGACGTTCCAGCTTGTCCACCACTGCGTCAATGGAAGCATACATATCATCGCTCTCATCTTCTGCACGGAGTACAATGCCTTTGAGTGGGATCGTCACCTCTACCGTATGCAGGCCTCTAGTCGTGCTCAGTGTAACAGCACCGTCAGAGTTAAGGGGTGCATCGAAATACTTCTCGAGTCTACTCAACTTTTTGTCGACATAATCTTTCAAAGCATCGGTAACCTCGATTTGTTGACCTCGAATACTTAAATTCATAGGGCACTCCTCCTTTTACTTTGCCACTTCATTATAACACGAATGTAAGCGCCATGTAAAAACTCCCGGTGACCGAATAATGACATCTACTCCAGCCACATCTACCAACATGGGTTTAACGCCATATTTCGCGATATTTCATCATTTTTAGCCATAATCGCTTATTTACATGGAAAGTCTTATTAGGCGCTTGATGATGTTATTAACCGATTTAGCGCCGCTTTAATCGTATATGTAAAATGAAGTTAATTCGGCATCATGAATCTACTAAAATAACCCCACGTTTTAAAAAGATAAGCTAATAGATATGCTGACCACTAGGACGAGAGAAAATCTCCTAATAGAAGTACCACCGAATTTATGAATTCTTATTTTCTAGGAACTGCTGATAGGTAAAGAAATAGAGAAACTAGAGAAATTAATCCGCTTCCAATCTTTCATGTTTTCAAATAAATTTTAGTAATGTCAACGAATCTAGTCCGTAATCGTTCGCAATTCTAGTAAAACAAAAAAAAGACTCTGGACATCCAGAGCCTTATGCTAGCGATAATTCAATTGGTAACCATCTAACCGTATATGTAGGTCGGATTAACCGGATGATTATAATTTGATTACGTTAGCTGCTTGCGGTCCACGTGCGCCTTCGACGATGTCGAATTCAACAGATTGACCTTCTTCCAAAGTTTTGAAGCCTTCGGATTGGATTGCGGAGAAATGTACGAATACGTCGCCGCCGTCTTCAGTTTCAATGAAACCGTAACCTTTTTCTGCGTTGAACCATTTTACTTTACCTTGCATGCACTAACATTCCCTTCGTCATCAAATGAAGTGAAGCTTTCGGCCTTAACCTCTGCCCACAATTCAGATGATACCATCCAAAGTTATCCATTGTCAATTGGTAAAGAAAATGTTTTCTTGGTATTTTTTGTAGATTAATCAGAGATTGTGATGAATGCTGTAATAATGTCCCGAACTCACTTTTTTCAAACATAACTCTACCCTCTGGAAGGTATACAAAATTTTATTTTTCCATGTCTATAAATTAGAAAAATTAAATCTTTAGTCTTAATAGAATAGTACTTGTTATGACCAGAATAAAAATTCCAATAGATCAAATGAAGGAGACCATTCACCATTTTAAAATACGAAAAGATGAATTAGAACATATATTAATAACTCACCGAAACATTTTAATTCAGATCCAATCTGATTTTCAAGGGGTTACTTCGGAAAGATTATTATCTGATTACGCTCGTGCTGAGAAAGTAATGTATTCTATCCTAGATTCGATCGGGCATGTCTCTACGACACTAGAAACCGTTGTGGACAGATTCCAGAATACTGATTCAGGTAATGTTGAATTATACGGAAATTTAACTCTTGAGCAAATGTATCAATTACAACACATAACCAATGCCTCTAATTTAATGGATCGATTGGGTTATGATCCGAATTCAACTAAGGATAGTTTTACCCAAGGTGCTTCAGACCAATTCAGTTCAAAAGTAGAGGAATGGACAGCATTTGGAGAGAATGTTATCAAGCATCCTTTCGAAACAGCCGCAAATATGTTATACAGCAATACTATCGGAACAGCTGTTGATATTGGCAATGTTATAAAGTTCGGGTGGAACTTCACCTTTAATTTCGGAGATGCGCGAGAAATAGCCGAACAATCATATAATCAGCAGAAAGAGAAGTTAGACGAGCAGGGCTGGAAGTATTATTCGGGCGGGTTAACTACTCAAGCAGCGATGTTTCTTGTTGGAAGAAAGTTAGGCATGCCAAAGCATAACAAACATGATGATTCATCCGGTGGTTCATCGGGTGAATCAAACAAAACTGAACAACCATATAACAAAATCGATCCAAAAACAACTGCGAACGTAAGTAATATAACTAGTCAAATAGAGGAACACGGACCTGCGTGGAAATCAGAAGAACTTCTTGAAAGACACTTAACTAAAAGAATTAAAAAGGAACACATACCCGAAGATTGGACTACTGAAGACTATAACTCCAAGATCACTGAAAATATCAACAATAAAGAGAATGATCTGTATGAGTACTCACAACCCGATTTCCCACAAAAGTATTATATCTTTGGTGATAAAACATGGATTGTTATGGTAGGCGAAGATGGTAAAATGGAAACTGCCTTTCCTCCGGATCGGGGTTACACTAAATATCTTGAGGAAGAAATCAATGCCAAATTTATAGGTAAAATTAAGGATGTGGAATAATGAATTACAAAAAATTGATTCAACTCTATGGAATTGATATGGAAGATGAGCTTGAAGTGAGCCCTTTCGAATACCTGGATACTTTTGGCATTCGTAGTGATCTTCATAGAAATAGAGATGAACTGGAGCAAACTGATCAGCAATTACTTCATAAATATGATCAAATGTTACTTAATCGTAGTGAAGATCTTTATAACTATATGAAACCAGTATACTCTTTCAATGATACAAGTAAGCCTCTGGAGGAGTGGTGGTGGCATTTGGATCGAGTGGTTTCTGGGGAATTGCTTGTCGATATGAGCATGGAATAATCTGACCTCTAACATCAGCTAGAGAAAAGAGCTCATCGTAAAGTGTTTACGATGAGCTCTTTGTATTAAATCAATCATTCTTTGGACCGACTTTTGGCCATGTGATTACATAAGAATTAACTTATCTATAATATACAACCGAAGGGAAAGGCTCAATTCCTTTTGCATACCAATAGTTTAGACTGCTCGCAAAATCAATAACTTTTTTCTTATCCAAATCATAAACCAATAAGTCTGGATCACCAAACATATCAATTTCATCTAGTCTGCGAGGTGTTGTTCTACCTTGTACATCATCAAAAGTGCTCCAGCTTGCAGTAGGAACCCCGGAGACAAAGTTAGAACGGAATGAAGTAAATAACGTTCCCTTGTCTAAAGTTATAAAAACAGCATTATCAGATTGTACATACTGAGAAGTATACTTAAATGGAATTGTAACACCTTTGATTCTGACATCATCAATATCATGATTAATGGATGAATGAGCACCACTATCTGTAAAGGTGTACTCTCTTGCCCAAGTAAGATGTGAATTAATATTGCTCACAGCAGATGTATTTCCGATTTTATCTCCGTTAACAAAGATATCGCCATTCGGATACTCCATTACTGCCGAGATTAAGTTCTCAGAATAGGAAGTAAGTTTTGCAACTTTGTTCGGGTTACTCGGATCAGAGATGACAGAAGGATTAGCCATATTGGCATGAATACTGTACGCATCACCTACAGTCCCCGTAGACGTAACTCGGAGTCCCCAATCCCCTGCAGCTAAATCTGTTGCAAATTTCACTTCTCCAGCCTTGCCCCAGAATGGTGTTGGAGTAGCTGTACCAGTATTCCAATCAATGGAGTATAAGTCAACTCTGTAATTAGCATTATTGGAACGTAATTGAGTCAAAATTGTACGATCAGTTGGAACATTAAAGAACCAAAAATCTGCTGGATCAGTTGCTGTTAAGCTGTCACTAAAACTAATGCGGTCTCCTGTCACATTAAAATTCGACAAGATAGAAACTTCGGGACGATTAACATCTATCTTTTTCCCTCTGGCAAATCCTTTCGTTGAAGAACTCGCTACATCAGGAATCTCTAATTGAGATAGATCGTTAGGTAGCTCAATTTGAACTGCATTCAGATTCTCTTCGTTTGCTCCTACAGATTCCGCCCACGTTGTTCCACTTAACAGTCCACTTACTAGTGTAAAACCAAGTAAACACTTAGATGCTGCTAAAATTACTTTTTTCATATCAATTCTCCTTTTATGTATTTTTAATACATATAAGTAATTCCACATCATTTTACATATTTCCTCCTTTTAAAACAAATTATTACATCAAAAAAAAAAAAACCTCCACGCATCTCACTTGAATAAGCAAATACTCATCTTAATCAAGTGATGTATGAAGGTCTTTGTAAGCTTATTATTTCTTCTTGTCCATCAAAAAACTATCAGGCGTATAACCAGACTCATATGCATTGCGCTGAGTCTTAGCCTGCCCACGCTTATGCAGCCAGTCCTGCGCTTCCAGTCGCAGAACATTCATACGTGCCACAATTTCTTGATCATTGCCTAAAAGCTGTTCGATTTCTATCTTCTCTGTCACACTTGCAGGCTCTAAAGAGAATTGCTCCAGAAGCCCATTAACGATTACCTGACGTTCATCAACGAATGCTTCAAGTTGTTCATAATTCGCTTCATATAATACATCCATGATTGTGCTCGTCAGTTGTTCTAGCTGAGCGATATACGTTAATCTATCCATGAGCACTTTCAGTAGAAACAGGAGATACTTCCTGTCCTGCAGCAATCTTGGAAGCTTGTAGCCATGTTTCACGAAGATCCGTTAAATATCCTACGGCCTCTTCGGCCTTGGCAACATCTTTGCGGATATTTGCTTCTACAAGCAAATAATTCGTATATTCATATAATGAATACAAATTCTTGGAAACATCATATGAGCGATCCAAGGTGCTCATTAATTCACTAATGATTGTCTGGGCTTTCCCCAAATTCAGACTTGTCTTCTCATTATCCTTGTGCGTCAATCCATCAATAGCTGTCTTCACAAAACGAATTGCCCCATCATACAACATAATGACCAATTGCGCCGGATTCGAAGTCTGAACTGAAGATTGACGGTATTTATCATAAGGAGATGTAATCAAAAGTCTCACCCTTTATATTAAGATTGTCCTAAACTGGAAAAGAGGCTAGACGACTGTGTTTGCATCTTGTTCATTGCCGCTTCCATTGCAGCAAATTGCTTGTAATATCTATCCTCTGTACGTTGTAAGTTCGTTTGCATCATTAGAATACGATTGTTATAATCTTTCATCTTGCGTCCCATAATGTTCTCATCTCGGAATGCACTGGTTACATCCGTTGTATATCTATTCGTACCTGCACGCTGATAGATTTTTTCTATTGCATTTCCTACTTTATCAGCCAACTTATCAAATAATCCCTCGTTCGGAGCACTTGCTGGCCCTTGGAATAGATCTAGTGCAAGCTGAGGATTAGTACTGATCATATTCTTTAATTTTGTCTCATTCTCAATGACTAACTTACCATTCTCCGAATAGTTACCCGTTGTAATCCCAAGAGTACTTAGAGGGCCGAGTTTTTCTGTGATCGCTTGACGCATTTCAGACAATACGTTTTTGATAATGTCATCATTTTTCAGCAGACCGCTTTTGGCCTTTTCAGTCCATGTATTGATCTCCGTTTCTTTCAATTCTTTCTTCTGGTCATCTGTCAACGGTTTAAAGTCACGGTATTTCGTCTCATCAACCTTCGAATTCAGAGCTTTAATTAGACTATTGTAATCTTCAATAAAGCTTTTAATAGTCTCCAGCGCTTTATCAGGATCACTTTGGTTCTTGATAATGGTAGGGTTGTCTACACCATTTTTTGTAGTTACATCATTAATAGTCAACTGAACTCCATTAATCGTGAATGTATTACTTTTGATATTGTCTAGATCTTTACCATTAATATTAACCTTTGCATCCTGACCAGCAGTTTTTTCAAGTGTATCAACACCACCAGTGTAAGACTGCATCCCTTTAAATAAACTCATAAACTCATAGGAACCACCGCTTATTTTCAGTTCTTCACCCGGTAGAGCTTTGATAGTCAGTTTCCCACCTGCAAAGTCCGCAATTGCCCTCGCATCAGGTTTTCCATCAGGCCCTGATGGATCAGCACCTTCAACATCGGTATTAATTTTACTAACAACATCGGATATTTTATCAGTCTCATTGAATGTGAAGGTTTTACCGTTAAGAACGAAACTGTACGTTTTGGCAGGCGCACCCGGTTCCGGATCTTTGCCACCATTCAACTTGTGAAGTTCAGCAAGTGTTGTATTGTTCGTAACCCCTGAACCTAGAGCATTCGTTTCAATTACTGTTTTAGGAGTGAATAGAGCAAGTAAGGAGTTTCGTTTAATCGTCTTCGTAGGATCCGTAGGGCTAGGAGAGTCTGGTGGGATTTCAATTAAAACCTCGCTCCCCGCTCCACCTGTCCTAGAAGCAAAAGATAGCTTGCCCGTGATTTCATCATAACTTGCGATTACGTTAGCTTGCGAGTTGGAGTTAATGGTCGAAACCATTGTAGAGATCGACGTCATTCCATTAAATAGAGATTTCCCATCTTTATCAGTGAAACTCACGCCATTAATCTTGATATCAAAACCCTTTTGAAGATATTCTGCCGTTTCGGCTGAACTCATCTTAGATAAGTCTACACCTTCCAGTGCAGCCAACGATGTAGAACTACTTACACCTTGACCTAAACCTGGTGTTGTTTTCGTTGCACTTTTAGCAAGTTGAGTAACACTTACCTTCATTTCAACACCATTAGCTGTTGCAGTAGCTTCCGCTTTAACTGCATCAGTGTTTCCGGAAACGATTGCTTTATTAGCGTTCAACGCCGTAGAACTACCATATTTCGTAATCAATTTATTAGATCTAAAATCATACAATTTACTGCTCAATTCCCGGTAGCTTTCCCGTTGCCATTGTAACAGTTGCTTCTCCTGATTTAGCTTATCCAAAGGTACACGTTTGGTCGCCATCATACTTTTGACCATACTCTCAATATCCATACCAGAAAAACCATTAATACGTGTAACCATTATGCCACCCCCGTTATTTATATTTTTTCATCAATTAGAATGCCTGCGATCTCCATCATTTTGGCTACCAAATCCAATGTTTTCTCTGGTGGGATCTCACGCAGCAATTCCCCTGTTTCCTTATTTAACACTTTGACCATAATATCATGTGTCTTCTCATGAATACTGATATCTAATGTCGTTTCCGGACCTTGCAAGGCTTTCACTGCTCGATCAATATTGCGGATTAGCAGTTCTTCCCCTACAGATAAGTGTACACCTTGTCTTTCTTTCGTATAGGCTTCCTTCGCTGTCCTGATGTTTGCTGTGTCGGTTACTGCTTGAGAAGCGTCACCCAGGTGCTGCACCTCAGGTGTAGTTTTTGTTACAGATGAGGCAGCAGATAAGGAAAATTGAATATTCACCCTTGAACAACCTCCAACCTTTTCGCATTTATAGTATATATCGGCGTATACACTCTCCAGCTTTAGGAAATATGTAAATTCCAATAAAAAAACCTTGGATCAAAGATCCAAGGTTTAATGTAAAACAAGTTAAAATTAACGAAGCAATTGCAGAACGCCTTGCGGCTGTTGATTTGCTTGCGCCAACATTGCTTGAGCTGCTTGAGCCAAGATGTTGTTTTTCGTTTGTTGCATCATTTCTTTCGCCATATCAACGTCACGGATACGGGATTCAGCAGCAGTCAAGTTCTCAGAAGCTGTTCCCAAGTTGTTGATTGTGTGCTCCAAACGGTTTTGAACAGCACCCAGTTTAGAACGTTCGCTGGATACAGTTGCAGTTGCTTTATCCAATACTGCGATTGCAGCAGCTGCACCTTCTTTAGTAGAGATGTTCAAAGCAGCTTCGCCTTTAACATCGTTTGTTCCGTCAGTTACTGTGTTTTCTTTAGTGAAACCAGCATCGCCAGCTTTACCAGTGATCCCCAGAGCTGAAGAACGCATGTCACCAATGGACAGGCTCATGGATTGACCAGTGTTAGCACCAATTTGGAAAGAAGTTTCAAAGTTCTTTTGAACTCCGCCGTCTTTGAATTCTATATTGTTGCCGTCTTTTCCACCTTTAACTGCAGTTACTGTGATCGCACTCGCTCCAGCAGCCGCAGTAACTGTCACTCCTTCAATTTTAGAAGCTACTGTATCAGCAATAGCTTTTGCCAAAGCCTGATCTTTGTCTGCCGTTGCTGCCAAAGCAGTATCAATTGCAACACCAATACCTTTACCTGTATAAGAACCTTCACTTGCATTGTAGAACTCTACTTGTTGGTTGCCAATAGTGAATCCTTTTCCAACAAGCCCTTTGAGCGATGCATCAGTAGTAACGGAAGCAAAATCAATGTCAGCGGTTGCCTTCTCAGCAGCGGTAGTAGTACCTGTGTCAGCAACACCTGTGGTGCCTTGGCCCAGGCTCGTGCCAGTTACTGCAGAAGCATCAATGCTTCCAGCTGCACCTTCAAATGCGCCACCTTTAACAGCAGTAACTGTAATATCGCCATTAGCACCACTTACAATATAATTTCCTTTTAAAACATCATTAGAATCAATCATTTTTTGCAGAGCTTCTCTTGCACCAGCTGCAGAAGTGTTAATATCACCAACAACTTCATTAACTGCAACTGAAGCACTTGTATCTGTAACGTTATAAGCTAGACCATCATTACCTACTCCATTTGAATCTTTTGCGGTGAAATTCAAAGTAAGTGTTTGACCACTCAATGTAAACTCAATTTTATCTCCAGCAGCAACAGCATCAGTAGCTGGATCAGCTAACTCTAATGTTGTAGTCTGTGTTGCTTCAGCAGTAATCTTGTCATCTCCATTAGTTAATTTCGCACCATTAACTATCCCAGATGCAACAAGGTTAGTTTTGCCATCACCTTGTAACAACTTTTGAGTATTGAACTCAGTCGTGTTACCGATACGGTTGATTTCGGAAGTCAATTGGTTCATTTCGTCTTGCAATGCTTGACGGTCAGAATCAGTGTTTGTTCCGTTAGCGGATTGGTTAGCAATCTCGCGTTGACGTTGCAGGATGGAGTGAGTTTCGTTCAAAGCACCCTCAGCTGTTTGGATCAAAGAGATACCATCTTGAGCATTACGGGAAGCTTGATCCAAACCGCGGATTTGACCGCGCATTTTTTCGGAAATAGCCAAACCAGCAGCATCGTCACCAGCACGGTTGATGCGAAGACCGGAAGACAATTTTTCGATGTTTTTGTTAGTGTTAGCAGTGTTTGCAGACAGTTGACGGTGTGTGTTCAACGCCGCGATATTGTGGTTGATAATCATTGAGTGTTTCCTCCCTGAAAATAAATTAGTTCCACATCCTTGTGGTAAACGCCGCGACATTAAGGTCGGCCGCCCTGCCGAAGCAGCGTCTAAATTATATATCGACGGAAGGTGAACAACTGTTTATAGCAAATTGGAATTTTTTTAATCTTTTTTATGATCTGCTTTTCGAAGTCGTTCCATAAAAGCTTCTATATTGGCTGCAAGAGGTGTCGCTGACTCACGATTGGCCTCCTGAATGGATGCGTAGATCTCCTGACGAAAGATATCAATATGTTTAGGTGCAGTGATCCCAATCCGTACAGTATCCCCTTCGACAGCCAGTACGGTAACCTCAATATGATCTTGAATGACAATGGACTCGCCTTTTTTCCGTGATAATACCAGCATGTTAGACTCCACCCTTCACTGAGTTTGCTTCGTCTTCCGCCCAAATAAGATGACGTGTCTCGTAACTGGTATGATGGAGTACCACTTGTTTGCCCAAACGTTGTTCCGGGTTGAGCACAACTGGAGCCAATAAATTCATAGTAGATTTAGTCGTGTCTGAATGGATCGTCACCATAGAGTATACTGAAACTTGCTCCTTGATTTCTAACTCTTCCTTATCGACCTCATTTAGTTCAAAACTATAATCTGACACAAACGTGAATGGACTTACTAACATAAAAGATAGGTCTTTATCTCGTGTAGATTGCAAGTAACTAAATGGTGTATTCTCCCACGGAATCAAGGCGAAGGACGTTTCTTCTTCAAACCCTGGTAACCCCTTCGAAAAGTGGTATACATCCTGTTCTTCAATCTGTAATTCTCCCAACATGCTTGTCTGAATAAGAATAACAAACGCCTCCTTGGCGGTGATTTTATGCAAAAAGAGCCATAGCGGGCTGTATCAGAGACCCTCTATAGCTCTAATTATAACTTACAACCCCATATCTATAGCAGGTGGAGTATATTGAACTGATGCATACTGCTTAACATAGATATCAAGCTTACCTCGTTGATATTCAATCTCAGGTTTGTTGACAATTACATTCAACTCAGAAACAGCAGGTTGAAAGTTGATATTTGGTGGTCTTGTATCAATACGTATATCTACATTATCAACTGATGCTGGTGTACGTGTTTCAGGGAACGGCTGTGGTTTCCAATCCATGCCTACAATATTCGCAACAGTGTTTCCGGGTCTGTGAATAGCCGCTAAGTCATTTCCCTGCTGAACTCGATTAGCAATATTTTGTAAAAACTGCTGCTGTATCCCCGAATAGATCCGTGCGTTCAGGTCAACCATATTACCACCATTATAAGCCGAGAAAGCTTTGCTCTGGTCTACATGGAGTGTAATGGGATGACTCTCTACCGTTAACTTGGCAGGTCTAGTATTGAGCTGCACTTCTGCTTTAGGCTGACGAATCGAGTATTGTCCCGGATCAGCATCAATGCTTAACAAGGAGGGTGTTGTTTGAATCTGAACGATAGGAAGAGTCTTCAAGCGTCGCCCCTCCTCTTTATCTCAAGAAGTCTACCAGAGATGGAGATATTATTTTGGCACCTGCAGACAAGGAGGCATTATAGATGTTCTCCTGTATTTTAGACTTCATAGCCAGTTCGGCATAGTCTGCATCCTCAACTTTAGCTTGCAAATCCGTCAGATTAATATTGAGATCATCAAGACGTCCCATCATTAGATCAACACGGTTCGTTTTGGCACCAATTTCGGAACGAATTGCCAGCATCTTGTTCATTCGAGTATCTATGTTATCCAGCTGGTTGGATAACTCCTTCGTATCTCCTTCTGCTAGAGCTTTCATAATGTTGTTGACTGTTACGAACAGATTATCTTCTTCCGTTCCAGTACCAAAGACCTCATTACCATTAACGTTGATCGGTAATTGCACACTCTCTCCAACAATAAAGTTAATCTTGCCCTGATCCGTTACAATAGAAGTGACATTAGAAGTATCAAAAGAACCATCTGGATTAGTAGGGAACTCATAGGGCTTCACATCATAAGTCTCACCGTTGAATATATACTTGCCGTTCAACTTACTATTAGAAATATCAATAAGTTGTTCATTCAGCTGTTTAACTTCCTCATTGATGCTATCTAGTGCAGATTGAGGATTCGTACCTGTAGAACCTTGAACTACCAGTTCACGCAACCTTTGAACAACGTTCCCTGCCTGGTTCATAACGGTATCATTGAATTCTAACCAAGAAATGGCACTATCCACATTTTTCTGATATTGCTCATTAGAAGATAACTCCGCACGATAACGAAGGGAGTATGTTATTCCCACCGGATCGTCGGAAGGCTTGTTAATTTTGCGTCCTGTCGCCAGTTGAGTCTGAGTATTATTCATCTGTTGTGCATTGCGATTCAAGTTTAAAAGCAATTGTGAACTGAGCATATTATTCGTTATTCTCATGGTCTACTTATGACACTCCCTTCTATTATCTGCCTACTGTCCCAGTAGAATTAATCAACTTATCAAGTAATTCATCATATGTGGTCATGAATCGAGCAGATGCATTGTACGCATGCTGGAATTTAATCATATTGGACATCTCTTCATCCAAAGATACCCCGCTCACCGACTGACGACGTGTCTCCACTTGTTCCACCAAAAATTCCGAGTTAGATGTCTGGCGCGCTGCTTCCTGAGACTGCACCCCCAGCTGTCCAACAATTGCACTGAATTGTGCCCCAATGGTTGCATTGCGCAGACCGTCGGCAGACTTCATAGGTGTATCCTTCAAATTGGCAATTAAGATAGCAAGCGTGTTGTTTCCTTTAATAACTGTCTCAGTTCCAGAAGCATCTACAGTCCGCATTGAAGTGGCAATTTTATTGGGATCCGCCAAAATCTCAGCATTCAATGAGATATTCCCAGCTGTAATAACAGTTCCGCCATCTGTTGCTGTGAAGAAAGGTAGACCTGGGCTTGTTGTGCCGTCCATCGTATACCCTAACTGATGCAGACCATTGAGTCCCTTTACAGTTACCTTAGTATCTGTCGCTAACGCGCCTCCTGCAAGTCCTAAGGCATTCGTAGCAGGGATAACTGATCCTGCTGGAAGTGTGATTTCAATATCGCCATTGGCAAGCGTGTTAGCAAGTTCATCCATCTGCTTCTGATAATCACTTACCAACGTATCTCTAGACTTGATCATGCCGTGAACTTCACCATTAGTTAAGGTTCCCGCTGTATAAGCCGTGTTTAAAAAGGCTGGGTCTACAGGAACCTGTACAGCTCCACCTGTAACAAGCGCCTGTCCATTCATTTGAATCTGGTAGCCTTGTGGAGAATCTGTAACTGTAATATTCATAATTTTGGATAGCTTATCTGCCATTAAGTCACGTTGGTCACGTAAGTCGTTGGCATTGTCACCTAGCGACTCGACTTTCACAATGGCACTATTCAGGTTCGCTATATTCCCTAGGTAGCCCTGGATTTCATTAGCTTTAACTGCAATATTACTATCCAAATCCTCACTAAGTGCATTCAATTGACGACTGATCTGATTCATTGCATCCGTCAAAGCTAGCGTCGTTTCTTTTACTATCCGACGTGCTGTAACATCTTCTGGATTTTTACTCAGATCAGACCATGATTTATAGAAGTTATCCATAACTGTTCGGAAACCTGTGTCGGATGGTTCATTTACAATCGCTTCGAGCTTCTCCAAAGTATCACGCTGGATGGACCAGCTTCCGAAGTTGGTGTTCTCATTGCGATATTGGTCGTCGAGGAATTTCTCTCTAACACGCGTAATGGAATCGAACTCTACCCCTGTACCGAGCTGTCCTGGTGTTGTCGAGTGCAGGAATGCAAACGGCTCCATAGGAATAGCTGCCTGCATATTTACCTTCTGACGCGAGTACCCTTCTGTATTCGCATTCGCTACGTTATGGCCTGTTGTGCTAAGAGCTGTCGTCTGTGTGAACAAACTGCGTTTAGCCGTTTCGATTGAATGAAATGTAGATGCCACTTAGTTTCCCCCTAATGTTCAGGCACGCGTGTCAAACAGACCGATTCGCCCTGGATTGCCGTTCTTATCGGCAGGATGCTGATATGTGGCATCCTGTTCTGGTCTTGAAGCGAAGATGTCCATCGAAAGGTCGATAAACATCAAGGACTGCTCGATCAGCTTTTGATTCAATTGGTTGATTTCCTTCAACTCTTGTAATGTTCCCGCAAGCTTCTTCTGAACCTCGAGTAATCGCTGCTTGTCAGCTGGATCAAAAATCAATTTGGAAATTTCGGTAATGTTCAGATTCAACATGGATTTGATTCCCCGCTCCTGAAGCAGCTCGTGCACAGCACGCTGTCGTTCAGTCTCCAATGGCTCCTGCTGCTTCATAAACCTAGATTCCTTGTTCAGAACGGCAATGAGTTCATCCACATCGTTCTTGACGATCACCTGTCTCTTGATCTCGCTAAGTGCCAGCATGTCGCGGTGACTTTGTTCCATCTGCTGCAATACTGCAATTAATCTGTCCAGTGCTGCCATTACATGATCACCTATTCCTTATCAAAAGACTTAAAATACGGCAGCAACTTGTCGGCAAGTTTACTGCTGTCTACCTGGTATGTCCCCGAGCTCACTTGCTCTTTCAACTGTTGGATACGCTCCAAACGACCTACGTCCTGTGTACGACCTTGTTCCTCAAGCATCTTCATCGCCTCCGGAGAAATGGATACCTCGTCCTTACGGCGGCTTTTTTTAGCCTCAGCCTGCTGATTGGATTCAACGTTCCTCTGATATGAATTGATAGCACCAATTCGATTTGGTTCATTGATCTTCATGTGAACTACACTTCCTTCCACCTTAGAATTTTTTAGATTATAGAATGATACGTTATCAGCAATGCCGAAGATTCTCTAATCATCAGAAAAACTACTACTACATGTGGTCTTTCTTCCTTGGTTTACATCGATATTCGTTTTTCTTACTTTATCTTTACGTTATCAAATCATTAGGATAATAAAAAAAACCGATAATCTTTAATAAGTTTATCGGTACGTTCCAAAACATTTGTTATAGCAAAACTTGTAATTAAGCCCTGATTCCTATGAATCGCGCAGTTTGTCGACAGCATTATAGGTTCGTCCGCCTATATTATTGTTCTCCTTCTGACCTACTTCGCGAGCTGCTCCAGCCAGGTCTTTGGTCAATCGGTTACGGCAAGAGTCGCACATATGACCTTCACGAATCAAGGTTCCACATACTTCACAAGGATACATCATATTCGGGGCGTTTTCGATGGAAATTCGTCCCTCTCTGATGAACTTGGTAATCTGTTTAATCGAAATTTCCGTTGCATCAGACAACTCCTGAATATTAGCGCCTTTATTCTCACGTAGATAGTCTACACAAGTCTGGTATTCTACCTCTATTTCTTTAATACAGTTTGTGCAAACTTCCCGGATATTTATTGCATATAGTCTACCACAGCGAGGACAGTTACCCAAATTCATCGCTTAAACGCCCCTCTCACACTTTCATTCCGACTGGATAATATCTATAGATTACCTTATTTTCTCACATCAAGTCCATAGGGTTTCGCGAAATAAAAGAGAAGAACATAGTGCATATCTACGCAAAATCAGCTTTCTTCTTTTACTACTATGCCTTAGTTGTATCTATCTTTAATTTAATTCCATTCGCATACATGCATTTTTGCTATAGAACCAAACTCTAATAGTCCGAATACTTACTCTCGATGTGTAAAGTTTCGATTAAGATCTCGCTAGAGTTAAGGTAAATATATCGATCGGCATGTTGAGGAAGTATCCTGTACTTAAAATAACCCTCCCACATTCATCCAAGGTGCTACCCGTTGTATAAATGTCGTCAACTAGTAGTAAGCGTAGCGGCTGCCTTAGGGTAGTAGCGGGAGGCATTAACGGTTGATGCTGTATTGGTTGATTCGTTAAATGTTGTACATCCTCACAAAAATAAGCTGCGGGGCTCTGACGTAAATCTCTTTGTGGATGAAAATGAACTGCTTCTTGCAGTGAGCGTAAAAGTTCCACACCATTCGGCTGGATGGCGAAAGCATCCTGCATCGTCTGAATACGCTCCCCGCGTGTCTTGAAGCTCTGCTTCGTGGTGTTGATCTGGCGTTGCAACAGATCAACGAGGGGCAGGCGGGTCGCTGCAGCTAGTCCAGCAGCGAGTCGCTCTGCCTGATTGAAGCCGCGCTCGGCCAGGCGCTCAGCGCTGACGGGAACGTAAGTTACCGCGTCAGGCCGCCATCGCGGCTTGGAGCTTTGGAGCAGCGACTGCGAATAGCGGGTCGCTGCGAGAGGGTTGGCTCGCACATCTGTTGATATGTGCGAGCGGTTTTGCTGAGCGCGCTCTTCATGGGGCGCGCGTGATCGGGGTGGATGCTGACCTGCATCCACCTGGTTCTGGGCAAAGGTGGCGGCATGGGCCACAGAAGTAGGGGGTTCTTTTGCCAAAGCCGCAGCCATCTCTTCGCTCATTGCATGAAACGCCTGTATGAGAAGTGAAGTAAGGAGCGGTGCATAGCGCTGATGTCCTCGGAATTTGTACATGCCAATCCATTCTTTCATTAATTCATTGTATTGGACGGCGCTGCGGTTGCAGGTGAAGGAGCGGTTTTGCATATGCGGTCTAGCACAGTCAGGGCAACCCATTCCCCGACCACACCGCGGACAACGGATGGAACGAATCCACGGAATTCGCTCCACACACTTGAGGCATATTCCAGGATACGTCGAAGATAGGAGCGATCGTGTGTTACAGGTTAGGCAAGTCGCTCCTGGCGGGGCAAGCAGATGGTGTAATCGCCGGGTCAGTGGCTGTAGGTGTTCGGTAATTGCGTCGAGCCAAAAGGGCATGAGGGGTAGCCTCCAGTCGTTGGATTGATTTGAGCAGCCGTGAACTAACGTTGTTGGATTGGTTGTTTAGATGGTGGATGGAGGTAGCCTTTGCGGCGGGCAATGGTGTTCATTTTCCTGATCTGGCTCACGGCTTTCACTTGAGATCGCGTACGGCGAGACGATGCAAAGACGACTCTCCCTGCTGGATCATCCATAGAGCGCCCTGCTCTTCCTGCCATCTGCACGAGGGAAGCCTCGTCGAAAAGTCCGTTATCTGCATCCAGAATAAACACATCACTCCGCGGAATAGTGACACCCCGCTCTAGAATCGTTGTGGTCACAAGTAGGCGGATGGTGCGTTCACGAAATTCGATGACTTTACTTGCACGCTCAGCATCTTGGGATGACGTGCCCTCAATATGAATCTGTGGAAACGTCCGGCGCATCAGCTCTACAAATGCCTCAATCTGCGCAATCCGGGTAACAAATACAAAAGTTTGTGCATCTCTCTGCAATGAAATTTGGATGCCTTTCTTGAGAGCAGCTGGAATGCTACCTTGCCGAATACACTGAGCCACCGTAGACATCTTCAACAGTTGAGGTACAGGTAGCGGATGACGATGAAAACGGACAGGTACTCTCGCATGAAGCAATCTTCCTTGCACAACTTCTCTCTGTAGCTTGGCTGGAGGTGTAGCAGATAAATATACGAAATGTCCATCAGGCTTACATGAATACGTCGCTGCATGGGCGAGCATTGGATCGTTATGGTAAGGAAATGCATCGAGCTCGTCGATAATCACTAGATCAAATCCTCGGTAAAACCGCATGAGTTGATGCGTGGTCGCCAAGGTGAGCTGGGCGTCTTTCCAACGTTCGGTACTGCCGCCATAGAGTGTCGCGAGCGAAATGTCTGGAAATGCCTTGGCAAGTCGCGGAGCTAGCTCCAATACAACGTCCCTGCGCGGTGTAGCGACGAGTGCCCGACCACCACACTCCAAGATGTGGTTCAGCAGTGGGAAGATCATTTCCGTCTTACCCGCTCCTGTCACAGCCCACAGCAAAAACCTTCCCGGCTCACCCCCTGCGGGTGGCTGAGCCAAAAACGCCAGCGCTGCGGCAGCCGCCTCGCTCTGCGCAGGGCTAAGCCCCCACCGACTCAGATCGCCGCCGGTGGAAAAACCGGCCGTGCCACGCGATGCTTCGCTGCGTACGGGCACGGCCTCAGGCGCTACGCTACGCAGCAGCAGCGCACAGGCACGGCTGCGCCCCAGCGCGAGGCAAGCCTCGCAGTAGGCGCACGCCGCTTGGCCGCAAGCAGCGCAGGGCACGCGCTGCTCGGCTACGCTGCCACATCTGCGGCAGCGCGGCGCGCTCTGCGCGCTACCCAGCCACGCACGGCGACGCCGCGTGGCAGGCCACTCCAGGGCGGCAGCGATGCTTAGCCGCCCGTGTAGGTGCGCGAGCTGCGCAGCCGCGCGCCAGGCAGAGGCAAGCGGCGGGGCGTTGTCCGCCAGCAGCGCCTCTGCCTCAGCCGCCAGCAATTGGCGGCCGTGTAATTGCTCAGCCAGCAGGGCAGCGCCCTGTTCGAGCTGAGCCCATGCCCAGGCGGGATAAGGCTCTGACATCCCGCCTCCCCCACCCCGCAGTGCGGCAGCATCATGCCTGCCGCCGCCTGCGCTACGCCGGGCTTCGTGTTCCCCGGAAGCCCGCTCATACGCTTCTATTTTGCCACGCACATAAGCCTGCCACTGTCCTTCCCGCCACTGATCCATAACTCGCTCTTCGAGAAAATGTTCTACCATCCACGATGCCTGACTTAACGGTAACGCCTCATGCAGCAATAGCCAACGAGACACACGTCGGCCGCTTGCCCCCTCCAACCACCAACTCGCATCCACACGAACGTCCAACGACAACATCATGTTCCATCCGAGCTCTACCCTACACACATACAACGCCACTCTCACCAAGTTCTCCCCTTTCTATCGTCACAACCCAATCAACCAAACTTACATCCAAATTAAGACGCAAAAAAAGCACATGCAATCCCGGCAATTTGCCCGGCGCATGTGCTTCATGTCCATTGTTAAAATGTATTCTAAGACCGTTAGATAGTGTGGTGTATCGTATGTGCTGCCACACACTGCACGTTATCCATATTTATGTGCCCCAACCATGCCCCAACACATGAACTACGGAGGGGGTTGATGTAACTATCGCGACACTACAAAGAAGCAAGAAGAACGACATTTTTTTTCGCATTTAGTAGATGCACCTCACCTGATAATTTTTTGAATTCATTTTTTTCTTCAACACTCGCAAACGCTCTGCATTCCTCAAACAACGTCATACAGGTAATTATATTCTTGCCACTATTTATTCTAATAGATACCTGCAAACCTTCAAGAATATGTTTTATTGCAGGGGATGGATCCTCACTCTGTTTGAAGTGGTATACAGCAAGATCACTGAGAAATTGAGCATATCCCTCTTCTATAATAGCTGGTTGGTATTCTCCAATCTCCGCCCTCTCACTGGAATTTGGAATGTAAGCCGCAAAACGTTCCAAGATATGGTCTATATTCAAATCATATTGATTAGCTATTTGAACAATGTGACGTACCCCAACAAATATTTCATCTTCTCGTGATGTTATGTAATCAACGTACTCATCCATAATATGAACTTCACCCGACATCAAACGATACAGATAGGCATTGGCAACTGCCCAGTCAGCGAATTGTCCAACTATACGTTGTGCCTCTTCATCTTTTTCGTGTACCCAGCTCTCCCCGTTAGCATATAAACGAGTGAATTCCAGAGCTCTGCTGTAGTCCCCACATTCTTCACTAGCAGTAGAACGAGCCAGCAGACTATATAGAATATAGTAGTACAGTGGTCGCTCCGTTCGTCGCCCCACTTCCTCTTTCCGTTTAGATCGTTGATTCAATTCATATTGAACTGTGGCAATACGATGCATATCCCTACCGAGGCAATCTACCTTATCCCATTTGTGTACCATACCAAAAACATGCATGAGCTTCTTCATCGCATCAAGTTGATCCACTTCATCTAAACGATTCACATATAATTCGAATTGTGTTGCCGCAAGCAAATTTTGTTCCATGTCCGATCCCAATTCAATTTCAAACAATCTGTAATGACAACGAGCAAGTCGCTCCGAATGCTGATACTTCTCAGCTTCACTTACAGTACGATATAAAATTCTAGCTGCTAACCTTTTATGGCTTCTAAACAATTCTTCTGCTATATCGAAAAGAATAGAAACATAGGATAGGTCATCTATTAAACGATTCACGGCCTGTTCAATACAATCTAGTCGATCTAACTCGGCACAGCGAAAAATAAAAGGCCGAATCCGTCTAATCGAGACGGAGAATGCAAAACATTCTTCTATGTAATCATCAAAAAAATAGTCTTCAGGAAGCCTCATTCCAGCTGTTATTCCAACAAGCTGGTTCATCGATATAGCCCGATCTCCATGTAATATGCGGCTTAATGTACCCGAATTGATACCCGACATCTCAGCAAATTGAGATAAATTCATGTTGTTTTTTTTCATATGCTGCATTAATTCCTGCCGAATAGAATTAGCAGTATCCAAAAGAAAACACCTCCCGGGCAACTAAAAAATCCAAATTTTAGTGTTTATAACCTATATATAGATGATCATAAATAAAAATCAAACGAAGGTCAATAACATAAATTCAGATATCGCTCTCACATCTCAATAAAACGCAAAAAAAGCACATGCTCTCCGGCGACTTGCCGGCACATGTGCTTCATGTCCATTATTTTAAACACTCGTTATTCTATTCCTGTTCTACATCCGTATCAGGACATGTATACCCTGGTGCGGCAGTACATACAAGAATAGACTCTCCAGGCTCAAGCATACGTCCATTATACATAAACCTAAATGTCGTTTCAGGTGAGGTACCATATATATCCGAAACATCTTGCCCTTCCCAATCATCTACGGACAATTGCTCATCTGTAGCAACTTCATCCATATGAACAACGTCGGCAATTGTTGTGTTTGGATCAACACCTAAGCCACCAATGATCATACCGAGCAATACCAAGAAACTAATCAAAGACTGCTTCAACCCTTTCATCCCAGTAATTCGTCCACTCCGCATATATGTATACATTCTAATTGATATCCATAATAAGTAATTATATGGACATTGCTACCACCGGTCAACTCTCACATCCTTATACAATAAGACAACTACTAAGAAGCAAGCTACTAAGAGGTAGATCATATATTCGCAAAACATATATTCGGCAAAGATGCCTCTATGAATATCCTTCATTCATTGGAGTCAATTCACCATATACAACACTTCCTTGCATTCCTCTAATAACGAGAATCTTTCTAATCATTATGCGAAACTTTTTCCAGAAGAAATCGTCTATACTTTTAAGTTAAGAATTCCGAGTTCGAATGAGTCTATAGCAATTGGATATCAGCAAGTCAAAAAGCACATGTCCTTAGAGCGTCCATTGTACAACCGATCTAAATCGAATCATTCCGATGTATTTTTGCTCTGCAACATCCAATTCTTTAGCGCAATATCCATAGATTGCATAAAAACCCATTTCCATTTTAATAGCAACCTTGACTACAATTACTACAATTACAAAAAAGACTACAGCCTAGGGCTGTAATCTTTTCTGCGGATCTATACACACCTGATTACTTCAGGTCACAACATTGTTCAAATCTTAGAATCACGTAGGTCAATTAAGCGAACCCCTTGCTTCTCGGTCTGTAGAGCCCGTTCCACATCAGAGGGGACAGCAGACAGGTACGATAGCTCCATGCCTTGCCTGAGCATTAACTTCTCAATAATACGAACCGTCTCCGATTCCTTACGTTCAGCGACAACCGTCATCGTGAAGCTTTTTCCACGGTAGACCAATTCCCGGCAAAGTGCCCTTACAATACCTTCAATCCGATGTTCCTGGTTAGAAGGAATGAGCAGAATCTGCTCGAAGCCTTCGGTTTCCGGACGGGATAGATGGCGCTGGTGTATCGCATGAACGGCCACTGCCGCCAGGAAGTATATGAGCAGAATCATAGTCAAATGAGCAACCATGGCAACTGCACCTCCTCGGAAGGTTATGCTCACCCATGGCGAACATCCCTGTATACAGCAGTATATGCCGCACACTACGAAGGGTTACAATTGCATATCTGAAGACTCACATCGCTCATCTCGCGTATTCCAAGATACTTTCTTGAACAACCTCTTATCCCCGATCGACGCTGGAGACAAATGACAGGCTAGATCGTTACTCATCCATGCTCAACGTTGAACAGATGTTCTTTGCACCTTTACTCTTTGCTCATTTGCAGCAATAAAGTCTATTAACCCGCGAACTAATCCAATATTCGGAAGAGGCGCGAGTGAACAGTAATCTATATTCAACATTTATTTCATCGTACATAGATACTTCTTTTCATTAATAAAGATTAGAGCGTAACCCAACCATATTTGATCGAGTTGATAACAGCCTGTGTACGGTCATCCACTTCCATCTTCTGCAGAATGCTGCTGACATGGTTTTTAACGGTTTTTTCACTGATGAACAAGAACTCACCAATCATTTTATTGCTCTTACCTTCGGCCATCAGACGCAATACTTCAGCCTCACGACGAGTCAATGGGTTATTATCGCCAGCGACAAACTTCACGCCTGCCTCTTTGGATGTTCCCTCACTCATCGCACCGGTTTCATTCAGATACGTCATACGACGCAATTGCATAATCAATTTCCCTGTTACTTTAGGGTGGATAAATGCATGTCCCTCATGAACCGAACGAATTGCATTAATTAGAGACTCTGCCTCCATATCCTTCAGCAAGTATCCGTTAGCTCCCTTACGAAGCGTTTCAAATACATAGCTCTCATCATCATGGATCGACAAAATAATCACTTTGACATCCGGGAACAGCTCACGCAATTTCTCTGTCGCTTCAACCCCGTTCTCGATTGGCATGTTAATATCCATCAAGACGATGTCTGGTTTCTCCTGATTGCAGAATTCGAGCACTTGAATCCCATCGCCACATTCACCGATGACCTCAATGTCGTCCTCCATATTCAAAATTCGTTTAAGCCCTTCACGGAACAGCTGATGATCATCAGCCAAAAGAACTTTAATTGATGTTTTACCAGTATCACGGTTTTCCATCCTGCTACTCCTTTCCCTTATCCACGTTTGTCGGGATATGAATCACGATTTTGGTTCCTTGATTTTCGCCCGATTCGATCTCTATTCTTCCTTCTAACAGTTCAACCCGCTCTCTCATCCCAATCAGACCGAAGTGGGTATGATCCTTGCTTTTCTGCGCAAGAAGCTCCGGTTTGAACCCAAGCCCATTGTCTTGAACGACAATTTTGACGAGCTGAGCCTGGTATGTAATTTCCACTACAACATAAGTGGGATAAGCATGCTTGGCCGCATTGGACAGCCCCTCCTGCACGAGACGATAGATCGCAGCCTCCATGGCAGAAGATAAACGGTGTTCCTTGCCTCTGGTTTCAAAAAGCGCGCGGATTTTTGTTTTTACTTCAAAATCCTGCACATACTTACGAAGCGTTGGAATTAATCCCAGGTCATCCAGTGCCATTGGACGCAGATTGAAGATTACTTTTCTCATTTCTTCAAGACTGGAACGAACCTGGCCTTTCAAATCTACTATTTCGGCCTGGACCATCTTAAAATCCTGCTTAATGAGCATTCTTTCTACAATTTCCGTCCTAAGCACTAGATTAGCAAGCATCTGCGCAGGCCCGTCATGAATCTCACGTGCAATACGTTTCCGCTCTTCTTCCTGGGCCAAAATTATTTTCAAACCTATCATTTGTCGATTCTTGGCAGATTCGATAATCCGGGTCACTTGACCCAGCTCACCTGACAGATACTCCAAGACAACACCCATTTGGGAACCGATGGTCTCGGCTCGCTCTACGGAAGCCTCCACATTTTTGGCGCGCTTCTGCAGATCATCCCGGCGGGCTTTGAGATACATTTCCTTCTCACGATAAATCATCAGATCCAGCTGCAACTGTGTCGCTTTCTCATACGCCTGTTTGATATCATGCTCGGAATAGCGGACGAAGTCACGGCTCACCTCGGTAAGCCGAATCCGGGAGCGGCGGTAATTCAGCTCCAATTGATCTACTTTCTCGATCGTTTCCGCCGCCTCCTTCAGAACAGACTTCAGCTCTTCATTGAGGGTCTTGAGCTCGTCACGCGTCGAGTCCATGATTTCGAACATTTGATATTTGCTGTTTTCCATGACTTGTATGGCGTTTTTTATGACGCGGTCTATGGCATCGGCTTGTAAATCCACGTTTGTTCGACTCCATTTCTATCGTTTCCGGTATATATCATACCATATCACGATGAGATGGTAACGGTCTTCGTTTTCTGTTCCCATTTTACAGTCAATCCAAGTTGCTCGGAAACGAGACGAAGAGGGACTAAAGTCCTACCCCCTGATACATAAGGAGCTACAGTTGCACTCTGTCTTTTGCCATTAATAATGAATTCTTTCTGACCAACCACCAGATCAATCAACTTTCCACCACGCAATACAGTAATGCGTTGATTTTTGCTATCCCAGCTCGCCTGTCCGCCAAATGCATCCAGTACATGCTTAATTGGCACATACGTTGTTCCATTTTTCAATACAGGTGCCGCATCGATCGCTTTCTTCGTTCCGTTAACGGTCATCGACTTCTGTCCAAGCACTAAGGAAGCTGTGCCCGTCGGCAGTCCAACCTCGCTTGATTTAGAAGGCATTGTGAAGGCGATGTTGTCAAAAGCAACCTTACCTGTCATCGCACGCTCGTCCTGACCTTCTTCCACATTAACCACGTACACTCGCTTCAGCTTCGCTGGGTAAGCGATATTCAGACCGTTCAGATCGACATTCACTCTCTTCCAACCTGTCCAATCAATTGCCTTTGCCAGATCAGCATAGACGGTTTTGCCATTCGCATCGGTGAACTCTGCACGAAGCCAGTTCAAGCTCTTATCACCCATCACATCTAGGGACATGGAGGTTGCCGCCGCAGATACTTCTCTACCAACTGTACCGTTGAGTTGTGCATAAGCATACATTTTACCTGTTCCTGCGGTCATATCATAGCCCAGTTCAAGCACCTTGGAACCTGACTTCTCGCCTGTTCCATTGACAATGGTCGCTGAACCAATCACACCTGCTGCATTCGTAGTGAAGTTAATTGGATAATTCACGTTCTCAAAATTCTCCCACATCGTCTCACTTGCAGCAGCAGAAAGAACAACAACTGTGCTATAGCCATCATAACGACCAATCGCATAACCGACTTGTGCACCAGAATTGACTGAAGATACGGTTAACTGATCTCCTGCAACCTTACCTTTGAATCCGACAAATTCCCAAGTCAGTGAATCTGCTGGAACCGTTACGCTCTGTCCATCTTTCGTCTGTGCGGTAACCGGGATCGATATCGTTGATCCTGCTTTCAGTGAGCCAAGCCCTGATCCTGCCTTCAAGGAAGCAAGTTCGTTTCCACCGAGTACGGTAACTTTAATGGAAGAAGAAGCGCCATTGCTTGATGCGGTCAGCGTAGCTGTTCCTGGCTTCACGCCTTTGATCACACCATTACTCACATTAACAATGCTATTGTTGCTCGACTTCCATGAGAAGTTAAGATCTCCTGTTGCAATTGGATTGTAGTACGTGTCATAGCCTTTGGACGTATACGTTCCCTGCTGACCCACTAACAATGTTTTGCTGCCGCTAATGGCGAAACCTTTCAGTTTACCTTCTGGAGCCGTAGAGAATACCCCCAGCGTATTAACAACCTGACGTTGCTCCGTACCATACTCCGTGTTGAAGGTAAGACCTGCAGATTGTTCTCCCAGTGGACGGGTAACCATCGTAGTAGATCCGCCGCCGTCCAGGTTCATGCCTTTCCATACGCCGATACTGGTCATGAAGGATTGCAGTTCATTTAGCGACATGCCGCTACTGTTACTGTTTTTCTCTGCAGCAATAATGTACACGTAACGACCATCCTGCGAGTATCCCACTGCTGTTCTTGCACGAATACCACCGATACCAGATGAAGCGATATTACGCGAAAATGCCGCCGCTTTGCCCCCATTCACGAGAATGGTGTGTCCACCAATCATCATATCCAGATTACTAGGATCAACCGTTTGTCCTGTCGTTTTGGCTTTCAGTTTGTAGTCCGCAGTAAGCGTCTGTCCAACCGACAAATGACTCATAATCCAAGTTGCTGCGGTTCCATGAGCACGCAAAATAAATCCATCCGCTGGCACCTTCATGCTCAGTGCTTTTTTATCCGATATTTGAGTGATCACACCATTCTGTACAAGCACCTCAGTTGGTGTGGTGGAAGGGTCGTTTGGACGTTTATCCGAAATCCAGGCTGGTGTATAAATATACATGGAGTTCGCATGACTGTATTTCACTGCGCCGGATTCAACTGTATAGTCTTCTTTATTTATCCCACGCAGAGCGAAGGTTGAACCATCACTTGCCTTGACCGAGCCATCAAAAGAATATTCATCAATCATCGGCTTGCCGTCTTTGGTTACTGTGAGAGCATACATACCTGACAACTCAGAAGGTGTAGAGATCAGAACGCCATCCGATACTTGTCCACCAATCGGTGCAAGCTCACCCGATACGTTGAAATAATCACCGTTTACCGCAGCGACTGCTTCATTTTCCTTCGCCATACCGCCCGTGCTCTGTTTCGTATTCAGCGTGCCACCTTTACCTGTCATCACGTCCAGCTTCACATACGGATTCTGTAGATCCACTTGGATAACGTCGGCCAGAACGTTCACCTTGGAGCCTGAACGTGTTGTTGTATATCTGTATTTCATTAGCTTCGCACCGGAAGTGAGGATTTCCTCACCCAGCTTCGTTGTATTTGTAGATGCCGCTGCAGCCACGGATTGCCATGAGGTTCCAGACAAGACCTGTTGTCCTACATCCATAACCGGTGCAATCCAGATTACGCCTGCCAGCGTCACGATCATCCATTTCTTCGCCTTACTACCTTTAACGTCTACCAGCTGTTTCTCGCGTTTCCCCAGCATGTTCGAAACGTCTCTCCCATCTTGTATATCAATCTTAGAGATTGCACCTCTCTACCAAATTGCAGAAAAAGGCTAGATCTCTAGTATACTCTTCTATTAATAGACTTCTATTTCAGAAAAAAGTTACGCCCATCCCTAAGATTGAGGTTGTATTGGAAGTCAAAAAAAGCTACCGCCTGTGAATTACAGACAGCAGCTTATACGAATTGCTTAGGTTTCTTTTAGAATGTACTTTATACGAGCACAAATAAATATACCTTAAGGCATGTTTTGTTCTACTTAAATATCCTTAAATAGTCATCTAAATCCTCTCAACAATCCATTATTTCAATTCTATAGTATCCACCTAATCCCACCTTTAGTTACTTTTGATTAAGGGCATTTGTTCTCAATTCAAACAAAGCCGCTACAATAGCGACTTTGTTCAGAAACGTTATACTGTGCTCAATTCATCCAAAAAATCAAAATGTTATGTCTCTATATTTGATTCCTTCAAATAGCACTTTATCTTAGGTAACACGTTATCTTTAAAGTCTGTTTTTTGGTCATAGACACATAGAACTGGTGTATCATCATCTTCGACCATATACATTAAATAATCAAACTGAGCCAAAGGCGCATCTTTGGATAGAATGATACATCTAAAGAAATTGTCAATCTGCATTGCACGCTTAATTTCAACTTCAGTCTTAGTTCTATACCAAACGATATTGTTAACATAGCCCAGATTTTCTCCAGGAAAAATCCATTCATCGCTCACAATCATTTGATTCATATTAATGAAATGCTTATTTCCTTCTGATTCCTCTTCTAAATTACTCTCAATATACGCGAATAGAACTTCATCATTTTCAGTGCAACAATTGAATATCATGGATGCAGCATCGTCATAATCAACTTTATGAAAGTTTTTGAAATATATAAAGCTCAAATATATCCCTCCCACTAAAAAGTAATGTTTTCGCCTGTTTTCTCTCTCATTCTTAGATTTTCAACTTCGACATTTTGGGTTTATGGAGGAATATTGGTATATACCTATATTTTTCTGAGATGACCGTTGTTTTGGAGATAATCCCATCCATTCGAAGATGCTCCCTTTCCAGTGCAGGGAGCATCTTCTTTAAGTGTATACTTACTATTTTTGGAATAATACTTAAATAAAGTAGAGTAAATAGAATAGTTCTAGGAGAAAATACAACTCTCCTATTCAAAACTTCTAACACATACCCATATATTTTTGTGCTTCCTTATAAATATTTAGATCATCGCCAATTCTAGCCAAAATTGTAGTTGTTAAAACTTGCCTGCTGTAAAGATCCCTTTCTTCTGCGATTTTCTCAAAAAATTCAAAATATTTTCCGACTATACTGTTGGACGAGTCCTTTTCTAATTCCTTAATTATCTCTTCATTGATGTTATCTCCAAGAAAAATGTGCGCTAACTCTTCGTCATAATCTGAGATATATTCTTAATAGGTCGCTTTAAATATAGGAAACATATCTAGAAACATTTTGAATAGATCTGATTTACCAGGGTTCAATCTATATTTTAATTGTTTTCTAACAAAATCTGCTGTACCACCGTTTCCTAATTTACCGTTGGTCTCAATTCAATAGTATCCTCCTCCCAAGTTAGACAAACTCATATCATACTTTTTATTTTTCTGCCATGATTCCCAATAAAGCTTTATTTCCCTTCTTAATGTTATCTAATAAATTCGAAAAACTAATTTCCATTTCTAGATGATCACCTAGCGCATGCGGAACTGAAATACTTACTCCAATGGCATCTTGAGTGATATAACTAAATGTACCTGAATCATTTACTTGGCCTACTTCATCTGATTGTTTAAAATAACTTATTAAATCTATACTATTAGATCCACTCAAGACTTCTGTTATGACTCCATTATCTAACAAATTCAAATCCTCATTATAACTTTTGTAATCTCCTTCTTTAAATTTTTCTACGAATGCTTCATTAACCTCAATTAAATCAATTAATTTAACTCTCGATCCTTTATTTATATCAATATTAGATGTGTAAAAAACATTTAAAGGATAGGCTGCTCCTTCAGTAAATGCTGACCCAGTGTATTGAATACTTATTAAATCGTTACTTTTAAGCATAATCAGATAATTTATATCAAGATGATCTTTCTCTTCTGAATAGGAATTAATTATTCTCGTCGCCTCCTCTTTAATCAGTGCATTTATTTTGTCACCATTTGTAATGTTAATTATTTTTGGGTATTTAATATTAATATTATTTTTAGAGTAGTTATTACTTTCAACTTTGTAACTTTTTTTTATACTCGTATCATTACTATTTTTTGCTTGCTCCGAGTGCACCTCAGCTTTCTGATTACAGGACATTAGTAGTAAAAATGGTATTATAATCAACATCCAATGTTTCATGTCGTTTCATCTCCAGTTCAAGTAATAAGTCTCTCACTAGCGTAGAGTTTTCTTAACAAGTGCATAATATTTTTTTCTATTGGCAAGATGATTTGTTCCACCGTTAACTCGCTTTGTTACTTGGGTAACTGAAGCACCTGAATCCACTAGCTTATTCAAATTGTTATCATCCCACCAAAATCCTGCTGCTCGCCATGCATAATTTTCAGCAACGTATTCAGCACCTATTTTCATTATTTTGGAGTCACCCATAGCGTCCGCAAAACGTTGGTAGTTATATCTACCTGTCATTTGTATATATCCTGCGCCTCTAAATTTATAACCATCGCCCTTTTCAGTATTACCAAGTTGTTTACCTAATTTGGTTCTAGGTTCATATTTAGAAAAATACTTTTTGCCACCCAGTTCAGTAGTCCATCTTCCCAATTCCGATTCTTGCATAACCTGTGATAGGAAATGACTAATCCTCTCTTTAGTTGTTATATCGAATGTCCCTAACGTAACATTTAAGTCTTTCACCATGTTATTTGTTATATTTTGAAATCCCAGCTGAGTTAACTGTTTTTTTGTTACATATACTGTATACTCATTAGCAGTATTTGGCGGGACAGTATCATATGGACTATCACCTACAATCGGCGCATGTCCACTTGGATCTACAAACTTCAACGGATTGTTATGCACATACGAATACAAATTCAAACTCAGCGGATCATTTAGTTCCCCTTCGTACGTATCCTCACCGATAAATCGTGCCATGCCTGGGTCATACCAGCGAGCTCGCAGATATTGTAGCCCAACTGTCTCATCCCAATACTCCCCTGCATAGCGAAGTATATTTGGCACATTTTCTTCTGTTGTTAACGGTCCACCCCAGATATCATAAGTATAACTATTCAGAACCTTGCCTGTATCGTCAACAAGACCTACGACATCTCCATGCCCGTTTAACTGGTAGTATTCCAGTTTACCTGTTTGTTTGTCTTGTCGTGCCCATAGCTGTCCATACAAATCATAGATATAAGCATAAGTAAGCTCTGCCTTGCCGGATGTTACAACTGCTTCAGTCATCAGTTTGGCTTCTTCATCATAATAATACCGAGCCGTCTGCTCGCCTTCAGTACGTTCATACAACAACCCATCTCCGTTGTAGCTATAGGTCACCGTTTTGCCTTCACCTGTTGCTTTAATCAGGCGGTTCTGGCTGTCATATGTGTACTGCGCATCTTTCAGCCCGTATACCTTACCACTTCCGGTGCTGTACCGATTACCATTAGAGTCGTATGTGTATGTTTCCTGCTGTGTACCGGTTTCGGTCTGAATCCGACTCAGTTCATCATACGTATACTGATCGGCCTCTCCGTTCTGTGTCCGGGATGTGATATTTTTGTTTCCGTCATATTCATAGGTAAACTGCCGAACTGTGGATGTACCTTGAGAGATCGTAACTCCTGATAGATCATATCCACTGAACTGGTAACTTGTACTAAGTCCTTTACCAAAAGATAATTTTTCCAACATGCTGTTTGGTGCATAACTGAACGTCATACGATCCATAAGTGTTGTTCCTGAGGTAATGTCCATGGAAGTTACCCGGCTCATAGCATCTACTTCACCGTGAACACGCAATGCTTGTCCTTTTGCATCTGTCAAGGTATACCCTAATCGTTGCTGGGTATTACTTTCATAACTCAGCTGTGTTCCATCTGGAAATGTTAATCCATCTAACATACCATCTGATACTTGATAACTGTAAGTGGTCTTGCCATGATCGTCAGTCATTGATGTTCTGCGTCCAACATTATCATACGTATAGGATACGCTCGTATCCGGTGCCTTCATGCTAGTGAGCATGTTGTCACTGTTGTACGTATATTCTGTTACTTTTCCCAGTCGATCCTGCTTTTTGATCAGATTACTTCGTTTATCATAATAGTAGCTGGTTGCAGAACCATCCAAAACAGGAGGTGTCTGCTTGATCAATCTTCCCAATTCATCATACTGTTTGGTTACCGTCTGTCCGTTCGGCGATACCACCTGCGTTACTTGACCTTGATTGCTGTAGAAATAGCGACTTGTTTCTTCTTTTGGTGTTGTCGCAGTTGTTATCTGTCCAATGGCATCGTGCGTATAAGTCGTCCGCTCTCCGTTGCCATCAATGGATGCTATTACGTTTCCGTCCAGATCGTACTCGTTTTGTTGTAATGGAACGTATGCACCATTTCTATATTCTTCCATCACTGTCAAGCGGCCTAATAAATCCTTCTTCTCTCGGGTTTTGTTACCAGCCGCGTCCTCATAGGTTACCATCTGATCGACAAGATTATAGGCTGTCGTTGAGGTGGAATCATCTGGGTACTGCGTCTTGGTCGTTTGTCCAAATGCATCAATTACTAATCTTGTAACATTACCTTCTGCATCTTCAACAGCTGTAACATTACCTTCACGATCATAGGCATACTTGTAAGTAGCTTCTGCTGTTTGTTCTTCAACCAATAAACCCAATGGATTGTACTGCTCTCTGGTAATTATACCGTCTGGTGCAGTATTGATAATGATATTTTTGGTATCATCATAGGATGTCATTGATTTGGTACCATCGGCATGTATAAACTGAAGGATCCGTCCTGCTTGATCATACTGATACACTTCTTCTTCACCTGAAGGATCTGTTGTTTTGGTCAATTCACTGGCACCATTATACTCATAGGAGTTTACGTATGATTCAGCTTTCCCAGCAATATCACTTACAACTATAGCTTCCGATTGGACTAAATGTCCCGCGTTCGTATCATAACTTAGTGTTGTAACGCTGTCTTTTGCCAGATAGCCGCCCTTATCTGTGGTACTTACCACTCTTCCTTTACTGTCTAGCTTCAATTCCGATTCAGAGAGTAGCTGTCCACCGTACCCATTTTTAGTTGTACTTTTTAAGACGGTGCCTTGGCCGTTATATGTTGTTTCGGTGTATCTCTCCAATGAACTATTAATCTTGGTTGTCGATCGAATAGGCTTGATCCAATGGTACGGCATTCTTCCTGTTTCATACGCATACGTTGATTCTTGCCCCGTACTAAGCTTTTCGGAAGTTACCATTCCGTTCTCATCATATGTGTAAGTTTTGCTCAGTTTTTCGCCATTACGGCCACCCTCACTAACCCACTCTGTCATTTGAATGGGAAGGTTCCGCTTCGTTTGACTGTCATACTGGAACTCCGTGGAAAAAGTTGTGTCCTCTCCAGTTAACATGTGCTTATCTGCATAAACCAAATCTGGATGCGCCGCAGCGTTAAACGTTTTGGAAAACATCCAAGTATCTACAGTGTTCTCTGCGTTCACTTTCGTTGTCCATGATGCAGATTGACCATAGCTCTCAAGATCTTCCTCAGAGTACTCAAAGTTAACCTTGCCTAGGAAGCCTTCACCATCTGTTGTACTAAAATGACTCTTTCTCTCTCTGACTTTAAATACGAAATGAGAGGAAGCTTCACCGATCTGCTTCAAAGCAGGAATATATGCATAATCTGTTATAGCTGATGAAGGGCTTGTAATACGTGATAGCAATGCTGTATGCATTACACCCTGAGCATTCTGGTTGCTTTGCAATTCAGGTAAAAAGTTAAATTTGGATTCTGGATAATAGTACGTATACGTGGTTGTCCGATCTAATGCATCCGTAAACTCTCGCAAAATACGGATCCCATCGTCTTCACGTTGTGTATAGGTTACTTTCCGATCTGTTCCAGCTAGTTGTACGGTAACCTTCAGATTGTCATAAGCAAATGTCAGTGATTGACCCTCACTATTTACAATTTTTGAAATCACTTGATTTCCATTCAAAGTCGTATAGTGAAAATTCACATTATTCCGGTAGCCGTCTGTAATTTGCAACAGTTCCCCGGCTTCATTAAGAAGATAATCGTAGCCGTTACGGATGGATAGACGGTAACTGCTAGATACGCCATTAACAGTAACGGTCGTATCTCGCTTAATGGTTAAGTCATTCCATACGTAACCTTCCAGTTCCAGGTTTGCGTTTAAGCGGTAATACCCCACGCCAGGAATCAGAATATACTGATTATCTCCGCGCGTCTCCATATAAGGGATGTCCCAACGCCAGCCTTGCCCTAATCCAGCAGAAAGTTCTTCCTTACGTGGCGTAACCACATTGGAGTACGTTTGTGTCGTTTCATCATATTCAACACCAAGTTGTCCACTTGCTCTAGCGCTATCATAGATACGTGTTAGATTAAACGGAATGAGTCCAGGCAGAGAAAGGTCAGTGCTCTGAATCATCATCTCCCCTGTAGTAGCAGAGATTGATTCGGCTCCATAAGACGCCATATACAGCGATGCATCATCGCGAAGATCAACATGATCCAGACCTGTTTGGTCTATAGTCGTCCCGGTACCTGATTCTTCATCTTCAACCGCATTCATTGAAAATGTATTTAACTGCGATGACTCAGACAGCGCTGATCTGGAAGGGAGCAGTCCCTCCATTTGAATCGGTTCGTTGATTTCTTGTATTCTCAGCCATTTCTCAGCAGTCTCGCCGCCTGTACGGTCTGTCTGTAAAGCTTTGTACAGTTGATACAACGAGTACCCTTGATCTAGTTTCTGTTCAATCCAGTCTTCTTTAACTCCAAATTGCTCTTGTAAACTATGGATTGTAACGTAGGTAGCGGAAGGGAGGGAATCCCTACCTTCTGCTGCTGCTGCTTGTCCTCCGTATCCAAAAGAAGCAAGTCCACTAAAAATCAAAGTCGCACATAACCAAATAATCGTTATTTTCTTAAACACTTCATCACCTCAACCTAGTTATAGAGAATCGTTTAGTTAAACGGGAAGATTTTCTTCGTTCGTTTCGTCAAATTACCATTACGGTCATACTCAAATACAATTTGATCTCCTGTAAATAAAACTACTTTAAGCAGTTGATTGCCATAGCCGTATTCGTAGCTGTTATCACTTCGCATGATCATTTCCGCTGCTTTAATTTCACCTTGGACTGGTTTCCCATCCTTCTCGCCTAACTTCAGATAATAGTTCTGTCCACCTTCGAGTTCCCACTCCAGCACGGTATACTGTTCCCCATACACCTGCTCCTGTTCGACTGAAGCAGCTAATCGACTGCTTAGTTCCTTATCTGTATATAACTCAAGCCAAGGCTCAACGGAAAAATCTTTTGACTCTTTAATCGCTATTCGATACTTACCAGTACCGTAAGGATTAAAGCGATAGTACACGTTTCCTTGTTGCTTATCAGGCAGCGCTGTTTCCAAACCTTCATACAACGTCAGAAACTCGACTTCTGGTTCTTTGACCGTAAAATGACGGTAAGGAGCTACAAATTTCAGCGATTGGGACGACTGATTATGCACCTGAATATTAGACTTTCCAGGTATGTGTTGTGACCCTACCGCATTCTTACCTTCCCTTACAACCACTTGGTTCTGATCCCGTATAACGTAATCATAGGCTAGTGCTTCTACATGAGATGTAAAGAGCACTGATGAATAAGTTGATGAGTTCGAGAACAACATTGTGGTATTTGGCTCCAAACTTCGTTTGATGAGCGCTGGCTCCTGACTAGGGCTAGCTGTCACAGGAACGGTATATTGAATGGTTACCGGTTCTGAAGATATTACAGTGACGACAAGTGTTCCACCCGCTGGAATTTCCCATGTATCAAGACTTGAGCCTACCACTAAATACTGATATTTATTGTTTGCTTCGTAGACTACGAAATCCACAATAGAATCGGTTACTCCAACTCGGTTAACCTGTGCGGGTTGTGCACTCGGATTCGTAAATACTGCGCTCTGTCCTTGATTAATTGTAATTTCCGTTTCTGGTGAAGGCACTTGATCATCTTGTCCACGGAAAACACGGTAAATGCCACCATACGTGATGGGTTGATCTGAGACATTGGTAACAACAACTTTTTTGCCACCCAGGACAAGAGGTTCGATTGCTGTGGCTGATCTACTGCTCGATACTGTTTCATCTACGTTGTAAATCGTGTAATCATACACTCGCCCCGCACTGCTGGAAGCATCGTTTCGTAGCCTCTTCGAATCAGAGCTTATGTTGGTATAAGCATAGCTTTCACCTTTGTTCAACGTTACACGTAGATATGCCGGTTCCTGGCTATCCACTACAGAGAAGTCATCCGTATATTCAAATAACACAGGTGTACTTCCACCTACGGTAACGATGGCTTCACCACCAGAAGGAATGGTAGCGAGACTTACATTGCTATTGAATTTGTCGCTATGTGCTCTGCCGTCTGCCTTATACACGACAATATCAAACATTGCACCTATTTTTTTGGCGTTACTGCGGATCGGGTTGCTAAGTGAACCCCCATTATGGAATTTGACCGACTGGCCTGGTGACACAGTAATTTTACTGAGCGCTTCATTCGGTCGATCCTCTACATCAAAAATCGTATAAATTGCACCTATGGTTACAGGCTTCGCAGATACACCCGTAACTACAGCTTTATTTCCATAAAAGACAACAGGACTAACTGCCGTTGCCTTTCTTGTGCTCCGCTCAGTACCGTCCGGGTAATATGTTACGTAATCAAATAACCGTCCTTGGCTGACGGACGCATCACTGTCGAGATACTCTCGGTCAGTACTGTTATTCCAAAATGTCACACTTTCTCCCTGATTCAGTGTTACCCGATGGTAGGCAGGTTCCATGCTTTCTTCAACGGAGAAATCATCCGTGTAACTAAACTCAATCGGAACTTGACCAGCTACAGTCACGACTGCATAACCTTGAGAACGAATGGTCGGATTCGTAGTTTTGTTGAAGCCATCTGAATGAACAATATCTTCTGCTGTATACAGGACATAATCAAAAACGGCTCCATTGGAACTGCTTGCATTGTTTTTTATCGGATTGGCCAAGGAACCGTTATTCCGAAAAATCACGGATTCACCGGGATAAACGGTAATTCGAGTAATGGCGTCACCACCAGCTTTCTGAACATCAAATGTCCGATACGGCACACCATATGTTACCGGTGTTGCTGTTACCAAGGTCACTATAGCGGTTCTCCCAGCAGCTACCGTAGGCTTAGTGGATGTATTCGTACCAGTGGAACTTTCCGTGCCATCTGGAAGATAAACGACATAATCATGCTTATCTCTGGTGGAACCATCGCTTTGAAGCGCATCGGACTTAGCACTAATATTGGTGAATTGGTAGCTTTCGCCTTGGCTAAGTGTCACTCGAGTATACGCTGGCTCATCGGTCCACTCACCGCTATAAACTTCGTAGGGAAATCCAACACTAACAGGCTGTGAACCAGCACCAGTAATAATCATTTCGTTTCCTGCTGCAAGTGAAGGTTTCCCGGTCGTTTGGAAATTTGAAGTCACTAGACTACCATCTTCTTTATAAGAAGCGTAGTCTATCCTCCTATCCTGAGCTGTGGAAGTATCGGCACTTAAGACTCTTGACTGTGTGCCATTATTAAAATAGCGATAACTCTCTCCATTGGATAGAGTAACCCTAAGCATGGCCGGGTTGGCTGAGACGCTATAAGAAAACTCTGAACGGACTGTCATTGTAAACGGATTTTGCCCCGTTGAGGTAATTACAGCTGTATAACCTGACCCTACTGACAAATTGTTAATAGAGTTCATATTTTCGCCCATAATACTCCCATCCGGTCTATAAACAACATAATCGTAAGCACTGCTTCTTGAGGTCGACGCATTCGTACTTAACGATCTTGCAGCACTTCCGTTATTCGTAAACGTATAGGAATCTCCGGGGTTCATGATCAAAATATCCTCAGCTGCCAGAGCCATAGCTTGCGGAGCGAAAACATCTGCTTCGTATGTATCATCAGTTACCTCTGATGCACCTTCTGGTTCCTCAATAATTTCGTTTACGTCCTCTGGTTCTTCGTAAATTCCTTCTACATCTTCAAACTCATTATTATCTTCGTCTACACCTTCTGGCTCTTCGTGGGCATCCGGATCTCTAACATCCAAATTTTCCTCGTCTGTTAGAGCTGGATCCTCTGTAAGGACATCGACATTCTCGATGTCATCCTCCATTGTGACGATCTCATCAGATTGATCAGATAGAGCATAACCGGTTGTCGGATATATGGTGCCAATCAACAATACAGCCATCAGTAAAACAATAAAACCTTTTTTTAAACTCATGAAATCAAATTCCTCCTTTATGTTTTTTATCCATCGAATCCCTTAAGAGATATTAAAATGGATTGTGAATAATTAATATCGGCATTCTCCTAATTTTAGGTAATAGTAAGATGGTCCTTATTTTCTGGGATTATTCTCCTTTTTTTAATTCAGATAACAAGAATTCATCATACATATAGACATAAAAAATATTCAGACTATGAGGGTATCTGTAAGCAATACTTAAGACGTAAGCCAGACCTACACCTAAAAAAATAGAACACCTCAAGAAATATAATTTCTTGAGGTGTTCTTATCAATTAATCTCTATGCTTTAATTTTGATTGAATCGTATTACTACTTGTTAATCTATACCCTTTACAAATACCCCAACTTATCCAATACACGCTTTAACATCACTGCAGCTTGTGCACGGGTCGCATTACCTTGGGGTTCGAATGTTCTCGATGTCATCCCTTGAATGATTCCCTCCTGCACCGCTTTGGCAACAGAATCCTTGGATTGGATTTTCTTGTTGTCATTGAACTTCGCTAAAATGGACGTCGATGAAGAGTTCAACACCGTTTGCTTACCTCCGTAATTCAAGGCACGAACCATCATGATGGCCATCTGTTCACGAGTAATAGGACGGTCTGGTTTGAACGTACCATCGGTATTACCTGTAATGATTCCTGCTTCAGCAGCGGCACCAATATAGGCGCTCGTGACACTCCCACTGCGAACGTCAGGGAAACGACTTGCAGCAGTTGGTTCTCCATTTAATCCTAGTCCTCTAGCAATTAATTCAGCGAACTCTGCACGTGAAATGTTCTCATTTGGACGGTAGTAGGAACCATTCGGTGCACTAATGATCCATTTAGCCGAAAGCTCCTTAATAACCTCGCTCGCCCAGTGTGAGGCTGTATCCCGATAACTAACAATATGATTTACAGGAACTATTGTCTGATTGCCATTCAGTTGCCCTGAGATGACTAGTCCACCAGCAGTGTTTTTAAAAGAACTAGGCACATTGGATAAAATTAAAGTAATTGGATCGATATACGTAAACCCTGATGTAGCTGTAGGCGTATTAGTAGGTAATTTCATAGACAAATTGCTTCTAGTATTCAATTCCATACGTTGATTATTATTACTATTAAAAGCAAACATGAACACATCCGTGTTATTACCTAATTTCTGTGCTCCTGAGTTTATAAGCATTCCATCCATTGTTCCTGACGCTAGTACCGGTACTGTCTCAAGCTGAACATAGAAAAATGGTCCCCTCGATCCTGTTGTTATGCTTGTATTAATTGGCGTAATTGCAGTAGATGCCCCAATTGTCCCCACGCTCCGGCTCATCGCTGCTAGATCTAGATTAGATAATGGCACCGTCCAGAGGCGATCACCATATTTTATTCCAATCGTGCCTGTACGATAGTTTGCAGCCAGCTGGGTCAATGCATTCAATGGGAACCCAACAAACGCAGAGGCTTCGCTATCTGGAATCTCGAATACCACGGGTTGACTAAGTTTACCAACGGTTGAAGCATATTCAAAAGCCTGAATCAATTTCGCTGCATCCATATTGAATTGACGAGTCGAACGGTTATTACGTGACATCGTAGATTCGGCAGCTGAGGCAGTATTATTGTTCATCACAAGTAGTGGCTGACCATAGTTTGATGCATCTAATTCTGCCAACCAAGCAGGACGGTTTGCCGTCTGATTACTACTACCATTATTATTGGTTGTCTGCTGCAATGTAAGTGGCCCAAATGCTGGTACAGTTACACTGGACATATCACGGATGGGTACAGCGCCAGGGACATAACTCACCGTTCCTGTCTGTGACGTTGTGGTAGATCCTACCCCAACAGTTGACATATCCAATTTCAGTGTCACCACCGAGTTGGAAGCAGAAGCAGACAATACGGGTGCATTTGAATTATTCAATGCAACACTGAACTGAGCAACCGTTAATGCCGTCTGAGACTGGATGGCATCTCGGAAATTAATCTGAACCGTGTCTCCTTGGATCGTAGCTGACAGGATTTTTCCGTTACCGTAAGTATACGTTACTGGCGTTAAATTGAGATATCCTGCAGGATTATTATTCAGATCCGTCAAGCGTAATGCGCCAGGAACATATGATAATGAAATATTTTGTGTATCCTTCACAGCTGAGGCAAGTGTTAACGTAATCAGATCGTCTTCAATCTCAGAATCATTTACAAAGACCGGCTTGCCGTCGACTAGAACAGAGTACTGGCTATTCGCTGGTTTATTTGTCGTTTTCAGTGGTTCATTGTAGCGAACCCATAATTTGTTACCACTGACCTCTGCACTCTTGAACTCAGGTGGTTTGGTATCAATTGCGTTACGAACATAGAAACCACTGAATCCTGCAAGTGTTTGTCCACGTGTATCTTTTACAGGCCAGGAGCCTGGTGTGTACGCCACACGAACTACTTCGCCATCCGTAATGGAGCGACTGAGATTCAAAGTCACGACAGAACTATTATTGATTGAAATGCTATTAATCCCTACATTCGATTGATCTGCCGTTACACTGAATTGTCTCGCTGCATCACTCGAAGTAATATAGACTGTCTCAGGATAATAGAGCGTAAGTGTGTTGTAGTACACATTGCCTTCACGTGGCTTCGACATAACGGAATCTAACCCATTTTCTACATCTCGTGCGCCAAATGCAGCCGCAGCATTAAAAGACTGATCAGTCACGCGATTGCCTGTCGTGCTAGGAGCATAAGCAATCCGTACAACCTGTCCTACGGCCACACCTGTATCCAGTACAACATTTACGCTATCACCTGAAATGTAAGTAGAGCTAACATTCCGATTCTCACCATTAACGGTAACAGTATAACTGTTGCTCAGCGGGCTAATGCTACTAAGCCATTTGTCATACGTTAAACGAATGGTTGAATTGTCGTGCATTTTAGCTGTCTTAATGACCGGAGCTTTGGTATCTGGGCTGAGCGTCCGGAATGTCCATGATGTCGCTCCATTCAAACCAGCGAATATATTACCCGTTGAATCCTGCAAGGCTCCTCCCGCAATATCTACTGAATAGCTAGTATTACTAGTAAGACTTGTACTTGGCGTAATCCGCAATTGTCTTTTGTTCGAGCTTACAAATGACGGGGTAGTGGCTACTACAGAACCATTTGCATTCTTTAAAGTAATCCGTCCAATCAGACTCTGATCTAAGTCCTTGTTAAAGGTTACAAGCAAATCCCCGGTTAAGGGAACGCCACTGGCTCCATTAGCTGGAGACAAGGTAGTCACTGTCAATGCAGTAGGATCAGATTGAAACGCTGTAAAGCTCCATTCGCCTTGTGCAATGGCTGATACGTCATTACCTTGTCTAACATCTCGTAGTGCACCTTCTGGAACAACAACTGAGTATGTACCCTTATTCTCGAAATTATTGGATGGTGTAATGGTGATAGAACTACCGTTAATACGAACTCGATTCGTATCTTTCACATTAAATTTTTCGAATACGCTATTTCCCAGCATAATCTGAATTTCACCTGCGCCCGCCTTAATTGCTTCACTGTAGGTAAGTTGAATATTCGAAGCAAGAGGAACGGAGCTGGCACCTTTCAGAGGGGAAAATGCTGTTGGTTTTGCTGTACCTATCCCTTTAGTCGTAAACTTCCATAGCCCCGATGAAGGAGATCCTATGCCTTGATTATTGGCTACCGTAACAAAAGCACCTGCATCATACATTACATAATATGTACCACCGGGTAATTCTTTGTGTTTAATTGTTACCTGTGTTCCGGTTCCCGTACTACTAGCAGGTACTGCCGGATCAGTAGAAGGATCTCCAATTAGAATATTTTCACTATTAACGACGATTACCTCTTCTGGTACACTATCTTGATAACGATCAATGTACAGCTTTAAGTCGGAATTCCCCTTTTGAACCGCTTCTTTGAAGTTAATCACTAAAGGTTCCTTACCATCTACGTCCACAGCGTTCACTGCTGGAACGGTTGATTCAAATAATATCTCTTCCCAACGTGGATCATCTTCTGCTGCGTATGCCTTATTGTTATTACTTAAGAACCCTAAACTGCCTTGAACAGTCAACAATAAAACAAGTAGAAAAATGATACCTTTACGAGCCAATCTTGTTGTGCTCACCGTCTTATTCCTCCTCATCCGAATCAAATTGACCTACATCTTCATTATACAGACCTTATTCTGTATATCGGGTTTAACAGAGATTTCTTTTAGCGATATGGAAAATAAAGCAAGTAAAGATAAAGGATTAGAGCACTCTCTAAACCAAAAGAGCCCTAATCCTTTTAGAGGACTAAGGCTCTTTGATTAGCTAACTAATACTACTTACAGACCCGCTTGAGATTTCAAAAGGTCTGCTTTGTCCACTTGCTCCCAAGGTACATCCAAGTCTGTACGGCCGAAGTGACCGTAAGCAGCAGTTTGTTTGTAGATTGGGCGACGCAGATCCAGCATACGGATGATGCCAGCCGGACGAAGATCGAAGTTGTTACGTACAAGCTCAACCAATTTCTCTTCGCTGACTTTGCCTGTTCCGTATGTATCTACGTTGATCGATACCGGATTGGCTACACCAATCGCGTAAGCGAGCTGGATTTCTATTTTGTCTGCAAGACCTGCTGCTACGAGGTTTTTCGCTACGTAACGAGCTGCATATGCAGCAGAACGGTCTACTTTTGTCGGATCTTTACCAGAGAACGCACCGCCGCCGTGACGTGCATAACCTCCGTAAGTATCTACGATGATTTTACGTCCAGTCAAGCCTGCATCTCCCTGAGGTCCGCCAATAACGAAACGTCCTGTTGGGTTGATGAAATATTTAGTCTGCTCATCCAGCAATTCCACTGGAACAACAGGCACAAGTACATGTTCTTTGATGTCCTTTTGAATCTGCTCAAGTGTGATTTCTTCCGCATGTTGCGTGGATACAACGATCGTATCAACACGTACCGGCTTATCACCGTCGTATTCAATCGTTACTTGAGTTTTCCCATCTGGACGAAGATATTCAAGTGTACCGTTCTTACGCACTTCTGCCAAACGACGTGCAATACGGTGAGATAATGCAATCGGTAAAGGCATGAGCTCAGGTGTTTCGTTCGTAGCAAAACCGAACATCAACCCTTGGTCACCAGCACCAATATTTTCTGTTTCGCGCGCAACTTGCTCTGGATCACGGTGCTCAAGAGCTGCGTTTACGCCCTGTGCGATATCAGCAGACTGCTCGTTAAGAGACGTCAGTACTGCACAAGTGTTGTAGTCAAAACCGTACTGGGCATTGGTGTACCCAATTTCCTTAATTGTATTTCGAACGATGGACGGAATGTCCACGTATTCAGACGCTGAACTGATCTCACCAATGACAAGCACAAGACCTGTAGCTACGGAAACTTCGCAAGCCACACGAGCGTTAGGATCGTTCTCAAGGAACGCGTCCAACACGGCGTCCGAGATCTGATCGCAAATTTTATCCGGATGTCCTTCTGTTACAGACTCCGATGTGAATAGATGCCGGCCTTTAATAGACATTGAAGTTTCAACCTCCCATAACGAGTAGTATGGCGATTGCCCGAACAAAACATTTACGGTGGTTCGTTCACTGTACCCTCGAAGCTTTCCAGTCGGAATAAAGGACCCGGAGTCCTAAGTTACGAAGATAAGGATTTTTCAGGTAATTGCCCTAATAAAAAATCAACCTTCTCCTACCATGGAAAAGGTTGCATACCTCAACTGCCATCTTATCGTATTTGTCAAGTAGTGTCAAACCACTCAATATGAAAGAATATCTATAATAAGTGCTGCTCTGCCTGGCGAATCAGCCTTTTGGTGATCTCTCCACCAACCGATCCGTTCTCACGGGAAGTCAGATGTCCCCAGCCTTTGTATTGACCATAAGAGTGATTGATCTCGCCCAGCTCAGAGCCAAATTCGGTATCTGCACCAGCAAGACTGCCTCTTCCGCCATATCCAACATTCAGACCAAACTCCGCTGCAATCTCATATTTCATCTGATCCAGCATTTGCCGACTTTCCGGTACCACTTTGCGGTTGCTTCTAGCCATTATTCCTGCACCTCCGGTTATTGGTTGATTACAGGTATAGATTGATCCAGAAGCAGGCCGGTTAGCCGTATAAATGTTTGTTAGAACTGGTTAATCTGCGCAATCGTTTATACATAATCATGAATAATTTCTATTACTTATGCAAACTCTATTTCAGAGTATATCCGCCGCGTACCATCACAGTTAGACTGTATTTGTTACCGTCAAGAACCGCAATGCCACGGCCATCCTTTGGAAAAGAAAGAAGATGATTGGTCGGTGCCTCTTGACCATTCGTCAGGTCTATCCCGTCCGTCAGATCGGCTACTCCATTCGTACCCTCACTGACGATCACAGCTTTACCGCTACGTACAATGAACTCCGCCCCAGTTGCACCGATAAGCTGTTGACCTGGCTTCACCATTACAATCTCCAGCGATTCGGAAGCACCGGATACTAATGGAGGAAGCGTCGTATCTCCACCTGTGCTACCTGTAGAAGGTGGAGTCGAACCTGTACCTGTGTCAGTATTTCCTGTTCCAGCACTGCTGTTACTACCCGTATTTGCATTTTCACCTGTCGGAATTTTACCACCCAAGGCTTGTTGAATCTGCTGATCTACATAACTTTTAGTCACCACGGGATCATCTGCTGTTCCTGGCTGACTTGTCCCTGCACCAATTGCAGTATTGCTGTATACCGACCCAACCCACACGCCTACACCAATCGCGAGCGCGGCCAGGGATACTTTCATATAAGGTTTCATCTGTCTATGCTCCTCCTCTGGTAATCTATCTAATATTTACTATAGTGAAAAAAGCGCCATGCGACAAGCAAAACCTCGTCTCCGTTACACTAGAGACGAGGTTTTGGATGCCTGCTTGGCAAATTGATAACTAAAATCTCTTAATACATGTAACTTTGTTTTATTACCTTATTCAACCCCACCCTCAGGGATCACAGGAGTTTCAGGCTCTTCTTTTGGTAACTTGGACACATCGTATCCATAAGCTTGCTCAGCAAGAAGCAAACGTTGTCCTTGGAATTGGTCATACAAAGCTAAGCGATAAGAGCCGCCTCTTAATTTTTCGAAAAAGCTATCCTCTACACTCCAACTTAATGTCTGATTGTTTCCTACTTTCACATCTGTTCCTGGAGTCAGTTCTTTCTCGAATACTTTCCCATTCTGAGCAGTAAAGGTAAGAATCCATTTGTGTTCGTACTCTGCCATCTCGATCTCTTCACTACGATTAAGCGTGTAATTCATATCAACTTGTACAGAATTGCTGCCTACCAAATATGCACGCACGCTATTTGCAGTTAATGCATATGGATAAAGATCAATATTAGTAAAGTTACCTTGAACACTTATAGTAGTAGGCGGTACCTCGAATGCCATTGCATTTACATAAGCGGTAGCTTCTCCGTCACCAGTAACAAACTTGCTATCCGCAATCCCTTCACCTACAAGCAGACGCAAATCTGAGAATGTAACTGACTTCGGCAGTTTAGCCGAGAACGTAACAGTTGACTTCTGACCCGGCCCAGGAGAACGTTCGGATTGCTTAGACGTTGCTTTGTAATACTGACCATCTGACGTTTTAAAGTAACCAACTAATTTGCCAATTCCATTCTGACGGAGTGATTTATTGGTCATCTCAAACTCAGTATATACAGTATCTGATGATGTTCCAGGATAACGAATCGTTCTACGTACACTCATTTCAGTCTCTTTATCCGCAGCCCCAGTTGTGTAAGTTTTACCAGCTCCAACGTATGATACAGGTTGAATTAATCCAGATGTGTTAAGCGTAATCCACTCATTCGTTTCTTCTTCACTTACCTTCTCAATCAGACTCACCTCAAGACGTCCCATACGCAGTTCTGAAGGTATCTTCGTCAATAGATACGCTTCTGTACTCATACCCGCACCAAGGAGTTTTCCACTTTGAGTGTAGATCAGTTTCTTGTCTCCATCAATCTGAGCTGAATCAATCGTAAACATCGCTTCAAGCTCTGGAAGCTGTACCGTTTTGGTGCCTGCATTACGAATTGTAACTTTGGCCGCCACAATATCACTATCTAGCCAAGGTAAGCGTTGTAATGAACCTAAGGATACACCAAATGTCCCTTTATTGTTCTTAATCACGGTTTCCGTTGTTAGACCATCCCCACTTGATACAGACTCTGGAATAGCATAGATTCCAACAGGGTAAGAAAATACAATCGGATTAGATGGACTCGCATTTTCAGTAGTCTCATTCTTATCTACAGGACTCATTGCGTACAACTTAATCTGACTTGCATCACCAATACCTTGAATCGTCGTGTTCAATTTAATCGTCTTGATATCTCCTGGATTCAACTTCAACGAATCTAATGCTTTCGTATCAATAGGATAAACGGTACCATCCTCAGTACGAATTTCGAAGGTGTACGTAGGTACTTTAATAGCCTTCTTACCTTCGTTTTTGAATACAAATTGCATATTTAAATCATAGTCGCTGTCATTTACACGTATCTTTGCGGATTCAAGCAACGTTGACAGTCTTTGACCTTCAACAGAGATGATGTTAGGTTCATTTTCTGTGGTTTCTACTTTTGATGTGCTTGCTTCTGGTAGTTGAAGTGCTGCTACAGGCAGTGCTGTCTTCTCTTCACCTTGTTCTTCTACCAGCAGTAGTTCTGATTTTAATAACTTTACTGAGGTAGGCAAGGATGCCATCAAACTAAGCGTCTTGTTCGCTTGAGCTTGAATACTGATACTTGCACTATCTTTATCTGGAGTTAAAGGATAATTGGTTCCGCTTGGGGTGCGCAAAATCCATTTAATATTTGGGTTTTCAAGTAATTTATAACTGATATTATTGAGGTTTACACCGACTTTAACATATTGATTCTTGTTTTCCCCAGGGAAAATCTTGACACCTGATACCTTCACTTTTACTGATGAGTCACTCAGACGAACTGTTTTTGTTTTTCCTACAGGTGTTGTAATGCTATAGGATGCAGGAACATTAAATTTCCCGAGTGTGCTTTCATAATTAGGCTTACTGAAATCCCACTTTACGATCAGGAAGTTCAGATCACTAAGCTTTACTTCGCGTCCAACCTTCATTGTATAGGTTAGATCTACACTTGATCCAGCAGCAACAGTTTTCTTTTCTTGATCCTTAGCTATTAATTTGGGGGAGAAGCTCGTTCCACCTTTTGTTTTCACTTTGCTCCAGTAATCGAGCATCATTAATGGTTTGCTATCATTATTCTTATATGTCAGTGTGTACGTAACCACTTTACCATCATCTTGAGAGAGAATGTTTACGTCAGTTAATCTAACTGAACTACGTGCAGTTACCTTTACAGGGGACAAGTTCCCTAACGTATGTACTACCTTGTTCTCTGATGCTGGTTTACTAGATGTAGTATTGGAACTATTGGTAGTTGTTTTATCCGTATTATTACCAGTATTCGCTGCAGCTGTAATTCCAGCAGTTGAACTCAAAACCAAGGCGCTCGTCAAAAGACTCACTAAAACTTTCCTTTGCTCCACTTCCAAACCTCCCATAAGTTGCTTGTTGCTTTATAGTATAAACGTTTGAGAGAGTGAGAAAGTTACGATGTTGTTGGTTTTAGTAAATAACAAGTTGAAGAAATTGTTTATCTTCGTAAAGTACTCAAAAGTTAGATCATTGTGCCATTTTATTTCCAACTCGTTAATAATGAATAATACTGTCATTCCAGAGAGGGTTAGATCTCAAAGGCTATAGTATGTTCATAAGATACTGAATATTATTAAAAAAGACCCTGTAGAGATTATTCTCCACAGGGTCTTTCTCATTCGACTATGCTACTCATTAGAGTAACATTGTCTCATAATTTAATTAGTTTTTAGTGATTTCAGTGATAACAGTAGCATTAGCAGTTACCTCAAATGTAACTGTAGCAGGAGTACCTGTACCTTTAGTAAGTGTAGCAGTTAATGTTGCAGTACCTGTACCTGCGTAAACACCAGCATTCGTGATTACACCTGTATCTTCTGAAGACCAAGCGATAGCAACTCCATCAGCACCTGTTGCAGGAAGAGTACCTAGGTTAGAGCCATCAACAGCGACTGTAGGTGTAACAAGTGCAGTTGCAGCAGCGTTGATTGCAGCTGTATCAGCAAGTGTAGCTTCAGCGGTAGCAATAGCAGTGTTTTTATTAGTAACTTGAGTTGTCAAAGCGTTTGTATCTGCTGTTGGAGCACCTGCAGTTACAGCTTCTGCGATCTTACCAGTAGCAATTACACCTGAAGCTTTAGCAATAGTAATTTCATTGCTAGTAGTCACAGGCAATGCGACATAAGCAGCAACCGCATCTTTAGCAGCTTCTAGAGCAGTATCTGCAACAGTATTTGTAGCCTTAGCAACTGTTACTGTAGTTACAGCGCCTGCTGGAGTAGTTCCAGAAGCAGCAACTCTTACACTGTAAGTACCTGCAGCTAGACCATCAATTTCAGTCTTACCTGCTGTTACTGGCAACCATGCTACAGGAGTAACATCAGTATTTCTATACTGATAAACCTTTGTTGCATCCAGACCTTTGATTACACCATCATTATTAGAAGCATAAGATGAGTTTACTGTAGTCAAAGTCGGTGCAGCAGTACCTGTTACAGTACCATTAGTTTCTTTACCACTAAATGCAGCAGCTTGGTTTTTCACATTCGTAACATCTGTGAGATACTTAGATCCTGTAAAGTTAACAGTGTATTTTGTAGTTGTTGTTCTACTAGCAGTATCTAGAAGGGTGATAGTAACAAAATCAGCACCAACAGTAGTTACTTTAAAGTCAACACCTGGAACCAAAGTTTTACCGTCATAATAACGAACTACTTCGAAATCTTTAGTAAGCAGATCATTGTTAGCAGCAGCATCTAATGTAATATTTTCAGAGAATACTACATCGAAAGTTTCGCCAACAACTGTTAAGTTTTGGAAACCTCCAGTCACATTAGGTTTAACAACCGGTGCAACTTTATCCAATACTTTAGCTTCTTTTACCCCTACGCTTGTAGAGAATCCAGCCAATGTACCAAGTCTGTCGATATTAACAAATACTTTCAATGTTCCTGCATCAGTACCATAGTCTTTATCCAATACCAATTTAACAACTGAAGTTCCATCAAGTACAACTTCTTTAATTCCTACCGGTGCACCAGCTTTAGTTACAGTAAATGCATCTTTAGGAGCTGATGAAACGCTAGAGGACAATTTCACTTGAATTGTATTTTGTGCTGTCAGAGCGGCCTCATAAGAAGGATAGTCTTTATCAAAATCAGCCAATCCAGCAGTAATATCAGCAGTTGTATCAATTACATTCAAACCACTGTTATCAACAAATTGTTTCAACAGGTTTCCAGCAGTATCTTTTACACCAAGAACAAACAATTTTTGTACATTTCTTTGTGTAGTAGAGTCATCGGCACGGAATGCAACAGTTTGGTTTTTGTAAGTTTCAACGAATTTAATAGAAACCGCTTTGCTGTCATTCAATACAGTAATATCAGCCAATTCAGGAGTCAATGTAACTCTTTCACCATTAAGTTGAACATGATAGTTTGAGTAGTCAGCAAGTGTTGCAGGATCCATTTTCTTATCAAAGCCAACAATTACAGTACGGGAAGCACGGTTAACTAATTTAGAATCCAATTTAGGAGTCGTTACATCAGCCTTGTTCACTTTACCACTGTAATCAAGCATTGTGTTACCAAGTCTTGTGTTGTCTTTGATGTTTTTGATTGTTACTGTGTTATCACCTGTGGACAAATCAGTATACAAATCAATTGTAATCACATTGTTGTCTTTTCCAGATAGATTAGCGTCTTTAACAGCAACAACTTTCCCGTCTTTATCAGTTACAGTGTAGTTCTTAAACTCTTTAACAGAATCAAGAAGAAGAGTTTTTGAGAATGTAACTTGAATTTGTCTAGCATTAAGTGCTTCTGCTTTTCTTACTTCAGGACGAGTTTGATCAATTTCAGCGTTAACTGTAACTGAAGTGTCCTTAGCAATTTGGTTTCCAGAGTAATCTTTCACTCCTTCAACATAGATCAATACAGCACCTGTTGGCAGAGCATTTGCTTTGTCAAAAGTAAATTTGTATTTGTTGTCAGCCAATGCTTTTGGAGTTCCAGTAGCTTTAATTTTGTCAGTACCGGATTTCCAGTATACATTACCTGAATCAAGTGTTTCTGGATCAACTTCTTCAGAGAAAGTAAGAGTTACACTTTCCAAAGTTGCTGTTGCTGCAGTAATTGTTGGAGCTTCTTTATCTTCAACAACTGTGATGTCATGTGAAGAAGTCAGGGATACAAAACCAGCGTAGTCTTTAACGCCAACTACAGTCAGTTTGTGATCTCCAACAGTAAGAGCTGAAGTGTTGTAAGGTGTCAACACAACTGTTCTCAAAGTAGGTTGAGTGATTTTGCCGAAGTATGCTTTGCCATCAAGCTCGAAGTTGCTTTGTGCTGGCAATTGTACTGGCTCACTGAATACTACTTTAACGGATTTAGTGCCCAAAGATTTAACTGACTCCACTTCAGGAAGCTCATTGTCCGAAATTGAGAATTCAACGTCTTTTGCACTCACTACAACATTACCAGCTTTAATGTTGGATACATTCAAGAAGTCAACTTTATTGTTGTTCAGTGCACCAACCAATTCAACTGTAACTGTTTTCTTGTCTTCAGACAATGTAGCACTTTCGATCGCTTTGCCTGATTTCAAAGAGTAGTTAGAGATGTCTGTAGCAGTATCTTCGTCAACAGTACCATCGAAGTTAACAGTTACTTCTTTCAGGTTAGCTGCAGATACTTTTTCTACTTTAGTAGCAGTAGTTACTACATAAGTAACTTTCTCAGTGAATTCTTTATCTTTGTAAGTGAATTTCACTTCAGTTTCTTTGTTAGCTTCAAGAGCTTTATCCAAAGTTACTTTTACAGTTTCGCCGTCGCTGATTTTGAACTCAACTACTTTACCAGCTTCAGATACTGTGTAAGAAGATACTTTCAGGTTTTGAGCTTCGTCAATTACGTAAGCTGCGCCTACAAGCAATTCACGGGAAGCGTTACCTGCGAAGTTAGCGTTAGCATCCAAGAATCCAGCGTTGATTGCTGCTTGAACGTAACCTTTAGCCCACTCAGGAGCGCTGTTGTTAGTTTCAGCTGGGATTTCAAGATCAAGTGCACGAGTAAGGATTGTAGCCATCTCGGACACAGTCACTTTGCCGTTGAAGTCGAAGATTTTCTTCTCAACGTTTTTACCTTCCATGATACCTGCAGCAGTTACTGCTTCGATGTAAGGTACAGCCCAGTTCTTAGCTGTGTAGTTTTTGTCTGTGTAAGACAATTGACCAGTGATTTCTTTCAGGCCGAGCAATTTAGTGATGACTTTAGCGAACTCAGCACGAGTCATGTCTTTTTCAAGACCTGCTGTACCATCTGGATAACCATTGAAGATACCTTTTGCTTTCAATGCATCAAACTTCTGTTGTGGTGAAACTGCAGTATCACCGAATGCTACAGATGCAAACATTGAGAATGCCATTGCTGTAGACAACGCTACGGATAAAATTTTCTTCATAACCTTTTTTTCTCCTCCTTGGGTGTTCATAACATTGGAATTTTCTTTAATAGGGTTGCTCGTATTTCTCATTCTATTGTGGCACCCCCTTTCCAGAGTTCTGAGCAAGTTAATATAAATGATGTCTGTGAGCAATCACAGAAACTTGTAAACTAGTTCGTGAATCAAATTCACACGTAAATAGAGTAGTTTCCTAATCCTACCTACGTATTATACAATGGGTCTTGCGAGTCGTAAAGCAATTTTTTCTAATAAATAGACAAGATTCTTCACAAGGTCATTCTTGGTAAGTTCCCCAATGTTTTTGACTCTACATCTTAAACGCAGTAGATTTCGAAAAGTTGCGGATTCCACAAAAAAAGTTTTGAATTTATTTATGTACCGTTTCGGTGCGGGTCTTCTAGGAATTCAAAACCTTCGTAAACCATTGATACAACAGCTTTTCCAGCACTTAGGATTTGTTTCCACTTGAATGCCAACGTTTAAATTTACCCTCCAACCTTATCCGTGAATCGACATTTTTCTCAATTCCATAAATAAAAAAAGCACCCTCGAAAGGATGCTTTTGCATAAACTTGGCTATATTGGTTAGCGAATTTTCATCGCAAGTTCAATAATTTGGGCACGCATTTGTGGATCACTATTCAATCTCAGATACATATCATCGATTGGAAGTCTGTTCTCACGATATGTTTTCTCATGCTTCATTGTTGTATGAGACCATTCAATCAGGTCGTTCTCAGCCAAGACCAAATTATTGTATGCATCATGGAATCCAGTAGACTGTACAAGTCCTTCCATGACTTCCTGAGAGATCTCTTGTGTCTTACGTGTATCTTCCAACTTTTTCTCCAGAATGACTGCCTGCTTCTCGAACTGTGTCTTTGCCTTCATGTAGCCCAACTGAGCTTTTGAATAAATCGGTTTCATTAGCTAACTTCACCCTCTAGATCATTGTGTATTTACCGTTATTGTATCTTAAACTCTAGCAAATTACAAAATTAGTTATTGGTAAAAAATCAGTTTCTTCTATTATAAAAGTGTTCTTTACAGAATGATGAACAGTCAGGAAAGGACCTGCCCTTTTAGTGTAAGGGACAGGTCCTTCCTAAATGCATCGATATCTTTAATGAATTAACTCAAGTTTTTAGGGAATAACTTCGTGCTCTTCTTCAGTAATTCTACTGCAATTTTGGCAGCCTCTGCACGTGTCAGATTCCCCTTTGGATTGAACTGGAATTGCTGCTTAGTAGAACCCGTTACTGTTACAGGACTACCCTCCATAATTTTAGCTTTGGTTACAGCTTGTACTGCTGGACGAGCATAGTACTCAATAGAACCGGAATCCTGGAACGACTTAGCAAGAGCAGATGCAAGTTTGCTATCGTTGGTCGCAAGCTTGCTACTCATCGCTCTCGCAATCATTACAGCCGCCTGCTCGCGTGTAATCCGATCTTCCACTCCAAAGTATCCATCACTTAATCCTGTTACAATACCCGCACGAGCCGCTGTCTCAATGGCAGCAAAGCTCCAAGAGTTCTTCTCTGCTCTTTTTGATACATCAATAAACGTTTGTTTATTTTCGTCATAATTCAGTGGGATGTTCAGACCTTTGACCAGCAATGTGGCAAATTCTCCACGTGTGGTTTGATCATCTGCACCAAACTCACCTGTACGTAGGGCTTTCATGATGCCTTTGGAATACAGTGCATTCAGCATATTACGAGCCCAAGGGTGGTTAGTTACATCTTGGAAGCTTCTACTTTGCTTCATGACTTTATAATAACCAAATTCATCAAAAGGTACAGTAATCGTGTGTGCTTTAGTGTCAACAACTCCACCGATTGGTATCCATTGTTTCTGGTCGGTTACATCTGTATAGCGGAATACTGTAATCGTTGAACCAACTTCATCAACAATACTAGGATCATATTTCAGCGTCAGACTCCCTCTCTGTGATGGAGTGAGAATTCTTGAAGTTGGATATTCAGGATAATAACCATAAATTGAGTATGGTGGTATTCCATCTGTATAAGGTAGATTATTGATCTCACCAAGACCACCATTAATCCAATATACATCTGAGATCAACGTAAAGTTTCCTGTATTATTGGTTGAACTAAATGCACTAATCAAATCTTCGCGCAGAGCAATAGCACTCTCTCCACGAACGGTTCTCATGTCACGGTCAATATTCATTACATTTCCGTAGTCATTCTTACGCTCTAGTACACCGTTTAGTGGATCAGCAATACCAAATAGAATTTTATTATCAGGGTAGAACTTGGTGCCTCCATCCACTTTCGCTTGAAGGATTGTGCCCTTAGGGAAAGATAATGTTAATTCCTTATTAAACACGGTGTACTTGTTAGCTACTTTAGGAGCCATAAACTGACTATCTACGGTTACTGCGCCTGTGTAGAATACATTGATGGTTTCATTAATTGTACTACCATCTCGTTCAATCGAAATTTTGATCTTATTATCTTTATCTGGTTTCAAGCCAACGTAATCATAGATATATCGATTGTTCATATCTGTACGTTTTGTTGCCACATTCTTGTCAATTAATACTCGGGATGCACCCTCCGCTTCGATATCGAATCGGATATAGTTTTTGTTGACAACAATTTTATCCCCAACTGTCGGCTGTGGAGCGACAATACGGAATGAAGATGGTTCACGTACAATTTCGAGCCTTTGTGTTGTTCTTGCACCAGTGCTGTTGATTAACTCTAGTGTATATACCTGAGTTCCTGGTGAATCAAATTTCAGGTTTTTGATACGAGCTATGAATTGTTTCTCCGTTCCCGCAAAATCATACTTCTTCGATTGCGGTGCTGGCCCTTCTTTATCTAAATCAAGTGTCACTGTGCTCGTCTGATCATGACGGAAAATCAACTCAGATCCGAAATATACATTCGCAATCTGTGCGCCTCCACCTCGGAACACGAGATCATAGGTGTCCTCACTTGTTACGTATTTATTCTCTTTGAACGCAAAATCAGTTGTCACTGCAAAGATGTTACTCATCTCTTCAGGAGTATAGCTAGTTATTTCCTTCTCATAAAATGGCGCACGTGCATTAGAAGATTTGGGTACTGCCGTAGGCATAAATGAATCAATAGTAGATACATTCTCATCAATGATATACACCGTAATTGTTCTCGTAATAATTACTGGCGCACCCTTCTCATCCTCATCTGTAGCCGTAATACGAATGATATTCTGGCCATAGCCTAGAGGGCCATCTTTTGTAATCCCTAGATCGAATTTAAAGTTATTACCACCTGAAGATGGGAACCCTGTCGTAGGTTTTTCTACCTTACCGTTTACCTGTAATTCTGATTTGAAACCAGTTTTCGGCCCATCAACATTATGCACATTTCTGAAATCAAGATACTTACCAATGACCTCTAATTTGGCAGAGTTATTACCTGAATTGAATGTAAACGTCTGTCCGTCTTGAAGATTTTCAATATAGATCGAGCTACTTGATGCAAAACTTACCCACCCTACGAAGGGCAATTCAGGTGCTTTAGTTGCATCTCCATAAAAGAAACTAATCTTCTGCTGTCCACCTGACATCTTGTTAACCTTATAGATTTGTTGAGTATCTTCGAGCCCTGCATCACTGGAGTCCACCGTATCTATGTCAAGAGCGGACGTCAATGAAGGCAGATACTTACCATTGATGTCTACACCCTTGATTGTTTGAGTTGACTCAACCAAGATGTAAAAAGTATTATCCGAGACTTTCGTATAATCGGTTTTGTTCAAGAGAACTTTTGAATCAACTGGTCCACTTGTGTAACCAGGTAGATAGTAAATATTCGTAATGTCTTTACTATCTGGTGAATACGTAAATTCACCTGTGTAGCCCGTATTGAATGATCCATATTTTCCAACAACTTTAATCGGCTGACTCTTGTTAACTATGCCACCTGTAGCTGCAAGAAGAAACTCCCCAGTGCCCTCGAAAGTTATCATCCGATACTGATAGTCAGTCCCGTTAGCACCCGTAATGAGGATCTCTTCACTAGGTTTAACTTGTACAGGATAGGTCTCATTATTAACTTCAATACCTGTATTACCATCAAATGGTGTTGTAGAGTAAGGCACTATGATTTGACCAGACAGTTTAGCTGTTGTTCCTGGTGTTGAGAAGTTAGCTTTGTTATTAAGAACAGACTTCTTCTCTCCAGCACTTCCACCAATAGTAATCTGTAGGTCTGCAAATGACTGGTTCTTGTCAAAGTAATATAACGTTCTTTCGACAGTGATTGAACTTGACGGGCCAACAATGTCAAATACAACTCTGTTTTTACCACTTGCAAGTGGTAGTGGTGGAGTAAAGAACTTCTGGCTAACCTCACTATTCTGTGTTGCAAAAGCATCCACTTTTGCCCCACCATTAATAGAAAGGGATACCTTATTTGCATTTTGAAGTGTTAAACCAAAAGTAACATCTTTTGTGTCCACTACTGTCTCAGATACACCATTCAGGTTGAATTCTTGTCCATTCCCTGTGGTGAAATCTGTCGTTACAGTCATTTTTTCAATTAATGGGGTTTCCTCATATAAAATATAAAATGTATTAGACCGCTCAACATTATTTAATCCACTTCCAGTTAGGGTAACCCGGTTAAACCCTGGATATAGATCTAATGTAGCTGTAAACTTAGGAGCCGCTTGAGAACCCGCATCAGCTAAAATACTCCCTGTTCTCGTTCTTCCTGCATCTACTGTCCATTTAGTGTTGTTACTAGATAAAGTTAGCTGTTCTACAGAAGCTTTCAAGTTGTCCGTGCTAACTCCCGAGAATGTACCTGTAACCGTAATTTTTGAATCTTTAGTTACATAGGCTTTATCTCTGGTAAGGAACGTCTTGCCCGTAATCGTAGAATCAATTGAAAGATCAGATGTCTCTCGCAAGGTTTTCAAATCCGGTATGAAATAAGAGGCTGTACTCGGCCCAGTTGAAGCAGGATCATCCGCTGCGGAAGCAACGAATCCACCGAACAGTCCTTGTGGGAACAATGAGAACACCATGGCGACCAACATGACCCATACTAATGGCCGTTTTTTCTGTTGCATTAAGTATCATCTCTCCTTCTTTTAAGTCAGTTAGAGTTATATATCGGTCAGAAGGTTCCAATTATTTAGTAAAAACAGCAAAAAAAACAAAAAAACCTTATCCACGAGGGATAAGGCTTGGGGCGGAAAAATGGTATATATAGCGTTATGCATATCGTTTATTATGTTATGATTTCGAGCGAGTCTCTGGACTTAATTTGACGCGCATGCGCATCAGGAAATTAATAACCGGCCTTCTCGTTTTGCTGACTAAGCCAATGACTTCTGCGCCGACTTGTAGGAAGAACATCATGATACAGATCACGACGAACGTAACCCAGTTGGCTTCGAACATGGCAGCAGACGATTGGATAATCGCAAGCACACCGAAGAATGCAGCAATACCGTAGATGATCAGCACCGTCTGACGGTGACTGAATCCAAGCTCACGCAAGCAGTGATGCAAGTGGCCTTTATCCGGTGAGAAAATCGGCTTCCGTTGTACCGCACGACGAATGATCGCGAAGAAGGTATCCGAGAGCGGTACACCGATGATGATCAGCGGTGTAATAAAGGACACGACTGCAATTTGCTTGAATCCGAGCATCGACAGCATCGCCAGTGAGAAACCAAGAAATAGTGACCCGGTATCTCCCATGAAGATCTTCGCCGGATGGAAGTTGAAGAACAAGAAACCGATAATACTTCCGAGCAACACAAGACACATCAAGGCAATCATCATGTTCCCCATCAAGAAGGACATCACGGCGATTGTACCAATCGCAATACCGGACACACCGGCTGCCAGACCGTCTAGGCCATCAATCAGGTTAATCGCATTCGTTACCCCAACAATCCAGAAGATGGTCAGCGGAATCGCTACCCAAGCCTCCAGTGAAGAATACGCATCCTGAAATGGAATGTTGACGAAGTCTACCCGAATATTGAAGCCAAATACAACTACAGAAGCAGCAACAATCTGTCCAAGCAGCTTCACTTTGGCTGACAATTCAAATCGATCATCCAGTGCACCAATCAGTACGATAATGGAACCACCGATCAGAAATGCACTAACAAAACTCATATCTCTTGTTGTAAACCATGCCGACACAAAAGGCAGCAAAGCTGCAACTGTAATAACAAAAGCTAGGAAAATTCCGAGTCCACCTAAACGTGGCATAATCCGAGTGTGCACTTTACGTGCATTCGGCGTATCCATTGCGCCAATACGCACTGCGAACTTTTTGACAAGCGGTGTCAGTGCAAGAGCCAGTCCCATTGACACGATAAATCCAATGATAAAGATCGCTACCATTTGAACATTCGACCCCCAATTATAATGCCGTGCATAATGTTAAATCCCCTGATCTCTGTTTGAGGTTTGAATCCTCTTTTCTATATATAAAAAATTACTTGTTAGACATGTTTAATGATGGATATCTGTTACACGGTAACGGAAAGAGCAAGGAAAACCTGGAGAAGCGTAGCGTTCGCATTTATCACCGGATTTCTCCCTTATATAAGGGAAATAAAAGAAATCTGGGGATAACGGCGATCGAAAGGTTGCCTTGATCTTGTAGTGGTAAGTGTAACGTTTTACTCATTTCAGTGGCACACATGTAATCCAGAACGAATTATACGCTGAACCCCAACGAAACGCCAACCTCAATTTTTAGCAAAAACACGCATTTTTCTCGTATTAGCCTATATTTATTGGGCTTTTGTCACGTTTTCTTTGTCCGTTATGACTTTAAGTGCAAATTTCGGGAGCGCAAGCATGCGACCAGCCCGACTTGGCTCGCGAAGCAAGCGATAGAACCATTCCAGTCTTAACTTCTGGAACAGTTTTGGCGCACGTTTCGTTTTGCCTGAGATGACATCGAAGCTTCCTCCAACACCCATCATCACCGGAACCTGTAGTGCGTCCTTGTACTTGTGAATCCAAGGATCTTGTGTGTCTGCACCCCGTGCAACAAACAATAGATCCGGAGCAGTTTCACGAATTGCAGCAACGACCTGTGCATCCTCATCTGAACCGAAGAAGCCATCACGATAACCTACAATACGAATCGCCGGATACTGCTGTTGTAACCGAACTGCCGTTTCTTGAATCACCTCAGGTGTAGAACCGAGTAAATATACACCCCAACGATAGTTTTCTCCAACCCGCAGCAATTCATGTAAAAGTTCATATCCGGGAACACGCTCAGCGACAGGATCTCCGCAATAATTTGCAGCCCATACAACGCCTGTACCGTCAGGAACGACCATCTCAGCCGATTGCATCACTCGCATAATGGCTGGATCTTCCATTGCCGCCATAACCATGATTGGATTGGCTGTAATTACGTGATGCGGCTGCTTCGACAGCACCGCTTCCCTTAGAACCTCTACCGTCTCGCTCATCGGCAGTTTGGAAAAAGGAATACCATAGATGGAAACGGTAGGTATAGTGCCGGTCTGACTCATTATCTTCTCACCCTTTGCGGCCTAAATAGTTAATAATCTGCTGTGCAGGCACTCTGGCCTCCTGCTTCAATTCCGTAATTAGCTCCTCATGCTCCTTCAGCCATTGTGACCGCTGATCGAGAAGCTTCGATACATGCTTGGCCAGTTGATCTGCATCAAGCGTGCTTGTGCTACCTACAGGATCGCTGTCCAGGCGAAGCATGAACTGATCGATCTTCGGATCGTAGGAAATTCCCACGGGTGGTACATATTGCGAAGCCGCATAGATCAGACTGTGCAGTCGCATCCCAATGACGATATCACACTGACTTACCTCTTGCAGCATGAGCTGTGGATCGGTCAGATTGTCCGTTATGCTGACCTCGCTCCCTTTGCTACTCACATCGCCCAGTAGTTCCATCACGAATCGTGATGCCTCTTCATCCTTAGGCAAATGGAATGGCATAAAGCGCAAATGAACGGCTTTGTGCACACAAAGCTTCTTCAATCCAGCAGCAATAGCCGTGAGCTCTTTGCGATCGGATTCCCAGAAGCGAACCGAGATTCCGATAACGGGAAGTTTAGTATTCCCCGGGTAATGGTTATGACTAGAGGAGCCCTCTTTGCCAGAAGTCGTTTCCCCTGATTCCGCCACAGCAGTCTTCCCTATTGCTGCACTCTCCGGTAATGGCAGTCCCATCACTGGATCTGGTACAACGTGAATCTGATTCCACTGCAGTCCAAGCTGACGAAGCAGCTCGGCGGATTGCTCATCACGAACTGATACATATTTACAAGCTTTAAAAACGGAACGGATCATTGGATTAAAAATCTTCCGGTTCACCGGGCCGATCCCTTGTGCATATATAAACGTTGGTTTCTTCATCCACTGGGCAAGCTTGATAACGCCGAGGTAATACGGGATGGACTTCAGCCCTGTTGCATCCTGCAGCAGGCTTCCACCGCCGCTAATTAACCCATCACTTTCCTTGATAGCTTCTCGAACTTCCTTGAACTTCATACGATGAACAGAACGAACGCCATACATTGCAGTGGTCGATTCTGGATCACCGGAGAGCACAATGGGCTCAATGTTGACACCCGATCTGTGACTCTCCTCTTCCAGTGCGGTTAGAATCGACTTCAGTACCGCTTCGTCTCCGCTGTTACGGAAACCGTAATATCCTGAGATGACTAATTTTTGAGAAGTGGTGACCATTTTTTCCAACATCCTTCCGCGACTTGCCACACACCCACAGCAATGATCCCGAAGATTAAGCCAAGTCCCAATCCCATCACACCACGAATGAGGGACAACACAGCTGGTGTGTGGATATGCGCAAACGTATCAACCATGGACAACTGTCCAATCGTTGCAAGAATAAGAACAAAAACAAATTTACGATATTTCAATGCAGCGAACACACCAACGATGAACAGTGGGTGTCCTCCCATGAACTCTTTGAATCTTGGACGTACGCCGAACGTATCTTCAAGCGCTGTACGCAGGAACATTTCAAGTGGTGTAACCGAGCCTGAATTACCTGTACGTGTCAAATAATAATAGCCAGCTGCTGCAGCAATGACTGCCAGCACAACCATCAATACGTTAATTGGCATACGGAGCATTTCCTTGATTTTCTTAATCGAGAAGCTGCCCGAACCCCGATAGAATACAACATAAATCGCAACCAGTGCAATTGGTGCAAAGTGCAACAGGCTCACGCCTCGGAACTGGTTAATGACCAGACTGTACGTAATGCTGTTCAGCAAAGCGATGACAAATGGCACTGCCATAAATGAAAGAATCGATGTTCTTACATATAGAATGATGGTCTGACCTAAACGACGACCTGCTGACGCATCTGGCTGACGTTGCTGTTGGTAGTTCACCGTGCGAACGGCAAGTACCATGGCAATCGTCGGTGCCGCAATGGCTACTAGCAAGGCGATCCCTTGCTCAAGCAGTGTCGGTTTCAGCAAGAACAATCCGGCGCTTCCCACTAAGCTTAACGCGAACACAAGCAGAGTTAGCAGTGGTACAAAGTACGATACCATGAGCGTAATCAAGGCAATCGCACCAATTAGAGCAACCAGTTTGGCATAACGCTGAATGGACGAATCCTTCACCGTAAATGCTTCAGCTTGTCCAAGCTCGAATCCGAATTTACCCATACGTTCAACCGCATGACCTGGTTCACCTAGACTGTTGATCAGATTCTCAATTGGATCTGTAATCATGGCTTTGGACGTATTCCGACTTGGTGAAGCATTCATGTAGAGCATCCGAATGTTACGGTCTTTCGTAGCCAATACGAAACGGTCTGCAATCGTATCTACGTCCAGATTGGCATCGGCATCACTCAAAGAATATAGGCGTGCAACATTATAATCAATTTTGTATGCGAGTGTCTGGAAGCCTGATTGTGGCTTCTTCAGATTCTCAATCGCTGCGAGTCCGATATCGTATTTATTGAGCAATTGTGCGAATTGATCAATACTCTTCATCTCCGCATTATCATTGTACCCTTTCACAGCATCCCCATCAAACAAGATGCGTGTAACGCCATTCTCTTTGAAGAACGACAATAGGCGCTCCATCGAAGCTTGGTTGTAAGGTACGCTATCCGAGATCCGCGGCAAGATGTGGAAGCCGTGATCACGCAGCATTTTCACAGCAACCGGGTCAGGCTGCAATGGCTGCATGTTGGCATTCTCCGGCGGAGTCTGCAATATTAAGCCGCTACGGCCTTCGTATTCCCATGGAACCACAGGAATCTGGCGGTCAGCGAACGTTTGTTCAATGATAGGGGCATATGTCTGTGCATTCTCTCCGCTCGTGAACAGCACATAGGTGAAGTTCTCATTCGAAGGAATCACATTCTTCGTCAGATTCGCGAGATCCTGACCGTTATATACCATAATACGGCGTGTCTTTCTCAACTCATCCAGTGTACTTTCGAACACTGCCATGGTCGTTACGCCAGCGTCTTTCAGTCGTGTTAATTGTTCATTCATAAAATCTTGCGGATGGGCCTGATATGCTGAGATATCCAGCAGACCCCGATAATTGAAGACCAGTTCTACCTTCTTGGCAGAAGACTCTGTCTGCACTCGATCACTAATCACGGGAATGGAGGCTACCAATCCAATGATGACAACAAGCCACAGCCACTTCCGGGAAGCGGTATTCCAATAAAGCCATTTTTGACGCACTATACGTGTACCTCCTCAAGTGTTGGAACCAAAATCCACGTTCAGCTCAAGTAATTCCATCATTCATTCCACTTTTACAATATCCACTCCGATGACAGAATAACCTTCCGATCGCTGTTATCCCCAGATTTTTTTGATCCCTTTATCTAAAGGGAAAATCCGGATAGCTTATGCTTCCGATGTAGCTTTCTTACAGAAAGCTTTCAGGCGAACGTTTCGCTTCTTCATGTTATTTCTGTCCTCTCCGTTCTCATGTAAACGTTAAGTTTAACTCTTCACTCTAACATAAAAGCCCCTCCGCCAACCAACCTTTCGGTGCGGAGAGGCTTTCTCATGTTCTAGCTACAACCTTTAAAACCTGTAACTGAATTACGCGTCTACACGTGTCATTACTGCTTCAGACAAGCGCTCGATCCGGCTTTGAGCATCGTCTGTGCTCTCACCACGTACGGCAAAGTAGATTTTGATCTTAGGCTCTGTTCCTGATGGACGCAGGCAGAACCATGATCCGTCAGCCAAAATAAACTTGAGTACATTTTCTTTTGGCAAGCCATCTAGGCCGAGAGAGTAGTCCAGGACATCTTGTACTGCAATCCCTGCTACTTCTTGCGGTGGGTTAGAGCGCCAGTCTGTCATTTTGCCTTGAATTTGAGCTACTCCATCCTTGCCTTTCAGTGTACGGGACTCCAGCTTCTCCAAGAACGTTCCGAACTGTTTGTAGAGTTCTTGCAGGACATCGTACAATGTTTTGCCTTGGCTCTTGTAATAGGCAGCAGCTTCAGCGATCAACATGGACGCCAGAACTGCATCCTTATCACGTGCATAATTGCCTGCCAGGTAACCATAGCTCTCTTCGTAACCAAACAAGAACGTATGACTACCGCTCTCTTGGAATTGATCCATTTTCTCACCGATATATTTGAAGCCTGTTAGGGTATTCATCACTTCTGCACCGTAATGCTTCGCGATTACAGCCCCCATCTCGCTTGTTACAATGGTTTTAACTACTGCACCGTTGCTCGGCAGCTTACCTGTCTCTTGCAGGCGGCTGAGTACATAATGAATCATGATGGCACCAGACTGGTTACCGGACAAGACGAAATATTTGCCATCGTTGTCTTTAACAACAGCACCCATCCGGTCTGCATCTGGGTCTGTACCGATTAAAATGTCTGCACCTACTGCTTCGCCCAGCTTCATCGCAAGTGTGAACGCTTCGCGCTCTTCCGGGTTAGGCGACTTCACTGTAGAGAACTCCGCATCTGGCTGCTCTTGCTCTACTACGATATGCAGTTGTTCGAATCCAATCTGTTCCAATACACGACGTACAGGTACGTTTCCTGTTCCGTGCAGTGGCGTGAAGACGATTTTGAAATCACGGCCCACACCGTCTTGAATCAATTCACGACTCAAGCTCTGGCTCGCTACAGTATCGAAGAATGCTTGATCCTCTTCTTCCCCAAGCCATACGAGCAATCCCTGTGCTTCGGCTTCTTCTTGAGTCAGCTTTTTGACATCGGCAAGAGAAGGAACCTCCTGGATGTACTGAATTACTTTTTCAGCTTCACCTGGTACGAGTTGACCGCCTTGGTGGTTGTACACTTTATATCCGTTATATTCAGGAGGGTTATGACTCGCTGTCACAACGATTCCACCTGTTGCCTGCTGATTACGTACCGCAAATGACAACTGTGGTGTTGAACGCAGAGATGGGAACAGCTTAGCTACAATGCCATTACCTGCTAGAACAAGTGCAGCGTCCAATGTGAACTCTGGTGAATAGTGACGGGAATCATGCGCAATGACTACAGAAGGTCTACCTTCCTTGTCACTATGCTGTTCCAGCAAATAACGAGCGAATCCTTGTGTTGCACGACCCACTGTGTATCGGTTCATCCTGTTGCTTCCGGCGCCGATTACCCCACGCAATCCACCCGTACCGAACTCCAGATTACGGTAGAAACGATCTTCCAGCTCTTTCGGCTGATCCTGCAAGTCACGAAGCTCCTGTTTCGTCGCTTCATCAATCGAAGCATCCTCCAACCATTGCTGCAGCGTCAATGCTGCTGTTTCGCTTAACTGTTCCATTCCTGCAAACCCCTTCCTCTATGTCCATTCAAAATAATGGCTGACTCCATCAGCATGTTGCCCTTGATTCCAGATTGTCTTATGCATAGCAGATCGAACATCTTCTCTCAGGTGCCATATGCTCACGTATGTACTCAGCTTATCTCTTAGCTTGGGTCAGACAATGCAAACATGATCTCGCCTTCAGCGACAATTTTGTCTTCCACTCTAGCTGTAGCTTTACCTTTACCAATTGAGCCCTTCAGTCGAGTGATCTCTACTTCCAACATCAAGGTATCTCCAGGCACAACTTGTCCACGGAATCGGAAATTGTCCAGTCCCGCTAAAAAACCAATTTTGCCTTTATTGCTCTCGATGCTAAGCATAGCTACTGCGCCAACTTGAGCCAGCGCTTCTGTAATCAAGACACCCGGCATTACCGGATACTCTGGAAAATGACCCAGGAAGTGCGGTTCGTTGATTGTTACATTCTTCAAACCAACCGCACGCTTGCCCTCCTCCATCTCTACAATCTTGTCCACCAGTAGGAACGGGGGACGGTGCGGAATGATCGCTTGAATCTGTTTGCTATCGAGCACGTTGTATTCTCCTTTCGTGTCGCATTTTATATGAGACTCGTGATTAAATAATTTACGTTATCTGCATCTTAGACGCTCCGGGGGCGGATCGTTCTTCCGATCGCTGTTGTTTTCTAATTTTATATGAATATACTTTATAAAAGGTTAAAATTAGAAAACAAAGGCGAACGCTTTCGCTTCTTCAGAATCGATTCCTTCCCCTACACTACGTATGCGATAGGCAAATATTTAAAAACAGGGCTCATATAAAATATAGTTATTTTATTTTGTTTAAAAAGCGCATTTTCGGTTAACACTAGAAATATCCTTCATGACTGCAGTAGTGAAGGTTGAGATAAGGGGTCTCTCTTGGCGATGATGCATATCATTCGCAGGGGAGGCCTCTTTTGCGTTAGACGTCAGAAGTCAAACGTCATCCATCATTATACTGTTTTCAACGCCAAAAAGAAAACTCCTGCCTACGCAGGAGTTTTCCTCATTACACGTCCTATGGAGCGAACACCAGATTATACACATGCTCCCAAGTGCTCCACTCGAATACGGAGCCGATATCCTGTTTACCCAGTACTACATAGCCAGCGACCATACCACCAGCGAGGGCAAGAACAAGCAGAAACGGAACCAGAAACCATCTGGCAATACGCCATCCACTCTTCTTCTTCTTGACTTTCGTCTTATCCGGCTTACTGTTCTGCTGCTCTGTATCTGTCATCACATTCACCTTTTATGCTCTCAAATTGTTGGCTAGACCCGCCATCGAATCACTGGATGTCAGTGCGCGAGCTGCCAACTGATACGTACGCTGTCCTTGCATCAGCAAAGCCATCTCCGAAGTCAGATCCACATTCGACTGCTCCAAGTAACCCGCACGAATCGAAGCCGCCGCTTGACGCGTCGCCGCATTAGCTCCAAATACATCATCTTCCGTTAGACCAACGTCCAAACCAAACAAGTTATCAGCAAACTGCACCAGACCTTCCGGACGCTCGATATCAACGAGTTGCAACTGAGCGCCGATGGTTGCGTTAGCCGCATTACCTCGGCGAATTAGCAAATTCCCGTTCTCATCAAATGCGACTTTGCTATTCACCTGTGCAGTAATCCGATTGCCTTGACGATCAAGGGCAAAATGTCCTTCACCGTTAACGAGTACCATCATCTGAGGTGCATTCGGGTTCGGATTCGGTCTTTCATCAGGTACAAAATGGAATGCACCTTGACGTGTCCACATTTTCTGTCCATTCGCTTCCACAGCAAACATGGCATTGCCTTCAATCGCTAAATCCGTTGGGTTACCCGTCTCATTCAGCGATCCTTGCGTCATATCCTTCGTAACATCTGACAAACGTACGCCAAACCCCAAGTTAAAACCCATCGGTGTAGAACGACCGTCTAGTTGATACTTCTCAGGTTGTTGTTGTACACGAGTCAAAACATCTTCAAACGCTGCCTGCTTGCTCTTATAGCCTGCCGTGTTCACGTTGGCAATATTATCGGCAATGACTTCCAAACGTTGCTGAATGCCAGTCATGGAGACCTTGGCACTAATCATGGAATTATTCATCGGTGGTTACCCTCCCCACTACGTGGTTATATCTACGGTTGACGTTATACACGTCCAACTTCATTAACGGCTTTGTCTAAACTTCGGTCATAGAATTGCACGATCTTCTGATTGGCTTCGTACGCACGGAACGCAGCATTCAGATCTACTGTCGCTTGAGAAGCATCCACATTGGAGCCCTCTAAGTATCCTTGGCGGATCTGAACGTTATCTCCAGCAGCCATCATTCTAGCCGTTGCACCGCCCTGTTCGTCCAAACTGAAGTTACCGTCGCCTTGACGTACCAACTGATTCGGCAGATCAACCACGCTAATTCCAAGTGTAACACCTGTTGGTGCACCTGTAGCTGCATTCACGAGACGACCTTGCTCATCCACTTTAAATTGCTCCACTGAACCTGTCAACACAACAGGTTGTCCATTATTATCCAACACTTGTGAGCCCGTCGAGCTCAGCAATTGCCCTGTTCCTGTAACTGTAAAATGTCCATCACGCGTATATCTTGTATTACCATCGGCATCCTGCACCGTAAAATATGCCTGTGGTTGGTACGTAACCGTACCATCTTCTCTCACAAACTTGCCTGATGCATCAAATGGTACAGGTTGTCCCGTCTGTGGATCGTTTACCACCAAATTAGATGAAATGGCAAAATCACTCTTCTGCCCGCTCTCTCTAATCGCACCTTGCACATTCATAGACAAGCTCTCTTCGGCAAATACACCTGAGTTCAATCTACCCAACCGCTTCGTCGGAGCATTGGCATCTCCGCCCACCAAGGTAATGAGCATTTCCGGGAAGGAACGGCTAACACTGCTGACCTGTTTGTATCCCGTTGTGTTCATATTCACGATATTCTGAGTTGCTGTGTCATGGCGACGTTGTTGCGTAAGCATTCCCGCGGTGGCCGTATATAGACCTCTTAACATGGTTGATCCCCTCTCCTCAAGCGCTTGTCCTGCATGGCAGGCTTACGGCTTGTCCGTTCTTAACCCGAGCATGGGCGAACCTTTGTTGATTATATCGGCAGATTAGAATTTTTTCTTAACCACTTGATCCAAATTATTCAACATAATGCCTGTTCCTTTTACAACACAATGCATTGGATCCTCTGCTACCCATACCGGTACATGCAATTCATTCGATAACAGCTCGTCCAATCCGTTCAATAGTGCTCCCCCGCCTGTCAACACAACACCACGGTCAATGATGTCCGCTGATAATTCAGGTGGTGTCCGCTCCAATACAGACTTCGCTGCCACAATGATGGATTGTACCGAATCCCACAGGGCTTCTTGCACTTCATGGCCAGAAACCGTTACGGTAATCGGCAGACCCGTCACCATATCACGACCACGAATATCCATCTCCGTTTGACGTCCGCCTGGATGTACAGAACCAATCGCAATCTTCAGATCCTCGGCTGTACGTTCACCGATCATGAGTTTATATTTGGCTTTGATAAACTTGATTATTGCTTCGTCGAACTTGTCCCCTGCAACTTTAATAGAAGAGGCGGTGACTACGTCGCCCATAGACAGGACTGCAACGTCAGTCGTTCCGCCGCCGATATCCACGACCATATTGCCGCTCGGCTGAAAAATATCCATGCCTGCACCGATCGCTGCCGCTTTCGGCTCTTCTTCTAGGAATACTTCTTTGGCACCGCTGCGTTCAGCAGCTTCACGGATTGCCTTCTGCTCTACGGAAGTAATGTTGGTCGGTGCGCAGATCAAAATCCGTGGGTGGCTGTACCAACTTCTCGCCCCCACACGGTTAATGAAATGTCTGAGCATCGCTTCCGTAATCTCGAAGTCCGCAATAACACCATCACGCAGCGGTCTAATGGCAACAATGTTACCTGGAGTACGCCCCACCATACGACGCGCTTCTTCCCCAACAGCAAGGACCCGCTTCGTATCGCTTTCAATGGTCACAACGGAAGGTTCATCGAGGACAACCCCGCTTCCTTTCACGTGAATTAGCACGTTCGCCGTGCCAAGATCAATACCGATATCCTTGCTTAACATAAAAGAGCCCCCAAAGTGATATTATTTGGTCAGCGTATCCTGTGAAAAAGAGTCCCTTATCACGTCACCGCTCGTTCGACAAAGTGCAACATATATATGTAAAAATCGGGCTGATAAGATGTCATAATTCGATCCTGTACCAGCTTTTAACATATCATACTTCAGGGGAGGGATTCAATCCAAGTTTGAGCTTTTTGGCCTATGTCTTGTCAAAGATGATTACGATTTTGCAGAAGCCAACACTTCACGCTTTTTTCCACTCGTTTTTTTGTATTTGATCTTGGTCGCTTCCCCGCCCCGCAAATGACGGATCGACTTGTGGTACTCCAAGATGTGTTTCACCTGGTCAGCAAGATCAGGGTTGATTTCCGGCAAACGCTCCGTCAAATCCTTATGCACAGTACTCTTTGACACGCCGAATTCCTTGGCTATGGTACGGACCGTATTTCTTGTCTCAACAATGCAGCGACCAATTTTGATGGTCCGTTCCTTGATGTAATCGTGCACGCTCCCGCCTCCCTACTGTGTGGATAGTTTGGTACATTATATGAGGAGCATGCCTATATATTCGCGGTTTAGAGGTGTGACAAGCTTCGAAGGTCCCATAATTTTCAGAAAACGTAAAAAAAGCAGAGGGATCATTCCCTCTGCCTTCGGCGTACTGCGGTAAAAAATCAATTATTTTTCCGGGAGAAATCCTTTGGGGTTAACCGGCTGTCCGTCTTCATAAACTTCGAAGTGCAGATGGTTGCCAAGCGTTTTACCCAACTCATTCACGCCAGCTGATGCAATCGCATCCCCTTGCTTCACTTCGTCATTTTCTTTTACTTTCACATCGGACAAGCTCTGGTATACCGTCTTGAGGTTCTCGTCGTGCGTAATTTCCACAACTTGACCTGTCAGCGGATTTTGCTCAACCCGGGTTACTGTTCCGCTAAGTGCTGCTTTTACTTCGAACGATTTGTTATCTCCTCTTGCCAGGTCTACACCCGTATTCGGGATAAACGTATCGTTATACTGTACCATCGCAGCTTCATGCTCTTCCGTCGAACCTTCGCTTTCATAGAAAGGCTTCACAATGGATACTTCCGAAGGACTCGCTACTGGCCATACAAAACTTTCCGACTTCGCAACAACTTCCACACTTTCCTGTTCACCATCAACCACTGCTGTTTCTTCTGTACCCTTGGTGCCGGTTTCTACTACACCTGCTGGATCCGAGTTAAGCGCTTGTTCGCTTGTTCCCTGATAGACCCACACTAAGGTTAGTATAATACCTGCTGCTGCGATGTAGGCTGCTGGGAACACCCAACGTTTGGACATTGCTCTTTTCCATGAAGAGGGCTGGCTAGCCGGTACTCCTTGTGTTGTTTTAGGAGTTTCTTCTTGGACTGTTTTTTTGTTTTGTTCATTCATCTTGATCACCTCAGTAACAAGTGTTACCGGGTGCAACTCTTTTATACACGCGCGACTCTAATTATTTTCATAAAACTTTCAGAGAGTGCTATATAAGGGGGAATGACGGTTACCCTAGACCACTCCACAGCCAGAGCAATCTTCTGACCGCTGTTATCCCCAGATTTCTTTTATACCTTTTTTTCAAAGGTTGAAATCCCGGGATAAAGGCGGGCACTCCATTTCTCCAGATTATCTCTGCCCGCTCCGTTCAGGTGTAACAATGCGCACCAACCAATATAGTCAAAGCCTGAAAGTTTTAAGGATGGGTGTGGTAGGTAGTAAAGAAGATAGTAGGTGGATCGTGATGCTGTATTGACTGAAGTGACTGAAATGGTAACTTGCTGGCTCGGCGTATGGCTACTGGTATTGGCTGGGCTTTTGATCGGCCGCAGGTTGAGAGTAGAATATCCAATTTTAGTTCCTCAGGAGTAAGTGAAGCATCAAGAGGCGAAAAGACCGTCATTGTCAAGTAGTAGCCCAAGCTTCAGCTTATGCTGGACTACACACGGCTGCATTGGATATTGAAAGGTGCCCTGGGTAAGATTAAGAAGGAGGCATGATAGGTACACCCTAAATAGTGAAGTATTTCTAACGAACTCAAATAGGCTCTGGATAGTGAAGTATCTCTAACGAACACAGGTAACTCTATATGAACAATATAGGCCTTGATAGAATTCTAACGAACCCGAGACTCGCTATTTACTCTTTTGGACACTATAATCGCATCCATTTCGTGTTGTATCGTAATATAACGCTTCTGAGGTTTGTTAGAATTTCAAATCGCGGTAATAGAGCCTAATAAGCTCTCTCAGATTCATTAAGTCCCCATATCAATTCGCATTGAAAAATCAATCAAAATAATATCAATTCATCTAAAGCTATCCAAGTTCATCTCCCCTACTTCGATGCCAGCATCTTGGATGCCTGTCCGAAGGATATGCCAGTATAGTAGTGTTTGAGGATTTGCGTTGCCGTGTGCCCCTCTTGCGCCATCCCATTGGCTCCCCACTGACTCATGCCTACACCATGGCCGTATCCATAGGTTGTGAACTCAATCTTGTCTCCGTCACTCTTCCAACTGAATTGACTCGATCTCAATCCAAGTAAATTCCTAACCTCAGGGCCGCTGAACGTCTGACCGGCAATCTGCATTTCTTTAATCCGGTGTCCCTTTGTTGTGGACAGCACTTCCATCCAGGCACTTCCCTTTTGAGCTGATACGGGTATCGCACTAGCACTCAGATTTAACTTTTGCAACACTTCACTACGCTTCATCGTAACGGTCTCCTCAAATCTCGGGGCGATCTTCTTGTCCCACGGGCTGTCTACACTTTTAAGATAAGGCACAACATTTCCCCATACGTCTTCTGCATTCTCGGTATACCCGTTACTGGTTGAGAAAAAGGAAGCCGTGATCGCTTTACCCTGATACGTCATGACCGCATCGCGGCTCTCACGAATGGCTTGCTCTAGCTTCTCCCAATCTTCCGCTTTGCCGAGCCGCGTCCATTCAGCCTTCGCTTGATCGGGTGGGATAAATACTTGGTGACTTACCGTATCGGTAACGTCCGCATCACCCGAGGGCACGCCACTTGTATCATTCGCCGCCAATCTTCTGACGATAAACGTGCGAGCTGCAATTGCTTGAGCCTTCAACGCTTCCAGTCTGAACTCAGCTGGCATCTCAGCGGCGACCACGCCAGATACGTACTTCTCCAGCGGAAGCTCCATCGTTGTACCTGTTGCTGACAGATATACCCGTACATTAGGCTCTGGATACGTGACAGGTACAGCAGGAGTAGGTGCTGGCGTAGTTGTACTATTGGCCGTGGGGGATGCCGGAACCGACTTAACCGGGTCATCTGATCGCGGCCAGACCAAAATAACAGGGATCAGCAAGGCGAGCGTGAGTAGTGTAGTTGCCGCTGCAACAGGTTGCCAGCGTGGAGGTCTGCGTCTGCCCCAGCGATGCCCACGTACAAATGTCCGCATTCGCCGCCGCTTCACAGGGCGGAAATGATCCAGTTCAATAACAGGCACGTGCATCTGGCCTGTTGTTGCATCATCTGATGTATCTACCCTCGCTTTGCGTGGGGCAGATGCTGTTGCTGAGCCTACTGATGCTAACCGAATAGGTGTCACCGAGGCTAGTTTGTCTTTTTCCATGGCTGAATTAGAAGTTGGCTCCTCTGGATCTGTAGTACCTGGGCGAGGAACAAGAGGTACCTTAACCTGAACACGCGCTTCTTTCATTTCGACATAACCCTCCGTTGTCCACGAGTGACCATGCACCGGCCTATTTTGTTCAATTCCATAGTTTAGGGTATGAGATGAATCGATCTGATAGAACAACATTTAAGAGAAACACACTTCTCTTCTAATCTTTCATTTGGGCATCTAGATGCGTATGGAGCACCGATAAATATTGATCTGACGCGATGTTCCACTTCCTAGCTCCCTATTTACTTACTCCGTCCCCAGCGCCTCCAGTTCTTCTCTCTCGCTTAGAATCAGTTCAGAATTCAATGTTATGCTACACATAGATTAGGATCAGCTATTAATAGAATCAGGTACTTATACCATCTCCCACGCATGGCACATCACTCCAAAAAAGGACAAAAAAAAGCCAAGCCAGATGGCTTAGCTTGGTTGGTTCATGTTTACAGTTCAGCACAGCGAACGACTATGCATACTTCAATGTTAAGCCAAAGTTGGTTGTACCTTGAACAACGGCACTTCTTCTTCAACTTTATCATTGGATACTTTCGTTGCATCGAGCTTAGGCTCTTCAACGGAAATCCGATAAATATCGGCTCCAAGACCATTCAGCTTCTCAGCCAAATGAACATAACCACGATCGATGTGATGAACACCGCCCACTTCTGTAGTCCCTTCAGCAACAAGACCTGCGATAATCAGTGCGGCACCCGCACGCAAATCGGTAGCTGTTACTTTAGCACCCTTCAGTTTGGCGTTACCGGTAATAATAGAAGAACGACCTTCTACTTTGATCTCCGCATTCATCAATTGGAATTCATCCACATGCATGAAGCGGTTCTCAAATACCGTCTCTGTTACTACGCTAGTTCCTTCGGAAGCCAGCAATAGTGCCATCATCTGAGATTGCATATCCGTTGGGAAGCCAGGGTATGGTAATGTTTTCACATCTACCGCCTTGAGTGGACGATCTGCAATAACTCGAACTCCGTTCTCGTCAGGCTGAATCGTTACACCCATCTCTTCCATTTTCGCAATAACCGATCCCAAGTGGTCAGAGATTGCACCTTCAATGTAGACGTCGCCACCGGAAATTGCAGCAGCAGCCATATAAGTTCCTGCTTCAACCCGATCCGGAATAACCGTATGTCTAACACCAGAAAGTTTCTCTACACCCTCGATCCGAATTACACCAGTTCCAGCACCGCGTACTTTGGCTCCCATTCCATTCAGGAAGTTAGCAAGATCCACGATTTCTGGCTCTTTAGCGGCGTTCTCCAGAACAGTCACGCCTTCAGCCAATGTTGCAGCCATCATAATATTTTGAGTAGCACCCACAGATGCCACATCTAGATAAATTTTAGCACCACGTAGTCGACCTTGACTGCGTGCTTCTATATAACCTTGACCCAAACTGATCTCCGCACCCATGGCTTCAAAGCCTTTCAGATGTTGATCAATAGGTCGTGTACCGATGGCACATCCACCAGGAAGCGAAATTCGCGTGTGACCCATACGTGTAAGTAGAGGTCCCATCACCAAAAATGACGCCCGCATTTTACTTACCCACTCATACGGAGCCTCACAGGAAGTAAGTTTTTCCGCATTTACGGTAATCACTTCGTCCCGGTATGTAACACCCGCTCCCAGCGATTCCAACACCTTGTTAATCGTCATCACATCGTCTAGAGGAGGTGCGTCAATAATAACGCTTTGTCCTTCTTCCCCTAAGAGAGAGGCAGCGATGATCGGAAGAACAGAATTTTTAGCGCCGCTAACTTTGACACTTCCGGTCAACCTTTTGCCACCGCGGACGATAAATTTGCTCATCATGGTTCCCTCCGCGCGTTTATTCCCTTTTCTTCATTCCGGAATACGTGTAGCCCTTCTTGCAGAAGGACTGTTGCTGTGTGTGGAATTCCGACATGTCATGGCAAAATATACCATCGATGTCTGCTCAGAAAAGAATTGGTTTATAGTTCAAAAATTTGATGATGACACAGCCGAATCAACTGCATAAAGCCTTGTTAAACAAGACATATGGATCGGCGAAGAATAAAAACTGACGGTTGGGATAATTTTCAGCCGGATTTTAACCGGAGATCCCGTTTATAACCTTATAAATAGTGAACATTTGTGATTTCCCTAACTTCCATCATAACATTGTTGAATTGTTCGATACAAGCATTTTTACATAAAACATCTCAAAATCATCCAATTTCACGTCACATTTTTTTCGTAATTAGCACGTCGACAATCCATACTCTAATTGTTAACACAATTAATCGATGTTATTCGACAATGACCCTACTTGAAAGAGCCTAAGAGAAAATTAACCAACCATCTCAAGATTAAAACAAATGACGCAACATTTGTGTCCATGACAGGTAATCGATAACGAAACCTGCAACGGCATGACCTAGAATGATGGCGAGTAATAAGTGCAGCAATCTTCCCTGAGCTCCTCTAGGCTGTCTGATTATAAGATCAAGCTTCAGGTTCTGCAGAGCCCACCAAGACAACGCTATACACATAAGCGAGACGATAATCGAAACGAGACCATTTGTACTTAGAGCCTGGTTTACCTGATTCGTCAGATCAGTATCCATATATTCATTACCTCCACATTTGTTGCAGCGATCCGCGCAATTTTAATTGTCATCCTTAGAAGTAGCCTTGTGAGGATATCTGGCAATTAACACGGTATACACTGAGCCTACTATGTTGGAGAGCTCCTAAAAGGATTCTCCACTGCCCAATCACTGAGTAACAACAAACTGGCTATGAATGACTATGAATTTCATCACTGCAGCTGCGTCTTCTGCTGACTCTAAGGAATATAGGCTCTTTCATCATACATTGTCAATTACATTGATTTCCACTTCGGAAATATTCTAAATGAAATTATTCAGGATTTTGGTACTAAAACGACATAAAAGAGCGCTATTTTGATATCGAGCTTGTCATTTCCTCGGAAATAATTTGGTTTTTAGTTTACAAAAATGGTTCTTATCGCTTCATTATCGTCATTACTTTAGTCCTATATCCTATTCATGCCCGCCCAATCGGTGATTGTCATCTCAACAATTTAAACTATTAAAAATTCAAATTCATGTTTCTTACTTTTCAAAATCTACAATAGACATAAAACCTAATTCCCTTCAATATAATCGGCTTATATCTCATCTGTACACGTCAAAAAAGCCTGGCGGAACAAGCCGCCAGACTGATTGAATCGTTTATTTGCCGTATACGTTAATCCGGTTAACCGCTTTTTGCAGAGCAATCTCTGCACGACGGTGATCAAAGTGATCCTGGTTGCTTTGACTAGCAAGCCTACGTTCAGCCCGCTCTTTCGCTGCACGCGCACGATCGACATCAATATTATCCGGGAACTCGGCACTTTCTGCGAGTACAACAACCTTATCTTTGCGGACTTCGATAAAACCGCCACCGATAGCAGCTTGTTTCATTTCTTTTCCGCTTTTGATCATGATTGGTGCGATTTGCAGCGGTGTAACCATAGGGATGTGACCAGGCAAAATCCCCAGCTCCCCTTCAATACCACGAACGCTGATACGATCTACCTGTTCAGAGTAGACCAGACGCTCAGGTGTTACAATCTCCAACAAAAAGGTGCTCATTTCCATCCCTCCTGAAAACTATCCGAAGGATAGCTCGCTTCATAAGGACAATCCTGGATTCAGACTATACCAGTGTTTTCGCTTTCTCCACTGCCTCTTCAATTGTACCCACGAAGAGGAATGCTGCTTCCGGAAGATCGTCATGCTTGCCTTCGAGAATTTCTTTAAAGCTGCGCACCGTTTCTTTAACCGGAACGTATTTACCCGGAATACCGTTAAATGCTTCAGCAACGTGGAAAGGCTGGGACAAGAAACGTTGAATCTTACGCGCACGGTAAACGAGCGCTCTGTCTTCTTCACTCAGCTCGTCCATACCCAAGATCGCAATGATATCTTGCAGTTCGTTATAACGTGCCAAGATACGCTTAACACCTTGAGCCACGCTGTAGTGTTCTTCACCTACAACTTCAGGGGACAAGATCCGTGAACTCGAAGCCAATGGATCAACCGCAGGGTAGATACCCATCTCGGAGATTTTACGTTCCAAGTTCGTTGTTGCATCCAAGTGAGCAAATGTTGTTGCAGGAGCCGGGTCAGTATAGTCATCCGCAGGAACGTAGATCGCCTGGATGGATGTTACAGAACCTTTTTTCGTAGATGTGATACGCTCTTGCAATTGACCCATTTCTGTTGCCAGCGTAGGCTGGTAACCTACTGCGGAAGGCATACGTCCAAGCAAGGCAGATACTTCTGAACCCGCTTGAGTGAAACGGAAGATATTGTCGATAAAGAGCAACACGTCACGGCCTTCTTCATCACGGAAATATTCCGCCATCGTCAGACCTGTGAGGGCTACACGAAGACGTGCGCCTGGAGGCTCGTTCATTTGTCCGAAGACCATTGCTGTTTTGTTGATAACGCCGGAGTCACTCATCTCGTGATACAAGTCGTTACCTTCACGTGTACGCTCACCAACACCGGCGAATACGGAGATACCACCGTGCTCTTGTGCAATGTTGTTGATCAATTCTTGAATCGTTACGGTTTTACCTACACCGGCACCACCGAACAGACCGATTTTACCACCTTTAGCATAAGGAGCCAGCAAGTCGATAACTTTGATACCTGTCTCAAGCATTTCTGCTTGTGTAGTCAATTCATCGAATGCAGGAGCCGAGCGGTGAATCGGGTTCTTGTGTTCAGCAGCTACAGTGCCGCCAGTATCAATCGCTTCGCCGAGTACGTTAAATACACGACCCAGTGTAGCTTCCCCAACAGGTACAGAGATTGGAGCTCCTGTATCTACGGCTTCCAGACCACGTACGAGACCGTCCGTGGAGGACATCGCGATACAACGTACCCGGTTGTCACCCAGATGTTTCGAAGCTTCGAGTGTAAGGTTTACACTTACGCCGCTCTCATTTACTGTAGTGATCGTGATGGCATTGAGGATTTCCGGCAGACCGCCGCGATCAAACTCGACGTCAACAACCGGACCCATGATGCTCACAACGCGTCCTTTGTTCATCTTAACGTTCCCCTCCTACAAGCCTGCTACTTTTGCAAAAACAATACACCGTTCGCTTATCTTTGCACTGCAAGCCTTCATTATAAAAACCGACCTCATTTCCATCTCAGTCCTACCGTAGGAATGAATGAGATGGAAATTTGTCTTTTGGTTAGCCTTGTGCTGCGTTTGCACCAGCCACAATTTCCGTAATCTCCTGCGTAATCGCTGCTTGACGGGCACGGTTATACGTTAATGACAAATCGTTAATGAGCTTGGATGCATTTTTCGTTGCATTACCCATTGCCGTCATTTTCGCGCCTAGCTCACTCGCCTTACCGTTCAGAAGTGCACCATAGATTAACGTTTCCGCATAACGCGGAAGCAACGCTTCTAGGACAGCCTCAGCTGAAGGTTCGTACTCGTAGCTTAACATTGATCCTTCTGCAGCAGTTACCTCAGGTGTCTCCATTGGAAGAAGCTTCTCTACCGTAGGAATCTGGGTCAACGCATTCACAAAGCGGTTATAGCAAATGTACAATTCATCAAATTGAGCCAGTTCAAATCCTTGAACAGCTTCGTGTGCAATGGATTTGATATCTGCAAATGAAGGCGAATCGGACAGATCCGTTGTAGTGGATGCCATCGCAATTTCACGCCGTCTGAAATAATCGCGGCCTTTACGTCCAATAACGAACAATTCGTAGTCATCCTTAGAATTGTGTCGTTCCTTGATTGTCTGATTGACCTGACGCAAAATGTTTGCATTGTATCCACCCGCAAGACCACGATCCGATGTAATGATGAGATAAGCAGTCTTTTTTACCGGACGACTCTCCAACATGGGATGTTTAATATCTTGCGTGCTTGATGCAATACTAGCCACAACTTCTTTCAGCTTCTCCGAATACGGACGTGCAGCTTCTGCTTTTTCCTGTGCTTTACGCAGTTTTGCAGCTGCAACCATCTCCATTGCTTTGGTGATCTGCTTGGTGCTTTGTACGCTTTTAATTTGCCGCTTAATTTCGCGCATGCCTTTTGCCATGATTTCACCACCTCAAAACTTTGGCAAAGCCAAAGTTACTTCGTAAGCATTAACAAAGTTTTGACAAAGTCAAAACTACATCGTAAGCATAATCCTACTTTGGCGAAGCCAAAGTTACTTCGTAAGCATTAACAGAGTTTTGACGTAGTCAAAACTACTTCGTAAGCATAGTCCACTCTGACAGAGCCAAAAGTACATTGTAAGCACAATCTCCCTTTGACTAGTCGATAGTTTTCCATGCCGACATGCGGAATTGATCAACAACTCCGCAGTTGCATCATTTATTTAGACAGAGACAGAAAAGCTCTTTCTGAATTTCTCGATAGCGCCCTTCAGAGCGTTTTCGTTGTCTGAAGTCAATTCTTTTGTATCACGGATGGATCCGAGAATTTCCGGGTGGCTGCTCTCCATGAACGCGAGGAACTCTTGCTCAAAACGAGTAACATCACCTGTTGGAATTTCATCCAAGAATCCTTTTACAGCAGTGTACAAGCTGACAACCTGTTGTTCTACAGGCAACGGCTGGTTAACACCTTGCTTCAGGATTTCCATCATGCGTGCACCGCGATTCAGACGAGCCTGAGTCGCTTTGTCCAGATCGGAACCGAACTGGGAGAACGCTTGAAGCTCACGATATTGAGCGAGGTCGAGACGCAGGGAACCTGCAACCTTTTTCATCGCTTTGATCTGAGCAGAACCACCAACACGGGATACGGAAATACCTACGTTGATCGCCGGACGTTGTCCAGCATTGAACAAGTCAGCTTCCAAGAAGATTTGACCATCCGTGATGGAGATTACGTTCGTTGGGATGTAAGCAGATACGTCCGAAGCTTGTGTTTCAATAAATGGAAGTGCGGTTAAAGAACCACCACCCAGTTCATCATTCAGCTTCGCAGCACGCTCTAGCAAACGGGAATGCAGGTAGAAGACATCACCTGGATATGCCTCACGACCTGGTGGACGACGAAGCAACAAGGAAAGCTCACGATAAGCAGAAGCTTGTTTCGTCAAGTCATCATAGATAACGAGTACATGCTCGCCTTTGTACATGAAGTACTCACCCATCGAGCAACCGGCATACGGTGCGATGTACAAGAGTGGTGACGGATCAGATGCTGCTGCAGTTACAACGATTGTGTACTCCATTGCGCCTTTACGACGAAGAGTTTCTACAACCTGTGCAACCGTAGATTGTTTTTGACCAATGGCAACGTAGATACACTTCATTCCACTGCCCTTTTGGTTCAGGATTGCATCAATTGCAATGGATGTTTTACCTGTTTGACGGTCACCGATGATCAACTCACGTTGTCCACGACCAATTGGTACCATCGCATCAATTGCTTTGATCCCTGTTTGCATTGGCTCATGAACCGATTTACGATCCATTACGCCAGGTGCTTTACCTTCAACCGGACGGAATTCCGTTGTAGCGATTGGCCCTTTGCCATCCACTGGAATACCGAGCGGGTTCACAACGCGTCCAATCAATGCTTCGCCTACAGGCACTTGCATGATTTGACCAGTACGTTTCACTTGGTCGCCTTCACGAATATCATAGTAAGGTCCTAGGATAACGACACCGACATTGCTTTCTTCTACGTTCATGGCGAGTCCCATAACACCGCTTGGGAATTCAACCAACTCGTTGGACATAACATTCTCAAGTCCGTATACACGAGCGATACCATCACCAACCTCGATAACCGTTCCGACTTCGACTACATCGATATCGGTCTTGTATTGTTCGATTTGGCTCTTAATTAATGTACTGATTTCTTCTGGCTTGATACTCAAGTGTCCTCACCCCAATCTACTGTACTCGTCTGTTAAAAGACTGCTCAAGACGTTCGAGCTTGCCAGCCAAGCTGCCGTCATAGATCGTATCGCCAATGGCGACTTTCAATCCGCCCAGCAGAGTCGGATCAACAATATTCTCGATACGAATCTTTTTATTTACACGGCCACCAAATTCACGGGCTACCGCTTCTTTTTCTTCATCATTCAATTCATAAGTCGAGTAAACGCGCGCATCCGCGATACCAAGCGACTCACCTTGAATCTTCCGATAATCATTCAGTAAATCTTCCAGCAATTCAACACGTCCGCGTTCAATCAACAGCAGAATGGTACGAAGGACAGGTTCGGATACCTTGCCATCCAGGCTGGAATGAAGAACGTTTTGTTTGGCTTCATCCGAGATGTTCGGAGACACGATAAACTTCTTAATATCTGCATCTCCAGCTAAAGCACTAACAACTACACGCAGCTCTTCTTCAACTTCAAGTACCTGCTGCTGCTGAAGAGCAACTTCGAACAATGCTCTCGCATAACGTTTGGCAACAATCGTGTCGCGGCTCATTGTCGGCCTCCTACCTCATTGAGGTATTGGTTCACAAGCTCTTCTTGTGCAGGACCGTTCTCAACTTCTTTTTTAATCAATTTGGAAGCAATCCGAACGGAAGCTGTGCCAAGTTCACTACGAAGTGCTGCAACAGCTTTGTTCTTCTCGCTCTCAATCTCACGTACTGCGTCGTTTTTGAGACGATTCGCTTCCGCATTGGCATCAGCGAGAATGGCTTCCGCTTGTTTACCGCCATTTTGACGGGATTGTTCAATAATATCCTGAGCCTCTTTACGCGCTTGCTCCAGAGCCTTCTTCTGCTCTTCAACATAAGTAACAGCCTGTTGACGAGTCTCGGCAGCCTCGTTCATCTGCGACATCACGAGTTCACGACGTTTTTCCATAATAGAGAACAATGGCCCAAAAGCGTAACGACTCAGCAACCAATAGAGAATTGCAAATGCTACCATCGCAAGTATCGTGTTTTCCAATAAGAATTTCAATCTGTTCACTCCTTCCTGGAGGTATCCTGTAGCCTATCATCCTCTGCAGGATGTATAGCATTTAGCTAATAAAGAAGGCGCGGAGGGCTCAAGCCTTCCCCGCCATTCCAAGTGTATAATTTAAGCTGCTCCGTAGAACATGAACGCGAGTACCACACCGATGATCGGCAATACCTCGATCAGACCTACCCCGATAAACATTGTTGTTTGAAGAGTAGATTTTGCTTCTGGTTGACGGGCAATACCATCCACCGTTCTGCTAATTACCATACCGTTAGCGATACTTGCGCCCAAAGCGCCTAGTCCTGCAACAATTGCTGCTGCGATTAATGCCATTGCTCCCATTTGTATATCCTCCTTAAAAGTATAAATCATATTTTTTTATTGGTTCAGCCTGGGGAGAAATCCCGTAGGACTTAAACTTAATGTTCTTCGTGCGTCTCAATTGTCTGTGAAATGTAAACCATCATCAAAATAACAAAAACAAATGATTGGATCGCACCGATAAAGATACTAAAGCCTTGCCACACCATTAGCAACGGAATAGCTGCTATCGCACCAAAAACCTTAAATGTGGTCAATTTGAGAATCGTTGCAATCAACACTTCACCCGCAAAAATATTTGCGAACAAACGCATACCGTGTGTTACCAGTTTCGAGACCGTCTCAATAATATTGATCGGAACAAAGAACGGGTAAGGTTGGAAATAGTGTTTGAGATATCCGCGTGTGTTACGGAACAATCCTAGACCGTGAGCTACTAAGAAGGCTACTAGAGCCAGTCCCATGGTAACGGACAAATCAGCTGTTGGTGATTTAAACCATGCAATCTCAATATGAGGGTGAGCATCAGGGTGTCTAACCTGTGCTTTTTCATAGGCTTCTACCACTGAGACAATAGGTTTACCAAATACGGTTGCCGCATTGATATCCTTAACATCCGTTACTGCTTGGAACGGAAGCCCTAACATATTTCCAATGAATATGAACATAATCATTGTGAGTGCAAGAGAGATAAAATGTTTTCCTTTTTTTAGATCCATTGTACTTGAAATGATGTTAAGTACAAATTCAACAGCCCACTCCATAAAGTTTTGCAGCTTGCCCGGGTTTTCAACTGATAGATTCCGTGTAGCCACGATAGCAAAGATGAAAACGATAGCACTCGTTACAATCAACATTAGCAAAACGGATAAATCAAGATGAAAATTCCCGAGCATAATGACTGGAGCTTCATGCATACTTTTTTTCACCCCTTTCTCGACTTGAAAGCTACAGCACCTGAAAATCAGATTTCTTTGCGGGACATAACAATCCCTATAATCAATAAGGAAAATTGCGCAATGACCAGACCACCTGCAACCGCATATGTATTAAAATACTGCGGATATCTCATAGATATGAAGATACCTAGTACTGCAAGTGCCGCTCTTGTCAAGAATCCCAGGTTCACACGCTTCAAGTTACCTTCTGCTGCACCATCAGCCACCTTCTTCACCTTGTGGCCAAGATATAGCGCGTTGATCAAGCTGATCGCCGCACCAAGTGCGAGTCCTAGAGCAATAGCCTCCAAGCTGGGTACGAAAGCTGCAGTGAGGAAACAAATCATCATGACATACATGACAGTAGCAATCATTCCTCTGCGGTATCTGGTTAGTTCACTCATCACTTTCCCCCATGATTTTTTTCGCGATAAAGTAAATACTTACACCGCCTGCCGCCATAAAAAAGAGAACGCTTACGGCGATCCATATTCCGTTACCTCCGATGGTCTTGTCCAACCAGGAGCCTACGTAATATCCAGCAACTGCAAGAACTGCAATCTCGATCCCAAAAGCAGTCACGAGCCCCATTGCTTTCCATACATTATCGTCATGGTTACGGGATGAATTTGGTTTGTTCGAATCGGCCATTTTCCACGCCACCCTTGCAATCCCAGTTAATTTTACTGAATGATGAGAGCCTTTGTCAATTGAATGATTTTAGCGTTTTAAAGGGTAAAACGACAGGTAAACAGGCCCTTAAGAGCCCATAAACCCGCGTAAACCGTACAGTTTAACTGTATGCTGTACCCTTTGGGAAACTGTCTAAAAAATCGAATTATTTTTTGAACTTTCTGTGAAATGGTTCCGGACGTTCGCTATTTACACCAAAATGGTGCAAAATCGCATTGACAATTCTTTCCGAAGCATGTCCATCTCCATATGGATTGGCTGCTTGACTCATGCTTGCATACAACGTTTCATCTGTAAGCAACGCTTTTGTCCGTTCATACACACGTTCCTCATCCGTACCTACAAGTTCAAGCGTTCCAGCCTCGATCCCTTCTGGGCGCTCTGTCGTATCACGTAGGACAAGAACAGGCACACCAAACGAAGGCGCTTCTTCCTGCAAACCGCCTGAATCAGTCAAAATCAAGTGTGTATGCGGGTAAAAATTATGCAAATCCACTACGTCTAGTGGATCTATTAATTGAATACGTGGGTGATTCCCCAAAATCGCGTGAGCCGGCTCCTTCACAGCAGGACTTGGATGTACCGGATACACGATGGCGATATCTTCGAACTCATCGGCAATTCGTTTGACGGCCTGGAAAATGTTACGGTGAGGCTCGCCTTGAGATTCACGGCGATGAGCTGTCAGCAATACAAGGCGTTTGCCTTCTGCCCAATCAAGTACCGGATGTTTGTAGCCCTCCTGTACTGTATATTGAAACACATCAGTCACCGTGTTGCCTGTGACGTACGTACTAGACTCCGGTTTATTTTCTTTGGCAAGATTATCAAAGGACCTATCTGTTGGCGCAAAGTGTAAATCAGCCAGTACGCCTGTCAATTGACGGTTCATCTCTTCCGGATATGGAGACAGCTTGTTCCACGTCCGAAGCCCTGCCTCGACATGCCCTACCTGGATCTGCTGCAAGAACGCTGCATAGCTGGCTACAAATGTAGTCAGGGTATCTCCGTGAACGAGCACAATGTCTGGTTTCGCTTCACGTAGTACAGGTTCCAGCCCTCCAAGGACACGAATCGTGATTTCATTCAATGTCTGACGATCCTTCATCACATCCAGATCATAATCCGGATGGATGTCGAATACTTCAAGTACCTGATCCAACATCTGTCGATGTTGCGCAGTTACGCAAACAATAGATTCGATAGACTCGGGATGTTTCTGCAACTCCAAAATAAGCGGAGCCATCTTGATTGCTTCTGGACGCACCCCGAAGATCGTCATCACTTTAATTTTGTTAGACATTCGAGCAAAGCCCCTTTTCTATAAGTTCCGAACCTCTACAAGCATGTCGTTTGCTTATTTAGTGCCGTATAGACGGTCTCCTGCATCTCCAAGTCCTGGAACGATGTAACCATGATCATCCAGACGATCGTCCAGAGCCGCTACATAGATATCTATATCTGGGTGAGCATCTTGCACGGCTTTTACGCCTTCTGGAGCGGCTACGAGGTTCATCATTTTGATCTGTGTGCATCCACGTTTTTTGAGCACGTCAATTGCCGCGATTGCCGAACCACCCGTTGCGAGCATCGGATCAATCACAATCAATTGGCGTTCTGTTACATCCGTAGGCAGCTTGGTGTAGTATTCAACAGGTTGAAGTGTTTCCGGGTCACGGAACAGACCAACATGTCCTACTTTTGCCGCCGGCAACAATTTCACAACGCCGTCCAGCATTCCAAGTCCTGCACGCAGAATTGGCACCAGTCCGAGCATACGTCCAGAAATAACTTTACCTTGTGTCGCTGCCACAGGCGTCTGTACATCAATCGTCTCCAGCTCAACATCTCTTGTGATTTCATAAGCCATCAACGTTGCTACTTCATCCACTAATTCACGAAAATCTTTCGTATTCGTACGCATGTCGCGTATAAACGTCAGTTTGTGTTGGATCAAAGGGTGATCACATATTACTAATTTTCCCATCTAATTTGTCCCTCCGGTAAGTTCATCATGTTACAGCATTTCCATATATGCCTAATCATCATTCATAGGCTCGATAAATCCTGTATATTATATCATCACCAACACCGAATTACACCATTAAAGGGCACCTAATCATTACAGAATACCGAATACTACAAAAACAGGACCGGAAACATGGTGTCTTCCGGTCCTTTTGACTCTTGCTGTTATGTCGTTGAGAAGATAAAAATGATTGATACATTAGCACTCCGCTAACAGAATGATCCTTCGATCGCTGTTATCCCGAGATTTTTTTGATTCTCCTCTACATAATAAGGGGAAAATCCCGTGATAAAGGCGAACGCTACGCTTCTCCGGCTTCATTCTGTCTGCTGCGCTTTTTTGTATCCCATTCTAAGAACACTCAAATACAAACAGCATGAGCAAGTTTTTTAGTATTTAAGGTCAGTGTAGAGCGGGAATTGATCCGTCAGCGCTGTTACCTCTGCACGTGCTTGATCAAGTGTTGCTGTATCTTTAGGGTTTTTGAGCGTTTTCGCAATGATTTTACCGATCGATACCATAGCCTCTTCGTTCATACCGCGGGAAGTCGCCGCAGGTGTACCAATACGGATCCCACTAGTGATGAACGGGCTTGTTGGGTCAAATGGAATTGCATTTTTGTTAACCGTGATTCCGATGGAATCAAGGACATGCTCAGCTTCTTTACCTGTGATGTTCACACTGCGTGTATCGATCAGCATCAAGTGGTTATCTGTACCACCAGATACGATGTTCAAACCTTCAGAGATCAACGTCTCAGCCAGAACCTGTGCATTTTTCACTACATTTTGCGCGTACTCTTTGAATGATGGTTGCAACGCTTCACCCAATGCTACTGCTTTGGAAGCAATAACGTGCATCAATGGTCCACCTTGGGAACCAGGGAATACCGCTTTATCAATTGCAGCAGCCCATGCTTTGGTACACAGGATCATACCACCACGTGGTCCACGCAATGTTTTGTGAGTTGTCGTTGTTACGAAATGTGCATGTGGAACCGGGTTTGGATGCAAACCAGCGGCAACCAATCCAGCGATGTGTGCCATGTCTACCATGAACAATGCGCCTACGTCATTAGCAATGGAAGCCAATTTTTCGAAATCAATTGTACGTGGATATGCACTTGCGCCTGCCACGATCATACGAGGACGGTGCTTGAACGCTGCTTTGCGAACTTCATCATAATCGATCAAGAATGTATCTTCTTGTACGCCATATGCTACAAAGTTGTAGAGCAAACCAGATGCATTCACCGGGCTACCATGCGTAAGGTGACCACCATGTGCAAGGTTCATACCCAGTACCGTATCTCCAGGCTTGAGTGCCGCAAGATAAACTGCCATGTTCGCTTGTGCACCAGAGTGTGGTTGAACGTTAACATGCTCTGCTCCAAACAATTCTTTAGCGCGATCACGTGCGATATCTTCCACGATATCTACGTGCTCACAACCGCCATAGTAACGTTTGCCTGGATATCCTTCAGCATATTTGTTCGTCAGAACGGAACCAAGCGCTTCAATAACCGCTTCGCTTACAATGTTCTCAGATGCAATCAACTCAATGTTGTTCTGCTGACGTTTCAACTCCAGATTCATCGCTTCCAATACCGCCGGGTCATTCTTACGCAATTGTTCCATGATTAAATTCCTCCTAATATAAGTGAAGTTATAAAGTGAAATTATGTTTACACGTAAACGAAGAGTGCAACACCAATCTGGAGAAGCAGAGCGTTCGCGTTTATCACCGGATTTCCCCTTTGTAAAAGGGATTCAAAGAAATCTGGGGATAACAGCGATCGAAAGATGGTGATGCAATCGAAGTCAGAAGTGTAACCCCATTGTTTCACTTTATACGTTAGTCACAAAATGTCGAATCAGGCTGCTCTTCCATACGATACACTGCACGTTCCCCACCAATCAACTTCGGACGTGTCAACGCTGTCGTCACACGGGCATCTCCAATGTAACGAAGTGATGTCCGAAAAGGAACCGCCACATGCCGCAAATGCATACCAATCATCGTCTCTCCAATATCCAGCCCTGCGTGTGCTTGCACATGTTCTGCCAGACAAGGATCGGTAAGTGATCGATAAGCTGCAGATGCCATTGAACCACCCGCTGTAGGTACAGGTACCGCACCTACCTCGGTCAATCCCAGACGCACTAACACAGAACGCTCCATTACCAGCGCACGATTCAAATGCTCACAGCATTGAAAGACGGATTCAAAACCGAATTCCTGTTGCACCTCACGGATCCCCGCAAGAAGCTGCTGTGCCACTTCAATCGCACCGCTCGTACCAATCCGTTTACCTGCCACCTCACTAGTGCTCGTACCAATGACAACGATATGCCCTGATCCAAGCTTCCCTGCAGTGGCCAGCTCACGCAAAATGGATGCGGTCTGTTCCTGCAATCCGGGTTGTTCCGAATCTAACTCAATAGTCATCCTATCGCCTCCCGATATCATCATGCCCGACTTCCAAATGACAGCCTTTCGTATTCCAACATGGCATTTCAGGTACTATTATAGCGAATAAACAGATGAAAGACGAAAAAAAGAGCAGTCTGCGGGTATCGCAGAATTGCTCTTTTGCCCAGGCGACCGGCCGTTTGTTCCGGTGCTCCATTGTGGTTGTGCCCACTTCGTCGCCAGTTACACCGGATCCCTGTTTTCCCCTTCATCATAAAACAACCTGCGTTTAAAATCAACGGGTAATTTACATCCCATGTTCTGTTTTTATATGAAATTTCAAGTACATGGAGCTTTGTTATAGCAATCATATTGAGGATTAACCTTAGATGGCTAAGCTATGCAACATTTTTATTATCAAGCCGATTACATATGTCAGCGTCCAAGGTTTCGTTACTACCAATACGCTGTTTACATTGCCCCTGCACACTCTGCCTTATTCCAACTTGTCCAGAAGTCGATCAAGCGCGGTTCGAATCTCAGCAGCTGTCACGTTGTAATCATCTCGATTGCCGCCAAATGGATCGGAGATGTCGAAGCTTGGAATTCGTTGTCGGATCTCAATGACACGTTCCCGCTCCGATGCTAGTATTTCTTGACCAAGTGCACGCTTCATCTCCAATGTCGCGAACAAGCTATCTAGTTCCTGCAGATCATTCATCACTTGACCGTCATCTTCCACGTATTCTTTAAGTGTATAGGTTTTGTGGACGGAGTCCGGGAAAACTTGTAGCACATGCTGCTTATGACTGCGAGTCAGTGTAAGAATCAGATCAGCCCAACCAACAAGCCCTGCACTCAGTTGTGTGGAGTGTGGCGGCCCTTCTACACGATGATCCTTCAGTACCGCCTCGGCATGACGTGAAATCGGCATTCCCTGTGTGGCAGCAACACCCGCTGAACGCACCTCGACTTGAATGCCACGCTCCGAAGCAAGCTTACGCAAAAGCCCCTCTGCCATGGGGCTGCGGCACGTATTACCTGTACATACAAACAAAATATGTTTCATTGTGGTAGCCTCCCCATTTATATATGTTATCAAATGTATACATCATCGTTTAAGAAATTGAATTACGATTGCAACAATATTAGTTGCTTTAAGTGCGTGTTCAAAAAAGGGATTAAGCTAGAAATGGATTAACGGTACATAGGCTAAATGACGTGGACAACTACATTTTCCCTGAAGGAAACAAACTTCGTAAGCATCAACTTATTCAGCTGAGAAGTTACTCAAGTCATCCATCGTAATCAAAAGCGAACCTTCTGCAAAGTCTCTTTCCTTCGATTATACTCACACCAGAACGATATACAACCACTCGGCTTATAACCATTCAGTCTAGTCAGTGCAATCATGGGTTACAACTCAAAAGATAAACAATAATCCAAAGGCGAGCAGAATCGCTCCACCTACAGCTTCACCATAGTCCCCCAGGTTATGACTCACCCGTCGTCCAAGCAACAGACCCATCATCGACATCAAGCCTCCGCACACGCCAAAAGCAAGCACAGTCAAGATCAGATCACTACTGAACATTCCTAGGGAGACCCCTACGGAAAATGAATCTATGCTGACACTGAGTGAAAATAAAGTCACACCCAGCAGTGAGCGGTGATTCACCAGCTTCGTCTCTCCTTCACGGAAGGCATTCAGAATCATATGCGCACCCAAAAGAACAAGCAAACCACCTGCCGCATACGTGGTAATGTTGCCGAGCAATGAGCTGACATACTTACCTGTGTACATACCGATCAGTGGCATGATGATATGGAACAGGGCGGTGATTGTACTGATCCGCAGTACATCCCGTAGACGAATGCCTTTCATCCCCATCCCGATTCCCAGCGAGAAGGCGTCGAATCCAAGAGCCACAGCCATAATCAAAATGGTTACTAACTGCCCTACATGGGCAGATATATCCCACATTCCCATACCCCCATCACGTAAAGGTTCTTGTACACGATATGCGGACAAGGACCTAAACATGACCAGAGGATATGATTGAACAACTGGACCACAGATATTTCAAGTACTGTGGGACACCTTAGTTCGTCCAGACACCCTAGCTTGACCCTTTATATAGCGAGTTCTACTCGCCTTGATATAAGGGCAACACTGGGCGACTGGACATGTATATGTTGCGGGCTAACCGACCTGGATGAGTCGGTGACCCGCCGCTTTGAGCAGCCGATTCATGACGGCTGCACCTAGGCCTTCGCGTGAGCAAGCCTCAGCCACAATATATGTGGCGCCTTGCTCATCGCAGCTCCGCAGCGCGGCGTATAGCCGGCGCGCTGCTTCCTCCAGCTCGCTGGCATCGCCCAGCGAGAATACGGCATCGGCGCGGTACTGCTCCGCGTGCTCGGCGAACGCCAGCACCGCGGTGCGCTCTCCGCGCTGCGCCGCCTCTTCGAGGGCGGCGCTAACCCAGGCCGCCACCGCTGCGGGCGGCCCATCCACCACGCACAGCGCACCTTCGGGCGCATAGTGCGTGTACTTCATGCCCGGCGAGCGAGGCGCCGGGCTAGCTTCGCCAGCGGACCCCTCGGCGAGGATCGCCGGGTCCGTGGCGACACGGGCGGCCACAGCGGACAGTTGTTCCGCTGTGATGCCGCCAGGGCGCAGGATGGTGACGGTACCGTCGTCACCGACCTGCACAACCGTGGACTCGACGCCCACCCCGGTGGGGCCGCCGTCCACGATACCGCCGATGCGGCCAGCCAAGTCCTCGCGCACATGTGCTGCGAGGGTTGGGCTTGGTCGCCCGGAGCGGTTAGCGCTCGGCGCAGCCACAGGGCATGCTGCCGCGGCTATCAACTGCAAGGCCACAGGGTGATCCGGCATGCGCACGGCCACCGTGTCTAGCCCAGCGGTGACCCGTGGAGACACCGCTCCCGGTCTAACCGGCAACACCAGCGTCAGTGGCCCCGGCCAGAAGGCCGTCATCAGCGCTTCCGCCGTTGCATTCACTTCGGTGACCAGTGCATCCAACTGGTCTCGGTGCGCGATATGCACGATCAGCGGATTATCCGATGGGCGACCTTTAGCTACAAACACAGCTTCTACCGCTGCTGTGCTTCGGGCATCTGCCCCTAAACCATAGACCGTCTCAGTCGGAAAGGCTACCGTTTGACCTTGACGAATGCAGGCAGCGGCAGCCTGCAAATCAGCGAGCGCCTGTTCATAGGCGCTCACCCTTTTTACATCAGACTCATCATTCAATGTAGCCGCCTGCACAGACCCGTGTCCAGCAGATAAACTCTCCTGTTGCTCATGCTCCACTTGATTGCCATCAGCGTTGGCATTATGCATGTCCGTCCCAGCGGTATGAAGCAGCACATGAACATCCCACATACGAGTAACCATCTCATTCACCGATCCCTGCACCTGTACACCCAGACCCAATTCACCTTCCATGCCCTGAAGGGATGCCTGCGGGTCAAGTCCATCTGTATGCGACTCACCTTGAACCTTCGCCGCCGAAGGCACCTCATGGCTTTCAGACTGTCCATTACGCCCCATCTGCTCGCGATCTAACGGTGTGTGTTCATTCTGCTGCAATTTATTCTGTTTGTCCTCTTGCTCATTTCTCATATATCCATCATTCCTAAGCTTCAATAAGGTAGTAAACATTAGGTGTGTCTTACATCTAACTTAAGAGCATCTTTCGCCGTCTCCTCGCTCCTGCTGGGTCACTTTCTCTTGACGCACCCTGGTACGCCCGCGAAAACTTCTTTCCCTTAAACGAAAATTAAGCAATACCTTCTCTTTACGAAGTTGTAAGACATGCCTTTGACGCCTGATTAAACGACGTCCGTGTTTGATTTTGGTTTTGAATACCTACAATTATAACATATCTCTTTGTTCCAAAGATGAAACTCCAAACCCCGCCATTCACAGCAGAGCTCACTCCAACAAAGGGCAACTCCATTTACTGAAGTCGCCCTTACGCCAATCCATCTATTCATTTTCCGATTAAGCAAACAATCCTGTTACCCAGCCACAAAACTTCAAAACCATATCCCAGAGGAAGAAACGTGTTTCCGGTGTTCCCACTTGTACGGACGCCTCCACATCTCCCGCAGAAGCAGCTGCTGTAGCTGCATTCGTCTTCGTAACTGCATCTCCTGTACCCGCATCAATGAAGCATAATGGAGGAAACAATACACACCACCAGTTCTGACCATTACCTTCTCCCAGTGTTATACGCACTGCCTCATATTCTCCAGCCGGATATACAGTACCTCCATATAGTTTGGTCGGAAAAGGAACCACACCCAGCTCCACCTGGTAGTCATAATCCAGTCCACGACTGGCAAGCTCCTCTCCAACTCGCTCTTCAATCTCAGACAAATGTTGGCGAATCACCCCACGGGCTTCGTCCAGGTCTTGAGGATTCGCCAGCTCCGTCACCCATTGATCCATCTGGGCAACCACCGCATCACGAATCTCGCGTTTCACCAACTGATCTCCAGCCGAGTCTGAATTAGCTAGAATACGCAAACGTATCGATTGTTCTGGAATTGCTGTAGCAGCTACAGCCGCATCCGTTTTCTGACCTTCCCACATCATAATAATCATCATAAGACATACCAGAATAAGTCCAATTTGTTTCACAATTCGTCTACTCATGCCGTTCTCCCCCTTGGCTCCCGTAATCATGATTTGTATAAGTGCTTTCGCTATGAACTCTCACTATAACTCTCTCATGTCTATCAGTATGCCCAGAGGAAGTAGAGTTAAACCTATCAAATTCCATACCTCTCAATTTTTTTATTCAACATATGCTAGGTTGTGTCTCAAACCAAATAAATCATGTCGTGTGATTTGAGTAAAACGTTAGAAATAAAACGAATCTGAGAGGCCTTATTTGGTCATATCACGGCGAATGGAACGGGTAACGAATCTGAGAAACGTCATATTACAAAATAACACTGAATGAGTCTAAAACTCGCGCCCCAATGGAGTATTAGCGTGTCAACGATTCGTTAACATTTCCTGAGTGCCATTTTCCCGCCAATAAGGCCAACTGAGTTCGTTAAAGATGACACATGATCAACTGTCTGACTTCAAATCTCACGCTCACTTAGGGGGCATCGTCCACTGCCACCGTCTTTTCGCGCCTACTGTGTCACTTTCTCTTGACGATCCGGTACCTGCGGAAAACGACCTTGCTTGAAACGAAAATTTCAAGCTCTGCTTTCCTTCAAAGAGTTCTCAGACACACTCAGACTAAAAAGAGCCGACCCCACCTTTAATGGTGATAACCGACCCTAATTTTAATGCCGTTATAACGAAGTGGGACACCTACTCGGAACGCGGGGCACATTTACACGATCATACTCCCCCTTCTCTTTCCACCCTTATGTCCACACCCATGCTTATAGCTATGCCTACGTTTATGCCTGTGATCCTGTTTATGTCTGTCCTTCGTTAATGCCAGTGCTCCTGTTGATGTTCGTGCTCTCATTCATGTCTAATCTATTCTGCTATCCTGTCTGTTCCACGCTCAAATTACATCCCTACTTGATCCTGTTCCTTTTCCTTGTTCTTGTTCTTGATTTTGTTCAGCACATCCAGCCCACTCACCCAACTCCATACTCTTGCTGACAAACTCGGCGGCTGCTCCTCTGACACGATAACATCTTCATCCTCAGGGCCATACAGTTTGATGCTCATGGCAATTGCGATGCAGGCCATATTGATCAGCAGTGACGTTCCCCCGTAGCTAATAAACGGCAGAGTAATTCCTGTCAGCGGCATCAACCCCAGAAAAGCCCCAATGTTCTCAAACACCTGATACAGCAACATCCCTATAATTCCAATAATAATCACTGGTCCGGCTCGGTCTTTACATTCCAGTGCAATAAGCACCATCCGATGGATTAGGACAAAATAAAGCAATAGCAGCACTGCACCGCCTACAAAACCAAATTCTTCGGCAATCACGACGAAAATAGAATCCGAATACGTATAAGGCACACGCCCGCTTTGCACCGATGTGCCTTGCAAGTACCCTTTCCCAATGATGCCACCTGATCCTATAGCAAGACCCGCATTTTTGGTATGCCAGGTTGCTTTGGCAGTGGCTTTCTCTGGTACAAGCCAAGGATCGATCCGTTCTGCCCAATGCTCTCGATCCACCTTCTCTAGAAAAGTGAAAATTTCTTCGTGATACGTGACATACGATTTAACGAAGCCAAAAAAAGCCAAACCAATAATGGCAATACCAATCAAGGCATGTTTCAGCTTAATATTACCGATCCAGAGCACCGCTGCCAAAATAACAACATATCCCAAGGCATTCCCCAAGTCATTCTGTATCATAACAAGTGCAAAGGGAATAAAGGTCCAGCACCCAATCGGCACGATGTCTCTCCAAAAACCGAGTTCTCTTCCTTTTCGCTTCATAAGCAAATGGGCGAGAAATAGAATTAAGATCATTTTAAACAGTTCCGCAGGTTGAAATGAGAAAGTATCCCCCAGCTTCAGCCAGCCATTGGCATTGTTGACTGAGCCACCCACGAAATTGGCGAGGAGAAGCAAAATATTTCCGATCACATATAAATAGAAAGCATATTTTACAATGAGCTTATAATTGATAAGCCCCATTCCAATCACGACAAAGAATCCGGCAATATAAAATTGTAAGGTTTTGATATGATGGTTGCTCAATGTAGAATCGGTCTGCGTCCCGCTATATACAGCAGCTATGCTTATTCCCATAAGCAACAGCAGTACAAACAATATGATTCCATCCATCTTCTTCAACATTCTCAGCATGTGCTCACTCTTCCCCCTAAGATGCTCTTGCCCATCTCTCCTCCCTTTATTGTATAGAATTGGAATGAAAAATGGAAATCACAAAAAAACCTGAAAACCTTAGATCCAAGTTGCTCGAATCTATGGCTTTCAGGTTTTGTTTTATATCCCATGAACCACAATTAGGATTGTTCTTGCTGTGAAGGTTTGCGTTTAAACAACCTCATGATCAGTTCCGTAATGCTAAGTTGTTCTGACGAGCCCAGGATATCTTCGTTCTCCTCCGTGTGTACCTTGATACTCATGACAACCCCCATACTCAGCATGTTGAGCACAAGAGAGGTACCCCCGAAACTGATAAACGGCAGCGTAATCCCCGTCAGTGGCATCAGACCAATAAACGGACCAATGTTAACAAAAATCTGATAGAGTAACATCGATATGATACCAACAATCAGATACGGCCCGGCTCGATCCTTACATTCCAGCGCGATCAACACCAGCCGATGAATCAGAATAAAGTAGAGCAGTAGTAGCACCGAGGCGCCTACGAAACCGAACTCTTCCCCGATTTGAACAAAGATGGAGTCGGCATACGCCAGCGGTACCCGGTTGGATTGAATCGTCGTACCTTCCATATATCCTTTACCACTAATACCTCCAGAGCCAATCGCCAGCTTAGCGTTATACGTCTGCCATAGGACGTCTCGGGAGGTCTGATCCGGTACAAGCCAAGGATCGAAACGATCTGCCCAGTGGGCACGCCCGATATCCTGAAGGAATTTGGTGATCTGATCGTGATAATGAACGTATGCCTGCGTACCCGCGATAAAAGCAGCAACAGCGATGATAAAACCAATCAAGGCGTGGCTGAACTTCACATTACCAATCCACAGTAATCCAACAAGAATCACGACGTAACTGAGCGCATTCCCTAAGTCGTTTTGCAACAAAACGAGTAACAATGGCGGCAGTACACAGAGAGCAATCGGGATGACATCTCGTCCAAATAACAAAGGTCTGTTCTTCTTTCGTGCCAGTAAGGCAGACAAAAAGACAATCAAACACAGCTTAAATAGCTCTGCCGGTTGCAAACTTAGACCGAAGATGGACAACCAGCCCTGTGCTCCGTAATAGGTCACACCAAAAAAGTTAACGATAACGAGCAGCAGTAGACCGCCACCGTAAATGTATAAATAGTTTTTGATAATCACTTTATAGTTAATCATGGACATTCCGAAGAATACGATGAATCCTATAATATAGAATATCCCAGCCCGCTGGGGATAGGATTCCCACCTCGGACGACCAAACGTGGTGCTATAAATAGATAAAATACTGATAACCATTAAGATAACTAATATAAATACGATGTTGTAGTCAATTTTTTTGAATTTATGCAGCATGTAATTATGTTCCTCCAAGCATTCAGCAATCTTCGGTATATCTCATTGTAGAGGATTTCACGGCAAAAAGAAAACCTCCGCAATCTTACATTTATGTCACCTGTTCCGAAGTGCGAACACCTAGTACATGCCGCTCGATGCCTGCAAGGTCTGGCACGATGATAATCTCCGGCCAATGTCCGGCAGATTCCAGCAAGGCAGCAATGTCCCGAGCCTGGCCTTGCCCCAGTTCAAAAGCAACAATCTGCGGCGGCGCTGGCAAGAGCGTAAGCTGCTCCAGCATCACCCGGTACGGCGCAAGCCCATCCGGGCCGCCGTCAAGGGCAGTGCGCGGCTCATGATCGCGCACCTCAGGCTGTAACCCGGCGATATCTGCCGCCGGGATATAGGGCGGGTTGGACACCAGGATGTCCACCCGTGCCCCAGCGAACGGAGCGAGCAGATCGCCTTCACGGAAGTCGATCTGTACGCCGTTCGCAGCCGCGTTCCGCGCGGCTACTTGCAGGGCGGCCGCCGAGATGTCCCCGGCGCCCACCTGCCACTGCGGGCGAAGCGTAGCCATCGTCACCGCGATGGCACCGCTGCCCGTGCCAATGTCGACGGCGTGCACTGCACCGCCGCTCGCAAACACGCGGCCCGCTTCGCGCAGCACAGCCTCGACCAACAGCTCGGTCTCCGGCCGCGGGATTAGCACGGCCGGCGTGACCTCGAACGGCAGCCCGTAGAACTCCTGGCTGCCGATAATGTATTGCGCCGGCTCACCCGCAGCCTTGCGCGTGACGGCGTCCTCCCAGCGGCTGCGAAGCTCGCTTGGGAAGGGCTCCGGCTGCATCATATAGTACTGGGCGCCATAGACGCCAAGTACATGTTCCAGCAGCAGCCGGGCGTTATTATGCGGCTCGTACACGCCGCACTTCTCCAAAAAAGAGGAAGCCTCTACGAAGGCTTCCCGACAGCTCTGTCCCTGCGTCATCACAAACTGGGCGCGGGTCACAGATTATTCTCCTCTATCCATCATCTCAGTCTGCTGAGCAATCGTCAGTGCAGACAAGATATCTTCAATCTCTCCGTTCATGATCTGATCCAGCTTATGCATAGTCAGACCAATACGGTGATCCGTTACACGGCTTTGCGGGAAGTTGTACGTACGAATCCGTTCACTACGGTCACCTGTTCCCACTTTGCTCTTCCGTTCAACCGAAATCTTTGCTTCTTCTTCCATACGTTTCATATCGAAGATCCGTGTACGCAGAACCTGCAACGCTTTTTCTTTGTTGGAGTTCTGGGATTTACCATCCTGACACGTTGCAACAATACCCGTTGGCACGTGTGTTACACGTACAGCGGATTTCGTTGTATTAACCGATTGTCCACCGGCACCACTGGAACAGAACGTATCTACACGGATGTCTTTGTCATGAATTTCAATATCAAAATCTTCCGCTTCCGGCATAACCGCAACCGTTGATGTGGATGTATGAATACGTCCGCCAGATTCTGTTGTTGGAATACGTTGCACACGGTGTGCACCGCTCTCGTATTTCATTTTGCTGTAAGCGCCGCGGCCGTTAATCATGAAGACAACCTCTTTGAATCCGCCGAGATCGTTCGTGTTCACGTCCATCAGCTCAACACGCCAGCCTTGTGCGTCTGCATAGCGCGTATACATCCGATATAGATCTGCTGCAAACAATGCTGCTTCATCTCCACCAGCCGCTCCGCGAATCTCTACAATAACGTTTTTGTCGTCATTTGGATCCTTTGGCAGCATAAGCACACGAATCAGTTCTTCCAATTCCTTCTGACGAGTGCTCAGCTCTTCAATTTCCATTTTGACCATTTCACGCATCTCATCATCTAACTTCTCGCCTTGCATTTCCTTCGCAGCATCGAGATCTTCACTTACCTGTTTGTATTCATTGTACGCATCGTAAGTGGGTTGCAGATCGGATTGTTCCTTAGAATACTCGCGCAGCTTCTTGTTATCACTTGCTACATCCGGGTCACACAACAGCTCGCTGAGCTTGTCGTAACGGTCGGCCAAAGCCTGTAATTTATCCAACATTATATCGTCACCTCACGTATTATTTTCATTCATGTCGTTTCTTGCATACCGGCATTCGTACAATATATAATTCTCAGTCGCACAGGATTTCCGTGAAATCCTCGACCTTAGCATGGATTAAATATTCATATATGATCGACGTATAACATCGCTACAACGTCATCAAATCCTTTACTTTTAAAGTGATATAAATAAATCGCGTACCTTGCTACAGAACCCGCTTCAACTCATCGAGTTAAGTAACATCTTTAACCTAGGTATACGACTCTTAATTATAGCATATTCTTATGATTCTGAATAGCAACCAATCTGCTGCTGGATGAACTAAATTTTCCACTGTGTAGGAATGAATATCATTGCATATAACAAGCCTGTCTAAACGGAGTAGGAAAAACGCCGATGACCTTCATTAGGCAACCGGCGTTTCATATTCATACATGTCTACGTGCTTACTTTTGGGATGGAACGACCTCTATTGGCCTTTTGGCATTTGGCTCTCGTCCATATACAGCAAGTTCCAACGGTGACCATCCAGATCGGCAAAGCCCGCACCGTACATCCAGCCGTCGGTTTCACTGGGCTTACCAAAGACGCTGCCTCCGGCGCTCTCTACTTTTTGAATAAAGGCATCTACTTCTTCCCGGCTCTCCGCACCTATAGAGAAAATCACCTCTGCACTATGGGAAGTATCTGCAACGTTGGAACCTGTAAATTTCTCAAACGCTGCATTCGGAAACAACAAAATTGTCGTTTGACCTATGGTAAGCTTGGCTCTCTTGTGACCAACATTCACTGCATGGAATCCAATCTCGTTGAAAAAGCGTGTCGACTCCTCAACATCTTTGACCGGCAGGTTAATCCAAATATCCTGTGACATGGTCGTAGCCTCCTATAAATTAATTCAACTATGCACAATATACTCTATTTCTGACACCAGAAACGAGTTTTCTCCTAACTTTCTCTCTCCGAAACATAATCAGAAATTCCCCACTGTCCTTCTTGATACGTTAATATCATTTCCAAAGCAATCGCACCTTCATTCGCACGATACTTGCTGACCTCAAGCGTCATTTCATTTGGATCGACTGACTGTTTGTACTTTTCAATGGTTAGGAGAATGCCTTTAAGCTTGGTTCCACCCTGGTCAGCGTATTTCTGCTCTAATAATTGTTCATGAGTATAGTTATAGATGGGAACATTATATTGATGTTGTAGGTAGGATTCAATCACTTCTAGCTCGGAATCTTCCAGAGGAATTGCTTCGTTCAACACCAGAGAAATGTACTCCATATTCGCATTAAGAGCCGTATCTATCGATATCAAGTCCTCTAGCGCAACACGGTAAGGTTCAGTGCGCATATTCTGAGAGCTCTCGTCAGTTGTATCATTTGCACAAGCCGATGTTAGGAAAACAAGTGCCACACTGAATGCAACATACACCAATTTCAGTTTTGTTAAAATGATGATCTCCCCTTATGGTTATTGTAACGTTACTACCTGAACGTTATTCAATACATAAGAGTTGCACATTCCGAGAAATTGTAAGTGTTCATGAATGAATTGGAAACGGAAGCGAATTACAAGAGATCATCCTCCAATTGTTCGAGTACAACACTCCACCAACTTTCCTCATCTGAGACACTCACCGGGTCTTTCTCCGTACAGAACTGTCGGAGCTGGTGCAGAGCATTTTTTCTTACTGAATCAGAAGATGGTTGTGCTGCAGGCTTAATCTCACCTCGCCTGAAAGCTTCTAGTTTCGCCTGTACTTGTTCCAGTGTCATTACACTCGGCTCAGAGGTTCTGGAATGCTCATGGATGAACGAAATGTATTGATGTAGGAACTCTAGAAATAGGCTTAGATTGGTGTTAATGACGCTATATTCACCCGTCTGCCCATCCAGCCTGTAGAGTGTGCCGATCACCGTTTCCAGAGCAAATATGATCGAATTATCCTCCCACTCATACCCGATTGGGAACAACGTTACGAGTTCATCTAGAGTCCGAACCAGTCCTTGATCAGTGAGGGGTGTAAAATGAACGCCGAGCATATACTCACCTGCCAAACGAAATTGCGGCAATCCCGAGTGCAGCAACAGTTCCTGAATCTCCTTTGGTAATTGAGCAGCTTCAACTAGAGCTTTATCGTATCTAACATTAGTTAGCTGTTGTTCCATAGGCCACCTCCAGAACGTTCTTTCTTTCATTATATCTACCCCTTCTGAACAATCCAGTAAGTTCCAGTGTTTATCATCGTTAAAAAAAGCCCTGCCACCTTCCTAAGAAGGTAACAGAGCCATCTTCAACAAACCTACGTGGGTAGGTTCAGTCCAATTATACGTGGTTCAGCGGTTTATATGTTTATACATTGAAACGGAAGTGCATAACATCACCGTCGTTAACAACATACTCTTTACCTTCCAGACGAAGCTGTCCGCGTTCTTTGGCACCATTCATGGAACCAGCTGCAACTAGATCTTCATAGGAAACAACCTCTGCACGGATGAATCCGCGCTCAAAGTCAGTATGGATTACACCAGCTGCGCCAGGCGCTTTAGTACCTTTACGGATCGTCCATGCACGAACTTCCTGTACCCCTGCTGTGAAGTACGTGTACAATCCAAGCAATTTGTAAGCTGCTTTAATAAGCAGGTTCAGACCGGAATCCTCGATGCCGAGTTCTTCCAAGAACATTTGTTTATCTTCGCCTTCCAGCTCGGAGATCTCTTCTTCGACCTTCGCACTGATTGGCACCACTTCTGCATTCTCAGCAGCAGCGAATTCTCTTACTTTTTGCACATAAGCATTGTTCGCTACATCGCCGATTTCGTCCTCAGCTACGTTAGCTGCATACAGAACAGGCTTGAGGGTAAGCAAGTGCAGATCGCGCACAATCAGACGCTCTTCATCGGTAAGCTCCATACTGCGTGCTGGCTTGTCTTCATACAGAACAGCCTTCACTTTCTCCAGTACTTCCACTTCTTGAGCGGCTGTTTTGTTACCGCCCTTCATGTTTTTCTTAGAACGGTCGATTTTTTTCTCAACACTCTCGATATCAGCCAGGATCAGCTCCAGATTAATCGTCTGGATGTCGCTTACCGGATCAATTTTACCATCCACGTGAGTGATGTTTTCATCGACAAAGCAACGTACCACGTGTACAATAGCGTCTACTTCACGAATGTGTGCAAGGAACTTGTTACCAAGACCTTCACCTTTACTTGCACCACGAACCAGACCCGCGATATCTACGAATTCAAACGCCGTTGGTACTGTCTTTTTCGGAACAACCAGTTCTGTCAATTTGTCCAAACGCTCATCAGGTACTTCAACAATCCCTACGTTAGGGTCAATTGTACAGAACGGATAGTTAGCAGACTCCGCACCAGCTTGTGTAATTGCATTAAACAATGTAGATTTACCAACGTTAGGCAAGCCCACGATTCCAGCTTTCAAAGCCATGTATATGACAACTCCTCATTCATTACTTGTTCGGTTCGAATAATCCTATTCATTATATATGACAACCCCCAGTGCATCAAGGAAGTTCGCTAATTCGATATGAACGGAATTTACATACCCATTCTATCGTTTACGTCAAAATCTCATATATGCATCGTTTCATCTCAGGATTCGAACAGTCTAGAGTGATAACGTAAGCTAAACTCAATTTCATTTTCCCAATTTATTTCCGTAATTCCTTGTACATCGTTAGATCTGTGACCTCATATCCCATCTTCTTATACAAGTTGCTTGCACGACCATTATGTCCAAACACATGCAGACCGATTCGATCTACCCCCAGATCTATAGCCGTCTGTTCCAGTGCCTTCATGGTCTCCGTACCATAACCTTTGCCTTGATGTGCTTCTTCAACCAAAATATCCAACAGGAATGCCTCCCTGCCTCGACGGTTATCCGTAATATTGAACCAGATATAACCTACGTTTCCGTCTACCTCATGAACTAGGTTATACACATAAGCACCAGGGGTATTCAATCCTTCTGGTAAATATCTGTCATACGATGCTTCTGCAAGTTGTTGCGCTTCTTCTGGCGCCCACGTACCTGCCTCTACCTTCTCTCGTGCAAAATCTTGAATGGAGCGAACGCGAAAACTCGCGAACTCTTCGTCACTCATAGGTACAAGTTTCATTCGATTCTCCTTCTTTCTACTTCATCATCGTGCTATAACTTCCTATCTCACAGCATACGTAGATGCTCTATAATTCACAAGCTGTTTATCTTAGCTATGTATATCTATCTTCATGTAAAACGTGGCACAACCGGACAGCCGCGGGAAAAACTACACTGAAACCGTCTGCGGCTATACCGAACACTTAGCTGGTCATACACGTGTAACGGTAACTCACGATACGATGTCTGTTAAAGAAGAATGCTCCTGAGCGAGTACGACGTAACATTCATCCAACGGATGAATAGCCTGTCCACACTGTACTCATGCTGAGATTAAATTATAGGAAGAGCGACTCGCCAAGAGCTCAGCCACAGTCGATGGATTACTTGATCGGCTTTTCTGTTTTGGCCTGGTTATATTCATTGATTAACTCATCCAGAATCATCGATTGCTTAATGACATCAGGATGCAGAAGATCTACATATTTCAGCTTCGTCTGATACAGCTTCTGCCTCGCTAATTCAATCTGTCTTATCAAGTCACTACGTTCCATATTCATCCTCCCCTGATGTGATATTCTAGAGCATTCTGCTATTTAGTGGGAAAGGATATATACTCCAACTTGATTTTATTTTACATTTCGTTCTGCACCACCCCGTAAAACCTTACATGCTTATTTGTAAAAATCAACACAAAGAGGTATTCCGTATGATCTAGCTTCCTCACTAAAGAAAGTCATCCACATAGGGAACACCTCATATATCTGTTCTAGATACTAGCTTTCAAGGAATTAACTAGGGTGCGAGAATCGTTCACTAATCTTCTCCAAAAGAATTGCTGCTTTGGTGCTATTACCTTCCCCATTAGGAGAATCACGGAGTTCACCAAATAACCCAAGACAGTCCAGCATCGCGTCCTTATTCCCGTTATTCATAGCAAATTCCAAGCCCCGTTGAAGATATTCCATGCCTTTATCATAGTTTCTATTCGTTAAATAATATGTTCCTAGGCCAGCCAATAATGAACCGTACTGGTCACTGGTTAAATGCTTACTAACTTTCCCGATTTTATTCTCTTGTTCTTGGTAAGTGAAATAGGATTCATATTGTTCCAATACCGAATCAATATTCATATTATGCCGATTCGCTGCACTTACAATTGCACATAGAGCTGGGAAGATTTCATTCTTTCTTTCAGATATATATTTAAGATAAGACTCGAGAACCTCAACATTCCCTGACTTCAGTTCATACAAATACCGATTAGCTTCTGCCCATTCATTAAATTGTTGAATAACTATCATTTCTGCTTCATTAGGCGACTTTATCCACGTATAATTGCTATATTGTTCAACATACTTCAGGGCGTTCTCGTAATCACCAAGATAAGAGTACGCACTCCCTTTTGCTAGGTGGGCATACAGCACATAAAAAACAATCTCCTTTTTCACCCATTCATCTTTACGTCTTCCATATAATTTATAGTGAATTTCTGCTCTCATCCTCAATTTGTCGCTCAGTTCTAACAACTTACTCCAATTTCGTAATGAACTATATACATTAATTAGATCGTTCAATCCATCAAGCTGATACATCTCATCCAGACGATCTACAAACAACTCAAATTGAGTTGCAAGAGACAGATTATTTTGTTGATTGTTAGAAAGTCCGATGGTAAATAGACGATACTGACTTAGAGCCAGTCGTTCCGAATGTTGCATCTTCTCACTCTCAGCAACACTGTAATACAGTGGGCGAGCTGCTTCCAACTTTCCTTCTGAAAACAACTGTTCAGCTAAATCAAACAGATGGGGTGCATACGTGAGATTATCCATCACTAGATTGATCGTTTCTTTTATATTCTCAATTTGATTTAATTCCGCACAGCGGTACAAAAAAGGACCTAGTCTGCGCCAATCTGGATTAGCATTTACAAAGCTTTCATTTATGTATAGTCCATAAAAGTACCCTTCAGGTAAGCTCATCCCCGCGGTGAGTCGATCTAACTGTTGCACACCTATAGGACGCTGCCCACTTAGGGTACTGCTTAATGTGCCTGAATTAATACCGGATACCTCTGAAAACTGGTGAAGTGTCATGCGTTTGCTTTTTAAATAATCCTCGAAATAATCACGAATGGTCGCTGCTGAGTTCAAGAAAACACCACCTTATCTGAGGTATACGACTGAATAGTAATAAATAAGAATTATACAGTACCCCTTCAATTTATATCAATTTTATATTTTATTTGGTAACCAGGTCTTTGAACTTTAGGGTTATCCCCAACTCTGGTCTTCGTTGCACCAAATTTATAATAGCCCTATGCTCATCCGCATAGGGCTTCTTTGCTGTATTAATTAAACCTTAATAGTATAACTCTTCAAGTCATATTAACTTTTAGCTTCCCATTCCATGACCATTCGGTGTCATGATCACAGGAGGTGTTGTTTCAGGAGGTACTGGTTGAGTAGTCGGGATTAATATAGACACCGCCACACTACATGTAATTGCTATTAAAGCTAATTTTGATTTCATTTTCATCACACCTCGCAAATCAAATTTTTGTATTTCACTTTATCCTCTTCAGATGCACAATATCGAAATTCCTCGAACGTTTTGATGCAACTCAACATGCCGTCTTTATTCTTAATTGTAATAGCGAGCTCTAGACCTCGAAGGATAAAATGAATTCCTCTACTAAAGTCTCGATGAGTCAGATAATACGTCCCTACATCTGCTAGTAAATTGACATACTGGTCACTCGTATATTGTTCGCTAATTTTCCCAATGTCACTGACTTGCTCTCGGTACATAAAATAAGACTCGAATTGATCAAGAATGGAATGAATATTCATCTCAAATTGATTAGCTGCGGAGACCATTGCACACAAAGCAGGGAAAACTTCATTCTCTCTTGCTGAAATGTAGTTTAAATAGCTTGGTAACACTTCTGTCTTACCAGACATTAACTCATACAAATAGTAGTTACCCTCAGCCCATTCCTCAAACTGACGAATGATTCTTATTTCTTCATCACTCGGGTCATTAACCCAACTATGATCCTTGTATAAAAGGATATACTCCAGTCCCTCTTCATACTCTTTTTTATTGAAACAAACTTCACCAAGCGCCAAATAGGCGTATAGAACATAAAATATAACCTGCTTTTTAGTTCTAGTCTCTGTCGCTCTAGATATCTTCTTGAATTCATACTGAATAGTTGCCTTTACTTTCAATTGTTCAGCCAGGATCTCCACCTTGTCCCAACGTCGTAATGAAGCATAAACATTAATCAAGTCATTCAACCCATCCAACTGATAGGGTTCGTCGAGACGATCCACAAAAAATTCGAATTGGGTAGCTAGTGACAAGTTTTTTTGCTGATCTTTACCAAGTCCGATAGAGAACAAACGATACTGACTCAGAGCCAATCGTTCGGAGTGCTGCATCTTCTCACTCTCGGCCACACAGAAATAAAGGGGTTTAGCCGCTTCTAGCCTCCCTTCTGCATATAGTTGTTCAGCCAACTCGAATAAGAGAGGGGCGTAGGAAATATTATCCATTAATAGTTTAACGGTCGCTTCGATACACTCCACTCTACCGAGTTCGGCACAACGTTTAAGAAAAGGGCCTATTCTCCGCCAATCAGGATTCGTATTAACAAAACACTCATTTATGTATAAATCGTAGAAATATCCCTCAGGTAATCCCATCCCTGCAGTGAGTCGATCTAATTGCTGAACTCCTATGGGACGTTGCCCGCTCAACGTACTACTGAGTGTGCCTGAATTAATACCTGATAATTCGGAAAAAGAGTTCAGTGTCATATGTTTACTCTTAAGATAATCTTCGAAATGGTCGCGGATTGTGGTAATTGAGTTCAAGAGAACACCACCTTTCAATAAGAAATTAGGCAACGGTCAATAAAAATTATACATTATTTTTACATTTAATATCAATATTTACTTGTAAATTATTACCTTTATTCAGAAGTATGAATATACTCTGACTTCCTTGAGATCAAAATTACGTTGACTTGACCTGTCACTGTCTATCTCATAGATCAGAGTAATGGAATCTCATTTAAAATTTGCACATAAAAAAATGCAATCAAGCCTCAGGCTTAATCACATCTTTTTTTCATTTACTATGTAGTTTAATTCTTTAATTACCGCAAGTAGCAACCTAGACCAAGGTTATATATCACGTAATAGTTCAGCCATCCAATCACTGATCTCTTGCTCACATTCAACATTGCCTAAGAATACTAATGAACCGTTTGAATGAGCTTGCCCTCGTAATTAAGATCAAGCATCGCAAACAGATAACTAATCCGCTCAACGCCTTGCTGCTCTAAAAGCTCCGCTACTGGATCAATAATGAAGGAAAATCTACGTTTAATTCTTTTTGATTTTGCACTAAGATAGCAGTCTACAATGTCAACGTTTCCCTTTTCAACAAACAGCCTTAAAGCATCTTTCATGTAATCTTCCTCAAAGATAATGTTATCATTTGCGATAAACTAAACAGGGCATTTCATACATCAACATTAGAATGCTTGATCGACTTCAGGATCAGTATGTTAGCCCAAACTGTTTTACATGTTAATCTATCTTACAAATTTTATCACTCCCAAGTAGGGTATTTACCGTTCCAATGTACTTCTGAAATGTGAGTTATTTCCCATTATCATAGTCATTAAGAACAAAATTCTAAAATCCTTACTCATCCAAGAAAAATCCATATTATTTGTAAAATTTTTGTGCGATTTTATTGACCGTTGTTTATTTATAACATATCATTCATTTAAACAGGAAATATATGGTTTATTCAAAAAGGTGGTGTTTCCTTGAATCCAATAACGACAATACGCGAACATCTAGATAACTACTTAAAGAAAGAACAGATGACGCTCAATCATTTTTCAGAGTTATCAGGAGTTAATTCAGGAACATTGAGCAGTACAATAAACGGGCTACGTCCCATCGGTATGCGGCAGTTAGATCAAATAACTATTGGGATGGGACTACCTGAGGGCCATTTTTACGACTTATACATAAATGAGTGTATTATACATTCAAATCCCGATTGGCGACGTCTTAAGCCATTTCTGTATCGTTGTGCCGAACTCGGTAGAGTCGACTGTATAGAAGCAGCTACTATGCTATTAATGGATAACCTTTCCTACATTCCGCTTTTATTCGAGACTGCTGAACAACTGTACACTGCTGAAAAGTTCAAAGCAGCTTTACCTATTTATTGTTGCATAGTAGAAAGCGAGAAAATGCAACATTCGGAACGCTTAGCATTAAGCCAATATCGCATATTTACCATTAGTCTTTCTAAAGATCAAACGAAAAATCTATCTCTGGCAACGCAATTTGAAGTCTTTGTTGACCGAATGGACGAGTCTTATCAGCTCGACGGATTAAACGACTTGATTAATGTTTTTGGTTCATTACGTCAATGGGATCATGTGTTGAAATTGAGCGAAAAGTTAAAATTAAGAGCAACGATACATTATGAATTACATGGTAGCTCGAAACCTGTAGGCGTAACAAAGGAAAGTATATTCTACATCCTATACTCTTATCTAGCGATGGGCACTGCACATTTTTATCTTGAGAATTACAAACAAGCTTTGGAGTATGTCGCAAAGTACAGCGAACACGGTTGGGTGGTTTCTCCTAACAAAGCGGAAGAAAAGGTTATGCAACAGTTTCAGGAGTGGGCAGAGGCTAACCGTTATATGTATCTCCTACGGGATGGGCAAGTGCATGTGCTACCAAAATACGTTGAGTACATTTCGACCAGGCAAAATGAAGTATTCCCGGCTTTATGTGAGATAGTTGTTGCGGCTAATGAGTTTCTGTTAGATATTGATCACATTCTTGTAGATTACGAACACCTCCTATTTTACCAAGAACAGATTAGTCGAATCGGAAAAATCAGCAGTCAGCTTACAGGTGATCGCTATGGGCGTTTACTCATGGGAATAGGAGCATATTACCTGAAAAAAGGTGATTACGAAAAAGGATTTTCATTCTTACTGGGGAGCATCACATCTTCCCTCGAAATTAGTAATGGTTTTTGTTTACTTAAATGTGTGGGCATATTTGAAACTTATCGAAAATATGCATCTGACACAGTCATTTCGCAATACCAAAATTTAATCGGTGAGGTGCAAAATCTCAATGAGAAAAAAATTAATTTTGCTTATAGCGACATTTAGTATTGCTACTGTAATTACTGCTCCTGCTACAATCCAAGCATGTGGAGAAACGCCGCCACCTGCAGTAAACATGACTACAAATAGTCACGGATTCGGAAGTTAACAACGTATAAAAGCCATTGAGGCATTGTCAGTAGGCGTACCTTTACGGGTTACGCTTATGGCAATGTCTCTTTTCTTTTATTATATTCTGGTAAAAAAGGGACGAATCTAGCCAATAACTCAATCTGATCGCCTATACAAAAACACCTCCAAGGCTTGCCTCATATCTTACGACATGGCTGCATTATCTTGAAGGTGTATTAATTGTCCCACATTATAGAGTCGGTTACTCCGGCTAAATCACATCTTTGAGCTTGGGGCTCAGCCCCTTCAGGACATAAAGCCAAATCCCATTAAGACAGAACCCCATACCTCACTAACATCCTATCGCCTCTGAATAAGCCTCGAGGTACCACGCAACTCATCAACAGTCCCAGCACCAATGCCGAACATCACGGTGCGTAACTCGAACTCAACCTGCTCTAACCGCTGGCTTAGCGCTTCATCAGAAGCCACCGCTGATTCAAGCAGCGAGCGACCAAATCCGGCTAGGTCAGCACCAAGTGCGATTGCTTTAGCCGCATCGACTCCGCTATGCAGCCCACCGCTGCCGATGAGCGCGCCGGCTGGATTCAGCGTACGCACCTCGCGGATGCAATCCGCTGTTGGAATGCCCCAGTCTGCGAAGGCTTCTGCTGCCGCACGTCGTACCGGATTGGTATTCCGATATTTCTCGACCTGCACCCAGCTCGTACCGCCCGCACCTGCTACATCCACGAAGGCTGCACCTGCTGCATATAACCTCTGTGCCATCTCGCCATCCATGCCGAAGCCTACTTCCTTCACACCGACGGGCACACCCAGCTTCGCGCACAGCTCCTCGATTCGATGTAACAGTCCACTGAAGTCGGTGTTGCCCTCAGGCTGGAAAATCTCCTGCAAGCTGTTCAGATGCAGCACAAGCATGTCGGCACCCGCAATGTCCACAGCACGCTGGAAGTCAGCGGTGGTGAAACCATAATTCAGTTGCACTGCGCCTAGGTTGGCGATGACCGGGATATCTGGTGCCCAGCGCCGTACTTCGAAGGTATGTGCTAGTTCGGGCTGTTCCACGGCAGCCCGAATTGAACCTACACCGAGCGCCCAGCCTCTGGCGTTCGCTACACGCGCCAGCCGCTCATTGATGGCGCCGGTTGTTTCGCTTCCGCCCGTCATCGAACTGATGAGCAAGGGTGTACGTACTTTTTTTCCAATAAAGGCTGTCTCTAGACTTACCTCGTCAAAGTTCAATTCAGGCAGTGGATTATGACGAAACGCATACCGCTCCATCCCACTGGTTATCCCTTCCCCTGCCACATTCTCCTCAAGACAGAGGCGCACATGTTCCAGCTTCCGTTCGCCTGTAGCTACTTCAGGAAGAAGTCTTTTGCCAGCTCGCTCTTGTTCGTTCATGATGAGACCCCCTTATGTGAGAATTGCGTTGATCGACAGGATAACCTGCCCACTTTCCTACTTCTATATAAATTAAACTATCGTTATTTACACTGACCACTCCGATGACAGAACAACCCTCCGATCGCTGTTATCCCCAGATTTTTCTGATTCCTTTTTCCAAAGGGAAAATCCGGGGATAAAGGCATATGCTTCCGATGTAGCTTTCTTGCAGAAAGCTTTCAGGCGAACGCTTCGCTTCTTCACGTTATTTCTGTCCTCTCCGCTCTTGTGTAAATGTCTAGTTCAATCTATAAACTCATTGTTCCATTGCATTTATATGTATCGTACAAACGCTCTCGTTTGAAACGTATCGGTTCAGCCGTTGTAGACGCTATTTGGCATCAACTCTACCAGTATACCGTTCCATACTTACGAATGAAAGGTTGCCCCGAAACACAATGAATTGTACGTTTGAATTCCGGGGAGTTCTTCCGTCTTTATCTTCTGCTCATCTCAGAGGCAATCTGTTCTCCAACCAACTGACCAGACAACGTTACGATGGGTGTTCCACCACCCGGATGTGTTGTTCCGCCAACATACCACAGTCCACGTACATCCTTGCTCCGATTACCTGGTCTTGCAAAGGTCTGCTTCACCGAGTTGGACGAAATGCCATAGATAGAGCCTTGATGCGCAAGCGTGTCCTGTTCAATCTGCTTAGGCGTATAACGAATGAGAACGTCCGATTGCCTCAGTCCCGTAATACCCCGAGCATTCAATTGATCTAACACAAACTCGCCATACCGATCCATCTGCTCATCCCAGTTCCACGCATCCGATAAATAGGGAGCATTCACGAGAATGAACAGATTGCTTGCACCTACAGGTGCTCTGCTCGCTTCCGAATAACCGGAATAACAGATATAAATCGTTGGATCGGTTGGCATTTGGCGATTATGGAAAATGTCCTTAAACTCCGGTTCATACTGCTCTGGGAAAAATACCGTATGATGCAGTAATGCATCATACTGCCTGCGTACACCTGCCAGTGTAACAAAACCGGAAATGGAAGGCTCATATTTTGCAATACGGGCATCCGTCATTTGTTTACGATATTTAGGTTCGACCAGTAACCGATTAACGCTTAGCACATCTCCATTAGCAACCACCTGATCTGCTTCCCGGAAGCCTTGATCCGTATCTACCCCGACCACCTGTCCATTCCGAACAACAATCTGCCGAACCTGAGTCCCGGTAACGATCTGAACGCCTTTTTCCTGTGCCAGCTTCACCATACCTGCAATTAATTGATAGGTTCCACCTTCGACGCCGTAGATCCCCACATCTGCTTCGACATGACCCATCATCGCAAAGATTGAGGGTGCTTGATAAGGTGATGATCCAACATAGGTCGCGTAACGACCAATCATCGCTAACGTATGTGGATGCTTGAAGTAGGTTCGAAGCAGCGTATCCAGCTTAACCGTTGGACGTACCCTTAGCAGACTGCGCAGCATCTGCAAGTTATATTTCTCTTTGGGCGAGATGAGCAGTTTACCGAGAAAATGTTGATTCGCTTCCGCATAGAGTGCAGCCGACTCATTCATAAAAGCATCATACCGGAGTGCATCTTCTGGACTATATACCGCAATCTGCTCCTTCATCCACTGCCGATCCCGAGACAGATCCACCACCGTACCATCTGCAAAAACATTACGTGTACGCGGCTCTAACTCATACAGTCGCACATAATTCTCCATCTCAACACCTGCATGCTCAAAGACCGAGCGAAATGAAGATGGCATCGTAATCGTACTTGGGCCGCGGTCAAAATGGTATCCGTCCTTCTCAATCTGCTGCAGCTTCCCTCCGGCCTGCTGTTGGCGTTCCAGAATGGTCACCTGCACGCCTTGGGAAGCCAGTCGAATAGCACAGGATAAGCCACCGAACCCTGCGCCAATAATGATGATGCTTCTCTTCAATTATACCGCCTGCCTTTCCATACATACCCTTTGCCGGAGCGCCCTGCCCGCCACGAAGCAACGCCAATTGCTATAACGCAGGCCATGCTAATCGGTTGCAGGAGTGCAAGCCACCAAGGCTGTCCCCCGGCATAGTCCGCAACTCTTTTTACCGCCATGCCCAGCAGAATTCCTGTGAGCCCATACATAAGAGTGGTCATATCGCCAGTGAACACACCAAAGATTACTCCGAGCGGCGGTAACAGATACATGAGCGTATACATCAACAACGTACCCAGTAGGAGTGCATCCTTGCGCCCTAAGCCTTCATACATATTTTTCTTATACCCATTCCACACTTCTGAGCCATTCTGATACATTCGGGTTGTGGTCAACTCATGCACATCAGCCAGTGTAACCGGATGACCTGCACGTTTTACCGCCTTAGCGAGGCTCATATCATCTACCAGATGCGCTTGAATGGCAGCATGTCCTCCGGATGCCTCATAGCTGGAACGATGGATCAGCAGGAAGGCTCCTGTAGCAGCAACGAAGAGCGGGCTGGAAGACCTGCGTATCATAAAAATAGGCAGATGACTAACAATGGTGAACACCATCATTGGTACGACAAGCTTCTCCATCCATGTCTGAGTGACCTGGTAAGGGAAACCTGTCACTAAACCTCCATCTTGCTCTACTCCTGCGGCAAGTGTCTGCCGAATGGCAGTAGGCTTCAGTCGTACATCCGCATCGACAAACATATACCACTGCCCCGCCGCCTCTTGAACCAGCCGGTGACAAGCATGAGATTTCCCCATCCAACCTGGAGGCAGATCAACGCCCTGTAATAGACGCACACGTGAATCTTGACTTGCTATCCGCTGAATGATCTCAGCCGTATCATCTTCAGAGCGGTCATCTAGAACCAACACTTCCATGCGGAAGCCAGACGTATCACTCGCAAGCACACTTTCCAGACAGCCTTGAATATGCAGTGTTTCATTACGTGCTGGAATCAGCACAGAGACGAGAAGTTCATTGTCTGGGGCGGAACGCAGGATACGCTGGGCATCCAATGAACGAACCTTAGGCAGGCAGGATAGATTCCATATCGCAAACAGCAATTGCACGCCTAATACCCCATTGAGAACAATCCAACCTATTTCAGATGCAGTCATCGCTTACGGCTCACCTGCTTCCGTGCGGCATCGTATTTTTCACTCGTGGAAGAACGATGACGAATCAGCGGAATCGCTTCCTGCAATTGACCTAGGGCGCTGTTCATCAGTTCTGTTTTGTGATCATCTAACTGCTGTTCTAACACCGATCGAAGTTTGGCAGCAATCTCTTCACTTTTCCAAGCATGCCAGTTTTCAAAGATTGGCAGACCTGCACGCATAGAGATTTCCGGTAAATCATGCTGAACCATGCCATGACACAGAGTCACGGGTACAGCAATGGCCTCTGGCGAGCGCCGAAGCAGCAACCCAATTCCCGGACGGAATTGGATCGGTCTTATGTCTTGATGCAGAATCTCACCTTGCGGAAAGATCCATACTCTTTTGCCTGCGTTCAGAAGTTCTGACGTGTATTGCATAGACTCACGGATCGCCGATGCACTCTCCCTGTTGATGGAATAAGCACCTAGCTTCCGAAAAAAAGCAAACCGCTGTAATTGCTGTTCTTCCATCATAACGTAGTGATCGCCTACCGAGGTCTGCTGCGTTGCATGATAGAGCAGCAGACCATCCCACCAGGAACTGTGATTCATAAAATAGATCACGGGTCTCTTCGGCTCGATCTTCATCTCATAGCCGGGAACCCGGTGCGGTTCAAGCGAGCCTGAGAGTGTAAACGAACGAAAACGCCGTCGCAGTAAATAATAGTGGTTATACCGTGAGAACACGTGGTTAAACGATTTGGACTTTGCGGCGCGAATCATACAGCCAGCTCCCTTCTGCCAGAAGCACGCCAGCAAGTGCAATCACGAAGCTACCTGTAATACCTTCTTTCAGTGCGAGCACACCGAACAGAAGGATGAACAATTGATATAACCACTTGGCACGTAGCAGTGAGCTTCGGTCGCTAGGCATAGCCGGAAGAAATAGAGAAAGAAATGCGCCCATGATAAACCAACTGACAAAATTCGTCCACGGAACCCCATAGAGACCACCGGGTGCCTCCCAATGCCAGAAGCCACGAGCATGAGCAACAGGATCTAGCACAAAGTCCATTAATACGGCCCAAAAGCCCGTTTTAATTGCACGCACCCACTTGCTTCTCCAAGTTGAACCACCTCCACTCAGCAACGCCGAGTTGCCGACGACAGCAATCCACGCAAAACCGAGTGTAACAGGTACGCTAAATAAATGAATACCAAAAAAGTCAGAGTAAGAATACGCTCCAAATGGCCACTCGGTGTGAACGCCCAGCCATTCAATGCCCATTCCTCCAAGCCAAATGATGAATGAGGCCAGCCAGAGACTTGGTTCTTTCCAAATGACTGACCGGTCGGACATTCCAGTTCGGTACCGTCCCTTGTAGATTAGATCTAGCACATATAGCGCATAGAAGATTAAGAATAATCCATTCGAAAAGGATAGAACATCAGGCACACCAATCGTAAGCATCAGTACAGCGCCGATCGCATACCACACCCAATATAAACCTTGAATCATTAGGAAACCGCCGTTCGGGAAGCTTGAAATGCCAGCATTGGATATCGCTTCACAATCGCACCCAGCATCTCCAGTTTCAGTTCATCGGTAACATAAGCACGTTTTGAATATACATCATAGTCATTACGCTCCACCGCATGTAAGATCGTTGAATAAAATGCAGCAGCCAGTTCAATCGCAAATGCACTATCTACCGGATACGTATCAAGACGATCCATCCCTACGCGGAACCAGTCCAGTGCTGCGACCTTCAATTCATGAACGATCGCGATCCAGCGTTCGTCAATCACACCATTTTGCCAATCAAGCTCCGTATATCCATGCTTCTCCATCACTTCGAGCGGAACATAACGTCGTGCTCTTGCCCGATCTTCGCCCACATCCCGAATAATATTGACGATCTGCATGCCTTTGCCCAGAGCAATTCCGTTGACAGCCACTTCTGCACCATTATCATCACGTAGTACAGGCAGCAACATCTCGCCTACCGTTCCGGCAACAAGATAACAATAATGCTCCAATTCCTTCATGGTTGTGTAATGCGTAACTTCCAGATCCGTGAGCTGTCCTTCCATTTGACGGAAAAACGGTCCTTTATCCAGATGTGGAAAGCTTGCAAATAACCATCTCAGCGCTGGCCATATGAAATGTCCTTCCGCTTCATCCAGTTGTGTAAACAAATCATGAATCTCATGGATGGTATATGCCGATTGTTCCGGCTCATCCACGCTATCATCAATCATGCGACAGAACGCATAAATGACATACACTGCTTCACGACGCGGACTGGGAAGGCCTTTAAAGGCTTGATAAAAAGAAGTCGAACCTTTCTTCATCAACTCTTCGCACCTGCTCAAAATTGCTTCGTTCATGTTCCCATCTCCTTCATGAGTTGATTTACAGCCATACGCGCACCCTGCATCACGATCGGCACTCCGCCACCTGGATGTACTGATGCTCCCGCAGCATATAGCCCCTTAATTGCAGGAAACGGCTTAGGTTGTGGTCGATATACCCCGGATTGGAACAGAACCGGCGCAATACCGAAGCTTCCACCGCCATATAGTCCATCGCGCTCTGCATCTGCTGGCGTTCTTACTTTTTTCCATTGGATGGCAGCACGCAGTCCCGGGAACCCACGTTGTTCTGCTTCTTCAAGCACACGCTCTACGAGTAGTTCACCTTCCTGTGACCAATCCACGCCTTCCGCATCCGGTACTGGAATGAGGAAATATAATACGCTCTGACCTGGAGGTGCAGCTGTCTCATCTAATGCAGCCGGGTTAAACACGTAGAATGAGGACTTATCTGGAATTCGGCGTCGCTCGAACACTTCACGTAAACTCCCATCAAGGCTTGGAGGTAAGAAGAATTGATGTGTCGTAGCATCCTCCCATTTTTTGTCTACTCCTAGATAGATTAACACACATCCAGAAGAAGGACGATATGACTTGCGTTTGCGTGGTGCTTCAGGAATCTCTCCAAGTAATCTGGATAAGTGAGGAAAGTCACCATTGTAGATCACAGCGTCCATAGGCTCGAAGCCGTCTGCAGTTTCAATTCCTTCACATTTTCCTTGGTTAATCTGGAGTCCGGTCACTTCGGTGTTCAATACAATGCGTCCACCGCGCGCAATCAGTTCCTTTTCCAATATACCTGGCAGTGCGGCATAACCGCCTTTGACCATCCATATTCCATATTCGTGCTCCGCATAAGGTAACAACGAATAGATGCCAGGTGTCCCGAACGGTGACCCACCAATGTATAGGCTTTGTAGCGAATACGCGTCAAGTAGTTCCTCGTGTTCAAAATAATCGCCTACAGCCTTCCGCACACTTTTGTGTGCACGCAGTCTGCCCATCAACGACATGAGGGACGGAGTGAAGAAATCTCTTTTTCGAGGAAAAGCTCGCTCTAGAAATGCTGCACGTCCTGCCGGAAAGAGTGTATCCATATCCGTCATGAATCGGTTAAACCCTTTACTCTCACCAGGGAACAGACGCTCAATCTCTTCTGCCTGAAGTGAACGGCTGGTCATTTTGGTCATGACTCGACCACTGCTGTAATGAACCCTGTACAGGGGGTCACAGCGTAATAACTCTATCTTGGAACGATCTACACCCGCTTCTTCCAAAATGCCTAATAACATCTCTGGTAGAAGTACAATGGTTGGCCCTTGATCAATCCGATATTCTCCCTCTTGTTCAAATCCTATACGTCCACCAACGCGTGAACCGCGCTCATAAACCGTAACATCCCAACCTTGGCGATTCAGCAATAACGCTGACGTTAATCCTCCAATGCCTGCACCTATAATCGCCGCTCGCTTCATGAATGACCTCCAGCTTCTGCCGACTGTTGTACATAAGGGGTTGGGCGGGACTGTCTGCGTGCATCTTCTTCTTGAATAAGTCTCACGCTAATTCGTGCGGATTCAAAAATCGTAGGCAATCCGCTACCCGGATGCGTTCCACCACCGACGAGCCACACTTGCTTCAGCTCTTCGAATTGATTATGTGGTCGCAGATACATCATTTGACCCAGATTGTGAGCCATATTAAACGTTGCTCCGTTGTATACATCCAGTTCATTTGCCCAATCAAGCGGCGTAAACATCAACGATTCTTCAATGCGACTACGAATGTCTGCCAGCTGAGGAATCGCCTCCATCCGCTTCATCATCGCTTCGCGAACGTTCTCCCGTTCCTTCTCCCAATCAATGTCTCCTGTAAGGTTCGGAGTGGGCATAAGAACATAAATTGCAGATTTTCCTGCAGGAGCTAGCGTCGAATCGAGCTTGGAGGGGTTATGAATATATAGAGATGGATCAGCGGACAACACTTTGTGCTTCGTAATCTCGTCTACGTTAACTCGGTAATCGTCAGGGAAGTACACGGAATGATGCGGCAGATCGATGTCGCCATCTACACCGAGATACAGCATAGCTGTGGAACAGGAGTACTTTTTCTGTTTCATCTTCTCAGGTGTATATTTCTTAAGGACCCCTGGCTCGAACAGATTCGTTACAGCATGTGCGAAGTCTGCATTCACAACAACATGATCTGCTTCAATGCGTTCACCGTTCTCAAGCAATACACCTTCTGCACGACCATTGCGGACAATGACCTGATCTACGGGGCAGGATGTATGTATTCTTCCGCCGAACTCTGTGATCACATCAGCCATTGCATGGAACACACGGTTCACACCACCAATTGGATGATACAGTCCATACTGATGCTCTATAAACGATAAAATGGTGAATGTGCCAGGACAATCCCAGGCAGACATACCCAAGTATTTGGATTGAAAAGTAAATGCCCAACGCAGTCGCTCATCTGTAAAGTAACGTGATAAAATCCCGTACACGGTATTGTTGATATCCAGCTTAGGAAGAGCTGTTATCGCATCCTTGCGCAGATAGTCCGTCAACTTACCAAAGGGTCTACGAAGTAATGGCATCACTTTACCGAATTTCACTTCTTCATCTTGCATGAACCGATGATAATTATCTTCATTACCGGGAAAAAGTTCCTTAATCTGCGCGGCTGTTTGCTCGCGATCCCGAGAAGGCGTGAATACCTTATCACCAAAGTTTAGTGCATATAGCGGTGTCAGTTCCTTCATGTCTACATAATCGGATAGCTTGCGTCCAACGACATCGAACATTTCTTCAAGCAATTGAGGCATCATCAGAAACGTTGCACCTCGGTCAAACTTATATTCGCCGAGTTCGAGTCTGGAAGAACGTCCACCAATTACGGGTTGTTTCTCATAAACATCCACTTCGTATCCTTGACCGGATAACAACATGGCTGCTGCAAGCCCCCCTGGGCCTGCGCCAATGACAGCGGCACGTTTACGTTGCTGATTGGGCATTAAGCCACTCACCTTTCTTCATCTCGCTACTCTATTCTTATAGCTTCTAACCTACTATTAAACCATTCAACAACATTCTAAGCGGATAAAACACCAAACATTATACAAATATAATACAAATATTATACGACCTTGTAAACTGTACATTCTACACTTCCTGTTTAATGCACATAACATCGCATTGAATGCAAAAAAACACCCTTACCGCAGCTGCGTTCAAGGATGCTTATGATCAAGCTTATTTATGGAATATCGATACATATGACGCAAATTCACATAACTTGATCGTTTGAGCCATACATTAAACCTGTCCATTACAACATGTCGCTCTACTAAGTTAATACTGTAATCCTGGTGGCATATCAACCAAGTACTCCCGCTCTAACCAACCTTGCCATTCTGACGAATGCTCCGGCATAATCCAATCTGGATAGGTTGCTTGTTCGGCACGCTCATATCCTTTTCCTCCAAGGACAAAGCGCATGTGCGGGAATTCATCTTTAATCCGACTCACCAACTGATCACAACGCTCCATCAATCCTGGGCTCGTAATGGAGAGACAGACCAGCTTGATCTTCTGCTCACGAATAATTGGAAAGATGCCCTCTTCCGGCGTGTTGGCTCCAAGGTACAGCACCTCAGCTCCATTTTTACGCATAAACAGGGAGAATAGCAGCAACCCCACCTGATGATGCTCCCCTTCTGGACACAATGCTAGGACTTTGGGTAAGTGCGGATAGATCGGGAACAGATGGAAAAACTGATAAAACCGTTGTGAAATCAGTTGGGTCATGAAATGCTCTTGCGCTACAGAGGCTCTTCCCTGCTCCCAAGCATCACCAACCCGAACTAGAATGGGCACAAGTACATGATAGAACATCGAGTCGTAACCATACATCGTAAAGCCAAAATCAATCAGACCGTTGGCTCGTTCACCCTGGAATTGATATAGGGAGTCGTAAATTTGATCCGCAATCCGTTGGTACGATTCTTCCATGGTGGGAACAGGAGTCGTACTCGGGGTGGGAATGAATGGTTCCGCTGGCTTGGCTTTGTTCGCCTTCAACATCCGCACTGCTTCTGAAATATTGGTCTGATGTTGCTCAACCTGCTGTTTCAACCAGCGCAGATCTTCAACATTTTCATCTGTATATAACCGATAACCCGATTCCGTTCGTTCAGGAGTGACCGCGCTGTAACGATTTTCCCAAGCTCGGAGCGTTACCGTTGGAATGTCCAGCATGGCAGCGACCTGTTTGATGGAATACACTTTAGTCCCCACTCTCTTTCTTAAAATATCCAAATAAAACACGCTCTGAAATGCTTGCCGTGGCCTTTTCCGTCTCCGCCAGGTTCACATTTCGAGATTATATGAAATTTAAAACATTCTACAAAAATAATACACTCATTATACACAACAGCTACACCCCTGTCGATTCATCAAGACAATTTAGTAGCACCTGGCTTGTCCAATTTCTCTCCTATACCCAGTCCTGTGCGTCAACATTCATTGCAGCGTGGTAATAGTAGTCAGCTAACTTATGAAAGGGGGTCATTGCTTGTTTTCTTCTCGCCACACATCAACCAAATCCAAGGCATCCGGACGCCGCTTCCCATACATACGCGCAGCTCTAGGTCTGCTTATTCTATGGCTCATCGCAGTCATGCTCTATCAGACTTATAAACCGCTGCCATCAGGCATCTCCTATGAAAGTCCGGAGTATCGTACGGATCAAGTACAGTTTCTTCATGATCTGACGTACCCATCCGAAGATGGACTTATGGAACATGAACAGCAGATTTACCAACGTATGCTGCAGGTCGTTGAAGATGCTGAACAATTCGTTCTCGTGGATATGTTCTTATTTAATGATTATCAGCACGAAGGGCAACGATTCCCACCGATCAGTGCAGAATTCACAGATGCGATGATAGCCAAAAAGAACCAACATCCAGATATAGACATCTGGTTTATTACTGACGAAGTAAATACGAACTATAATTCAGCGCCGAACCCGCTATTTCAACAAATGAAACAAGCGGGAATTCACGTGGTCATCACCAATGTCGATCCACTCCGCGACTCTACGCCGGTATACTCGGCAGTGTGGCGTACCTTCTTCCAATGGTTCGGACAGTCCGGCAAAGGATGGATTCCTAACCTAATGGCAAGCGACGGCCCGGATGTTACCTTGCGGTCTTACCTAAAACTATTAAATGTAAAAGCCAATCATCGCAAAGTCGTCGTCAGTGAGAAGATAGCGATTGTATCTTCGGGCAATATCCATGACGCGAGCGCCTATCACTCCAACATTGCCTTTGAAGTCTCTGGCCCCATCATTGAGGATATCCTTCGCTCAGAACAGGCGGTATTAGACATTTCTGGGGGTGGAACTGTGCCCGTATATTCTCCCACTGCCAACGATTCGTCCGTGGATTCGAGCACTAACTCGAACGAGGGTGACCTGCGTATCCGCTATTTGACCGAAGGCAAAGTAAATGATGCAACCTTGCATGAGATTAACGCAGCCGAAAAGGGTGACGTGTTATGGATGGGCATGTTCTACATTGCCTCACCTAAAGTGCTGGATGCACTTCTCGCAGCGGCAGAGCGCGGAACAGAGATTCGGCTTATACTCGATCCAAACGAGAATGCGTTTGGTCAGGAGAAGATCGGCATTCCGAATCGGCCAGTAGCTGCTGAGCTACATGGCAAGTCAGACGGCAAAATCCAGATTCGTTGGTATAACACAACCAAGGAACAATACCATACCAAGATGATGTACATCGCCAAAGCAAGCGGTGATCACATCGTTATTGGCGGGTCGACCAATTTCACACCGCGAAACTTGAATGATTACAATTTGGAAAACGACCTCTGGGTTGCTGCCCCTCCAGATAATGAATTCACTCAAAATGTTGCGAATTATTTTGATCGTATTTGGAATAATGATGATGCTGAGTTTACATTGAATCTCGATGAATTTCAGGAGAAAACAACGTTCTTGAAAGGAATTTTGTATAAGCTTCAACTCATCTTGGGCTTTACGACCTTTTGATTCCTTTCCCAGAGGGATAGTGAGTTTAATCTAATACAGCTATAGTTGATCCGCCTGTGCGTTATCGTGCAGGCGGATTTTGATATCTTGACACGGGATGTAAAATGTGAAAATATAATTACCTAACGCCCGTTAGGAAGGTGATATTATGACTGCACATTCGATTCGGGATGCCGCGCTCTTTCATTTTGCTAGAGATGGATATGAAGGAGCATCACTGAGAGCCATCGCAGATGAAGTCGGGATTAAGAAACCGTCGATATATGCACATTTCAGCAACAAGGATGATTTATTTTTGCACACTCTCGCGTTCGCATTTCAGGAGGTACGGCGGCACACACTCGAATATTTCCGTGACCATGCGGATATACCACTAGAGCAACGGCTGAAGGGTCTACTATTCTGGTTTGAGGAAGAGTACCATGCCCATGCATCCGCACGTTTTATGCTGCGCAATTGTTATTATCCACCACTGAATCTCTATAGCGAAGTGATGGATCTTGTGTATCCGTTTCTAGATGGCATGGAACGCGCATTGATCAGGCTATTCGAGCGTGCAATACGTCATGGAGAACTACCGTCTGTTCCAGCAGAACAAGTAGCTATTGCGTTTATGACGTTCCTGGACGGTATTACGGTGGAGATTATTTATGGAAGCTCACGTCGATACAAACGACGCCTTGAAGCATCCTGGCCTGTTTTTTGGCATGGCATACATCATTTGAACGAAGAAGCACGAGCTATCGCGCTGGAAGGAGATTCACCATCATGAATCGTAACTGGTTATATGTTTTTATCGGAGGAATTATAGAAATTGTATGGGTGAGTGGGCTGAAGCACGCTTCTAATGCATTAGAATGGGCACTGACGGGGATCGCCATCGTCATTAGTTTTGGACTCATCATTGCCGCTTCCAAGAGACTGCCTGTCGGTACCGTATATGCTGTCTTCACAGGTATTGGTACAGCGGGTACTGTGCTAACGGAGATGGTGCTGTTCGGTGAGGAATTCCGACTCGCTAAAATGCTGCTGATCGGCTTATTGCTCTGCGGTGTCATTGGACTTAAACTGGTCACAGATCAGCAGCAGTCAACGAAAGAAGGTGCAGCATAATGGCATGGTTAGCAATCGTCGGTGCAGGCATCTGTGAAATTTTTGGCGTCATCGGTATCAATGGTGCTTCCTCCAAAAAAGGCTGGCCTTATATCGTGCTGATGTTGGTTTCATTTGTCTTCAGCTTCTCTCTTCTGTCCTACGCAATGACCTCCATTCCTATGGGTACAGCCTACGCTGTGTGGACAGGAATCGGTACAGTAGGCAGCACGCTGACAGGCATGTTCCTGTTCGGTGAACGCAAGGAAGCGAAGCGGCTCTTATTTATTGCGATGATTCTGGTCGCAGCTGTTGGTTTGAAATTAATTACGTAACGTATCCGGCAAGAACAAGTGATATTGCAATGTTAAACGATAATGAGCGATAACCGATTGTAATAAATTTAATATTTTACGTAAAATAACAGGCGACTTCATCAGGAAGTCGTCTTTTTGAGATATGATGATGGAAGTAGAAGATATCATTATTTCGAGAAAAGAGGAGGCTGATTGGATGAAGAAAATATGGAGACGTATTGGCGCATTCACAGGGTATACCTTCCTGATCTTATTAGCCGCGTTCTTCCTGTTCTCCCTCGTGGCGGTGATCCTGCTCGCCATTTATGATTTTCAGGGTGGAATATTACCTCATTAGGTACGTATTCCCCCTCTTCATTTCTTCCAAATTCCTCCCATTTGAATTTAACCTTCCAGATCGTTTATACTTGTTTTGACCTTGAAGTCAATCCGAGAACTCACAAGTTCCGCAACGAGGTGAATGTATCGTTAATGAACCCTATCCATGAAATGAATGAGAAGAAAAAGCTCATTATTACCACAGCCCTCAAGCTGTTTTCTGCCAAAGGCAGTGCTGCAACGTCCATGCAAGAGATTGCTGAACTATGCGGAATGTCTAAGGGTAGCCTCTACCTTATGTTTAAATCCAAAGAGGAATTAGAGTCCAGCACCTTGGAATATTGCATGTTTACACTCATTGATGAAATGACCCAGATTGAGCAAGAAGCTGGCCTCACATCAAGAGAACGTCTGCACAAGCAGATCGAAACACTGCTCATCCATGTATCCGAGCTGAGAGAATTTTTGCGTGTACAACTGCGCAGCATGATGATGGACGATGAACAGAAGCATCACGAACAATGCAACCCGCAGCACAAAGAGCTAGAGGTTCGCATTTTACATTGGTTCAAGGATAAGCTTGAGGCTCTGTATGGCCCCGAGATTGAACCATATATCATTGATTTGATGCTGCTTACGCAAGGTCTGTTTCTCTCCTACGTCAAAATTTGGTTCACGGAAATGCCCTCACTCACCGTTGCCAAAATGGCTGCCAACTTGCTTCGAACGATGGATTACGCGGCACATGGACTGCTGGAGCACAAGCCTGCGCCCTTAGTTATGTTAGATCACTGGCCAGCATGGACGCGTGAATTCAATGCAGATTCTACGGTCATGCGTCACCCGGTTCACATTATTAAACAGATGCAGGATATCATTACGTCGGATTTGCAACCAGGACAACTACGTACCGATGCGCTGGAAACCATCGCCATTCTAAAACGTGAGATGATGGAATTCACGCCAAGGCGCGCCATTATTCTGGGTATGATGCACAATCTAAATCACATTCCTGCCATTCAGCCATTGCACTCCGAGCTTCAGCACATTATGGATGCCATGTATAGCCGGTTTATCCAAGCTGACTCGTCAAACCAATAAAAAACAGGGAGAACAGAGAGGAGAAGAAACCACCGTATGAAAGGGATTATTAACTTTTCACTGAACAACAAGTTTGCGATCTGGATTCTAACCATCATCGTTTCCGCCACCGGTCTATACAGTGGACTAACGATGAAGCAGGAGACGATCCCAAACATCAACGTTCCATTTCTGGCCGTTACTGCTATTGATCCTGGTGCGGCACCAGAAGGAATTGTTGAGGATGTCACCAAACCACTAGAACAGACATTGAGGAACGTCGATGGGATTAAAACACTCACCTCTACCTCCATGGAGAATGCCTCTTCCATTACACTTGAATTCGATTATGGAACCGATCTAGACAATGCCACAGCAGCAGTTCGTGAAGCACTGAACGAAGTGCAACTGCCAGATGGCGTACAGAAACCGACCATTTCCAAATTCAGCATTAACTCATTCCCAGTTGTATCACTGAGCTTGTCCGATAAGGATGGCGGGGATCTGGAACAACTGACGAGACTCGCACAGAACGATATTCAGGCTGCACTTGAAGACATCGACGGTGTCGCTCAGGTACAAGTTTCCGGTCAATACGTTAGAGAGGTTCAACTTAAATTTGATCAGGACAAAATGAACGAACTGGGTCTGACGGAAGACACAGTCAAAGGCATCGTTCAAGGTTCCTCTGTCCGTGTACCTCTTGGATTGTTTGAACTGGATAAAGCACAAAAGGCTGTCGTTGTTGATGGTAATATCATTGATATTGATGACCTGAACAACCTCGCTATTCCGGTTATCCCAAGTGGTGCAGGCGCATCTGCAGGTAATGGTGCAGCTACTGCCCCACAAGGCACGGGAGCACCAACAGATGGCTCATCGGCTCAAGCTGGTGAAGCGGGCCAAGGTACAGCACCAGGGGCTGCACAAGGATCTGACCAGGCTGCTGGGCAAGCTGGTGGCGGTAACGCTGGCACTGGTAATCCTGCGGGCGCAGCTAATGCAGCACCTGGCATTCCAACGGTTAAATTAAGTGATATTGCGAAGATCGAAGTTATTGGTCAAGCAGAATCAATCTCTCGGACAGACGGTAAGGAATCCATCGGGATCTCTATCGTTAAGTCCAATGATGCCAATACAGTTGATGTAGTCAATGCTGTTAAGAAAAAAGCAGAAGAACTGCAATCCCAATTCAAAAACGCGGAGCTGACGGTCTTACTTGACCAAGGTAAACCTATCCAAGATTCCGTAAATACCATGTTGTACAAAGCGATGTTTGGTGCTTTGTTCGCCATTCTGATTATTCTGTTGTTCTTGCGTGATATTCGCTCTACGATCATTTCGGTTATTTCCATTCCGCTCTCCTTGCTCATTGCACTGACAGCGCTGAATGTAATGGACATCACGTTGAACATGATGACCCTCGGTGCCATGACGGTTGCTATTGGGCGGGTCGTGGATGACTCCATTGTTGTTATCGAGAATATCTATCGCCGTTTAACGCTCAAAGGAGAGAAATTAAAAGGTCGTGAATTGATCCGGGAAGCAACCCGTGAGATGTTCGTACCAATCCTTTCCTCTACCATTGTTACTATCGCCGTGTTCCTTCCACTCGCACTTGTGAGCGGTATGGTCGGTGAGTTGTTCTTGCCGTTTGCCTTGACGATGGTCTTTGCCCTACTGGCATCCCTTGTTGTTGCGGTAACGATCGTACCAATGCTAGCACACAGCTTGTTCCGCAAAGGAATCAAGAACAAGCAAAATCATGAAGAAAAACCAGGCAAGCTTGCGGATACGTACAAACGACTCTTGAACTGGACGTTGTCTCATAAACTTATTACGGTAAGTGTCGCTGTACTTGTATTGGTCGGTAGTTTATTCCTGTATCCGTTCATCGGAGCAAGCTTCCTGCCAGAGCAGCAAGATAAATATGTAATGGTTACGTATAGTCCAGAAACGGGAGCTCTGCGTGAAGATGTGGAAAAAGAGGCTCTTGTCGCTGAGAAGTGGCTGTTGCAGCAACCTGGTCTGGAGAAAATGCAATACTCCATCGGTGGCAGTAACCCACTGAGCAGCATGGGTGGAGGAAGCTCCAACTCTGCACTTTTCTATATTGAATACAACGAAGATACCAAAGAATTTACCCAAGTGAAGAAAGATCTTGTAGAAGGTTTGAAGAACGAAGTTACCGTAGGAACCTGGAACGAGCTTGATATGTCTGGGGGTCTGGGAGGCAGCAGTCTGAGCCTTTCCATCTATGGCGATAGTGTAGAACAGATCAAACCTGTCTCCGATGAGATTCTGAAGCTTGTACAAGCAGATACGGATTCATTCGAAAAAGCAGATACAACACTCTCTGATACCTACGGGCAATATACGCTTGTTGCAGATCAGGAGAAACTAAGTTCGCTTGGTTTGACTGCAGGTCAACTGGCTATGGCACTGAGCCCAGTGCGGGAACGCCCTGTGCTTACCGAAGTAGACATCGAGAATAAAACGTATAAAGTATATGTCGAAACGGACAAAAAGACGTTTAATAGCCTTTCAGAGATTGAAAACGAAACAGTCACTTCACCGCTCGGCATTGAAGTACCCATTAAAGATGTCGCTAAAGTGGAAGAAGGCACTTCACCGAACTCCATCATGCGTATTGATGGTAAGGTCGTTGTTCAGGTATCAGCTAACATTCTCGCTTCTAATGTAGCGCAAGCTTCACAGGACCTGCAGGCTAATATCGACAAAATCGATCTGCCAGATGGTGTGGAAGTGAAGTTTGGCGGTACGACTGAACAAATTAATGACACATTTACACAGCTGGGTCTGGCCATGTTGGCAGCCATCGCTATTGTATACTTTGTGCTCGTTGTTACATTTGGCGGCGGACTTGCGCCATTTGCCATCTTATTCTCCCTGCCGTTCACCGTTATCGGTATTATGGTAGGTCTGTTCGTAACAGGCGGTACAATCGACGTATCTGCCATGATGGGTGGACTGATGCTCATCGGAATCGTGGTCACGAATGCTATCGTCCTCATCGACCGCGTAATTCACAAGGAAAACGAAGGATTGTCTACTCGTGAAGCCTTGCTGGAAGCCGGAGCAACACGTCTTCGTCCAATTCTGATGACCGCTCTTGCTACCATTGGTGCATTGCTTCCACTCGTTACAGGGCTGGAAGAGAGCGCGGGGATTATCTCCAAAGGTCTCGGAATTACCGTTATCGGTGGTCTGATCAGCTCTACGCTGCTCACACTGGTGATCGTACCGATTGTGTATGAATTCCTGATGAAGTTCAAAAAGAAAAGAATCGAAGATTAAGTGGTCGCAAAGATAGACTCATGATCTAAGCTAGATTAACAATTCACACCCCTTGGGATGTATTGGAATGATTTTATATTCCAACATCAGACCAAGGGGTGTTTTTTTGTAGTTAGAGTATTTTTTGTAGTTAGAACGATGGCAAATTTGAATTATACGACAAAACAAACCACCCATTTTGAGAAATCACACAAATGAGTGTAAGAGATCATCTCATCTGTGCCGAATGGTTTTATACTAAGGTTTACGATATGGGTATTGCTAGGACATACCATGGGAAGGACGGTGAGGGTATGGGGGAAACAACGCTCCATATTCAGATGAGGGATATGTTGAAACGTCCGGTATTTCGCAAAGCAGAGGTACTCGCCAGTGAACGTGCGCTGACGAGGTACGTAAGATGGGTACATATCATGGAGGTGCCTGAAGTGGGGAACCTGCTCAACGGCGGTGAACTGGTGTTAACCACAGGCATTGGATGGCAGGATAATGCGCAGCAAGGACTTTCATTTTTACGTCAGTTAATTGCGCATGGGGCTGCGGGGTTATGTATTGAACTTGGAGCACATACCAAATCCCAGCTTGGGGCGATGAAAGAGATCGCTTCTGCCGAGGATTTCCCACTAATCTGGTTCCATGAACAAGTTCGTTATATCGATATTACGCAAGATCTGCATTTTACTTTGCTCCGCAGTCACCAGCGGTTGATCGCTGAACTTGATACCCTGACCACCTCATTCAACCAACTTCTGCTCAATGGCGATGGTGTGCAGCCACTACTTCGATTGTTGTCACGTACGACGGGTTATGATGTAGCTCTCTATCCACCTGAGGGTGAGGCAAGTGCCGTACCCTATAATGCACCAGAACAGCTGGAAGCGCGCCGCCAGTCCTGGTTCATGCATCGGAAGTCTGAGTCAACAAGAATGGAAAGTCATACCGAACATACGACGCCAACCGAATTCTGCTCCTCTCCGGGTATGCTCTCACTGTCTGTGCAAGCGCTAGAGTATACCTTTGCCGACCTCGTACTCACCACAGCAAAATCATCTAATCATGATCTGGATCTGGAGCACCCGCATCAACCTTCCAATGAATTCATCCTTCAAGCCATGGAACGCTGTGCTGCTGCCATTGCCCAGGACTGGATGCGCACCAAGTACATGGAGGAGAAGCGCCGATACAAGGAAGATATGTGGGTCATCGATTGGCTCAACGGCCATCATTCTGCCAAAGAAATATACGAATATCTATCCACCGCTAGTCCCCTTCTTGCAACAGGCACAGGCACCGTCATTTTGTTCGACCGTATCCCGGGTTATTCAGATAGCCTCAAGCTTCAGAAGCTCCTCATTCAGCGCAACATCGTCTCCCGCTCGATCTTCTCAAGAGAAGGTTTCACCCTCTACAGTACCGTGCTTAACCATCAGATCATTCTCATCATCATTGACCCTCAGCCTGGAGTTCAGCGCAAAAGCCATCTATGGAGCTGCATTCAACAACTCCAGCATCATGAAGCAGATCAAACACATTGTCTATTCTCAGGTCTGTTAGGCATTGGTCAGAGCTGTGCTAACCTCTCTCGTATCAAAGACAGCTTAGATTCAGCCAAAGAAACACTGTCGATTCAAAAGGATATCGGAGCGATACAGCAGCCCTTCTACAGCAACCTTCACTGTTACCGTATTATTGCGGGTATGAAGCAGAGTGGAAGTTTGGAGGATTTTATTGAGGAATATTTGGGGCCAATCATTCGATATGATGCAGAAAAGGGTGGGCAACTCCTGCATACGCTCAAGCAATATTTCGTGCTATGTTGTTCCAAACAAGAGACCGCTACCCGTCTGTTCATCGTAAGGCAGACCCTATATCACCGATTACACAAAATCGAGTCCCTTCTAGGAGAAGACTATGTCCTTCCTGAGAAAAGAGTTGCGATCGAGCTTGCCATCTATGGTTATGAATATGTCCACGGCCCGATCGCATAGCTTCACTATGCACCCTGCTGCTCTCGCAGTTGCTGCACGAGAAAGTATCCAAACCACTTTCGGCCGGAGGCAGTGCCTACGTGTTGCTGCTTCCACTCTCCCGGCTGATCCGGATGCTCCCAGACGACATCCGCTCCCTCCAGATGCTCTTGCACCGTATAGATGCGGTAACCCAGAGCGACCATACGTTCAATCGCTATTTTTTCTACTTCAAATGCCTCTGTCTCGGACATGCCTCTCACCCCCTCGTTGTTGTCACTACTTTCTTCACTGGAACGGGTACGCCAGCATCGTATTTGGCACGCTTCACATATTGACCTGCACCCGGCTTGCCAGCCAACTGCTGATCACGAATCACATATTCTCCCCGACACAGCACCGTAACAGGACATCCCTGAACCTGCATTCCTTCAAAAGCACTGTAATCCACGTTCATATGATGCGTAGCAGCAGAAAGTTCTCTCTCCATCGCTGGGTCAAAAATAACGATATCTGCATCCGTTCCTACAGCCAGCGTACCTTTCTGCGGAAATAACCCGAATAGCTTGCTCGCCCGAGTAGAACATAGATCCACCCACTGATTCAGAGATATGCGTCCTTTGGCGACGCCTTCTGAATACAGGATGCTGAGTCGATCCTCAATCACAGGCCCGCCATTTGGAATTTTGCTAAAATCATCCTTCCCCAGATCCTTCTGTCCTTTAAAGTTAAACGAGCAGTGATCTGAGCCAATCGTCTGGAGCTGACCATTCTTCAGTGCATTCCATAATGCATCCTGATGAGAAACTTCCCGCAAAGGCGGTGACCAGACATACTTAGCCCCCTCAAAATTCGGCTGATCCATGATCGATTGATCCAACGTTAAATACTGCGGACACGTCTCGCCCCAGATTCGATACCCTAACTCCCGCATACGAGCAATCTGCTCAACCGCTTCGGCACATGTAACATGCACAACATAGAGCTGAGAATCAGCGAGCGCTGCCAGTCGGGCTGCCCGACCTGTTGCCTCTCCCTCCAAGATCGACGGGCGGGTAAGTGCGTGGTGTATCGGCTCCGTGCGACCAGCCGCGAGCGCTTCACGCACCAGCAGGTCAATCACATCTCCATTCTCGGCATGCACCATGACGAGAGCACCGTACTCCTTCGCCTTTTGCAGCGTCTGATACAGGATGGCATCGTCGGCTTGGAATTGGTTTTTGTATGCCATAAATACTTTAAAGGAGGACACTCCTTCTTCTTCAATGATCTGAGGCAATTCTTCCAGCACCTGATCATTCATCTCGCCGATCATCAGATGGAAGCCATAATCAATAGCTGCCTTACCGTCTGCTTTGTCATGCCATTGCTGGAGGGATTCCAGCAGAGGTCGCCCTTTTTGCGTTAAACAAAAATCAATAATCGTAGTCGTGCCGCCAAATGCAGCAGCAGCCGTACCTGTCGCAAAATCATCAGCAGTAACCGTTCCGCCAAACGGCATATCCAGATGGGTATGTGGATCGATGCCGCCAGGAATAACGTAACAACCTGATGCATCCACAACTTCTGTCCGTTCGTCCGGCAGTAGCCCTATGCCGATCTGCGTGATTTTGCCATGCTCAATTAGAATATCTGCCTCGAATGTATCTGACGCTGTAACCAACACACCATTACGAATCAATTTGCGGATAGTCATGATATCGCCTCTTTCGTTGATTGATCTCGCGTCCACTGTAGCGTCGCTATTGCCGATTGGCGTTCGTTCCAGGTTAATGGTGCTTGTTCATGCTCGATCTCCACCATCTGGATTGCGCCATCCACCGGACACACGATGGAACAAAGGTTACAGCCCACACAATCCTCCTCAACCACCTCAAGATATGAGCCCGAAGGGTCTGTCAGCATATCGATACATTGATGTGAAGTGTCTTCACAGGCGATATGGCATTTGTTGCAATTAATACAGACATCGCGGTCAATACGAGCGACCACTTTGTAATTCAGATCAAGGTTGCCCCAATCCGAATATTTAGGAACCGTCTGACCGATTAACTCTGTTACACTTTGCAAACCCTTCTCATCCAAATAATCATTCAGCCCATCGATCATTTCCTCCACAATTCGAAAACCATGATGCATTGCAGCCGTACATATCTGAACGCCGGTGGCTCCCATTAATAGAAACTCAGCTGTATCCCGCCAATTGGATATGCCTCCAATACCGGATATTGGCACACCTACCTCAGGATTACGTGCACACTCTGCAACCATATTCAGAGCAATCGGCTTCACAGCCGGACCACAGTACCCCCCATGCGCTCCTTGACCACCTACATGCGGAACGGTATTCCACGAATCCAGGTCTACACCCGCAAGAGAGTTGATAGTGTTAATCATAGAGATCGCATCTGCACCACCACGCACGGCGGCTTTGGCTGTTACCGTAATATCCGTAATATTGGGCGTAAGCTTCACGATGACCGGGGTCGTTGCTACTTCCTTCACCCACAGGGTCTGGAGCTCTACCAGATCAGGCTGTTGTCCCGAGGCGGCCCCCATACCACGTTCAGCCATGCCATGGGGACAGCCAAAGTTCAGCTCCAGCCCATCCACACCAACTGCCTCTACTTTCTTCACAATCTCATGCCACTTCTCCCGCGTCGGCTCAACCATTAGAGAGGCAATCACCGCTCGATCCGGGAAACGCTTCTTGGTCTCCGCAATTTCTCGCAGATTCACTTCGAGTGGTCGATCCGATATCAACTCAATATTGTTAAAACCAGCAACACGCTGCCCACCGAAATGAATCGCTGCAAAGCGAGACGATGTATTGATAATGGGCTCGCCCAGTGTCTTCCACACTGCGCCACCCCAACCTGCCTCAAAGGCTCGTTGAACCTGATATCCCGTGTTCGTTGGTGGTGCAGATGCCAGCCAGAATGGATTCGGTGATCGAATACCTGCCAGATTAATAGATAAGTCAGCCATAACCGATCCCTCCTAGATGTGGATTGATATCACTTGCTTAATATTGATAGCTATTGGTTTTCCAATACAATGATGCTGCCTGATATCAGAGCTTGTGCTTGCTCGTTCTCTCCATTTACTCCAAATGATGAGTCATCAGATCCTACCGCCGGTTGGTCTGAAGCCATTAAACCGAGCGTGGCATGATTCCAAACTTATGCTGTCTCTTCCACCTGACCATGCCATGCCTTCATGACCGCTGCCGCCGCCATCTTCCCTTGCTGCGCTGCTGATACCACCATAGCTTCCCCCTGTCCCTGACCAAAGATAACATCTCCAGCGGCATAGACCTGAGAGCGGGATGTGCGATACGTGTGCGGCTCCACCTCCACTACACCGCCTTGGTGCTTCAATCCAAAGGCTTCAATGAGCGGTAACAACCGATTCTGCCCAATTGCACGAACAACGGTATCACACTCAATCGTGAACTCTGACCCTTCCACCGGTACAGGCCATGCACGCCCCCCACCGGGCGGGGTCTCTAGCCGCATCTTCACACATTCAACTGCGCGTACGCGGCCGTTCTCATCTCCGACAATGCGCCTCGGCATCGTAAACCAGCGGAACTCGACTCCCTCCTGTTTCGCAAATGTATATTCAAACGCATACGCCGTCATCTGACCCTCGCCGCGTCGATAGAGCATCTGTACTCGCTCAGCACCCAAACGTACAGAGCACGTTGCCGCATCCACGGCTGTATTACCTGCACCAATCACAGTGACATTCAATCCATGGAGCGCTGGCGGAACACCCTGCTTCGTCGATTCGACCAGCTCAATGGCATCATAGACTCCTTCTAATGTCTCGCCTTCAATGCCAAGCATCGGCACTGCGCCCATGCCACAAGCGAGAATTACCGAGTCGTATTGCTCCATAATCTCATCCGCCGAGAGGTCTACCCCAATACGAACGCCATAGCGGATCTGTACGCCCAGTGCTTCCACTTGCTGTACTTCCCACAATGCGACGGATTCAGGTAAACGGAACGATACAATGCCATACGTATTTAATCCGCCACCCTTCGCCTTCGCTTCATAGATCGTCACCTCATACCCTGCACGCCCCAGCTCTCTGGCTGCGGACAACCCTGCAGGGCCGGCACCGACGATTGCAACGGTACGTCCATTCGAAGGTGCCGGATGGAACAAAGGTTCATTCTTCGTGCGTGCCCAATCGGTTGCATAACGTTGCAGGTCACCGATGCGAATAGGCTTTGACGAATCGTTTAGAACACAAGCACCTTCACATAACTCTTCTGTTGGACAGACCCTCGCGCAACTGGCTCCCACCGGATTCGCATCCATAATAGTTCGAGCCGAGCCCTTGAGGTGACCTGTGGAGATTTTCCGTATAAACGAAGGAATATTAATATCTGTTGGACATGCCTTGATGCAAGGTGCATCGTAACAATATAGACAGCGGTTGGATTCCTCCATCGCCTCTGCACCTGACATCGCAGGTTTCATCTCCGTGAAACGACTCTCCCATCCATAATCAGACATGGGGGTTCCAGGGCTGTTCATCATGCGTATGCACCTCCAAAAATTATTCATTGGACCGTGTACCCTATCTGTGCCTCAGGGCATCCTTCGTAATCAAAAGCGGACTTTTTGAACAACCTCTACAAGTGAACGAGATGTTCATACGTTTCAGGCCGCCGATCCCGGTAAAATTGCCATACATTGCGCACTTCCCGGATTACCTCGGTATCCATCTCACCAATAATTACTTCATCCTTATCCCTGCTACCGATGGCAACCATCTTGCCACGCGGATCAACGAGATAGGACTGACCGTAGAACTCTCCCATATTCCAAGGGGCCTCCACCCCTACACGATTGATCGCAGCAACATAATACCCATTGGCTACCGCATGTGCGGGTTGCTCCAGCTTCCACAGATATTCCGACGTGCCTGCCACCGTTGCCGAAGGATTGAATACAATCTCAGCCCCCGCTAAACCGAGCAGACGTGCTCCCTCCGGGAAATGACGGTCATAACAGATGTACACGCCCACTCTGGCGTACGCCGTATCAAACACCGGGTATCCAAGATTTCCAGGTTTGAAATAATACTTCTCCCAGAATCCATTCGTACCCTCACCTGCTTCCACATGTGGGATGTGATGTTTGCGATATTTCCCCAGATACGATCCATCCGCATCGATCACGGCTGCCGTGTTGTAATACGAAGCAATGCCCTCCACCTCATACACCGGCAAAATAATGACTACCCCAAGCTCCTTCGCCAGTGCTTGGAAACGTTGTGTAGTTGGCCCCTCTGGTACCTGCTCGGCAGAGGCATACCACTTAGGACTCTGTTCCGTGCAGAAGTACGGACCGTAGAAAACTTCCTGTAAGCCAATAATCTGCGCTCCCTTGGCGGCAGCTTCCCGCACCATGGCGATATGCTTCTGTATCGCCGCTTCCTTATGTATCTCAACGGAAGCGGTGCCCTCAATAGCGTGTGAAGCTTGGATCAAACCAATCTTGATTTTGCCCATAATATTGGAACGCCTCCTTATGAAAATGTGTCGATAACTGTGTGACCATTACACATCTGCCGAACGGTACGGTATAAGACCTCAGTGCCCAGTGTGATGTCTTCTGGCGAAGAGTATTCACTCGGATGGTGACTAATGCCATCCTTACTGCGGACAAAGATCATGCCGTAATCACATACATGTGATAAGGCCAGCGCATCATGGAAAGGCCCACTCATGAGCTCGGGTAACGTCAGTCCCATCACTTCTGCCGATGAGTGAATCGCAGATTTGATGCTTTCCGCGCAATATCGTGGTTCACTGTTGGTATCGACCGTGAGCGAATAGCTCAGCCCATGTTGCTTGCTTACATCCTCCAGCAGTTGCATGAACCGGGCTTCCAGCCGATCTCTGCGCGCCATCTCCATATCCCGCAAATCTACGGTAAAGCTAACTTCCTCCGGAATAATGTTGCGCGAATCGGGGAATACCCTCAGGCTTCCTACTGTTCCTACTGTAGGTACACCAGGTTCTTCGCGTACCATCTCATCAAACGAAGCAATGACTTTGGCGCTGCCAACAAGTGCATCATGCCGCATTCCCATCGGAACCGAACCAGCATGACCTGCCATTCCCTTCATGGTCACCGTGAGCCACAATGGCCCTGAAATCCCGGTCACTACACCCACTGGCGCATCTATCGATTCCAGTACAGGTCCCTGTTCAATGTGCAGCTCCAGATATGCACCAATCGCTCCAGGCGGATATACCGATTCGGCAAAATGTGCTGGGGAGCAACCGAAGGATTCAATCGCTTCTCGCCGCGTCATCCCATGCTTATCCTGTCGCTCCAGTTCGCCTTCTTCCAACTGTCCGGTTATCCCACGGGAGCCAAACAGGCCTTTATTGAACCGCGAACCCTCTTCATCACAAAAGGCTACGACCTCAATGGACATCAGAGGCTGAATCCCTTGTTCTATCAGACATTGAACCACTTCGAGCGCGCCGAGCACTCCGATCGCTCCATCATAGCGGCCACCATACGGCTGAGAATCGATGTGTGAACCCAGCATAAGTAGCGGTAGCGCTGGGTCTGTACCTTCCAAGCGAGCAATCAAATTACCAAACGCATCAAGCCGAGTGGCAAGCCCTGCCTCTTCCATCCAGAGACGAACCTGAATGATGCCTTCCATATCTTCCGGTGTCAGGGCTAACCGACAGACACCGGTATCTACGATGCGTCCAATACGAGATAATTGTTCAATACGCTCATCCAATCGAACCTGATTAATGGTGATTCCCGCAGTCGTCTGCACTTCGAATTCCTCCTTGTACAGTTATTGCTTCACAGTTCATGTCTAATGAACTTGCATCCAGATTACTTAGTGCAGTCAGCAAACTGCCAGCAATGAGATCCAGCTCTGCTTCCGTTGTGACGAATGGCGGTGAGATCGTCAGAATGTTTGCAAACCCTGGTACGGTATCCCCATTTTTACCGATGAGAATGCCATCCTTTTTACAGCTAGCGAGTACCTTTGTCACCTGATCCGCTCCGGCGGGAGAGCCATCCGCCTCAATTAATTCGATACCACAGGCGAATCCGAAGGAACGAATATCGCCCACCACCGAAAGCGACAAGAGCGGCTCGAGCTTTTCACGGAGTAGACTTCCCAGCCACTCAGCTTGACTAACTAGATTCTCACGTTCAATAATCTCCAGATTCGCCAGAGCTACCCGGCAAGACACCGGATTCCCCCCAAAGGTGTTCACATGACGAAAGTGTGTATCTGAGCCAGGTTCTTTGAACGAATCGTACAGCTCTGCTCTTACGGCGGTAGCCGATAATGGAGAGTACGCGCTGGTCAACCCTTTGGCCATCGTCACAATATCAGGCTTAACACCGTAATTGTGATGCCCGAACTTTTGCCCTGAGCGACCAAAACCACAGATGACCTCATCGACGATCAACAGCACACCATAGCGCTCACAGATCTCCTGTACCGTGCGCATATAATCCGGAGGAGGCACGATCATGCCGCCCCCTGTAATAACCGGCTCCATAATGACGGCGGCTACAGTCTCTGGCCCTTCCCAGCGAATGACCTCTTCATAGATTGCCGCGCACTCCAGCCCGCAACCGTCCTTGCTCTTACCAAACGGACAACGATAACAATATGGAGGAGGTACATGAGTGAAGCCAACGCCGAGGGGTTCGTATTTGATCTTGCGAGCCGCTTGCCCTGTAGCGCCAAGTGCCCCCATGGAGTTGCCGTGATATGCACGGTGACGAGAAATGAACTTGTGCCGCGTAGGCTCACCATTCTGGTGATGATACTGACGGGCTATTTTGAAAGCTACCTCATTGGCATCCGAGCCTGAGTTGGAGAAAAAGATCCGATACTCCCCTTCCAGCCAGTCGTTCAGCTTCTCTGCGAGCAGGATTGCCGGCTCATGACTCTGGGTCATCGGGACATAGGCGAGTGCTTTCATCTGCTCATAGGCACTTCTGGCGATTTCCTCCCGCCCATGCCCAACGTTCACACACCACAATCCGGACATCGCATCCAGATAACGTGAGCCATCCTGATCCATAATCCAGCTTCCTTCACCGCTGACGGCAATCATCGGATGATCGTTATGCGGGGAGATATGATGCCACACATATTGACGGTCCTTCTCCAGCCATTCTTCCTTCGTACCCCCAAGTGGCTGAGGCTGCTGATCCACAGAGTTCATGCGTCATCCTCCTCCATCTATTTCACTGCATCTTCATAGATACTTTTCTCTAATGCTTCATCCAGATTTGCGGCTTTTTTGATCAAACCATAATTTAAGGCGATATCTGCTGTCCGTGTGAAGGACTCATCGACGAAGCTGCCAACCTGCTGTTCGGTAAAACCTTCGGGGCGAATTAGCTTCGCAATCTCTTCCAGCATGGTTACTTGGTGCTCACGAGTGGTGCTGCCCTCGGTTACATTTTTCATTACGGTATCTACCGTCTCCTCTTGGTTGTCAATTGCATAGTTCCAGCCTTTCAGAATGGCACGTGTGACTTTGACCGCCAGATCCCGATTGCTGTCTACCCAGTCCTTCTTCGCAATAAGGGTATCCTCCAACATGCCAACACCCGCATCCTCAATGTTGAATACATCCAGATCCGATTCCTTCACACCGCTCTCCAGTACCACATGAAATTCGTTATAGATCGTTGCTGTAGCCACATCCACCTGGTCATTGAAGAATTGGTCCATCGTAAATCCCTGTTTGACCAGCTCGATATCCTTCTTCGGATCAAGGCCATTCTTCTCCATAAAGGCGAGCACCTGGAATTGCTGACTGCCAAACCATGTACTCACCTTCTTGCCCTTCATCTGAGTAGGATCGGTGATCCCCGCAGACTTCTTGGCAATTAATCGATAACTGCTCTTTTGCGATATTTGCGCGAGGGATACTAGCGGGAGTCCGTTATCCCGACTGACCAGCAAGCTGTCTACCCCGGTTACCCCAACATCTGCAGCACCATTGACGACCTGTTGTTCAATGACGATATCCGGCCCCCCGGGAATAATCTCGGCATCAATGCCCTCATCAGCGAAGAAACCCTGCTCCTTGGCAGCATATATACCTGCAAACTGAGCTTGCGGTACCCATTTGAGTTGGATCTTCACTTTTGTTAAAGACTGACCCTCACCTTCTGCTTCCCCTGCACCCGCAACAGCAGGAGTCGCAGCCGGCTTAGAATCCGTCGAACACGCACCTAACATAGCAACAACCAGCAGCATCAACACTAGAAAACCAGGTTTTGACGGTCGATACATGTGAAGAACAACCCCCTATTGATATGAATTTTGGGTTATGCCAATTGCATGTAATATCAGGACTCTACTCGATGTCCAATCAGGGATCTGTGCGAACACGGCTCCAAGGGATCAGTCGTTTCTCTGCCAGTACCACGGCTTCATAGAGCACAATCCCAAGGACAGCGGCGATAACAATGCAAGACCAGGCAAGCGGCATATTCGCCAATCGAATCTGATCAGAGAGCAGGTATCCCAGACCTTGAGAAGCAATGAAAAACTCCCCTACGATGGCTCCAATAATGCTGGTCGACATATTAATCTTCAATCCAGCGAACAGTGCAGGCAGGGCATGAGGTAAGCGTAGCTTGATAAAAACTTGCACTTTGCTCGCTGCAAGACCCCCGAGCAATTCATGATACTGTGGCTGGATGGACGTTAGCCCTTTGAATAGACTGACAGCCATAGCGGCCATGGTAATGACTGCTACCACCGCAATGCGTGACCAGATTCCGTCGCCAAACCAGTTGTTCATAATCGGTGCCAGTGCAACGATGGGTATTGCGTTCAGCGCAGACATCACGGCAACTGCCGCCTTTCCACTCGTAGGAAAGAAACAGGCGACTATAGCAGCGAGTGCGCCTAGCGAAGAACCTAACAAGAAACCACCTAACATTTCAGTGCCGCTATACATCGCATAACGGAAGAGCATTTCTGCATTTTCTTTGATCGAGATCGCAATGGAAGAAGGAACAGGCAATTGATAGATTTCCAGGGAGAACATGTAGTGGAATAGCCTAAGTTGCCAGAGAAGAAGAAATAAAAGTCCTGCAACCGCTGGAAGCAGACGTACAACAATGGATCGTGCACGCAAGCGACGAGTCCACCGCCTCTCTTCGGCTTGTCCCTGTTGTTCCTGTAAGTGGGAAGCTGAAGTTGGTGTGATCATGGCGGAGCTGGACATGGATGTTCCTCCAGATACAACCGCCGTCACTCGATCCTCCTTATTCCGATGTTTCCATACATGATCATTCATGCAGCCCCTCCTCTCTTGGTTCTGAATTCAGGCTGCCATGGTGTTAACCAACGTTCAGCAAGGCTGATGACCAAATACGAGATCAATCCGATGCCCATACTTAGCATGATCGTTGCCCAGAACATGCCAACTTGGGCGTTACCATAGTACAAGGAACTCACCATAAGTACGCCTAGTCCATCGGGAGCACCCATTAGCTCCACTACAATAGAAGAAGTTACAGCGAGCGGAGCGGCGATTTTCATCCCAGAGAATAAACCAGGCAGCGCAGAAGGCAACAAACACTTGATATACCGGGCTGACAACGAGGCTCCACAGGAACGCATGAGCTCCAGATGCTCCGGGGCAGTGCTTTTCAAACCTTTCAGCGTGTGAATGATAATCGGGAAAAAGGTAACGTATGCGGCCATCACGATCCGCGCCCACTCAGCGTTATGGATAATGCCGTATACAATCGGGGCAAGACCAATGACTGGAACCATCTGTGAGGAAATCACATAGGGCGATAATGTACGCTCCAGCCAGACGGCTATACTCATCAGGAGTGCTAGCGCTAGACCCAGAAGTGTACCACCTGCAAAGCCAATTGCCGCATTACCAAACGTCACACTCCCTTGTTCAGCCAGCGTGCCTGCATGTCGGAATAGCGCCATAACTACATCATGTAGGTAAGGTAAGCGAGATGATGCCTGTTGAGGGGACATGGATGCATGGAGTATCCAGGCGATGCCTTCCCATAACAGGAGTAAGAGAATAATCCAGATCGCGATCCAAGAACGATAGCCAGGTTTATAAGAGCGCAGAGGCATCAGACGGATCACGCTCCTCATAGAAACAATTGCGAATCGTCGTTATCATTTGATAGAAGGCTTCCGTTTCCCTCAGTTCACGATTACGTTCTGAGGGCAATTCAACATGATGTATGGAATGTACCTGACCCGGATGTGCAGAGAGAACGATAATCCGGTCTGATAGGAATACAGCTTCAGGGATACTGTGTGTAACGAAGAGGAAGGTCTTGCCTGTGGAACGCTTAATATCGAGCAGTTCTAATTGCAATTTTTCTTTGGTGAATTCATCCAAGGCGGAGAACGGTTCATCCATGAGTAACAGTGGTGGATCAAGCGCAAGTGCTCTGGCGATCGACACCCGCTGCTGCATCCCCCCACTAAGCTGCCAAGGATAATGGTCAGCAAATCGGGTGAGACCAACTAGCTCAAGCAGTTCAGCACTCATGCGCCTGCATTCCTTCTTATTCGTGCCAAGCAGCTCCAGCGGTAATTCTACATTGTGACGCACCGTGCGCCAGTCGAACAGAGCGGGGGTCTGAAATACGATGCCGAACTGTCGCTGTAACCTTGCTTTTTCTGGCTCATCCCCGGCAATGCGGACAGAACCGGAAGTGGGCTGGAGCAGATCGGCAACCAGTCGCAATAAGGTAGATTTGCCGCAGCCGGATGGCCCTAGCAAAGAGACAAATTCATTGGAACCGATGTGAAACGAAACATCTGACAGTGCCGTTACCTGTTGTGTTCCAGTTCCAAAAACAACGGACACATGATCCACTTCAATGTGGCAGACATCTGGAACAGGAACGTTTATGGAGGACATAGGCATTCTCCTTTTCGCGGAAGTGATCTTCTTATCGCACTCAGGGTGAATGGGAGGTTATTGAACCGAGTTGTGTTCACGAACATTACAGATTTAACTGGTTAGGTAATACTATATAACATTGAGCGAGGATTACATTATACAGACTGTTTTTAGAATAGGCTTGTTCATGTTACAGAGTGTAAAGTGAGGCAAATATGGAGGAGAGGTTACCTGACAAATAGATAACTCAGTCATGATTATCTATTGTTAGAGGATCATTATGCCATAGATAGCTCACATCTCTTTTTTTATAAACCGTATATTATTTGTATTTTTTGAATGAATATTCGGAAAATTCAGCATATGCCCTCGTATTCTTGGTGGTTTTCTTGTATAAAGACTTATAGAGAGAGAAAAAGAGAGAAGCATTCACATTTAACAATCGGGGGTGTTTGGCGTGTTTGACTGGCTCGGGTGGAAAAAGGGTTGGCCGCTGTGGCGGTCATATCGGTTAAACGTACATATCAAGGAAGACGTAGAACAGATATTTGAAGGAATTGCCGAAACACGACGTCAGCTTCTCATGGACTGGGCGGATGAACAATGGGATCACCTGGATCGATTATTGCAGCAAGTTCAGTCACTTCAACCCCAAGATATGTTACAAGGTTCGCAGCCTCTAAGCAAACTAAGCGTATGGTTCAAGGGAAGTTATGCAAGAGCGAAAGATTGTACAGAGCTTTTTATGATGAATGAGCAAAACGAGGTTGTATTCTCTACATATCCGAAGCATATTGGAAAGGTCTACAGCCACACCGATGAATGGTTTGAACCAGGTATACGATATGCCAGAGCAGATATTAAGGGCAGAAAGTGCCTCTATGGCCCTTACTCTGATCCACTCACCCTGGAGATTGGCGCGCGTTCGTCTTCTTTTCATGATGATGTCACACTGATGTTTGTTGCTCCCATCGTACACGAGGGACGCTATGTTGGAGCGCTATGCAGCCGTATTCCGAACGATGTATTAGGCGATTTAGTTCAAAGAGAGTCAGGACATATCTATCCGGATTCAGGTGATAATTACATTTTCATGGCGGAATCAACAATACGGCCGCATCTGCAGCCCGGAACAGCTCTATCCCGTAGTCGGTTTGAGGATCGAACCTTCACTCACGGAGAAAATCTCAAAGACGGCGTCACAACTGAATGGGGTACTGTCTCCGTTAAGGAACATACCGAGCTTGAACTATTATTCACCGATCCTTCCACTGGAAAATTACATCCCGGGGTGGAGAATACGATTCAACATGGCTCTAACTTGTTCGTTGCCTTTCCCGGCTACTCCGATTATCGTCATATCCCTGTCATTGGTAAGGGGATTACGTTCCAGCTTCCTCACTGTCCAGACCGCTGGGGCATGATGTGCGAGGGAGACTTGGAGGAGGTGTATCAGGTTCGGAACATTGGCTGGCGCCAGTTCAAGCTGCTCAGTCTATGGATTATGTTGTCGGCAATCCTCGGGGCTGTTCTCGTTTACGTTCTCTCCGGCAGTGGATGGAGCGCAGGAGCTATCGCCGCTTTCAATCTCATATGCGGTTTCTTCGCAGCAGGCCATTTGCAGCGTAAGCAGTATCGTCGTGTGCATGAGGACATGCGACGTATTAGTCGGTTTATTCGAATCAATGCCGAGGGCAAAGGTGATCTGACCCAGCGCCTGGATACTTCCACTTTTGCTCAGGATGAAACCGGTGAACTGGCAAAATGGATCAATAACATGATCGACTCACTTGAAGCGATCATGCTCAAAGTTCAGCTGGCTACTGTGGATGTGATGGACAATCAAGTTCAGATGCGGACATCAACAGAAACGACACAAGGCACGACAGAACGTGTCAATCGTAAGCTAAGCTTCATGATTCAAGGCATACGTACACAGCTTGAGGATCTGGATCAGGCTAAGATCGCCGCAGATCATATGCGTCATACACTGCATCAGCTTGAAGCCAGTGCAACAGCACAGATTCAAGTTGCCCAGCAAGAAGTAGAACGTATCGGTGACAAAATGGTTCAGATCTCTGGAGCCGTGTCCGATACCAATCGTACTATCTTGTCTTTTATGGATACGATGCAGGACATCTACCGCGCACTGGCTGTCATTAATGAGATTTCAGCTCAGACCAATCTGCTGGCATTGAACGCTTCGATTGAAGCCGCTCATGTTGGAGAGCATGGACGCGGCTTCGCTGTTGTCGCTGGGGAGATACGCAAGCTCGCTGAGTTGTCCCGTTCCTCAACAGAAGATATTCATCACATTCTGAGTAAAATCTCTACAGCAGCTAACACAGCATCCCAATCCATCCGAGAAGGAGATCAGGTTCTTACGGAAGGAACGACTCTCGTGCAGGCAGCCTCACAGTTATTGCAAAGCGCCACCGCGGAAGATGCTGAGCGAACACAAGTGGTTGATGAGGTCGTTATGCTCATGGAGAACATCGCAGCGATCAGCCATCAAAATCGCTCTACTTCTGCCGAGGTTGAGACGGAGATGCGGGAGCTTCTGTACGATATGTTACAGGTACAGCATTCTTCACGTGATGTCGAAGTCATTACTTTATTTTTGCAACAGGTGGTGGGACAGTTCCAGTTAACCCACCCCCAGACGAATACGAGTCTTTAATAATTGAAACGAGCTAACTTACGAGGATACAGAAAAGAGCATCTGCGCTTCCTTCATTGTTGTGAATCCTAATAACAACAATGAAGGAAATGGCAGATGCTCTTTGTAACAAATAATGAGCTGCTCAGATCAAATTAGATTTTATTTAGCAACAACATGTGCAATGACACGATTATCTTCGTACGAGACAGTAACCTCATAACCGTCAGCAGTTACACGATCGAATTCACCGTTAATTCCATTTGCAGTAATCAAAGTAATGTCTTTGGAGCCTTCAATTTTGTAGTTAGACAGATCAAGATTGAGAGTTCCTCCATCCAGATACAGCTTCTTGCCGACATTAACCGCATTAAGATTATTCTTCACAACAATGTCGAGCGTTCCATTATCCACGGTAAAGTTACGATTCAAATTGAGTGAACCATCCACATCTACAACAACCGCTCCATTTTCCAAATACAGATCACCTGTACCAAATGCCATTGTGGATTCAGCTTTCAGTGTTCCGGCCTGTACCAGAGTTCCACCTGTATAGCTGTTTTTCCCTGTCAATGTAAGTGTTCCTGTACCCTTCTTCGTTAACATACCAATGCCAGAGATATTATTTCTCCACCAGTCCTCTGCATTGAAACGTCCTTTGGAAGCATCCATATCTACAGTGACATTGCTTAAGAATGCACCATAACCATCCGATGCTGTTACCAGATCCAATCTACCCCAGCCTTTGGACTCGTCTAGTACAGGGTAACCAGAATCAATGGATGTCGTATACAACACTTCGCGACGTTGCTCATCCGTTAGATACGGTTGGCGAGTCTCCAGTAGCGCTTCGGCTCCCAGCGGTACAACAGGCGCTAGACCTTTTGTTCCTGTCTGTGGCAGACCATACGTCATCTTCTCTCTATAGAAGGCTTTGTTCGCGTCATGATCTTCCCATTTCTTCTCGTCATATGCACTCTTAAAGTTGTAATCCTCTGTTACCGTGTGCGCATATTCATACAGACTCATATTTTTTTCTTTAGCTAATGCACCAAATACTTCTCCTGCATTTTCATATGCCTTATCCAGCACTTCTTGATTCTCTTTTTTATTAAACGCATATGCCGTCATCGCCGTAGCTTGGATTCGAGCACCAATTACATCAAGTGGGGAGTGCATGCCCGTGATGACACGGTTCTCACCCATCTGCGCCGCTCTCGTCAACAATTCGGAGAATCGTTCAGGCGTAGCGTAAGCAAATGGAAGTACGGACAAGTATGAAGCACTTGTATGTCCACTTGGGTATCCTCCGTCTTTTCCTTGTCCATCCTCAGCGATTCTTCTCACATAACTTAATGCAGGAATAAGCTTCACATTGCTCTCATACTGCTGAACATGCTTCTCTCCTGATGCTTTTGTTCCTCCGGATGGCAACGGCTCTTCTTTGGACTCTCCTTCACCCAGTGTTTCCCATACAGGCAGTCCCTTGCTATCAACGACCTCTTTCACTTCTCCGTTCGAATTCATTCTCCACGGTCTTGGGGAAGAGAAGAAGTATTTTGCTGGATTGGATGAAGCAGGTGTTTTGAAACGAACCAGATCCACTAGAGCTGCCATGTCAGCAAGCTCTGTTTTGGACCAATCACTTCCAAGGCCTTGGCTTTCATCTTCCACCGTTTCTTCTTTCAGATCAACATTCATCTCATCCGTGCTTCGTTCAATACTCGTCACCGGCTTAATAATGTCCACATATGTGTTAGCCAGTGGACCAAAGCCTTCCAACATACTGTAGATTTTATCGCGCTGATCATCGTAATAGGCTGCTAGAGCCTCTTCATCTGTACGATTTTGCGTTACATCTTCAACGTATTTGATATTGGCAACCCACGTTGCTTCGTTGCGAATCTCTACATTTGCAAAAGTTTTCTGAACTGCAACGGGTACGGTTGGATCATTTTTGAAGCCGTCATAATATGGAGTCGGTCCATCACCATACTTCGCTACTTTATCGCCAGCACCAGGCTTCGTCTCTGCTGTTCCATCTCTCCACTCCGGTTGGTTGATGGACCATACTTGTTCGAAACCATCCAAAATATCGATAAATGGATTCGTTGCTACAACATTTTTGAGTGTACCGTCATCTGCATTGCCTCCATGCTCGACTGCAGATAAACGAGCTTCATCCGCAGGAGGAGCTACATTCAATACGTTGGCTGTCCCCTTAGGCTTAGCTGGTTTAATCGCTGTGTTCGAATCAATCTCCTGCGCATTCACCAATGCACTTACGGCTTCTGCACGTGTGATGGAACGAAGTGGTTTGAAGCTTCCATCAGCATATCCAGCAATAATTTTGGCTGCTGCCGCTCCACCTACAGCCCCTTTGCTCCAATCTGCAATAGAGGATGCATCACTAAACGTATCAGCTGCCTGTTCATTCAGTTCAAGATTCAGAATTCCAGTAATAATTTTGGCCGCTTCTTGACGTGTAATTGGATCTTGCGGCTTCATCGTACCATCGGTATAACCATCTATATATCCAGCAGCATTCGCTATAGAAACCGCTTCGTAATACCATGCTTGGTCAGAAACATCGTTATAGTTAATTGTAGCTTGTCCTGTGTATCCAAAAGCACCATTCACCAGATTCATAAATTCTGCTCTAGTAATATACGCATTCGGTTTGAAAGAATGATCCAAGTAACCTCGAATTAATCCCTCATTACCCCAAGCTTGAATGTTCGCTTCCGCCCAATGTCCTTTAATGTCAGAGAACTGAAGTTTCTGGTCAGCTGCATAACCCCGATCCGCAAACGTCGGACTTACCATAGACAACATTAGAAGTAATGCGAGTGATTTTTTAAGTGGTTTTCTCATGGCCTGTAATACACGCTCCCATTATCGTAATTATTTTACTACCGCACCAGCATATGATGACAAGTCTTCCATCTAGATGTCTGATATGCCGTTACCTTAGCATCTGGGGCGTCCTAGCATCTATAGAACAAATTCCGTTTTATATCAAATTCGTACGTTTTGGAAGTTTTTTTTCAATAAAATAGAGTGAATCCTACAATCGTCATCTATACTGTAGTTGTTTGTAAAATCTTTTTAAATTGTAGGTAAATTTTCTGAGGTGAGTTTGTTAAATTTCGATCAACATGATTTCTCGTCCTGCGGCTATTATATAATGATAGAGTTATGTAGAAACCAATTGTGAAGGAGGAATATGGATGCGTGAGCTGTTTCAATCTGTGAGATCAAGGATGGTTTTTTCCTATATCGCTGTCGTCCTGGTCATTGCGCTTCTTTTTGGCTCGATCCTATACCTCTTTTTCTCCCATCAATACAGTAAAGAGATACGTAACAACAAACAATTGCTGCTCAAAAACACGGTCAATTATATGGAAATCTCTGTCATTCAGAAGGTGAATCAGGTCTATCTGTCTTTAGCGTTAGGTAGTCCTGTTAGTATTGATGTAGATCGCTTAAAAGGAAACCACGGCAAGATTCTAGATATCGAACAGTTGCTCAAAAATCAAGTTCAGAATTATTCCGATCTCATCGAAGCCATTCATATATACGATACGAAGAATCAATTCATAATCTCGTCTGCACATGGGCTGATGCTCTATAAGGATGCGCCTGAACGGGTGGATCAGATTGCCGATTGGGCTACGGCCATGAAGGAAACAGAAGAAAGCTCCTTATGGACGCAGACGCGCATGGTTCCTCAGGATGCTTATATTGAACAATCCATAGAGAACAATAAAACGCCTATAATTACCTATGTCCGCGGTTATCCGTTTCAATCGTCTGGACAGAGCAGTAAGGTCATGATTGCGATTGATATCAAAGAATCTACGATCAGTCAGATCATCGAAAATATGATTCCTGCCGACTATGCGAGTACATTTATCGTAGATCAGCAAGGAACCGTTATTTCGGCCGCCGACAAAACCTTGTTAGGCACCACTACGAAGGAGAATTTGTTACAGTCACTGCTGTCCACTTCTTCTGCGGATGAGAGCTTTACGCATATATTTGACCATGATTCATATGTCATTTCCCAGGATCAATTCAAAGGGAATGGCTGGAGGATATACACGACTACACCTAACAAAAACTTCTATTACAAATTGGATAGCTTGAAGGAAGTTTCGCTCCTGCTCGGCTTGCTCGCTGTCGCCGTTGGGATAGCGATGTCTTCCCTATTCACAGTAGCCAACTACAGTCCGGTCAAGCGAATCCTGAATAATATTAAGGGACGGGTGGATAGTCCAACCAGCTTGCGGCAGAATGAGTATCGCTTGATCGATACCGCTATTAACAGCCTGTCTAGCAAAGTGGATAGTTTGGAAGAAACGTTACAGGCCAATCACAAAATGATTAAGCATAGCATTATGCTCAACATGATCCATGATCGATTTACGCCGGAAGAGCTTACCGAGCAACTGCAGTCTATTCAAGTTTCGGTGGCCTACTCTCGCTTCCGCTGTATCGTCATTGATCCTGTCAGTGAAAAGTGGAAGGAAATGCAGCCACGACAGTCGCAGCATACGTTATACACGATGATCCAGCAGCTAGAAACAGCCGAGATTGAAGGAACAAGGCTACTCGCTGAGGAATTGCAGGATCACAAAATGGTGGTCATCATCTGTACCAACCAAGCTGAGGAGCCTCTCTCGGATCATATTGTTGAATTCATTCATTCCGAGGCAAGAGACCGATTCGGCCTAGAATTTGCACTATCATTGGGTGGCTGGGTGGATCACTATACTCAGATCTATACGAGCTATCATCAGGCAAATGCACTGATTCAATATAGCTATTTCTTCCCCGAGCAGTCTGCTATTCAAGATCTTGAACTTCTGGACAGGGAAACCAGCAGCTTGGAAATTCCAGATTCTTACCTTGTGAACTTTGAAAAGAAATTACAGCTCCGTGATGTGGATGGTACGGCTAACGCCATTCATGAGTTGGTCTCGACCATAAAGGAAGGAAGGTATTCAGCCGAATATAGCAGGATTTTTTTATTGAAAGCGGTATCAATTTATTCTAATTGCATTAATCAGGTACGCTGGCAGCCCGCTGATGCAAACGCCAATAGTTTGTACAAGCAATTTGCATCACTCTACAATATCAACACCTATTCGGAGTGGATGATTCATCTGATCACAGAATTTATTACGCAGGTGGAGAAACGAAGCGAGGTCAGGAGTCCAGATACCATCTCGGCGGTCAAAGCTTATATTCGCGACAATATCTCAGGCGATCTCACGTTAGATCACGTCTCGGAACAAGTATTCATCAGCCCCAAATATCTCAGCAAAATCTTCAAAGAAGAGACTGGCATCGTATATTCGGAATATGTCACGAATCAGAGGATGGAACGCGCACGTGAACTCATCGCAAGGCGGGAATTTACCATTGAGCAAGTTGCGAGCACGGTCGGTTACCGAACCCCTGCTTATTTCATTAAGAAGTTCAAGGAAATTCACGGCTGCACCCCGAAAAACTTCATGCGTAGCCTGACGAACTGATCCACAGCAGGAATCCAAAAAAATGTGAAGGAGCTACTATGAACTTCAACCTTTCAAGAGCTCTCTGTCTATCTATAACAACACTTATGCTTATCGTACTCTTGAGCGGCTGTACTGTGTCAGGAAGAGAAAGCGCACAAGTGCAGCAACAGAACCATCTCGCAAGCGCTGAGAAGGATACAACTCCACAATATAACATTTCTTGGACGATGCATCAGAATACGGCGGTTCCTGAGAACGCAGAGATGATCGTATATCTTGAAGAGCTATTTCATGTCGATCTGGGTGTGTGGAACCTAGAGAACAAGCGTTACGAAGATTTGCTCGACTTGGAGCTTGCTCAAGGGAATATACCGGATCTGTTCCGGATTAGGCAGCCACATGATCTGCTTAAATATCAGACGCAAGGAGTGTTAGCGGAGATTCCTCAAGATGTGCTTGAGCAACATGCGCCCAATCTTGTACAGCGCATCCGCGACTATGATCCACGTTACTTCGAGTACGGAAAAATAAATGACAGCTTATATGGCATTCCCGTCATCAATGAGACTAATATTTATCGTACCCCTATCGTCTATCGAGCAGACTGGCTAAAGAAACTTGGACTAGACACACCCACAACATTGGAAGAATTAGAAACCGTCTTATATGCCTTTGCCAAAGGTGATCCTGACGGAAATGGTAAACAGGATACGTATGGTTTGTCCAAGGAAGGGATGAATGTGGTGTTCGGTGCTTTTGGGCAGACCGTCTTTACCGAGCAGCTATATTTTAATCTGAAAAATGATCAACTTGTCATCGGTGCTCTGGAGCCTGAGATGAAGCAAGCCCTAACTTATTTGCAAAAATGGTACAGGGACGGCATTATCGACCCAGAATTTATCACCGGCGAAAATAAAGGCGGTTATAAGCATCTATCTCATGCTTTTATCAATGGCAAAATTGGCATGACGTCCATGGGTAACTATTATCATTGGACTCAAGCGGGCGATTACAACATCTTGAATGAAAAAGGCGAAGAAACCCCGATGGGCGCCTCGTTCAATGTCTATGAACTTCAACAAAAGAACGCAGACGCCAAGGTGGTATTTGGCGCTCCTGTCGTTGGCCCTGGTGGACTTAGCGGCTCGAAAGGCAACAACCTGCTCATGAATTTTATTGCAATTGGAGCTGAAGCGGTCAACGAGCCAGGCAAACTAGAAAAAATTCTGGAAATCCTAGACTACGTCAGTGCCAATCCTGATCCGCATGAGCAGATCAGAATGGAGTATGGTGTTCAAGGCAAGCACTGGGACTGGGATGGTAAATCTACAAATACGTTCCACCTCCTCCCTCCTTATAACCGAATGGAGAACTATATCAATACAATCGGCTCCAGTATCGGCATGACGGTTCCCGGTGGCTCCATAGGCGAACGTGAACAGTGGGCTGATTCTGTAGGGCTGTCAGAGGGCGGTATCTATAATCACTTGGAGGTAGCTACCCCTGCCCTAATTCAATATTCATCTGACTTGGTCAGTATGAGAGACAAAGCATACATTTCCATCATCACTGGTGATCAGTCCGTGGAAAGTTTCGATACCTTTGTGAAGGAATTCATGGAAGCTGGTGGAGAACAGGTACTTCGCGAAGCCAATGAATGGTATAAAGAGCATCCGGAAACAAGTTCTGCGCGATAGATTCGCCCCCCTTTTACCGCCGTAAAACGAATGCTATCATCCGACGTCATCATTGACGCGGATTGGAGAAATAGCTAAAATTTGATGCAACTGTTCTTTTTGAATTTGTCGCATTTATTTTGGTTAGCATGTTGTAACTCCAATCTGAGAGGTGAAAGGGTGGTCTGCATGGAAATGCTCCAGGACTCATTTGGCAGAATACATGACTATATCCGTATTTCTGTTACGGACCGCTGTAATTTGCGTTGTGTATACTGCATGCCAGCCGAGGGCATGGAATTCGCCCCCCATGATGAAATTATGAGCTATGAAGAAATTGCTCAGGTACTTCGAGTGCTGGCTCCTATGGGAATGCGCAAAGTGCGCTTAACCGGCGGTGAACCATTAGTACGCAAAGACCTGCACAAGCTCGTCGCGATGATCTCCGCCATTGACGGAATTGATGATATTGCTTTAACTACAAATGCATTGCTGCTGGACAAGCAGGCTCAGGCGCTGAAGGATGCTGGATTGAACCGAATTAATATCAGTCTGGATTCCTTGCGAGCTGACCGCTTCTCCATGATTACCCGTGGCGGTGATGTGAAAAAGGTGCTGAAAGGCATTGAGGCAGCTACCAACGTTGGGCTCGAACCGATTAAGCTGAATGTGGTACTGATGAAAGGCATTAATGACGATGAGATCAAAGACTTCATCGCACTGACTCTTGACCAACCACTTCATGTTCGGTTCATCGAATACATGCCGATTGGGCATGCTTCCGACTCTTGGCGCAAATCTTATTTGCCACTCGAAGCGGTCACTGATGTATGTGCAGAGGCCGGATGGGCTGTCGACCAAACCGAAGGCCCTGCGGGCAATGGCCCCTCACGGAACATGAAGATTTCAGGCTCACAGGGTACGTTCGGATTAATTCATCCGGTCAGTGACCATTTCTGTGATAACTGTAATCGTCTGCGTCTGACCGCAGATGGGCATATCAAAGCCTGCTTATATTGGTCAGATGAGTATAACGTGCGACGCTTTGTCGATGATCCTGCGGCGATGGCTGCTCTTTTCCTCAAAGCACTCGGCACCAAACCCAAGAACCATGAGATGGCTATGGCACTGGAACGCAAAATGCAGAGCCATACACCAACAGCGAGACGGATGTCTCAGATTGGTGGGTAAGGGGCTGCAGATCCTATATGTAGTTCAACCTGATCCGAACATCTACAGTAAGTATAATGCGTCTATCAAGTATGGATCACATTGAGTATACTGAGCACATCGAGAGTGTACTGTGTATGTACTCGCTCTTGTCGTTTGCACGCTATACTATATTGAATATGTGATTTACACTGTTACACTGCCCAGAGAGAAACCTCTGGGTTTTTTTATTGAATCTCTTTCTTGTAGATAACTTTTTTGTCTATAATTCACCGTCACTGTTTCAAAGCTTTATGATAAAGTTAATTATACGTTTAGCCTATGTACATAGCTTCACGAACTAAGGTGATAACGTAGCACCACGAACCTAACATATCAGACATCATGTAGGAGTTGACCAAATTGAATATTGTTGATGCCCTTGTAGCAGCCTGCCCTTATTTTAAAGTTATGTTTCTCAAAGACGATCTGATGATCGCCGTAACGGATACCGAGAAATTTGTGTATTACGTCCCGAGTGAAGATTGTGACCTGGGCATTCGAGCGGGCGATCCGATCTCATTAGAAGATCCTACTCTCCGCCGTGCATTGATTCATGGGGAAACATCCGCTAATCGGATTCCCGAAGAATTCTATGGCACAACAATTAACTCTTCAGCTACACCACTTCGAGACGAGAACGGGACCATTGTAGGCTCCTTTGCCATCGGTTTCTCACTCAAAAACGAAGAGAAGCTGGAGCACTTCACCCAGCTGATTACGGACATCAGTGGTAGACTTCAGGATATGGTACAGACGGTAGCTGCCCAGTCCCAGCAATTATCAGCTTCCTCTTCTCAAATCCTGGACAACACTAGGCAGGCCGTACAGAATTCGGGCGAGGTAACCAAAGTGGCATCGTTCATTCGAGAAATTTCCGAACAAACGAACCTGCTTGGTCTCAATGCTGCGATTGAAGCGGCACGAGCAGGTGAGATGGGGGCAGGATTCGGCGTTGTGGCGTCGGAGGTACGTAAACTGTCTGCCGGAACGAAGGAAGCAACCGTCAACATCGAGCGCTCTCTGCGTGAGGTTCAGCAATCCATGAAAAACATGGAGGATGAGATTACATCCATCGCACAGTCCAGCAACAACCAAGCGGAAGTTGTCACGGAATTCAGTGATGTTATTGAGCGACTGAATCATACAAGTCACGAGCTGAAAGTATTTATTGAATCCATGCTATTAAAAGCAGATTAAACCCCGTTCTAGCAGTGGCAACCTCCTTGAGTGGATGTTAGAACGCTAAAGGGCTGTCCCGTCATATTCATGACTTATGGGACGGCTCCTTTTTATTACTGAATGACATATTGAACCTCAACTTTTGAACAATGAACGATGTCCTATTTATAGCGATTGAAGTAGCTTCCACAGCATCATACCCGCCACACCAACCAGGATCACAGCCGAGATTCGATTAAACATCACACTCATGCGTCCAGTACGATCTAAGCGCCCCATGCCTCTGCCTGCCCCCGCTAGTCCCAAAAACCATACCCAGGATACCACTGCTGTCGTTAAGGCAAAATAAAATCGCTCCATGCCGTCATACTGAAGTGAACTCGTCCCGATGACAGCTACCGTATCTAATAAAGCATGTGGGTTCAGGAGAGATACTGAAGCTGCAAATGCAATTTGCTGACCCGCTGACAACACACTTCCTGATTCATGTGCAGTGCTCGCTGACTTCCACATGCTCCACGCCATATATAATAAAAATAAACTACCTCCCGCATACAATACACTCGTCAGCAAGGGCCATTGCAGCAAAATAAGCGACACGCCCCCTACGGCTGCTCCAATCAACAAGGTATCACTAATAGCTGCAGTTACGATTGCGGGTAAAGCGTTCAAAAATTTCCGTTGCAGCATCCCCTGATTAAAAATAAATACATTCTGAACGCCCAGCGGCAAAATCAATCCAAATGCCAATATAATTGCGTGTACAAAAACACCCATACGTTCTCCCCCTTAGTCTGTTTATCTATAGTAAAGGAGGATGAATTAGACGTAACCAACCACTTGGATGGCATGCATACCAACCAAATGTTATAGTGTCCATAACGATGCGAACGATGAATTCATGCACATAATGGAGGTTACAACGAAGTGAAACGTTCTGATTCGTGGTCAAGCATGGACTGGAAGCCCGATCCCTCACAACCCTTGCCACTGTATCAACAAATCGAACTGTTCATCTGCCAGAAAATTATGAGTGGCGAGTGGGCTCCGGGAACCCGCTTGCCTTCCCAGCGAACCTTAGCTGAATCTATGGGGATTAATCGCAGCACACTTGTCAGTGCTCTGGATAATCTCACGGCCGCAGGTATGATTGAGGGTAGGCATGGCGGTGGTACGTATGTATGCAGCTTGGACTGGAACGCTCTACCTACTCGGAAAATGCCCAATTGGGAAGAAGCCTCTGAGGAGGGCTCTTATTATCCTAACCTCCCAGAAGTTCAGCAGATTAACCGATCGGAATTTGAGCCAGGCATCATCCGCCTCGGTACAGGTGAGCTGGCTCCAGAGCTTATGCCACATGACGAATTCAATGAGATTTTGCTCACCTTATCCCGTCGTTCCCATAGCCTAAATTACATTGAGCCACAGGGTAGTTTGGAGCTACGTGGTGCGCTGTCTTCGTATTTACAAAAGGTTCATGATATTCAAGCATCACCTGCATCCATTTTAATCGTATCCGGTTCCATTCAGGCGCTGAATCTCGTATCTGTAGGCCTGCTTCCCAGGGGAGCAACAGTCTTACTGGAAAAACCATCCTATCTATATTCCATCCATGCTTTTCAGTCTGCTGGACTGAAGATGGGCGGCATTCCTTTAGATGAAGAGGGCATCAAGCTTGCTGACGTGATTCAGGCGTGCAATCGAGCGTACAAGCAAGGTAATTTTCCGCTCCTTTATACGATTCCTAGCTTCCACAACCCAACGGGTAACTTGATGAGTGCACAGCGCCGTGAAGAGCTCCTGGCTACGGCATACACGATAGGATGCTCCATTCTGGAAGATGCCGCGTACACGGATCTGTGGCTGGATGAACCTGCACCTAAGCCGCTAAAAGCGTTAGATCGAGAGGGACGCGTACTGCATATGGGCACACTCTCAAAAGCCGTCAGTCCTGGTCTGCGAATTGGCTGGTTGGTCGGCCCAGAACCTGTCATTCGCCGGCTCGCAGATATTAAGATGCAGACGGATTATGGGACAAGCTCTCTGGCACAAGAAGCTGCTGCGGTATGGTTTGCTGACGGATATCACGAGCGGCACATGGATCGTCTAAGACCTGAGCTACGTAGCCGACGTGACTATATGTTGGAACTGCTGCAACGATATTTGGGTGAACTTGCTCAGTGGAATATTCCTCGTGGCGGGTTCTATATCTGGCTGCAGTTGACTTGTGCTCCCCTCTCCATCAGACGACTCTTCCAGATATGCTTAGATCGTGGTGTACTGATCCACCCTGGATACTTATACAACCGTCTCGATCAAGAGCACATTCGCCTGTCTTATGCGTATTGCACGCCAGAGCAGATGGAACAAGGGATAGTCATTCTTGCAGACACGGTACGTGAGTTGCTCTCTTCTCTTGAAAAGTAAATTCAAAAGCCGCCAAGAATGGAGTGAGAATACTCTCCTCATCTTGACGGCTTGTTATTATACTTTATACCCTTTACTCTATAATCTGCACGCTCTGTTTCTCGTCTCTTACACCAGTTCCTCTTTTTAGTCTTCTCTCGCTTACCCTTTTACCGCACCCTCAGCAATGCCCTCCATGATGAACTTTTGGAAGAAAGCATAGATCAGAATGACAGGAATTGCGGTTAACACCAAGGAGGATAGGATTAGAGGCCATTCCTTGTTGTATTCGCCAAACAGCATATTCGTAGACAAAATAAGCGTATAGTTATTCACATCGGTTAACATCAACAAAGGTAATAAGAAATCGTTCCAGATCCAGAGGAAGTCCAGAATCGCAATCGTCACTGTGATCGGTAACAATAACGGGAAAATAATCTGAAAGAAAGTCTGGAACTCATTACATCCATCCATCTGCGCCGATTCCTCCAACTCCCGCGGAATAGACTTCACAAACCCGTGATAGAGGAAGATGGCCATGTTAACGCCAAGCCCAATGTAGATCAGAGCCAGACCATACGTACTTCCCTGAACCGAAAGCCCTCTCGCCATCCGTGTCAGCGGAATCATAATGGAGTGGAATGGAACCAACATAGATGCTACAAACAGGAAGAAGATGATATTGCTCAGTCGACCTGATGTTCGTGACAGCTTATATCCAGCCATTGAGGCTGTCAGTACAATGCCACCAATGCCAAGAAATGAGACAATTGCCGAGTTCATCGAGCTCTGCAGCAGATTGATTTTGGTAAATGCGTCCGCATAATTCTCCCAGTGCAGTGTGGTAGGCAGTGCGATAAAGGACTGGAACATCTCGCCTTGTGTCTTGAAAGAGTTCACCACAGCCATATAGATCGGTAGCATCGCGAAGAGAGAACCTATGATCAGCAGTAGTCGGATGAGATAACTGTTCAGCCGTTGCATCCTCATGCTTCCACCTCTTTCTTCTTCATCACCGTAATCTGAATCAATGTGAAGATCAGAACGATGATGAATAGAACAACCGATTTGGCACTCGCATAGCCATACCTGAAGTTATTGGAGAACGCCTCTTCATAGATATTCATCGTAATCACCTGCGTGGCTCTACCCGGACCGCCACCTGTCAGACCATACACCACTTCAAACACTTTGAAGGCTCCGTTCAGTGTCAGGAAGAAACAGATCGTTATCGCATGGGTAATCATCGGCATAACGACATTGCGCAATACCTGGAATGCATTCGCTCCATCGATCGTGGCGGCTTCCTTCAGGCTCTTCGGTACACCTTGTAATGCAGCAAGATAGATGATCATCATGTACCCTACACCATTCCAGAGCGACACGATAATGATGGAGTAAAAGGAGACCTTCGGATCACCCAGCCATTGCTGATCCAGCAGAGAGAACGCGAGTTTCTCAGCAAGCTGCGGCAACACTTGAGAGAATATGAATGTCCACATAAATGCACTGATGATTGTACTGATCATGTTTGGCATGAAAAACAAGGTTCGGAACAATCCTTTGCTGCGTGTCCGTGTCTCAATGAATACGGCGAGCAGTAAAGCAATCCCATTTTGCAAAATAAGCATAAACACCACATACTTCATCGTGAACCACAAGGAATTCAGAAAGTCAGGGTCTTCCTTAAATAGTTCGATAAAGTTACTTAGACCGATAAAGCTATAATCCCGATTAAGTCCGTTCCAGTCCGTCAAGCTATAAAACATACCGCTAAATGTCGGGATCAGCAGGAATATCGCATAGATGACAAAGGCAGGCGCAGTGAACGCAAGCAATGACAGATACTTCTTGAACACATTCGTAGCCATAGAATCTCCCCCTTTTACTGTAAGTGCGTGTTCAAAAAGGTGGTTTTCAGCTTTTGAACAACCTCTATAAACAGACTTAGTGTGAACGGGGGAACGATGTACGTTCTGCCAGCCGTTTCATCTGCTTAGGGACTTCGAGGAATAAAGAACCACTAGGTTTGTAGACAAAATCCTAGTACAGCGAAGATTTTGTCTACAATAGCAGTCACTCAGGTACTCGCAGCTCCTTACTTGTTGACTTTGTTGTAGGACTTCCATGCCTTGTCGAGTGCATCAATAACCTGCTGCTGATTCAACTGACCGGAGTAGTAACCTTGTAGTGCTTTTCCAGACTCATCCTTGACCGCTTGAGGAACGGCTGGATCCTGATAAGCCTTGCCTTCATTGACATATTTCAGCGCATCGTCAACCCATGGGAAGCTCTTGAAATCATGAATTTTAGCCACAGGGTTGAATTTCAAAGCTTCATAGAAACCGCTAGAATCCTTGTCATCGAGAACATAGTTTACAAAGTCGAGTGCCACTTCTTTGTTTTTACTTGAAGAGGATACGGCTAGTGAAGTAGAGGTACTCAGGTTAATTTTTGTATTGTCCGGGTTGTCGTCGATCGGCATAGGTGCCACACCAAAGTTCATATCCGGGTTAGACTTCAGAATTGTCTCTGCATACCACGGTCCTTGTACCCACATTGCTGCTTTGCCGGTTGCGAAGGCTGCCGCTGCATCGTCTGGCCCTACTTCCAGCGCTCTTTCCGTACCATTAGCTGTAACCAGATCGAAGATATTGAACATCGCCTTCATGTCCGAGAATGAGCCTTGATCCTGATTCATTTTGTCTAAGAAATCTTTGTGGTCCGTCTGTGACAGCGCGCCTACTGTAAGCGGCAGGAAGAGCTGAGGAACCCAAGCTTCTTTGTAAGAAAGCTCAAATGGGGTAATGCCTGCCGACTTCAATTTCTCTACTACTGCTTTCATTTCCGATAGAGTCGTTGGTACCTCCAACCCTTGCTCTGCGAAAATATCCTTGTTATAGAGGTATCCCCAGGATAACGTTTCCAAAGGAACAGCTACGACTTTCCCACTTGAATCAGTAACCGATGGTTTAACCGAATCGAGCAGCTTATCCACGAATGGTTGCCCGGATAGATCCTCCAAATACCCTGCCTTACTGAACGGTGGAATCTCGTTAACAGCATGAAGGGCGAATACGTCTGGTGCATCATTGGAGGCAAGACGTGTTTTGAGAATCTGGGCTGCATTATCTGCTGGTGGCATCTCCAGCTGCACGTTCACTTCAATATTTTTCTCGGCTTTCTCCTTGGCTTTGAACTGTTCTATATATTTATCGTAGTGTTCTTTCAGCCGTGGTTGTGCGACGAATATTTTGAGCGAAACCGTGCTTCCTGCTGCAGTGCCTCCCTCCGAACTTTCTGTACCCGCATTGGAACCGCAACCTGCCAGCAGAACGCTTACCAGAACCGCACTCGCTACGCTTTTCCATATCTTCATCTCTTATGACCTCCCGGTGTGACTGCTTTGTCTTTCATGGGATTATTATATATCACTAAATGTAAGCGCTTCATTGGACAAAATTAGACTCCTGTATTGGATTATTTTAAACCTTAATCCAAGTAACGATTCTGGAAAGCGAGTGTACGACATGTCATTAGTCGAATGAATTCGTATGACCTTTACGCATCTCACCAGGCGACAGTCCAAAGTGTTTTTTGAATACACGGTAAAAGTACGATACGTCCTCATATCCAGTCATTTCTGCAATATGTTTGAATGGAACCTGGTCATCTAGCACCCACTCCTTGGCTCTCGCCATGCGCAGTTGTACGATATAATCACTCACATTCACGCCATATTCGCGCTTGTACACCTTACTCATATATTCCTTGCTGACAAAAAAGATCTGTGCAAGCTGCTCTAATGTTATTAACTCCATGCAATGCTGCTCGATATATTGCTTCACTTCATCCAGATTCAACCGATTCTTGAATTTGCGCTGTGCAATCAGTTGCTCCAACGCTTGTTCATAGGAAGCAGCCACCCATTCCACAGCAGTCGAGATGGAGGATAGAATATGAACGGGAGGCAACACAGCGGAGGAAGGCTGCTGCTCACACAACGCGTTGGTTCTACATAGCTCTGTAAGCAAGGTCTGCAATTCGTATACAATCCTTCCTAGTTGCTGAGGTCTGTAAATCTCCGTACCCATCAATGTGCTCTTCAGCTGTTGGAACAATTCTAGAAGTCCCACCGTATTCAGGTCGTTGAAGCGCAGCCTGAGCTGATGCTGAAATACCGCAAACTCACTAGCAAAGGCAGATGAATAAGGCTCCCAGGATTCAGGCCCGTATGCTGTCTTTTCCAGTTCTCGTTGGCACTTAGCTAATACCGCATTTAATTCTTCTGGATTCACAGGCTTCAATAAGTAATCTGCCGCACGGTGACGGATGGCATGCTTCGCATAATTAAAATCGTCATACCCACTGACCACAATCACTTTGATCATTGGATACTGTGCACTTAACGTCTGTAGCAGTTCTACACCGTCTGTACCGGGCATTCGCATGTCCGTAATGATGATATGAGGCTGAAGTTGTCCGATCAACTGGAGCGCCTCCTGACCGTCCTCTGCCTCACCAGCTACAATCATGCCTAGCTCTGCCCAAGCCCCCAGGTTGCGTAAAATATCACGATTCCACGGCTCGTCGTCTACGAGCAACACTTTGTACTGCATTTGCTCTTTATTCATAAGCGTTCTCCTCCTGTAGAACAGGGAATCCGAATCACCACGCTCGTGCCCTGTCCTTGCTCACTTTCAATGCTCATGCCATATGCAGGACCGAAATGCATGACGATCCGTGACGCAGCATTCACAAGACCAATGCTTGTACCTGTGCTCCAGACACGATCTCCCTGTTGAGACATCCTGGACAGTCTCAGTTGCATCTCACTTAATTTCTCCTGATCGATCCCAACGCCATTATCACTGATTCGAATAAGTACCTCATCATGCTCGCGGATCACCTCGACGCGTAATCTCCACTCCCCCTGCTTCTTCTCCAAACCATGGATAAAGGCATTCTCAACGATAGGTTGTAGAGATAGCTTAGGAACGTAACAGTCACCGATAGCACCATCCATCTCCATGTTGTATTCCAACTTGCTCGCAAATCGCTGTTTCTGGATCAACATATAATGCTCCAATTGATCTAACTCAGACTGGAGCGGCACAAGACCATCCGGAGCTCTGACGATATAGCGGAACATCTCGCTTAATGCACGGATGACTCTGTAGCTGTCCTCCGGTTTCTGCGAATAAATCATGCCGCCGATCATCTGTAATGTGTTTTGAAGAAAATGAGGATGAATCTGTGATTGCAACGCTTTGAGCTCCGCTGTCTGTTTCTCTAAATTCATTAAATAATTATCCCGAATATGCTCTCGGATGCGACTCGCCATGCCATGTAGATTTTTCTCCAGCAATCCAATCTCATCCACCCGTCCACTGCGAACCACCTCCTTATCCTTAATAAGCCGAATGCCTTTCATGGAATTGGCCAGTCTAACAATTGGTTTCGAGGTGCGCCATGCCACGAGAACAGCGATCCCAATGGAAAATACAGCAGCTAGTCCGCCCACCACAAGCCCGTATTTCATCGTTTCCAACGCACTCTCATTAATGACATGGGTAGGTACAACTTTTATAAGGCGCAGCCCTGATGGCTCAATGGAGTTATAAAATACGTATGAGTTGGCTGTGCGAATCAAACCTGATTCGTCGGTAGACTTCACCACTTGTTGCAGTGCCTCCGTTGACGGCGGTTGCATGCGGTCAGGCTGATAGAGCACCGTCCCTGACCGATCTGCGATGTACACCGAGTAATCTCCCCGAGTGTCCAGCAGCTCCAGCGTTTGATTGAATTCAGCCCATTTCACTTCAAGACTAATTGCCCCGATCTGCTCCTGATCCTCAAATCGGTTCATGCTGCGAGTCATATGAAACTTATCCGGGTCACTCTCATCATTGTTGATGGTAAAGTCCTTATGTTGATCAAATAGCTCACGATACCCCTTCGGAATTTCTGTAACGGTTTTGATGCGGCTCTCCATCGAGTTGAAGGTGAACAACGTACCTAATTCCTTCAAATACAGTTCCACACCAAATACATAATTTCCAGCAGAGTAATAGACACTGTTTAACATATTGAACATCGACTTTTGCTCATCAAACCGACTTGCCGCCGACGCATCCTTATTTAATGCAAGGTATTGGTGAACCTCATCACTGATCTGAATGGAGTAGACGATATTATTCATCCGAGCGAATTGCTCACCCAGATAGATCGAAGCCCAGTTCATATTGGTGCGGTTCGTTTGCATAATCTCCTCTTCCATGGAAGAACGAGTATTCTCTGCAGCCATCGCCGTCATAATAATGACAGGCAGCACGGCAAGCAGGGCCATTGTGAGAATCAATTTGTTGCGAATGCTGCGTTTGAACGGATCTGTAAGTTTTCGATAAAGTTCGATGAACACGGCGCCCACTCCCAAGCAAAAAATAAGACAAACGCCCCAGCATATTGCCGAGGGCGTCATGGTCTTTTGTTTTTCAATTATTATGCGGCGTGCATTATCTGTATAGATTGAACTAATTTTTTACACTGACCACTGCGATGACAGAACAACATTCCGATCGCTGTTATCCCCAGATTTTTTTGATTCCCTTTGACAAAGGGTAAAATCCGGGGATAAAGGCGAACGTTTCGCTTCTCTATGTTATTTCTGTCCTCTCCGTTCTTTTGTAAATGTGTAGTTCAATCTATATGATCTACCCTTGTTGCTCGATAATCTGAATTCCCCATCGCTCCAGTTCAATCGTCTGACCCTTCTCTATCGCAGTTCCAGTCAGAAGCTCGGTTCCGCCTTCATGGGCGTGTACGAAGGAAACAGGCTGATCAGAGTAATTAAAATAATAACGAATGGTGTTGCCTAGTTCATTCACACCTGTCTTCACGATGATTGGGAAAGCTAACTCCTGATCTGCTCCCCATACGCCAGCTTCTTTCATCACACGCTCCAGCACCTTATGGATGACAGCCGAGCTAGTAAAGCATCCCACATAGGTTGCCTTTCCTTGACCATAGCTGTTCTGAGTAATTGCAGCGTATTGTCCCCAGTGCGGGTGATCGTACCATGCCAGCACCTCTGCTGTGGTCGGTGTAATGAGTTCCATCCACGTGTGGATCTGATTCTGCTCTTCTCCTACGGCAAAAGGATCATCTCGCAACGCAACATGTTTCGGCTCAACGAAGAGACTGTAGTTAATCCCGCACGCCTCGCTGATAATTCCCGGTTGACGGGTCGAGCGAACCTTCACATGTTCATTCGTGAACCCACTCTTGAAGGAGTAGACAACATGTCCTCCACCCTGAACGAATTGATTCAGCTTCTCCAGTAGGGCATCTGATGCAGCGTACAGCGCAGGCACAATGATGACATCATACCCTTCATAACTCTCCACGGATGGATCGATGAGGTCACAGCCAATATTCATTTTGTACAATTCATCGTACATCCAGCGCACAACATCGTTATAGTTCTTGTCACTGGTAAAGTTAAAGCCGAACCACTTAATGGCGGTATACGCCTCATTGCTGAACAGAACTGCAACACGGTTGGTCTTCTTCAGATTGATGAGTTGCGGACTAAGTCTGGCAAAATCTCTACCTATCGTTTTGGCCTCGTCATATACCGGATTGGGTTCAAAATCATGACTAAGCAATCCTTTCCAATACGTCTCGAACGAATTGTGTAGGGAATGCCAATGCCAGTATGCAACCATATTTGCGCCAGAAGCGAGGTGGCTGAACGCCTGAAGCCGGAGTTGTCCTGGGTAGGGAACCCAGTGCCAGAATGCCTGAGCCTCCGTCTCCAACACCAGATAATTGGATTGTTTCGTCGAACGTGCAACGTCACCGCCGAACGAGATTTCAATCCCGGTTAGATCATCCTGAGACGGATGATAGATATCAACGCTTGTGATATCAAAAGCCTTCGATGCAGCAAAATGATCTACATCCCCTTGAATACCATAGGAGTAACCGCGCCATTCAAAATCGAAGTTTTGGGTAACGAACTGCCCCTCCTGCTTGTATTCATTCACAATGCTAACCTGCCAGGCCAAGAAGTCCGTTACGAGCTGACGCTGGAACTTCGCAAATTCAGCACCAAGACTACCATTAATCGTACCTACAACCGAAGGGAAGTCCTCCCAGCTATTAATCCGGTTACTCCAATAATCGAGTCCAAACTCTTTGTTAAGCTCATCCAAGGAGCTGAATTGGCTTCGCATATATTTGACGAACTGTAGCTGTACGTTATCCCCTGCCGTATTGTAGTGCTTGGTCTCATTATCCGTCTGATATCCTATAACGGCTGGGTGGGTGCTCACTCTAGAGATCAACTTGCGGATGATCCGCTCTGCATAGAACAGATAGGTTGGATTCGTGATATCCATGATCTGACGTGCGCCATATTTTCCTGGCCCTTGCACCGTTGTTGCGAGCACGTTCGGATGCTCCTTAACCATCCATGTCGGAACCGCATACGTTGGCGTACCTACAATCACCTGAATCCCCGCCTGATGCATCGCATCCAGAACACGATCCACCGAAGAGAAATCAAACACTCCGTTCTGTGGTTCATGCGTGCTCCAAGTGGATTCGGCAATCCGCACCACGTTAATTCCTGCATCCTTCATCATCTGAATATCTTGTTCTAATCGCTCATAAGGCATATATTCATCGTAGTAAGCTACACCGTATAATAACTTGTCCATTGTAATTTCTCCTTCTGATGGGAAAAGTATGTTACTTCCGTTAAAGCATTTAGAGCAATGCACCACATATGCAACAGGCACTCCATGACTTCATAAATGATAACGTTTACATAACTAGCAATAACCGTGTACTATATATGCAGGCTATCCCTAGTTTCTTACCAGAATCCAATGATTATGAATATCAGGGTTAAACTGATTATAATGAAGTATACTAAGGGTGCCGATTGTACAAAGCGAGTTGTTTTTACCCTTTTCCGAGGTGACGTTATGGAAACTAAATTACAGCTTCGAGAAATGCCGCAACACCTAATGGCACACTGGCTGCCGATTATTGATTGCAACATCAAGCTGTACGGCGCACATAGCCAGCAAGTGCAGATGGGCTGGACGATGCCGGAAGAGTCACACCCAGGCTTCGAGCTACTCCTCATATTGGAAGGTACACAAGAGAGTATCATTCACGGATATAGACATTTGGTAGAAGAAGGCGACATTCTCTTAATACCCCCGGGATACAAACATACGAACCAATGTGTCTCTACCACGGGTATGACTTATTTTAGCGCCCACTTCAATGTGGACGATCCTGTATTTATATTAAAGCTGATGTCCAGACACAGTCGAATCTACGAGGCGGGCACACCGGATAATCTGAAAATGCGCGCTATACTAGAGAGCTGGATGGGCATGATTAAACAAACGGAGGCTTATACTTCGACAGATAAGTTTATGATGCAGGCACGGATGTTTGAGTTATTTGCACTCTTGTCCCAGACAGCCGATCGCGAACCCGTCTCTACGATGTCTGGATCTGCGCCCAATACACCCGCACCGACAGCTATGCACTATGCAGGAGCGATTGCGGAAGCGATTAAGCAGGCTTTTCACGCTCAGCTAAGAAATAAGGATGGCAACGTATCTACGATAAAGGTGGAGCAGATTATCGCTTCGTTCGGAATCAGCCCAGGATATGGTCTGCAGATCTTCCGTAAAGTATACGGACGAGCACCGCGCGCATACCTATCAAGCCTTAAATTACAGGAAGCCAAAGTTCTCATTGAACAACCGGATCTATCCCTAGGGGAAATTGCATGGAAGCTTGGCTATACCCATCTGTCGCATTTCAGCAGGCAGTTCAAACGCTGGACAGGCGAAAGCCCACTTCAGTATCGCAACTCTACCTTGAAAAAAAACCGCAGTGCTCCGCTCGATTCTTCCAGCGCGATTTCAGGCGTGAACGGAATCGATTAGAAGATCATTAAATAAACAAATAAGAATAGATAATCACAAGTCATGTCAGAGTTAAGTGGTACAATTAACGCTCATGATTCCGAATAGACTGGTATTCTTGAGGTGTGTTCACATTGCTTAACTGGTCTACCACATCAAGAACACCTACACTTTCTAGTTCTTGCACGTCGATATAGAGAGGATTCATCTCCTTTAACCAGCCTGTGACTCGTAACCGGTCTTGGTCTAAGCATTGCGTTAGCTCTGTAAGCACACGTCTGTGATATATACCGGCAAGTGGATGCACACGTCCCGCTATTCGCGGCACTATGACAGCATGTTGATTGCTGGATTCGGCCAATTGCTTCATGGCTGCGAAAAAGGAAGGTTTAATCAATGGCATATCACAAGCGCATACAAGGTTCCAATTCGTGTCCGAAGCTTGTAGCGCTGCGTGTAATCCAGCGAGTGGTCCCTTACCCGGATATTGATCCTTAACACATTCATAACCCAGTTCTGCATATGTGGTGACATGAGAGCCACCCGCAACAATAATGCGGGCGACTTCCGGTATCATTGAACTAGCGATTTGGCTGAGCAACGTCGAACCCTTCACTGGCAATAGTGCCTTGTTCGATCCCATACGCCTAGATTGACCACCTGCCAAAATGATGCCCGTCCACTCTGTTGTGCTCAAGACGATCTCCTCCAGTGCTAGTATTTTCGATTCAAAGCTTGATAAGGAAAAGTAGCTTTTAGTCTATACATTGAATCCCCATACAACAAATGATACATTGAACAATATGATTCTGAAAGGAATGGCTCTATTGGATAAATCTGCACCAGGAAGAGGCAATCCCTCTTTGGTCTCGCTGAAACTATATAATTTCTTCATCTATGGGGCAATCTCCATCTTCGCCGGATTTCTGCAATTATACTTGCAAGAGATTGGTATGACCAAATTAGAGATCGGTAGCCTCATGGCGATCGGACCATTTGTCTCCTTGTTTGCGAATCCCTTCTGGGGGTTCTGGAGCGATAAATCGCGCAATATTCGTATTATTCTAATGATTATGATGGGAGGCACATTTGTGTTCTCTCAAGCTGTCTTCCATGCCCCTACCTATGCCTGGATTTACACAGCCATGATTGTTTTTTATTTTTTTCAAAGTCCGTTATTCGCTCAAACTAATAGTTTGATCCTTGGATACATTGATGGTACCTCGCAAAAGTTCGGTTCCTTCCGCCTATGGGGTTCCTTAGGCTGGGCACTAACCGCGGTAGCGGCTGGTCCACTAATTGATCGACTTGGCATAGGCAGTGTATCCATCGTCTTCGCGTGTATGATTATCGTCGCCTTTGCATTCTCAGTATTTCTGCCCAGACAGCCGGTTGCTTCAGATACGCCTGTAGTCACATTCCGCCGGTTTGGTAAGGTCATGTTCAATCCCTATTTCATGGCATTCATTGGACTTGGCGTTCTTGTATCCGTGCCTAATGCAATGAACAGCACTTTCATGTCGCTCTATATTACGGAGATGGGCGGCAACAAACAAATGGTCGGCTGGGCGATCTTCACGTCTTCCATTCTGGAAGTTGGAGTGTTCTTACTGCTGGATCGGTATCTAAAAAGAAAGATGAGCTTCTTGCTCGCAATGCTTGTCCTAGTCAGTCTACTGTTTGCCATCCGTTGGCAACTGATGGCTGAGTCTACTCTTCCGATTGAGGTGGTGCTCATTCAACTGATGCACTCTATTACCTTCGGTGGATACTTCTATGTAGGCACACAGCTTACGATGCTGTTTATTCCTAGACCCTATCGTTCCTCCGGCCAAGCCGTCTATACGATGGCTTGGGGCGGTCTATCCGGCGTCATTGCAGGTTTGTTCGGCGGCTGGCTGTTCCAGAGCTTCGGTGCTGAACTTATGTACAACATCGGGGTATTCTTCTCCCTGATTGGTGCTGCAGGCTTCGCCATCATGTGGCTGATTAACCGACGGAATGGATATCAGCCTGTTGTGTTGACGGAAATGGGTGATGGTTAATCTTTTTGTTGGCAAAGGTTGAAACCTTGATTTACACGGGGGCACTCCGAGGACAGAACAATCTTCCGATCGCTGTTACCCCCGGATTTTTTGGATTCCCCTTTTTCAAAGGGTAAAATCCGGGGATAGCTTATGCTTCCGATGTAGCTTTCTTCCAGATAGCTTGCAGGCGAGCGCTTCGCTTCTCCAGCTTTATTCTGTCCTCTCCGTTATGGTGTAAATAAAAACTTCAAACATTCAAACAAAAGATTAAGGGGCGGGGAGTAGTGATAAACGATTTAACCTCCCTATCTCAACATTCCTGCGTGCCACTCCATTGATATTACTCTAGTCTTCTAACTCCTCTTCCCTCTCATTGTTGGATCCCATTGTCTCATTCAGTAGCCATTTCATCTAAGTGTAGCCTTCCTCCCAACCCAGCCTTGCTTTTAATTCTAACGAACCTTAGACGCCTTATTTGCCACAATTTCAGAAGATTCCAAAGCTAAGGAACCTCAGACACGTTATTGCGCGAAAAAGATCTTCAGATTACTAGAAAGATAGGTCATACGACGAAATAAAGTGTCTACGATTCGTTACGTTGCTGGAACGCCCCAATACACCTATATAGCGCGTCCTCGATTCGTTAGGCTCCTACCTCATGTGTGAATTTTATGTTTAAGCTGACGTTCATGGTCGTGCTTCTGCTTGTTCTAACGCTCATGCCAATACTCATACTTAGCTTGTACTGACAGTCATGCTCATACACCTATCACTGCCGCTTCACATGCTCATCCCCATACTTATGCTGACGCTAAAAGTCTCGCCTATGCCTATGCTCAGACTACGTCTGAACCAGAGCCCTCCCCCCTTAAAATACTAAAAAGGACATCCTTCGTCATGATGACCATGACAAAGGATGCCCCTTCTTTAACTTATAACTTGGCTACTCACCAGCACGCTGATGAACAGATCCTCAATTCATCCATCAACCTTATGCTTTTGGCAGTTGGAATGAGCTTTTGAGTGATACCACGCGGTTAAATACCGGGCGACCTGGCTCGGAATGCTTCGGATCTACGCTGAAGTAGCCGTGGCGGAAGAACTGGAATTTATCTTGAGGCTTCGCCTCTTTCATCTCCTGTTCCACGTATCCGTGTACAATCTCAAGGGAATTCGGATTCAATTGATCCAGGAATGTTTTTTCCGGTTGCTCTTCCACAACCTCAGCTTCAGCCCCAGCTACAACTACCTCTGGTTCGCTGTCTACTTCTGGTGCTTCTGCTGAAATCAGTGGCTCGTACAGACGGAACTCCGCAGGTACTGCTTGGCTCGCTTCCACCCAGTGGATTGTGCCTTTTACTTTACGACCTGTAAATCCGCTGCCACTCTTCGTCTCCACATCATAGGTACAGTGAATTTCGATCACATTACCTTCTGCATCCTTAATCACATCGTTACATTTGATGAAGTAAGCATGTTTCAGACGAACCTCGTTGCCAGGGAACAAACGGAAATATTTGTTCGGCGGATTCTCCATAAAGTCATCTTGCTCAATATAAATTTCACGGGAGAACGGAATTTGACGGTTACCCATCTCTGGATTCTCCACATTATTCTCAGCCTCAAGCCACTCCACTTGACCTTCAGGGTAGTTCGTAATAACGACCTTGAGTGGGTGCAGAACCGCCATCGTACGCGGAGCTTTTAATTTCAGATCTTCACGTACAAAGTGCTCTAGCGTTTGGATATCGATAACCCCTTGGCTCTTCGAGATGCCTGTCTCAAATACGAAATCACGAATGGCTTCTGGTGTATAACCCCGACGGCGCAGACCAGAGATCGTTGGCATACGCGGATCATCCCATCCATCTACATGACCTTCGTCTACAAGCAACTTCAGCTTCCGCTTACTTGTCACCATCTGGGACAGGTTCAAACGACCGAACTCGTATTGATGTGGTTTACTTTCCATCTCACACTCTGTAATGACCCAATCATAGAATGGACGTTGATCTTCGAACTCCAAGGAACATAGGGAGTGAGTTACACCTTCAATCGCATCTTCGAGCGGGTGTGCAAAAGCATACATCGGGTAGATGCACCATTTGTCACCTGTGTTGTGATGGTGTGCATGTGAAATACGGTAGATCACTGGATCACGCAAGTTGATGTTTGGCGAAGCCATATCAATCTTAGCACGCAGCACTTTCTCTCCGTTCTTGAACTCTCCTGCACGCATACGTGTGAACAGGTCGAGATTCTCTTCCACAGAACGATCACGGTACGGACTGTTCTTGCCTGGCTCCGTCAGCGTTCCGCGCATTTGACGAATTTCGTCGGCGCTTTGGTCGTCAACATAAGCTTTTCCTTTTTGGATCAACAAGACCGCACGATTGTACATCTCATCGAAATAATCCGAGGCAAAACGCTTCTCGTTCCACTCATATCCGAGCCATTTCACGTCTTCCTGGATGGATTGTACATATTCTACGTCTTCCTTAACCGGGTTCGTGTCATCAAAGCGAAGATTCGTCTTGCCGCCAAACTCGCCGCCCAGCGCAAAGTTAATCCAAATTGCTTTGGCATGTCCGATATGCAGATAACCGTTCGGTTCCGGAGGAAAACGGGTAATAACTTCCTGGACTTTTCCAGACCGGAGATCTTCGGTGATGATATTTTTGATAAAGTTAGGTGGGGTGGTACGATTGTCCACAGCTATCAAACCTTTCATAAATGGATTGGAGCTTCAGGAATTGCAGCAATTCCGCTATCATCCTTTGGATATACGAAGACATCAACCAGATTAATGTTGCTTTCTGGAAAGTTTCGTACGCGTTTCATTTAAATATACCTTTAACGGAGGATGAGTTCAATAAAGAACGGCACCAAAGTCAGGATCAAACGCATTCAAGATAGGCCTATAACCATTTTGACGGGTGCGCACGAATCATGTAGCATGGTAGTAAAACCAGAATTTAAGGGAGGGTTTCCCAATTGAACACGCTAAAACTGACCAAAGAACAGCAGGATGACGCCATACGCACCATCAAATCGTATTTCGAAGAGGAACGCGGCGAAGAACTGGGCGATGTGGCAGCTTGGGGTGTACTGGATCTGTTCATGACCCAGCTCGCTCCCTACATATATAATCAGGCCCTCGCTGACGCACGTACCACGGCAAATCAACGCATGGCCTCGCTGGAAGAGGATCTGTTTGCATTAGAACGCAAACTGCCCCCTAAGTCCCGATAAAACCCTAAATTGACAGAAAGAAGGTTGCACTCATGTTTACCTATTCATTGGATGAATATACCGAACTACGCCCTCTCTCGATGGAGCACACGAAGCCATTATTTGAACTTACCGATCGTTCACGGGATCAATTAAGACACTGGCTACCGTGGGTGGATCATGTGACCGAAATCGAGCATACTTCAAACTTTATTACCAATGCCTTGAAGCAAGGTGCTGAAAATGGTGGATTTACCGCAGGTGTATGGTTAAAAGGCGAGCTTGCAGGCATCATTGGCTTCCATGAAATTAATTGGACAAATCGCTCCGTAAGCATTGGATACTGGCTTGGAAAAGGTTACGAGGGGCAGGGATTGATGACCAGTGCGTGCCGTGTGCTCGTGGATTATGCACTTGTGACATTGGATCTGAACCGAGTGGAGATTCGTTCGGCAACCAATAACAAACGCAGTCGAGCTATTCCAGAGCGGCTTGGATTCGTGCTTGAGGGCGTCATTCGACAAGCAGAGAAGCTGCCTAAAGGCTACGTGAACCACGCTGTGTATGGCATGTTACAGCATGAATGGGAACTTTTGCGCTAAATTAGTACATACGACTCCGTCTCATAGACCTCTACTTCTATAGGGAGTTATGATATGGATCGAACCAACATGAATCTACACCGAGACAGCAAAATATAATCTAAAACTCAATGAACCCCCTCTATTCCGATATATCGGGTATAGAGGGGGTTTCACTATTATACCTCTGAGTATGCATTCCCATTATATCTAACGCCTGACTCAGACCTATACTAGAGTGCTCGTACCATACCACCGTCTACTACAAGGGAAGCTCCTGTAATATACGTATTGGCACCAGATAGAAGGAACACAACTGCCTTAGCAAACTCCTCCGGTTGTCCATAGCGTCCAAGAGGTATTTCCTTACGGAATTGCTCACCGACTTCTTCAATACTAATTCCATTCTGCTCTGCCCGCGCAGCATCCAGATCACGTATCCGATCTGTGCCAATTCGTCCTGGGGATACAGTATTAATCAGAATGCCATACGGCGCTAATTCCTGTGATAACGTCTTCGCCATACCAAACACACCTGTACGGAAGGTGTTCGATAGGATTAGCCCTGGAATCGGTTGCTTCACTGAGGTAGAGGCAATGTTTACGATATGGCCGCCGCTCTCCTTCATATAGGGAAGAACGCCACGGATCACTCTCACATAACTGAGTACATTTAATTCAAATGCATGCTCCCAGTCTTCATCTGTCAGCGATTCAAACGTACCTGAGGGCGGCCCGCCTGAGTTATTCACCAGAATATCGATCTGACCAAATAACTCCCCTGTCTTGCGGCTCAGCGCATCGATATCTTCCTTACGCGTCACATCGGTTACACAAAATTCAACTCGTCCGCCACCACCAGCCGCAAGCAGCTCTTCCTTAACTGCCATCAGCTTCTCCTCGTTCCGGCTTGCAAGCATCACATCTGCGCCTTCTGCTGCCAATTGAGCTGCCACCGCTTTGCCTAATCCTTGACTCGACGCAAGTACAAGAGCTTTCTTCCCTTGAAGTCCCATATCCATCGATATTCCTCCTTCACGCTTATGCTTCGATAAAATAACTCATCAGAATGTCATCTACATATTTCCCATCAATATAAAATTCAGACACTAACCTACCTTCGGTTAGGAAGCCACATTGTGTGTAAAAAGCGATAGCCCCCGGATTACTCGATAAAACGCGTAACCGTAGCTTCCTAATTCCCTGCTCACGCGCATGCTGCTTCATCGCATCCATCAACGCTGTCGCAATCCCACAGCGGCGATCATGGGGATGAACTGCAATATTAATCTCATACACATGTTGATTAACAGGCATTGCTGTCGCTGGGTGAAAACCGACATAACCACACACGCGTTCACCCTGTACCGCGAGTAACTGGCTACCCGGAGGACAATGCTGTAGATATTGTTGTCTAGACCGCCAATGAAACGGTGCAGGTGAAGTATTTTTGTCCCACACCAGTGCATCCAAATCCATGAGTTGACGCGTGTCTTGGATCTCGGATGGTCGAATCGTATAGGTATGGCTTGTTAACATAATCGCGCAACCTTTCATGCAATAATATATCGCTGCGGATTGCAGCGTTCCCATAGAGATAAGTTTGTTCGTTTCACGGTCTAGTCTTGCAACTCATCCCATACGGGGATGTCCCACGAATAGATAGAGGAGTGTTGAAGACTACGTTGTTCTATATTGTAGCATAGCCTCAGACTGGACTAAAATTTTGCGAATGCACAAAACTACGGAACTGGAACGAAAAGTCGCCGTACTCTGCTCCCTCCAGAGTTAGATGACATACCGTAATCTAAAAGTAATGCTTAACCTTAACGTAACGTCATGGTTTATACTGAAAGAACAAGGAGGTGCAGCAGGATGAACATCAAGGAGGCAGCAGACAGGCTTGGCATATCCGCGAGGGCGATTCGTTTTTATGAGGAAAAAGGATTGATATCGCCTGCGAAACAAACGGGCAACGGATACCGAAGTTACACGGAGAATGATATATGGCGCTTACAGACCATCGCCGCCCTTCGTGAGATCGGCATGTCGCTTGAGGATATCGCCCACGCCATCGGGGAGATTGACCAAGGTAACCAGCAACGGCTGGAAGAATACCTGGAGCTGCAACAAGCCGTTATGTACGCCCAGTGGATTGAACTCAAACGCATGCTGGATACCACCCAACGCATGATTGATCTGAATCGTCAGGACGGGCCACTGGAAGTCAGTCACCTTCATGTGCTTGCAGACAGCTCACGCCGCTTGCGCGAAGCAAGGCAGAATTGGCATGACCGCTGGAACTACGATACACAGGCCGCCATGCATGATGAGAGAGTGCAGGCTACGAATAGAGCGAATTCTGAACACGTCAAATCTGAACAACTCGAACTATACCACAACTATGATGAAGCCCTTGAACAGACCGCTGATTGGATCTCGCCTATCCTTGGGGAAAAGGGATTGGACATTGGAACCGGGACAGGCAACTTGGCTGGAAGGCTGTTACAGCGAGGTGCGGATATGACAGCGATTGACCAATCACGGGAGATGCTGCGTACCTGTCGCAACAAATATCCTGATATGCATGTGAAGCTCGGCAATTTTCTGGCACTACCTTTTGAGGGAGACTCCTTTGATTTTGTGGTATCCAGCTTCGCCTTTCACCATCTGAGCCCAGATCAGCAGTTACTGGCACTGGAGGAAATGCAGCGTGTGTTAACCTCACGGGGGCGTATCTGCCTCACTGACCTTATGTTCACAGACGCTGACCACCGGGATGCATTTACGGATCAGATTAAGGCCACCGGACAGGAAGAGTGGCTACGCGCTGTTCGAGAGCGCCACTTCCCCTTACTCAATGAACTGTGCGGTTGGCTGGAGAGTCATGGGTATGTGACGAAGCATATCCGGTACAATGAGCTGTTGCATACTGTACTGGCCGTTCCACTACGATAGGCATTGGAACACCTCATTAAATTCCGTTGGATTTCCATCCTCATATATAAAGAAAAGAAGCCCCCTTGTAAATGGATAGACTGACTTCCACTGATCAAGGTAGAGCTTCTTTTTTTTAGTGTATAGGGGACAGAAGAGAGTACCAACAAGATTGTATATTATTTGTCTCTCTCCTGATTACACATTACATATAAATATCAATAACTGTACGCTCTGCAGCACCACGTGCTTGTCTGAACGTCTCCTGCGAGATGCAGACGCCGCCCTGACGATAACGGTTAATCGTGCTTTCCGCATGGATCTCCTGGCCATTCACCGTCACTCGGTTAACTGCACCTGTACTCAAGTGGTAGATAAATGTCACCGGCTCACCCGCATACTCGAATTCGAACTGCATACCGTCCAGCTCTGCTGGCAATACAGGGTCAATCACCAGATCTCCACCTTCCTGACGGATGCCAAGTGCGTTCGAGATCAGTTGGTTCATGTAGATTCCAGGGCCGCTGGAGTAGATTCTCCATCCACCCTTCACCTGTACAGTTCCTTTACGCAACTGGTCAAAATGTTCCTGCGCTTCATAGCGTGTGTTGAATTTACCATCAGAACTACTGAAGTAGGCATTCGCTTGGCGAATCTCCGCATTCGGCACAACCTCATTAATGCCGATCGGGTTAATCATCGCCAGACCATTCCATACCTGATCCGTCTTGCCCAGCTTCGCCATAGCTTCCACGTAACGAATATGCGCATGCACATACTGCAAACCAATCTCGCGTCCGAAGTTGGACGCCTGCTCCGCCCGTTTGAAGTGTGTACTTACACCGCCTGCATATTGAGCCGGACGATTCATCAGACGTACACCATCTGGGCATAGGAACTGCTCACGGATAAGTGCATAGTGTGATTCAGCCTGCTCTGCATTCAGCAATTCACCAATCATACTGCGCGTCATAGGCAGCAGACGATACTGAATACCTGTTTCTGTATCTGTTGGATGCAGCATCAACTTCGCTTGATCTGCTTCCTCCATGTACACAAATCCTGGAATTACATCCGTGCCCAGCATGTAACGGTTAAAGTCCTCACGAATGCCTTGTGCCAGCACTTCAAGCTCCTGTGCAAATTCCGCATCTTTAGATTGCAGTGCTTGGGAGAGCACGTTCACGGACTGATAAGTTAGCGCAACCGTCCAGCTGCTCACCATGTATTGCTTGAGCTGTGCATTCGCCGGCTGGAGCGTATCATCCCAGTCGCCATCTCCGTAGGAAGATAAGAATGTATCGTGCAGGAAGTTGGCACGGATATATTCAATTTCTTTTTTCGCATGATCCAGTACCGTTGCTGTCTCTTCTGTGAATCCGAAGCTATGCTTAACGGTATACGGCACCTTCTCATCCAGAATCGCATAATCGCGAGTCGCTGTCAGATAGTCTGCAAGTACCTTGAGCGGCCATACGATGATATCGCCATGACTCTCTTCCTGTTGAATGGCAAAATATTTATCAAACATGAACCACTGTGGCCAGTTACCATCATCTTCATATTGGTGGGTATAGACCATTTTGATGATATCGGCTACCTGTTCATATTTTTGCGTTGCCATGAAATACTCAACCGGTCCTTGGCATACATCCCGCGTACCCCATGCTGCTCCGCCATATTGCTCCAATCCGTGAGGCACAGAGTAATGAACCAGCATATTGTGCGTATACCACCATGCCAGTGCATTAACTTTAAATAGATCCTCTGCATTCTGACCTTCACCGCGTGATAGGCGGAACCCATTCATAACACCCGCGAAGAATTCACGGTACGCCTGAGCTTCTTCTTCAAACGTCAGGCTCGAATCAAGCGATAATGCAGAACCCTCTGCTTGACCTTCAAGTATCCCTTTGATGGTTAGCGTCCACTCAGCACTTTCCTCCAGACCGAGCGTAACCAGAGATGCACTCCCACTGCGTACACCACTTGCCAGCAAGGATTCGTCACCCACGTTAAAGGTAGCACCTTCCACCGTCATTCGATATTGCAAGTCAGGATATGTCCCTGCGCTAATTGCCTGTGAGTCTGCTGTGAAGATCAACGTATTGCCATCCTGATTCATATGTAGCGGATATTCATACTCATTCACATTCATTGTCACTTGGTTCGTTACCAAATAGCGGTACGCCTTACCACTCGTGGAGCGAACGTTCATACGCACTTCGGTTGTATTTGTACCCGTGTAGTTTGTAATGATGAATGTATCCGATTCGGTTTTGTACATCCAGCGTACATAATTGAAGCCAATTTCGAAGAGCGATGGCATGGTCAGTAAACGATAGACCCCATCCAGCTCCACATAGATCCGTTGTCCGGCTGTTTTCGGCACGTTCAGCGCATTGCGGGCATTGCTGATCATTTTATTAAAATTCGTATTCCCAATGACAAGCTGCGAGTTGAAGATACCGTACATATATGAGGTTGTCGTAATAACCTGTGCTCCGAGCTGCACATTGCCACCGCTCATCAGGATATGACCATGCGGACGTTCTACAAGCAACTCTTTTGCTTTTAACACAATATGCTCGTAACTACCTGTGAAGAAAGATAGTAGGGAGTCGCCACTGCGTTCTTCCTGATGCCGATCAGGGAACAAATGATTAATCTCCTCTTCCGTCAGATCAACCGTCACCAGCGGCTCGCCAAGGCGTGCAGACCGTTTTACTTGCTCCAATGTCTCGCCATGTTGGATAGATTCTGTCTGAACCTTATCCCAAGCTGCCGCTACTTCATCCCCAAATTCCAGGGCAGAGATGCCTGTAGGATGATCTGGCTTCGCGAGGCCGTAGAAGATAACTTGCGCTTCTCCATCCAGTTTCAAGGCTTCCGACTGTAAGGCCGTATAGGCAAATTCGTACTGATACGTCTCATTAGCGAGCGTTGGATAACTTAAGCTCTCGGGCTTATCGGTTTCTTTGTAAGACAGACCGAAGAACTGGAATCCGTCGGTGGAGTAGCCTACCGCTTTGGTCAGTGAACCTTGCTGCATATAAGGGAATGCACCGCCTTGAGGCTGATTCTGACGGGAACATACCACATAACCTTTAGTTGCATCTTCAAATACGGTGTGGTCGATATATTGTGACAGATACGCTTCATTGCTCCGTACAGCGCCTGGATCAGCAAGACCTACGTCTTGTCCGTAAACGACATCCACGTGATGGTGTTGTCCCTGAAGCTTCACATCCCAGAACCAGATCCCCTGTGCAGTAGCCGTAAATACGACCTGATAACCAATCTCTTGTTGCTTACCATCCAGTGGTACTGTGCCCTCCCAGATTAACTGGTTGCTTGGCAAGGACTTACTCTTCACGACTTTGCTATTCGAGCGCGCTCCCAGCAATGGAACGGCATGAATGTTGCTACCCTCAAACACCCGTAGGTACAGGTTATTCAGTGATCCATCAATCGGGTTGCTAAGTAACTGGTTCAGCATCGTTGTGTCGGAAGTCGCCTGATACAGATCTCCACTATTCAAAAAGGTAAATGTCAGTTCCCCAGCAGTCAGCCGGATCGATTCATTCATCATCGTTGTCATCTTATCCACTCCTTGATGTAATATAAACTCCAATTCGAAACGTTTCGAATTGTCTGAAAAAGAATAGGGATTCCCTAAGGATCGAGCATGTTAAGCCTGATCCCGACAACGAACCCCTTTATTTTCTACATACTCGTGAAACATGTTAGCTATATCTTGCTTATATATTCCAAAGCCATGCCACTACGAGCATCTATCGCCTATCCTTAGACAGGCTGTGTAGGCTGTGTGTCAGTACCTGATTGAACAGAACTCACGGAACGTCGTACCACCATATCAATCGTTAGCGTATATGATGGATTCACAACTTCACCATTCAGCATCTGGAATAACAGATGTCCGGCAAGTGATCCTGCTTCATGCTTAGGCTGACGGATGGTCGTAAGTGGGGGATGAACGTATTCCGACAACTGAATATCATCGAAACCCACGACGGAAATGTCATTCGGAACAGATATACCGCTTTCCTCGAATGCCTTCAAGCCACCAATCGCCATCTCATCATTACCATAAAAAACGGCGGATGGAAGCTCACCTTGCAGCATCATCATTTTGGTCGCACTATAACCACCTTCACGTACAAAGCTACCACTCAACTTCCACTTGGAACGTTCCTCAAGGCCAGCCTCCTGCATGGCTCTAAGATATCCTTGATATCTTAAGGCATTGTCATACGAGTTGGACGGTCCACT
>NZ_JAKRNP010000007.1:0-310095 GCF_022346845.1 Paenibacillus sp. ACRSA | reverse complement strand
TCTTTCCAGTTCCCTTCAGGCGAAGAAAACAAGTATTCGGTATTAGCTACCGTTTCCGGTAGTTGTCCCAAGCTTGAGGGCAGGTTGCCTACGTGTTACTCACCCGTCCGCCGCTAACCATCAGAGAAGCAAGCTTCTCTTCAAGTCCGCTCGACTTGCATGTATTAGGCATGCCGCCAGCGTTCGTCCTGAGCCAGGATCAAACTCTCCAATAAAGTATTGAAAAGAGCGATTAGCTCATTTTGAATCTGACGAGATTAAAAATCTCATTTGTGCTTCAAAATCATTCAGTCCGAAGACATGTACGATTTCTCAGCGTCGATCTTGCAAGCAAGATCGTTACTCACTCGTTGTTCAGTTTTCAAAGATCAAACTTTTCATACCGCTACCGAAGTTGTTCGCTTCAGCAACTCTTATATATTATCACGTCCGAACCAACTTTGCAAGCTCTTTTTTTAAGTTTCTTTCGAAGCTTATGTTGTTTGCTCGCCGCACCGTGTTTCTAGTGTTTTCTTGGCCGGAATAAGAATATATCATGAATAACAACCACTTGTAAAGAGTTAATTTCAAATTATTTAATTATATACCTAGATTACATGCATTATTATATCCTTTCTTCTATTATAAATACATCCTCATTAAACCTGAGCTCTACTTTACCAATCGTATATAAACGTTTAATTCAACTCACATACATACAGAACTCAATGCAAAACACCAATCTCCGTCATACACCCTACCTTATATTCATACTTTTATATAATAGATTCTCACAAAGGTTATTCATCGCCTCTTCTATTAATGTAACTATCTTCATATAAATGATGTGAGTTTTGACAAGCTACTATCGCTATTGTTACCTTTATAGCAGAAGTGAGTAATTCAATATCATATATAGATAAAAATGTAGTTCCAAAAATAAGATAGACTCTTGGAGGGCGTACCGTGACTCAATGGATCACAGAATTTATCCTTTTTTTCAAAGACTTGTCGTATGCAGGTGTGGTCATTGCTTTATCATTTGAATTTGTGCCTGCCGAACTCGTTCTCCCGCTTGCAGGTTACTGGGTTTACCTTGGGGATATGAATCTTATTCTTACGATTATAGCAGGTACGGTTGGAGGGACATTCGGCCCACTAACGCTGTATGCGCTTGGTCGGTTTGGTGGAAGACCCCTCGTTGAGAAATACGGTAAGTATTTTTTCATTCGCACACATCATTTAGAAGCTTCAGATCGTTTCTTTGAGAAATACGGCAGTGGGGTAGCTTTTTACGGGCGCTTCGTGCCAGGGGTAAGAACTTTGATATCTATACCTTGCGGTGTTACCAAAATGAATGTTTTTAAATTCAGTCTGTATACCTTCTTAGCTATGCTGCCCATTACATCGCTTTATGTATATCTGGGCTTTAAGCTGGGCGCTCAGTGGGAGCATGTGGATGAGATTATCAAACCTTATATCCTACCGGCGGCTGCAATCTTTATTATCGGTTTTGGACTTTATGTTCTTATTAAACGCTTCAGAAAAGGACGCGTATCACAGTAAACGACTGTTGGTCTAGCTGACTTGTTGATCATGCAGTATATTGATTGATGGAACGTTTGAGACCTACGAGCTGAATCTCGGTAGCTCCTGCTGAGATAACGGTGTTGAATTTTCTTTGAACCCTCGGTCTCACTTCTCTACTCCGTCTCTTCACCTTAACGCATTCCGTTAATAAGCAATTTGGCGGTTCCATGGGTAGGGCGGCTCCAATCTGAGTGTAAGCATCCGTTTGTAATAACTCAATGAAATACATAAGCCCAGGCTAACCGAGATCAACGGTTGCCTGGGCTTAAATTATGTCTTACTATATTATTCGATTTAATCGAATAAGCAAAAATAATTACGGTTCTAACACTTTACAATCGGCCATAATCTCCGGTTTGTATCGCATGCTGTCCGCTTCAGTGATTGGACGTATAACTTTACATGGAACACCAGCAGCTAATGAGTTTGCCGGAATATCACGCGTAACCACACTCCCCGCGCCAATCACACTTCCGCTTCCAATTGTAATGCCGCCACATACTGTAACATTGGCAGAGATCCATACATCATCACCAATTGTGACGGGTTTGGCGTAACATAGCGATTTAATATCTCCATTTTGATCCAACATCTGTCTGCGCTCAGACGCAATAAAGGGATGAACGGGAGTAACAATGGTTACATTAGGCCCAAAGCTGACATAATCACCTATTGTCACTTGTGCATCATCCTGGACAGTTAGATTGTAATTTCCGAAGAAGTGATCCCCAATCCGGGTATGCACACCATAATGAAAGAAGATTGGACCTTGTATGAATCCTCCTTCCCCCTTAGACCCTAACAACTGTTGTAAAATCATTTCCCGTTCTTCACTCTGATCCTCATACGTCAGGCTATATTGTTGACTCAGGTTGTGTGAACGGCGTTTGATTTCCTTCAATTCTGGATTACCTGGACTAAAAAGAATTCCCTTCCTGATCCGTTCTTCTTCTCTCATACTCATAACCTCCACAGCGTATTGATGTTAGTCATAAGGTTTCTATCCCATTTCAGCACTAAATACCAGCCATGATAAAGAATTCGAGCCGTTTTCCTCTGAAAACAGATTCTTTGTAATGTGGGTTTACTAAGTAGTCGGACTAGCACCTTCTCAGCTACGAGGTCATCATAATTCCTGTAACTGGTTTCATGTCAATGGCTGCTATGACAATAAAAAGCGAATTCTTCGCCCACATCCCATGCGTAAATCCACAGAACATCTTCTGTAGATTATATCGATTCCTCAAGGATCGTCTCCCTTAGCTCTTGAAGAATCATCCATCTTAGTCCTGCATCAAAATCTTTTTGAAATGTTCCTTGGTACACAACTTCAGGAAACGTAGGCATTGGATTCTCCATCTGATACTGCTTCCATGCAGCCTCCAGTTGCTCTATCTGCACTCTCTCCTGATAAATCACGGTCTGATGTGGAGCTACAATAGCATTAATCGTTTGGATGATCTGGCAAAATTGCAGGAGGAACTCGTCATCGTTCATCTTAGCCTTCCAATTCGGCGCAGAAGGCAGATACTTAATTTCGCCAGACATTCCATTCTTCCCTTGCATGATCTGTCCATTCAACATAATTCCAAGGCCAGGTGGATACCGATTAGGGAAATAGATTCCGGCCACACACTGCTCTTTCATTTCCTCATGCTGAATGCAGTACCCGCTGATCGCAGCGTTAACATCGTTCTCGACAAGAACTTTCAGACCGAATTCACTCTGAATGTCTTGAATCAAACGTGAATTAATAAGTTCATCATGACTACTCACCGTAATATCCCCATCGACTGCTTGCCCTGGAATACCTATGCCGATCCGGTGAATAGAAGGATATGACGTAACGCATTGTTTGATCACTTGAAGAATGTGTTGTTTATCCAAAACAGGAAGAATGCAATCTTCCTTAGACAGCACTTCATTTTCCAAGTTAATCACGGTTGCTGAGATTAGTTCTTCACCTTTCATTTCTTGGATATATAACACCAGTGCAAGTCTGTAATTATAATTGTATCGATAAGCTTGCGCCGGTCTGCCGCCATTCGATGGAACTACTTTATCTTCAAATAACTCGCCACGATTACATAGTTCTTTCACCAAAGCGTTAATTGTCACCACACTAAGCTTCGTTAATGAAGCTAATTGCGGCTTGGTCGCCGTTTCGATCTGTTGCATCACTTCACGTACATTATTTAGATTGATGTGTTTCATCAATTTTGCATTCGCTTTTCTCATCATCCGCTTGTTCCCACCTCAGTTCTTCACCAAACAAGAAGAAACAGCAGTACCATATCTTCCAACTTGTAAAACTTATTTTAGCACTTTTGCTCCTTTACTCAAACAAGTCATCCATTGACCGAACCGGCTTCACTTCAATAGGTTCTTTCGAAATAGACAAGCTCGCATAGGCACCCACCCAAATGATTGCTGCTAAAATAATGTATACCATATCTGCTCACCTCCCCAACTTGTGCGGCTTAAGAAGCAGACGATTCACTGTCTCTGCACTAAGCAACATAAGTACAAGTAGGACGAACACAACGATTGGAAAAGCACCTGTACCTGCTCGCGCCGCCAGAATTCCGAACAACGGTGGAATCAATGTCGTTCCGCTATACGCAACGGCCATCTGGTAGCCCATTAGCTTGGCTGAATTTTCTTTGCCAAATCGAGTAGGCGTTTCATGTAAAAGCCCTGGGTAGATCGGAGCGAGGCCAAGTCCCACCAGTACAAATCCCGCTACAGAAAACGTGGAAGGCAGTGGGAGCAACAAGATGATTCCGCCCGCTATCGTTACCCATTGTCCATACCGAATCAACAAACGATTTTGAACTTTTAACGTAATGAAGCCTGTAATCAACCTGCCAAATGTGATACCTGCATAATATAGTGAGATACTCGTTGCAGCTACCTCCGCTGAAAGGCTCCTCGTGCCTACCAAATAACTAGCTCCCCATAATCCAACGGTGGTTTCCACTCCGCAATATAACAAAAAGGCTAGCAAAGATGGCTTAACTCCGCGAATATTCAGTACCTTCACCGGAAGACTCGAGTGTGACGGTTGCTCTGTTTCTACATTCTCTGGTTGTGTTGCTTCTCGCGTCGCAGCCACTCGTTTCCATAGAGGCAAGGTTACGAGTAATACAACGACAAGTATTAATTGGATGATCGCAACGGCTGTATAGCCACCTCTCCATGAGTTCTCGCCTGCGATATAACCAGCCATGATGATCGGCCCCATGGTAGCACCAATGCCCCAGAAGCAATGCAGCCAGTTCATATGGTGTGCTTGGTAATTCTCGGCTACATAGTGGTTCAATGCGGCATCTACCGCTCCAGCCCCTAGACCTAAAGGAATAGCCAAGAGCATAAACCAAACCATAGAAGGAGCCATCGAAAACCCAAACAGTGAAACCGCAGTTAACAGGCAACTGAACAAGGTGATCTTCCCTGTCCCTATTGTCTTAATCATTCTGCCACTTAACAGACTTGAAACGATTGTCCCTCCGGCAATAATCATCGATATTAACCCTGCCGACCCTACGGAAGAACCAATCTCCGGCCACATGACAGGCCAAGCAGAACCAAGAAGTGAATCCGGAAGCCCTAGACTAATAAAGGCTAGATAGATTATGACCAGAAACCAAGTAGCCATGGATGTAACTCCTCTCTTTAAAACAAACACTAAATAAATATTCTTTATAAAGTTTATATTGTAAGTATGCGAGCGATGATCCTCTTTTGTCAATATCCATTCATTGGATTGTTTATGACTGTGCCTGACATCCATTTTCTATATAAGATCATGAATAAAAGACCGCGGGTGCTAACCCACGGCCTGATCTTACGTCTCCTCCGCTAACAAACACGTCATTCCTGTTAGGAAGTGCTTATTCACTTTTAAAAGTTATCGCTATCTTGCCTTATTTCCGCTCTACCGTATATCCTTTATCTTCAAGAAGTTTCACGATTCCGTGCTCACCCAGGTAGTGGGCTGCGCCAACAACGATGAAGTACTCCTCACCTTTTCCATTTTTCAGATATCCATCAATCTTATCCGCCATACCAATATTGCGATCAACCAGCATCGCTTTGTTATATTCTTCGTTGCCTGAGAAACTGTTCGTCAGTTCAAGCAGTTGCTCCTCATTCCCCGTTTTCCACATTTCTGCCATTTGGTTCACACTAGTATCTAATACATCGAAGTTATCAATGGTTGATTTGAGCGTTTCCTCTTGCAGCTCTTTGGAGAAGTTGTTGAACATCCCAAGCTGAGATTCATAGGACTCCAGTTCAATCACTGGAATTTTGCGCTGTACCGCCTTCTGAATGAAATACAAATCCACACCTTCCGATGCTTCATATCCACCATCCACTGACTTCAGTCCTCCGAGTGTAATTTCTACTACCCAAGGCTTGAATGTATCAAAAGCGTTCGGCTCGATACCATTTTCCTTCAAAAGTTTACCCAGACTCGCATAGGTTTCACTGGAGATGTGGTCTTTCAGCGTTGTCCCATCCTGATAGGTACCGAGATCGAGAACCATCTTCTGCTGCTCATCCGTAGCTGTGCTAATATCTACTTCTACGCCCAGATAGTCTGCTTCTGCAAAGGCTTCCTCAAATTCAGGACGCAGTGGGTAGAAGCTCTCGTCTGCAATATGCATCGAACCTACCAGATAGACGGTATTGCCGTCCTTCTCGACTTCCCACATGAAGCCGCGTCCACCTGTTTGGACAGTTTCGGTTTCCCCACCTTTGGATACTAGCAGAACGGTACGTGTCGCAGAATCCCAACGAACTTCATAACCTGCTGCATCACCAACAATGCGAATTGGCGCATAAGTTACCCCGTCGATCCGTGTAAGCTTGCTTTTCAGTGTAATCGTCCGGCCATCAACTACCGCCGTAATCGTATCATCCGATGCCGTTGTCAGCTTAACGTCCATTGCATCCAGCGTGGTGCGCAGCGGAACAAGAGTTGTTCCTTTCTCAAGAATTGGTGCACCTGTTGCATACTGTACCGCCTGATCATTAACCTTAACGGAAGTCTCCTGAGGCGCTGCCATAGCTGGTACTGCTGATGCGAGTAAACCTACTGAGACGGTAAGAGATAAGAGCATGCGTTTCCAATTTTTCATATTATGTATTCTCCTTTGGGATAAGTATAGTTGCCAATCATTAATTTAATAGAATGGACATACTTAGTTCATACGGATAAAGGTGGAAAAAGGTCCCATCTTATTTTCGGAGTAGCTCCTATTCAGTGGAAAGTCTGGATGTACCGATCGTTAATAATAACGTTAAGAAAAATGACGACTACAGCAAGAATCTTCTGTTAAACTCAGAGAAGAACACACCCAACATTTGGGTTGAAGTGTGATATACATATGCATTGAAAGGTGGATCATCCATGGAGAACACCGGCGTAACTGCCGAAGAAACAACCAAAAAGAGGCCATTATTCTCTATTAAAAAGAAGCGGATTCCTTCTCTCACGCCAGGCTGGAAAGGCGCTGTAGCTGCTCTATCAATAGTGACACTATCGTTGTACTTCGTTCAAGCCTATTATTATTTGGGATCACGAGGTGCAAGTGAATACTGGATTGGCAGCTTACTGTTCCTATTTGCAACATTAGCATTGACCGGAATCCTTACAGGACTACTGCATTGGGGCAAAAAACTACCTTCACGTTACGTATGGGCCATGCTTACTTCGCTCTTGTTGCTTTTAATAAGCTTATTGGGCCCCATCCCCCTTACGCTGCTTATTACGGTATGCATCCTCATTGCCTGTTCTGTGCTTGGCGCACTACTCTATCAATTCATCAGTGGTGTCTACCGGGAAGCACGAACTTGGAAGAAAGTCCGGGCAGCCGCAAGTGCTGCAATTACTCTCGTCTTCGTCTGCATGCTCGGTTATTGGATCGTCAGCGAAGGACAGAAGGAATTTGCTGCGCCCTATCCGTTGCAGACGGTCAAGCCTGCGGAAGCTTACACAACCCTATTAACCAATCCGGCAGAACCCGGAACAGCTTCCGTAAAATCCCTAACCTACGGGAGCCATTCGACGTATCGTGACGATCTGAGCACAGAAATCATGCTAACTACCAAATCTGTCGACGGATCAGCCTTTGTTGGTGATTGGACGAAGAGACGCACAAGCACGTTTGGTTTTGGCGCTGGCGCAATGCCATTAAACGGTACAGTCTGGTATCCCGAAGGCGATGGCCCTTTCCCACTTGTGCTCATCGTGCATGGCAACCACCTTGCGACGAAATATTCAGATCCAGGGTATGCCTATATGGGTGAATTGCTGGCAAGTCGCGGACATATTGTAGTTTCCATTGATGAAAACTTTCTTAACTCATCGCCATTTAACGAATTGTTTGTGTTCAAACCCCTACAAGGGGAAAATCGGGTGCGAGGATGGTTGCTGCTGGAGCACCTTAAGGTGTGGGAAGGATGGAATAATGCACGAAATAATCCATTTTATAATAAAGTCGACATGGAGAAGATTGCCCTAATTGGACATTCACGAGGAGCTGAGGCTGTAACCACAGCGGCGGCTTACAATAAGATGACCTCTTATCCCGAGAACGCCAACATCAAGTTTAATTACAACTTTAATATCCGATCTATTGTTTCTATAGCGGGTACCGATGGGCAATATAAACCGGGAGGGCAGCCCTTGTCCTTAAAGGACGTGAATTATCTGGCTTTACATGGCACCCATGACATGGACGTCACCTCATTTGTGGGAACAAGCCAGTACTACCGGACTGATTTTACGGAGCGTAGTGAATTTTTCAAATCTTATGTATACATATATGGAGCTAACCACGGGCAATTCAACACCGAGTGGGGCAAATATGATGGTGTCGGGTTAGGCAACAGGTTGTTCAACACAGCCGGGCTTCTCCCTCAGGATCAGCAATTAAAGGCAGCCGAAGTGCTGATCTCATCCTTTTTGGAGGTTACACTTCAGGATAATGCTCCCTATCAACAGGTATTTCAGGATCTTGGATATGCCAGAGAATGGCTGCCCGAAACGATGTATATCAGCAATTATTGGGATGCGAACACGTTAACCATTAGTAGCTATGACGAGGACAGCGATCCGGGGACAACTACATTACCGGGTGGAAGCTTGGAAGGACAAGGACTGCAGACATGGAAAGAGCAAAACGTCGAGATGGGATACACCACCGATCCATATAGAGCCGTTATGCTGAAATGGGATCAAACTGCTACGTCCTCCACGCCTGAATACAGGGTGATTCTACCCGAACAAGACATCGGCATATCTGATCAGAGCTCCATCGTGTTCTCCATCGCTAATACGGAAACTGATCAAGATGTGGATGGAGCCGATCTACCAGTGGATCTCACTGTAGTCGTTGAAGACAATCTCGGAAATACCAGCCGAGTACCACCGAGTAGCGTCTCCCCGCTGTTACCTATGTTTGAAGCGGCTCTGGCGAAATCACCATTTGCACTATTCAAGACGACGAAGGAGCCGGTGTTCCAGAATTATGCCTTCCAACTGGCTGATTTCGTTGCAATGAACCCCGATCTCAACCCGGAGCAGATCAGAAAAATCAGCTTTGTGTTCGACCAATCAGAGAAAGGTAGCATTATGATACGGGATATTGGTGTTCGGTAAACATTTCTTATTAGAATGGCTGCATCCTATGGATGTAAAAAAACACTCAACTTATTCGCGATGGTCCGTGAATGAGTTGAGTGTTTTCACTAACCCAGAACAATCATCAAATCTACGTGCTCGGTTGATCTCCGATCATCTGCAGCTCAATATTCTTCATCTCATAAAAGTAGCCTTGCTGCTCCATCAGCTCCGTGAAGGAACCCGTTTCCACAACCATACCTCGATCCATAACCACAATCTGATCCATCTTCTCAAGTCCTGTAAGCCGATGACAGATCAGAAGAAGTGTATCATCAGCTGCCTGTGCGAAGACCTGCTGCAACACGTGTTGTTCTGTCACATAATCGAGTGAGGATGTTGGTTCGTCTAGAAGCCATATGCTTCCGCTCCGCAGCATGACTCTTGCTAGAGCCAGGCGCTGCTTCTCGCCATCGGATAGATTCTCACCCTTTTCATACACTGGATCGCCGAGTGACATATTGGGCAGTTGGACTTTATTCAGCACAGCCGCTAATTGTTCGTCAGCATGCTCTTCCCCGTGTAGAAGTAAGTTATCCCGAACGGTTCCCTTGAAGAAATGACTTTGCTGTAAGACGACGTTTGCTGTTTGCCATATGCTCTCTTCATCTAGCTCACTTAGCGAAACATCATTCAACTGTATATCGCCAGACGTTGGCTCACGTAGTTTAAGTAACAGATCCACAATGGTAGACTTCCCTGATCCGCTGGGTCCGACAATCGCTGTTTTGGAGCCAGGTGGAAAAGTTATCGAAATATCATTCAATGCAGCTCTCCACTCCCCCTCATATTGAAAGGTAACGTGAGATAATTGGACTGAAACAGCCTGTTCGGTAGCGCACTGTCCGCCTGGTTGTGCAGGCTGCACATCGGAACTCTGAACCGTCTCGGTGAGTCGTCTGGCTGCATGTTCACTATCCTGTTTATACACGGGCAACACAGCCATCGCTGTTGCTTCTTCAAATACCGTCTGCGTAGCCAGGATCAGCATTGCGAGATAAACGCCAGCAAGTGACCCATCCATAATCAGCCATGCGCCAACGACCAGCACGCCCCATGTCACGAGATAGGTTACAAAAATATGCATAGATTGCCCACGTAGCAGATGCCCTGCTGCTCTTTGCTGCTCCAATGCCAATGCGGCGGAAGTCTGCTGGAGCTGTTGCTCCCGTTGCTCCAATTGCCCATATACCTTTAAATCGCGGAAACCATACAACACTTCGGTTACTTCGGTAGATAGTAATGCCCGTTGCTGGCGCACACGACCATGTATTTTACGCTGCCCCAGCAAAACAATACCCGGTACAACAAATGCCGTAATTAACATGCCCAGCATGAGCAAGCACGCAACCCAGAGCGAATAAACGGATGTAAACAGTACGGTAGACAAAAATACCATAACGACGATGATCGGCGGATACGCAACACGCAAAAAATAATTTTGCAAGCTTTCTACATCGCCAACGATCCGCGCAAGCAGATCCCCGCTTCGGTTTTTATTCAATATGCCTGGTGTTACGGGAATGAGCTTGGCAAAAAAGGAGGTGCGCAAACGGCTCAACATGGAGAACGTAGCTCTGTGTGAGTACAATCGTTCCCCATAACGGCTCGCCGCTCGAACAAAACCGAGCAGTTTGACCATGGAGGTAAGTACAATCAAGGTGTAAAGCGGCGGCGCAAATACGGTTTGCGCGATCATATACCCACTGGCGGAAAAGAGACCTACACCTGCTATGCCTGCAATAAATCCACCCAAAATAGAGAGTAAGATATCCTTGCGCTCCTGAATCATGGCCTTGGACATCATAGCTAGTTCATTCATGTTAACCCTCCTTTTCGTTGAATATGAACCATCTCAGCATACTGAGGTAGTCGCTCTAGCAGTTCTTCATGTGATCCGGAGTCTATTAATGCACCATTCTCCATGAATAAAATGCTGTCCGCCTGTTGAATTGTATATAATCGGTGAGCTACGGTAATCATCGTTGCCTTCTCTGTCAGGGATGCAATCGAACGTTGCAGTATTCGCTCCGTGTGAACATCTAGTCCCACCGTTGGTTCATCAAACAAGATGATAGCCGGTCGTTTCAGAAAAGCACGTGCAAGAGCAAGCCGTTGCTTCTCCCCGCCGGATAATCCCCTGCCTCCTTCGCCAACATAGGTATCCAGCCCTTGCTGCAATTGGGCAGTAACAGCACTAAGTCCTGCCTCCTCAGCCGCTTGTTCAATGTCGGCTCTGGATGTACTCATTCCCGTACCAATTGCAATATTCTCAGCCAACGTGCCTGCAAAAATATACGGATGCTGTGTGATGTAGCTAACCTGCTCGAACCAGGCGGCCTCATCATATGTGGACAATGGACGTCCATTAACCAGAACTTCTCCTGACGTCGGTTTTAATAATCCGGAGATGAGATGCAGCAGAGTCGTTTTACCTGAGCCGCTTTTGCCAACAATTGCGATATGCTCTCCTGGTTTAATGGAGATCCTCTTCGCCTCAAGTTCAAATGAATCCGGTGCATACCGAAATTGTGTATTGATTAGATCCATAGACGGTGGCATAGGCATCAGCATGGGATGTTCAGTCAATAATGAATTCGATTGAGCCTCAACCATCACATCGGTAACCTCACTCTGAGGTGCTGCCTCTTCACTATTAGTCTGTGCACTCGTCGTATTCGTGTCTGCAAGCATTTGCTCGACCTTACGAATCGCTCCCATACTGGTTCTACCGCTATGAAAAGCGGTTCCTGTATTTTTCAGCAGGCTGTAAAACTCGGGAACAAGCAACAACACCAGAAAGGCCGTGTGGAACGTCAGCGCCTTGAACACTAGCAACTGAATAGCCAGCTCAAGAGCGACAATACCGATGCCTAACATGACGATCGACTCCAGCATGAAGGTGTTCGTAAACGCAATTTTCAAAATGCCCATTGTTGTATCACGATACCCCAGGCTGCTGCGTTCAATCTCATTATGCTGACGATCAGCCTTACCAAATATTTTTAATGTAACTAGTCCTTGAAGCGAATCCAGGAATGTACCGGAAAACTCAGCTAGTTGCGCATATTTTTCCTCAGACTTGTTCTTGGTCTGTAATCCGACCAAAATCATAAATAAAGGGATAAACGGAGCTGTGCAGAGCAAAATCCACCCCGTATTAGCATGTTGGGTAAATGCAACAACTAAGATCAGAATCGGAATGATTGCTGCCTCCATCATGCGCGGCATGTACTGACTGAAATAACTATCCGCCTCATCTACCGCATCCAGCGCAACACTGACCTTCCCTCCCGTCTGTCCGTGCAGGGTTGAAGATATGGAAGCATGGGTCAGGTTTTGCAGCACCTTAGCTCGCATATGCGTCTTGGCCTGGGCAGCCATATGCAAGCCGACCTTTCCATTGCCGTACGTTAATATCGTGCGCAGAGCCATGACAGCCAGCAATATACCGAGCAGCATAGCTATTGATGCAAAGGAAGCTTTCTCTACAAAGATTCGCTGGACTGCTTCAGCCAGCAATGTAGCCTGGCTTATAATTGCTATACCCAGTGCCAGAGACATAAGCGCAAGGAGAAGCCTGCTTCTTCGATGTAACGACATTTGCTGGGCAATCAGACTCGATTTCCTTTTCACAGTACGCTCCTCCTTTTATTTTTTCCCTTTGACGTAATCCGCATCGAACAGAAAAAGCTTGAAGACCAGAATAAGAGATGGAATCAACAAGCACAGCCCCCCGATAAATACAACGACAAGTGCGAAGCCCATGGCTGGTGATGTCGCGCTACTCTGAATCGTGATATATGGATCAAGAATATAAGGATATTGACCAATCCCGTAAGCGAAAAAGGCACAGAAAAATTGAAGCATGATGCAAATAAACGCAAGTCCATATCTACGTCCGTTATACAGCAGCCACATGGCAACCATGAAGAAAGCAACGGAAAGTGCAAGCAACCACCACAGATCCATCATATTTTGAAAATGGCGCTCATTGTGTTGACCCAAATATATGAATGCAGTCAGTGCGAGAATGATGGTCGGTGTACTCCAGAACAAAGCATAGTTCCGCATCAGCTTAAGAGCCCCTTGATCCTCTGCCCGTGATGCATAAAAGGTTAGAAACGATCCGCTGATAAATAGGACAGAGACAATCGCTAGTCCAACGATGCTCCACGATAATGGGTTGGTAAACAGCGCCCAATAGTCCAGTGTAACGGTCTCGCCTTGTTTCAAAATAAATCCGCCTTCCGACAATGTCAGTGCCACGGACAGCGATGCAGGAATAAGCAGACCTGTAGCTCCGTATAAGAACAAGTACACGATATTGTTTTTGGAACCATAATTCTCAAAAGCATAGAACGAGCCACGAATGGCAAGCAGAATGATGGCAATACTCCCTGGCACGATCAGTGCGGCGCCATAATAGGAAGCTGTGTCCGGGAAAAACCCGACAATACCGATGTAGAAAAATACAAAAAATACGTTGGTAATCTCCCAGACCGGCGATAGATAACGGGAGATCAGACGATTAATCAAGTGATCCTGCTTCGTCAAACGAGCATAGAAGGCAAAAAAACCTGCTCCGAAATCAATAGAAGCTACGATGAGATAGCCATACAAGAACAGCCAGAGTACCGAAATTCCGATTAATTCATAACTCATCAGGCATGCCCTCCTTGATCCGCAGATTGATCCTGTTTCGCCTTCAGCCATTTCTCCATCTCAAGATCAGCAGGATTATTGTTAAACAAACGTCTTAATACAAGAACACATATAACACCGAGCACGATGTACAACAGTAGGAAAACAAAAAATAATACTCTCACACTTGGTGATGAAGTAGCCGCTTCTTCCACCCGCATATATCCTCGAATGATCCATGGCTGTCGTCCCACCTCTGCATAGAACCAGCCCATCTCAACGGCAAGAAACGCAAGTGGAGCACTCAGCGCAACGAGGCGAAGCATCCATTTGTTGAACTGATTACGCTTCTTCCAGAACACCAACAGGAAATATAGACTGGAGATCGCAAGTAGGGCGAATCCAATTCCGGCCATCACGTCGAATAAATAGTGCACCAGCAGTGGCGGATGTTCATCCGGTGGAAATTCGTTCAGCCCCGTCACTTCGGCATTAAAGTCTCCAAAGGCGAGAAAGCTGAGCAATTTAGGCAAATGAAGAGCCCCTATAATCTCATGTTCCGCGTTCAGCCATCCGAGTAAAATTAAATCTGCGCCGCTCTCTGTCTCAAAATGCCATTCTGCTGCAGCAAGCTTCTCAGGTTGATGTTCAGCCAAAAACTTGGCAGATACATCTCCAGCAAGTGTGTTCAGCAAGCTGAATACCAAAACAACAGCCATCATCAGATTCAAGCCTTTCTTGTGGTACGCAGAAACACCTTTTCTCAGCATGGCAAGGGCAGCAATCCCGGCCAGTAGAGCCGCTCCCGTCAAATAAGCTGAGCTTAGCACATGGAATACCTTGGAGAACGTTGCTGTGTTCAGCATCGCTTGCACAGGGTTAACCGCGATGAACTGGCCTGCCTCCATGATAAATCCTTCAGGTTGGTTCATGAATCCGTTCACGGTTGTAATAAAAACAGCCGACATACCCGCTCCGGCTACAACCGGGATGGTCAGCAACCAGTGAATATACGGGTTTTTTAATCGATCCCACGTATACAGATAAATGCCTAGGAAGATCGCTTCGAAGAAGAACGCGAACACTTCCATAAATAATGGTAATGCAATGACATTCCCGGCTAGTTTCATGAAATTCGGCCATACCAAGGCAAGCTGTAGAGATATCGCTGTTCCTGTCACGACACCTACCGCCACGGAAATGACAAATCCTCGTGACCACCTTTTCGCCATAAGTATGTAGTGGTTATCCTTCTTCCGAATGCCAATGAACTCAGCAATAGCAATCATTAGAGGCACACCTACACCAAGTGTTGCAAAGATCACGTGAAATCCGAGTGTTAAGCCTGTCACCAGCCTGCTCCATAACACCGTATCTAACTCCATACCTCTGTCACCTCCGTTTTCATTCTTTACTAAAAAGCTCAATCCACAGATAAAGTACGAGAAAAATTTCACATATCAGGACACAAGGATGCATGGCGAGATAATCAACATGATTAATGCTTAAATTATCCTACTCTCGCAGTCCTATACATCCCATGCCAATATATAAAATTATTATATCTACAATTGTGAATGATACAATTGCAGTCACTTCCTTGACATGAAATAGACAAGGAACAGTCACCCCTTTTCAACTAATCTATGAAAATAAACTAAATTACCCTTTAGAGCTATTGACTTGTTTATCAGCAGGGCTTGGCATATCTCTGAAGCACAAAAAGGCCGCTAATCATAGGATTAGCGGCTCTTTACACGTTTACTTCACTCGTTCAACTTTGGTTGCTTTCCCTTGTATAGGGTTGCTCTCTTCATACATACCTGTTGTCCATACCCTTACTTCGTCACCAACTTCAGCGTGATAATTAATGCCTGAAGTGACAAGTCTATACTGTTGCTCAGCATGATCACTCGTGGTAACAGCTATCGTTATCGTTGACTGATCTTTTGCCAGAATGACTGCTTCAAAATCTTCTTTTGCCTTCACTTCATTTTGAATTGGCTCATTATTGGTATTCATGTTGTCATGATCAGGAGCAGCCCCGCATCCAACGAGTACATACGATAACAATACTACAACCGAAGTTAAACTTAGTATCCTTCTCATCTTCATACCCCCAGAATAATCTGCTGATATTAAGTTCGACTTAAGGCATCTCCACTTAGTTTCATGATTCTAGAAATTCATATAGAATCGACATGCCTGCAAGTTAATATCTTGTGTATCTAGCGTTAGGCCTTGCATTCCTTTGGACATAGCCCACTTTCTAGCCCTATCTAGCAGTGCAGTTCCGATCCCTTTACCTCTACTATCCTCCAGGACAATAAGCCGATCAATAGATGCATACTTCATTTCATCGTTTGAACTTAATCGTATATGCCCCAGGCATTTCCCACTGGAATAATACATAAATGCTACACTGTCTTCGCTATCAATATACTCCTCAAGCTCATTGTGTTCGGGATAATGAGACTCATACGTTTGCTCAAAAAGCCCCTCGCGATGATTCCACTCCCCATTCTATCCATCCGACTACTTATCCAGATCAAACACTATATCTTGCAACGTTACGTTTTCAAGTACTTTTTCTAGTGCTCTTTGTGCCAATGAAAAGATAGGTTCGATCGTTCCTTGAAGGTTCTTACCAACGGGACAATCAGGATTTGGTTTCTCTTGGATATTGAATAGATTATTATCATTCACTGCATTTACTGCTGTGTACACATCAAATAATGTGATTTCACTTAGGTCTCGTGCGAGTGTAGCCCCTGCTTTTCCTCGGGTTACATGCACTAATCCGGATTTTTTTAACATCCCCATCACTTTACGAATGATTACAGGGTGTGTATTAACGCTGTCTGCAATCATCTCAGATGAGTTATTTCCTTCTTTATTAATCTCCAACAACGACAGTATGTGTATTCCTATATAAAACCGAGAACTTACGGACATGTTTTCACCCCAGTGTTACAAAAATAAGTGATTTACGAATGAACTTTTCTAATTAGTAATTCTAAGAAAGCTATAATAACATTCTAACATCTATTGAGCATGTTACAATGAGTCGGATTTTTTTTAGTCGCACGTATATATAAGTCTATCCTATATAAAAGCTGGATCAAGCAAAGGGGGAAATTCGCCTGATCCAGATGTTGTTAAATACAATGAAATTAAATCAATTGAGCATAATTTTCTTCTAACTTATCAGCGGTCATAGCACCGCCGCCTAGGTTATACAGGATATCACCTTTTTTCAAGAAAAGAGTTGGGTAACTTCTCGCACCAAGGTTGCTGGCTGCTACGAATTCTTGCTGGACAAGCTCTCGTGTCTCGGGAGTTATAATGCTGTCGATCACTTTCTGCTCATCCAGATTGAATTGTTTGGCAATGTCTTGATACGTTTGTATATCACTGAGACTCTTACCCTCGTAATAGAATGCTCGCTGCATTGCAGCTGCTAGATACACTGCTTGTTCTGGTGCCAAGGAACGTAATGCGGAAAATCCAATAGCCGCTGCCTCACTATCCATAATAAATGTACCGTCATGTAGAAGTTTATTATACGCAGCGCCAAACTCCACACCAGTAAGCTGTGCAATTCGTTTATTAGCTTCCGGAATATGTGGATATGCCGCCATCGCTTGACTCCGTTCATCGATAAAAAGACCACCCGACAGTACTTCAATCGGTAATTCTAAATGATTTTGATGAAATGCTCGCAGGCTATTCGAGAACCCATAACACCATCCACAATAAGCATCCCACACATAAATTAGAGAAACTCCCTTACTGTCCATATTTCACAACTCCCTCATTTTAGAATGTTCTAGCCAGATCTTTCGCCCGCTCGATAGCATTTTCTTTGATCTCTTGTGCCTTGTCCTTCGCTTTATTGTGTCCTTCAACAAACAGACCCTCGAACGATGGTACTCCGAAGAATTTCATGATGACTTGAAGGTGTCGGTGTCCCATTTCAAGTTCATCCGCGGGACTGTCAGAGTAAAAACCACCTCGTGCTTGAATATGAATTGCTTTTTTATCCGTCAGCAAACCAATAGGTTGTCCCTGTTCTGAATAACGGAACGATTTACCCGCTACAGAGACAGCATCAATATAGGCTTTCATCACTGGAGGATATGAAAAGTTCCAGAAAGGAGTAACGAATACATATTTGTCTGCCTCGATAAATTGATTCGACAATTCTGCTAGACGCTTCACCTTCGCTTGTTCATCGCTTGAGAGTTGAGCAAATTCAGTTCCAGAGCGCAGCTTGCCCCAGCCACTAAAAACATGTGCATCAATATGAGGGATATACTCGTTGTACAAATCAATGTTCACAATCTCGTCTTCAGGATTAGCTTCCTTATAAGCCTCAATAAATGCATTACCAACAGTCAGGCTATACGATGTGGACTCCTCAAGAGGATGTGCGGTAATAAAAAGTACTTTTATCATTATGATCATTCCTTTTATTTTGATTTTGTACCGTTTGTTGTAATTATTTAAGTTACAACTTATTACTTGTAATAATATATGTTACAACCTAGCTTGTTGTCAACGTTTATTTGCCATTTCATCTGATCAATAAAAAAAGCCGTTGATCTGAGTATTGATCAACGACTTCTTTAATGCTTATTTAGATAAATCCCATATTTTGAATCGATCACCTAGGCTACTCTAACCATCTGTTCGACCTCATCTACGTAACATGTCATTATTGTTGTTTCTGATAAGCATGCATTGCTGTTTGAAATTGGTCTAGTGCTTCTTGATATTTGAGACGATCCTTATCGTTGGTGGCAAGCTGTTTTTTCATCATTAAATCGTCCTGTAGTCCTTTAACTAATTCCGTTATTTGATCCTTTGGATTGGAATTTGCCGGTCTAGGTAACGAATCTTTACCTGTCTGTATTGTAAGTTCACCCTTACTATCCACCTGACCAATTAAAACTTCTTCCAAATTCAAACCAAGCTTGCGCAGCTCTTTTTGTACCCAATCTTCATTATATCCTGTTACTTGTAAAGTATCTGGCAAGATGTGCCCATCCATGATGATCGTTCTTGGTTCCTGTTCAGAAGAAATATGATAGCCCAACGCATTGGCTGTAAGGGGTTGGTACTCATTTTTTAGCATGACACTGATATCCCCACTCTGTTCCATTACGGCAAACTCCACATCGGCAACTCGAAATACATCTTTTTTACGAAGCTGCTCCAGAAATTCATCAATCGTCAAGCGTTCTTTCGCTAGCGCTTTTTCGATCACTGCTCCATTTTCAATAAGAATTGTTGATTTCCCGTCCACAATATCTCGAAACTTTTTACTTTTCATCGTTAAGTACTCCGCACCTGCAGACACGGCAACCCATACAAATACCGCAAGGAAACCTAAATACCACTTTGTATCTGTATCTAACGAAATATACCCCACCAAGTTACCTAAGGTAATCCCAGTAATATATTCAAATAAAGACAATTCAGAAATTTGGCGCTTTCCTAGAATTTTCGTAATGAAAAATAGAATTGTGACTGCAGATAACGTTCGAAATGTGACCTCTAACCATTCTGGCACGTTGGATGCTCCATTCCTGTGGATTAACTGTGTTGGTGACGCTTGTAAAGGTTATACTTACCACCACATTCATGATGTATGCACAGAACTTGAGATACTTCCAATTCGAACGTTTGACTTCAGTATAGTCGCCAAATGATTCGTTGGGCGTCGGTCATCGCTGGAATAAATCATCTACACTAAGTTGCGTTCCTCCGCCGATAATTTCGTCATAGCCTGATGTATAGATTCATCAAAATAATTAGCTTCAATATGCATATCGACTTCATTGTTTTCTTTGTCATCACGGTAGAAGAAAGGTAAGTATTTAACCAATTTTCGCTTACGGATGAAGTCAATGCACTGATGGTAGGCAATCTTGTATAACCATGCGCTAAAACTCATTTCATATTGGGTATATTTTCGCAAGTTGCGAAATATCTTCAGGAATAGTTCCTGTGCGTTATCTTCAGCCTCGTCATGTTTACCCAACATATGATAACAATAGAGAAATATTGGTTTCTGATAGACCTTCATGATCTGCTCGAATTTCTCTATCTCTCCATCCAACACATCTGCAATAATCTGATTAATCTCCGTGTCATTCAAGCTCTCTCCCCCCTCTCATACTATACAACGAACAACTCAACCCATAATGTGACAGTACGAGGAGAGTCTACCTTAAGCCGCCATATTAGGACGTAAAATTAAATTCTAAACTATACTGACCGATAGCTGAATAAAAGCAGCCGATCATATTGATCTGCTGCTTCTTTGTGTAGTGTATTATTGAACTATCGTTCACTATTAGCTTAATTAGGGTCTGCTGTATAGCATTGTTTTAACCGGGATACTATTCAAAAAAATGTTCACTAAGAATTACTTTTGCTTCTTTCAAATCATGAGGTTCTAATTTTTTAATCATATCTATAATTTCATAATAATCTGCATTTATAGTTGAAGAAGAAATTTTGGCATTATGAATCTCATCGTTTCTGTATTCATTACTTAGATTATTCTCAGTTGGATCTTCAATAAACTCAGGATAAAGCCATGATGTATGCAATGCTCCGCTGAGAACATGGACAAGGAATTTTAATTCAGTTTCGCTATATTGTTTCAAGAAGTAATCTACTCCGATATCTATTTGCCGATGCATGGCTAAATGCAATTGATAGATTTCTTGCCCTAATGGCGTGGTACGAAACAAAATTTCCTTTTTGTTGTGGGGAATGTACTCAAATTGGATAATATTTTTATCAGCCATTCTTCTCGTTATTTTGGAGATGCTGCCTTTGGAAAAACCAAATTGTTTAGAAATAGTAATTCCGTTCACTGGTTCAAGCTTGCCGATCGCATCTAATACATGCAGCATCATGATAGTCATTTCACTGATTAATTCTGCAATTACAGGATTGGGGCTGTTTTTAATAAGCCATTCTCTCTCCTCATCATCCTCCGCTAATAATTTTGTCTGTATTTCTTGGACTACCTCCAACAATGCCTTGGTCAAGGCAACTCTGTTAAGTTCTTTAGAGCAATTGTACATTCTGTTTCCCTCCAAAAATTAACCTACATTCAGTATATCAAGTAAAAGTTCGATATTAAAGTTGCTCGGAAACATTATTGACAAAGTTAAGTCTCCACATTATTATTGTTGCATGGAAACAATAATAATGTGTCCTATCGAAATTAACGGAGGCTATTATTCATGAGTGAAAACTATAACATCGACGTACTTATTGCGGGAGCTGGGCCAACAGGTTCTACATTGGCGGCAGATCTGCTTCGTCGCGGCCTTCGTGTCCGATTAGTTGAGAAGGCTCCGCACGCATTCAACGGCTCCCGAGCAAAAGGAATTCAACCTCGCACACTAGAGATATTTAAAGACCTGGATATTCTAGATGAAGCCTTGGCCGAAGGAGGATCATATCCTCTAACTGGCCTCCATTTCGGTTTTATCACCTTGCCATGGCGAATGATAAAGAAAAATAGCCCAACTCAGAGTGTTCCCTATCCAAACACTTTACTTTTGCCACAATATAAAACCGATGCCATCTTGCATCGCCTGATTAATCGCTTTGGTCAACAGATTGAGTTCAACACCGCGATAGAAGGATTTGAGCAAGATATCGATGGAGTGACTGTTACACTCTCATCAGGAGAAAAAGTTAGATGTAAGTATTTAATAGGAGCCGATGGAGGCTCAAGTACTGTGAGAAAGACTGCTGGAATTGGTTTTGTTGGTGAGACCGACGACTCTGACAAATGGCTCATTATAGACGGTAAGATTGATAAATTATCGCGTAATCGTTGGCACATGTGGCCGCGTAAACATGGTAAGCAAGTCGCTGCTTGTCCGCTCCCCCACTCCAGTCAATTTCAAATTATGATTCGTCTAAAACCGGGAGAAATGCCAAATCTCAATGAAGATATGCTATCAGAACAGTTTTACACGCTCACTGGATTCAGGCTACACAGCATCACCTGGTCTTCCGTGTTCAGACCCAACATTCGGCTCGCAAAAAATTACCGCGCAGGTAGAATTTTTTTAGTTGGGGATGCGGCCCACGTTCATACTCCAGCTGGAGGGCAAGGCCTTAACACAGGTGTGCAGGATGCTTATAATCTCGGTTGGAAACTCGGTCAGGTAATTTCAGGCGCAAATGAGAGTCTACTAGACTCATATGAAGCCGAACGGCAACCAATTGCTGCAAGTGTTCTTGGTAAATCAACTGAGCTGTACGCAAGTCTAGGTAAACGGAACCTTTCCAGCCTTAAGCGTGGAGATGAGGAACGACAGCTCAGGATTTCGTACCATGGAGGTCCACTTGCTCCAATTAATACTCCGTCTACCAAGACACTGCAAGTTGGCGACAGAGCACCAGATGCATCCTGTATAGGACCTGGAAGTGTGCGCAGTTTGTTTGACTTGTATAAGGGACCACACTTTACACTCTTAGCTTTCGGAGTAAATGCTACAAAGGCATTGCTCGAAATTAAGTCGCCAACTAACGGAGCTACATTGCAAAGCTACGCCGTCCATACTAAAGAAGTTGATTCAGAAGATTATATCTGTGATGTTTCAGGAAAGTTGTGTAATATATATGGAATCACTGATGATACATTAATATTAATTCGTCCGGACGGTTACATTGGATGTATTATAAAAAAAGACTGGCTGACAACCTTTAACAAGATAATTATGAGTATTAGCTAAACTATACGGAACACGGAACTTTTGACTGGGCAGAGAAACAGACCATTTATAACGAAGCTGAAATTGCCCACCAATTAAATCAAATCAATGATGAGACAAAACAATTATTAATTCCTAAGTTTGGAGCTGTATACCTCAGAGTTGAAAGTGACGAGGAAGAGAGCTAGGGAACCATTAAAATTGTTGAATATACACAATCTACTGGAGTGGTGGTGAAGATTCCGGAGCATTAGACTCCGGGGTCTTTTTTTGATGTACACGGACACCAGCCATCAATAAACCAACAACAGCGATATGCCTCATAGAAGAAATCAGAAATATGAATCAACGCTATGCTTAATCGTTCAAACAACTAGAATATTAAGGAAACATTCCCCTTCTATTACGCGTTTATATTACGTGTACAGCATTTTTTTGTAAGGAGGGCTTTAAGATGAAGCGGCTTATTTCTCTTTTGTTGATGTTATGTTTTGTTGTTAGTAACACAGTCATTGCATCTGCAGATGTCCAATCTTCAGAGGATCTACCTTTTGTGGAGCGCGCAGCTCATATGTATAATTCTTCATTACAAAAATCTGTACTAAATGTCTCGAAGGCTGGTGAGTTAACTACAACGGAATATAACTCTATCTACATTCCAGTAAAGGATGTCTTCAAATCTTCCGGAGCCAAAATCCAATGGGATGGGAAGAACAAGATAACGACTATTAAAAACCAAGGACATGAATTAATACTTAATTTCTCTGGAAAGACCGTGATCCCTAGAGAGAATCAAGTTGTTGTTCCTAAAGAGTAGTTACAATTGAAAAATGGAGCCTCATCCATTAATGCATTGGTCTTAGCCTATCTTTTTGAAGTGTATGCAGATGACTCAGATCAAGAAAGAGTTGAATGGGAAAAACATCTTGAATTTTTGGATATTAAACAAACAACCGGAATTGGAGGAATAGACGGAAACATGCATGTTTTTGTGGAGTTTAATGATTAAGCATACTTTGATAAATTCTGCATCTTCATATGAAAATGCTAAAAGCATCACATCCCATATTTGGAGGTAATCTAATGAAAACAAAATCACAAAGACTCATTCTAGTTGGTATGATTCTTGCCTTGGGAGTCGGAGCAGGTGTGTATGGATTGGCAGCTACATCTGCTGATACTAGTCCTTCTGAAGATCTAGTCGAGGCTATAGGTATAGATGGAACTGAAGGTTACATCAAGACTTCAGACATGAATCAAGATTTGCCACAAACTCCCGAGGAAGCCATTCAGAGTATGAACGAGCCAAAGGTAGATAAATATATCAACTTGTACGATAGCAACGAGAATATTATCGGACAATTCCTACTTGAGAGCGCAGAAGATTCTAACACTGCAATGGCAATTGACCTGAAATTAGCAAAGAATACGTTACAAGAGAGCGACCGTCCCGCGCTAGATATACTCGAAGAAAATTTGATCGCTCTCGTACAACATGACCACGAGCTTTACCGATCCGGTTTTGTCAATGACCAACTGGCAGATGCTATGGACTTTTATTATGGTGAACAGTTCCAATATAAGTTCTCAAGCATCGAGAGCATTGAGAAAAATGCATCTATCAAAAATCAATTACATATTACTGTTCTTGGTGAACGTCTGGATACAACAACCGATTCGGTTGAACAAGTAAGAATGATGTATGCGATCCGTCAGAGTAAAGAAGGAGATTGGGACATCTATACCATTGATTAATGTCATAAACTCCCCATTTCCCTAGACTTACTATGAACTAGGTTATAAAAACTAGCGATTCATAAAATGAGCATACAGTTGCTCAAAGGTTGTAAATCGTTGGACTTCCCGGCCAACCTTATGATATTCCTCTACATACTCATCCATCACTTCAAGAAACTTCTCTTGCATAACGGTTAGATTACTTGCATCAAAGTACTGCATAAGATCAAATTTCTTAGTTCCGATCTTCGCAGCCATTTCATCAAGATAACCTTGAGCTCCAAAGGCTGAAAGAAATACATAAGGGGCATCGTTTATCAAAACACCGTTCAAGATCTTGTTGCGGTAGTTGCACCACAATTCTTCGTAAGTTCCCTTCAGATTATCATAGGTCGGAACAGGTTTAACGATGAAGCTATCACACATCGTGCTGTGTAACTTCGTAACACTTTTCAACATGTCAAAAGACGCTATTCTAATTTCTTCGATGGTGCGCGCTTCAATGACTGACATGTACATCGATTCAAGCTGATCAGGCACATAGCGAAACGAACATATCTCTTCTAAATATCGCTTGATTCCTCGTTTGATGCACGTGTTATTTATGCTGACCAACGCATTGACTAGATTGTACAAAACGTCGGCAGATGCATATCGCACGGAGCCGATATCTTCACTAAGCATGATATCGCTGTAAGCGATTTTAGCCAGATCAATCCACTTTTCGGCTCGTTTAAGACATGCTTCACCTATTGGGTTCGCAAGTGCATTGAGAGCTTTTTGCTTGAATTCATTCAATTTCTCCAAGTCCTCAGGCTTAGCATAATAGAGTACTTGGAGCTCGGTTAGGCTCGATACGTTGGGACTTTCCAAGGTGGATTGTTCATGTATTCTTGTAGACCAAGGTGTGCAATAGATGTCATATCCCACGTCATCCAAGATGAAGCAATCGGATATCCCCCGTCCTTTATCTGTATTGTTAATGATGATTAAATCCAGGTCGCTCTTCTCATGAAAGTCCCCGGTGCTAAATGAACCCGTAAGCCCAATAATAGCGATATCGTCTAGAAAATCTCCCTTTACGCGTTCAATTATCATGTTAATCAACCGTTCATTTTTGTCCAGCAGTTGCTTCATTATCATTTCATTCATCCCGCTACACCCCTTCTTATCATCCTTAAGTCCTCTGGTCACAACAGCATTAACTTGAGTCTACGGATTTCGAGGTACAGTTACTATGTATAAGTTGATTTAATTCAACTTTGCACAAAAATCCGCTATACCGTCAATACGACGATATAGCGGATTCCATTAGTTCTTGGTATAAACAATCTTCTTAATACTTTCACAGGACAAAAAATATTGCTCCGCCAACTCGTTTATGCTGACTCCATCACGGAACAAAGATTTAATCTCAGCGTTTCGAGCAGATACTTTACTCTTACTGTGTGTTTTCTCTCCCCATTTGAGGTGCGCCTCTTTAGGTTTGGGGATATATACTAATTCGCCTTGAACGTATTCTTGAATGATCCGTAGCAATTCTTCCGGGAAAATCGACTCGGCTTTTGAATATTTCACGTGCCTCACTCCTTATTTAATAAATCAATAAGGTGCAAAGCCAGTTCGTAGAATATTACAACTCGTTGTTGGCAATTGGATTGTGATTGTTGCTAATCTCTATGCAAAGCATTGCCATATCCTTCACTGGCTTTGCATAGAGCCATGCATATAAGAATCCTACCCCGATTGTTTTCAATGGCCTCACCTCCACAGAAAATAGATAGCTGATAACTGCTATTATATCAGAGCATGTTGTTCTAGAACGTACTTATATTTATTCGTAGAGCTGCAGTTCATTAGAAAAAAGGCAACCTCTTAAGAAGAGATTGCCTTTTTCGTTTGTGTTTGCCGACCTTAAACGTTAAGTTCGAGTCCGAAAACTTGATTTAAATGTTCGTGAAGCTTGGCGATATATTTTTCGATATCCGGGTTCGTGATTACATCGTGAATGCTGAAGCTTTCCAACGCCTCCATGCCGACAAAACGTTGAGTCGCGTGAATATGCTCCAATGTTCCTTCCAAATCCAGCCCTTGGAAGAAGCCTTCCGGATTGTTAAAATCACTCTCTGGGGCATTCCATGTGGTGGAAAGCATGTATTTCTTCCCTTTCAACAGACCACCTTGCCCGTATTTCTCGGATCCTTCGAAAATAATTCCGTATTCATAAACTTCATCAAAATACTTTTTGAACAGCGTAGGCAAAGAGAACCAGTAAATTGGAGTTTGAAAAATAATCGTATCGGCCCACTTGAACTTCTCTTGTTCTTCTCTAATATCGTAGCCGTCTTGAACAACCGTCGTTTTTATATTGTATTTTTCCGACAAATTGGAAACCATATCGTCAAACAACGTTTTATTCAATCTTCCTTGTGAATAGGGGTAGAACTGATGACCGTTAATAACCAAGATATTATTCATGATTTTCTCCTTTTATCCCTCTGGATTAGTGAATGTGTTAAAATGAAGCATATTAAGTGATGGCTTTATCCTAACTCGATTCGGATCATCTAAGAAGCACTGTGTTTATATCATTATTCTCCCTAACGCTATTGGCGATTCTATATTTCGCAATCCTGATACTGAGAGTATTAGCTTGAAAGGAGCGTTCTGTTATGAGCGATGATCAACGCCGTCAGGAGCTCGGACACTTTCTTCGTACGCGACGGCTTCGACTTACGCCGGAAGAAGCGGGTCTACCTCACGCCCAATTTACAAGAAGACGCACGAAAGGACTTCGACGCGAAGAAGTTTCAGCCCTCGCTGGAATTTCGTTGCCGTGGTATACCTCACTGGAGCAGGGACGGGACATCAATGTTTCTGACCAGGTGCTGGACAGTCTAGCTCGTGTTCTTCGTCTCGATGCAGACGAGAATCACCATCTTCATTTCCTTGCGAATCCACGCCAATACACCTTCATCTCTAAGAAAAAGGAGCCGGAAGTATCGTCTTCATTAAACTTTTTATTGGAGCAGATGCCACTCTGTCCGGCTTACATTACCGATGCAAAAATGAATGTACTGGCTTGGAATCACCTAGCTCTCTCTGTGTTTGGCCCTTTCGGTACGGCCGACAGTCGTGAGCGTAACATGATCTGGCGCATATTCATGCTACCATCCTACAGAACGATGTTCGTCGACTGGGAAGACCTGGCTGAATCTCTGCTCGGCCACTTCCGCGTAATGTATAGCCAGAATCTCGAAGATACTTGGTATTCGGAATTCATCACGGAAATGACGGAGAATAGCCCCGAGTTTTCAACGATGTGGGAGAACTATGAGGTTCGTTGCACCAGCAAACACCCGCAAGCGATTACGCATCCACAGGTGGGACTGCTGAACCTGTCAACGCTCGTCTTACCAGTCCAAAACGGAAGCGGGCAGTTCCTGCATGCATTTACGCCCGATCTGCAGGATGGCTCGTCTGAACGCCTGGCTCAACTCGCAGAGAAAATGACGGTTACGCAATAATTGGAAAAGTTAAATAAGCACCGGCCTAAGAAGGCCGGTGCTTATGTCGTATAGAATAATATTGGTAGTATACTCCGTTTGAATGAATCCTACTTGATTCTAAATTAGTAAAAAGGTCGTTCGTTTGCGTTTGCAAGAAGACATACAATCAAATAATGGAGAGAGTTTTGAGATACTACTATTCATACGGAATGACTGCACGAACATCGTCTAATGTAGGTTTTATCTCAATTAGCCCCTCCGACTCTAGCCAATCTATATTTTCCTGCCAGCGGGAATCATCCTGACTGAGGAATTCAGCGTTATCATTCTCCATTAAAGGAAGAAGGATATCTAAACTCTGACGTTCAACATTTTCAGATAACGGAAAATTCTCTGCATTCTGATGATCTAATAAGATTTGTAATGCAGCCTCTGGATTGGCCTTTACATCCTCAAATCCTTTTTTTGAAGCATGTAGAAATTTAGCCAGCATGTCCGATTCAGAATTAATTGTTGTATCGTTAGCAACAAAAACACCTTCATAGTATGACGGAACCCCATATTTCTCCAATGTAAACCAATTCACATTGAAGCCTTCCTCCTGAAGTTGGGGTACCTCATGATTAATCAAGCCACCGATTGTGGCGTCCACATTACGCGTGGTCATTGAACTCATAAGTTCAAAGCCGACATCGACCATTTTAACATCACTGCTATCCGAACCATCATGTTTCATGACACTACGAATGAGAGCCTCAGATAATTCTGTTCCTGAGTAACCAATCGTTTTGCCCTTTAGATCTTTGGGAGAAGTTATGTTCTTCTCTGCTAAAGAAATGATGGCATTTAGCGGAGACTGCACAACCGCACCGATTGATTTGACAGGCACGTTCTGATTCGCTCTTGTGATGATGACATCCTGTTGATAATACAAGCCAATATCTGCTTTTCCAGCTGCTACAAGTGAAATTGCATCATTGCTGTTAGACGGGAATTGCAGGTTTACCTTCAATCCTTCTTGCTCGAAGTACCCTTTATCTATCGCTACATAGAGAAACGCATGCAAGGCGTTTGGATACCAATCCAGCACCACATTAACTTCTTGTAATTTCTGTGTAGATGAGCTAGTCGTAGATGAAGATGTATTCTGATTAGTACATGCGCTAAACACGAGTAAGATCAGTATCATTGTAAGAATGGCTCTTGTTTTTCTCATGAATTTCTTTCCTCCATATCTATTTATGACTCCCCACGCCAGCGAACGAAACGACACTCTAACAGTGTGATTACGGCAACCGAACCCATAGCAACAACGGATAACAATACAATGGGTGCAAACACTCCCGCACCGTCAAGCTGCGTCATCATTCGACGCGAAAAATATCCCAGCCCACTCTGTGCACCCAGCCATTCTCCAATCGCTGCCCCAATGACACTAATCGGAATTGCCATTTTGATAGCTGAGAAGAAATAAGGCAGTGCATAAGGGATTTTGAGTTTCAGGAAAATTTCCCACGGAGTGGCACCATATGTAATTAGAAGCTTCTTCATATCCATACGGGTACTGCGTAAACCATCGTATACCGTAATTGTAATTGGGAAAAAGGTTATTAAAACGGACACGAGTACCTTGCTCCATATGCCATACCCAAACCATAGAACAAATAGTGGAGCAATGGCCGTGGTCGGGATCGTCTGTGAACCTACAACGATGGGATATAGACACTTACGCATCAACACACTTACGTCCATAAGGATCGCTAGTGCAACGCCTAATACGATGGATAATACAAGACCAATGCTCGTAATTAGCAAAGTCGCGGGCAAATGAACGGTAAATAAGGGTTCGCGAAGCTCCCACATTTTTTCAAATATTTGAACCGGGCTAGGCAAAATATAAGCAGCGTTCAAATTCATTGCTCCCAGTTGCCAGACCATCAGCAGAGCAAATAGAACGATTAGGGCAGGAAGATTATGAGTGTAAGATGATTTTTTCATAAGATTACATTCGTCCTTAACGATTGAATCAGTTCGTTACGCAATGCAGATATTTCTGGTGAAGCAAGAGATTCTCTTGAATGGTGGTACCCGTTAGGTATATCAATCGTTGTTAAATGGTTTATCGGGGCACTCGTCACAGCTAGTATTCTTTGCGAAAGAAATAAGGCTTCGTCCACGTTATGAGTAATAAAGATAATTGTTTTCTTGTGCTGTTCCCACTGATCAAGCAACCACTCTTGCATTGTAATGCCGGTTAGAAAATCCAGCGCAGAGAACGGCTCATCCAGCAATAACAAATCGGATCCCGTGAGCATTGTACGGGCAAATGCAGCTCGTTGGCGCATGCCGCCTGAAAGTTCGTGAGGCATCTTGTTATGACAATGATCTAAGCCTACATTATGAAGTGCGTCAGCAATAAGCTCCTTGCACTCAGCCTTGGTGTAACCTCCGATAATCTCCAAAGGCAATCCAAGATTCTCTCCTACTGTTCTCCAAGGGAACAACAGGTCTTTTTGTGGCATATAGCCGCAGTAATGCTTTTTTTCCCCGATCGGAGCCCCATCAATCCGTATTGAACCAGATTTTGGCCTAAGTAGGCCGTTAATGAGATGGAAAATCGTGCTTTTACCACAGCCCGAGGCGCCAACAATACTGTGAAATGATCCTGCCTCAATTGTAAAAGACAGGTTGTCTATTATGTCTATAGGTTCAGCATCATATTGATAGGACACATTCTGAAACGTCAGTGAACTCAAGACTCCAGCCTCCAGGACATCTCCCAAAAATCAAGCTCAAAGCGACTGCACATCACGAAAATATCCTCCATCCGTTGATATGCTTCCTCGCTACAGCCCTCTAATAGCTTGTCCGTTAATTCAACTAATGCCTGATTGCTGCTATGGTATTCAGGGGAAGCATAACCTGTGATCCATTCCCCGTAGAAAGCATGATCAGCTGCACCTGGCGCTTGAGCAAGCACTTGACCAATTTCAGCGTAGCTCCATGAGCAAGCCAGGATGGATACGAGCACTTCTGCTATGCCACCTGCATGTGAAACAGCGAGCATATAGTTAGTGTAGGCTACATTTTTCAGTGAAGGTTTCACCTGAAAAACTTGATCTTCCGTGATTCCTAACCGCTCCATATAAGAACGATGGATTTTCATTTCACCATTCAGAATGTTATCAACACTTTTGCTTAAAAGCTGCATGACTTTGGGATCCTTCGACTTGACGATGCCTAGCGCAAATACACGGGCGTAATCGTACAGGTATAAGTAATCTTGGAGCAAATAGTATCGAAATTGTTCAATTGTTAAGGAGCCATCTCCAATCCCTTTCACAAAGGGATGCTCGTGACATTCCTTCCACACAGGCTGTGCTGCCTTATATAATCGCTCTGATATAGTCAACATTTGTTCCTCCAATTCGTAATGTAATTCCCCTTTTTCCAACAACAAAAAAAGCGAAACATCCATAGGACGTTTCGCAGATAAATAAACTATAGTTTGGAATGCCCACGGGCAACCCAAATAACAGCATTTCATCGTTGCATTCCTACGTTGGCATTATCCAAATCAGGTAAGGTCGGTTTTACACCCTCTCAGCCGGTTAAGGCTCCCTCGCAAACGGTTATATGTAATTATTATGTTTCTTAAACCACTGAAAACAAATTATCTAACTATTCGATCAGTATATCAATGGCTATATACATCGTCAAGGCGCTTTGCAGTAACTCTTTATAGATGTCTTACTTTTCATGTCGATCCGTTACGTATAGAGAATCTTTTTTTCGGAACCTGATGGATTTTTGAGAGATTAGAAATTCCCCAGCGATTGACGAAATCTGTATCTGGACGTACATACTTGAAGCCTAACCAATTTTATAGATCGGCTAGGCTTCATATGTTTTATTGGATTTCAAATCGTAATAGAATCTGACTTAGAAGTTAACATCTACGCCATAATAGGCGGATTCATACAATTTTCTCATTTGTTCAGCAGACGTTTCTCGTGGATTTGTCCCTGTACATGGATCTTTCATTGCATTGTCTGCCATGGCTTCTACATGATTCCGGAATACGTCTTCTTCAATCCCGAATTCTTGTAATGTAGCAGGAAGTCCCATATCACGGTTAACTTTACGCACCCACTCCACTAAAGAATCCGTTAGTTCCTGGGCATTATTCCCCTTCAAATTCAATCGAGTTGCAAGGTTAGCATAACGATCTTCTACGACTTTCCGGTTAAACTGGATTACATAGGGCAAGTAGATTGCATTCGCTAATCCGTGAGGGATATTGAAGATCGGACCACTCTTATGTGCCAGACTGTGTACATTCCCTAAGACTGCATTAGCAAAGGACATACCGGCCATAGCTTGAGCGTAATGAACTTCCTCCCTGGAAGCCAGATCGCCTTGAAAGGAAGCAAGCAAGTGATCCTTCAGTGCTTCAGCTGCTTCAATCGCGAGTGCATCCGTAAAAATCGTACGTGGTTTAGCCACATACGCTTCAATGCTATGCGTCACTGCATCCATACCACTGTAAGCAATCATATGTTGCGGCATATGAGTAACTAAAACAGGATCAATAATCGCGATATCTGGAGTTAACCCAAAGTCCGCCAAAGGATATTTAATCCCTGTTTGTTCGTCCGTAATGACAGAAAGGTTTGAGATTTCTGCTGCGGTTCCACTGGTTGTCGGTATGCCAATGAATCTTGCTTTGGTTCGCAGTTCTGGCAATGAAAACGGAACAGCAGCTTGTTCAAATGTTAGTTCTGGATACTCATAGAAAATCCACATTGCTTTTGCAGCATCCATAGGTGAGCCTCCACCTATACCAATCACCCAATCCGGTTCAAACGTTCTCATTTGCGCTGCGCCAGATTGAACCATAGCCACGGTAGGTTCCGTATTAATACCTTCAATCAGTAACGTTTCCATACCTGCTTGGTTCAGCAATTGTGTGATCTTTTCTAAATGACCTTGTTTTTTGATCGAACCTCCACCAATGACTAAAGCAGCCTTCTGACCTTTCAGCGTTTTCAATATATCTAGTGCATTTTCTCCGTAATAAATATCTCGTGGAATTGTAAATCTATTCATGTTATTATGTCCTCCTCTAGCAGATGTATTGGTTACATTGCCTAGTATAGGAGGTCTGTATCTTTTTGTTAAGTACGCACTTTATTTACATATACTTACTCATAAATCACATAGTTTCCTTCAGTATACCTCCTCTTCTTCCTTAAATCTGCTTTTCTTGTTTTTTTAATTTAAAGTTTCCCGTTAGCTTAACGAGCTATAATATAGCGGTTCTCAGATAAAGAAGTTTACGGATTAACGGTCGACATGTTCAAATTAAGTATGTATGAGCAAAGAAGTGATTAAGTCATGTAAATCGCCCACCAAAGTAACAATCCTTTAGTGGCCTCAGCTAGTTTATTCGATTTTCGTTCATTGATTTTGCCAACGCAATCATTTGGTCTTTAGTTAATTCTCCGCTATCAATTTCAATGAAAGTATCATTATGGATCCATCGTAGGTATCCACCTGGTACATGGTTAACCCATGCTTCAAAACGCCCTTCAATTCCATTTATATTAATAATCTCTCCACGTTCACTAAATTTAAAGTTTTCGATTACAGTTCTTGTTGTGCTTGTATGGTTACGAACATCGATTGTAATAATATCTCGGTTTATTTTATAGCCCACTGCCTTATGTTCTTCGACACCAAACAAATATGACTTTCCTGATTCATCAAAAAAGTGAAGTCTAATCTTTGAAATTTCTTGATCTGGATTAAACGGGTATGGTTCTTTAATCTCCAATTTATAGTTTTGAATGGAGAAGGAAGGTGTGAATATGTTAAAGTCCGCAACAGATTTTAGCTTATCCAGTTCAGCATTTGAATAAGCTAACACAGGATTAGCTAATGCAGTGAGTTGACTATTGTTCATCTCAACAGAAATGATAAAAACAATAATAATCATTGACATCATCCATTTAAACAAGGACATTCCCTCCCTAGTCTTAGGTTAGTATTATGTCCTAGTCAACTTCAACTAACCGTTAGTTAAATTAAAAACAGCTGACCAATGTGATCAGCTGCTTTTTGAGAAATATTGAGCTAACGCTTCCGTTAGTTTATTGACGGTCTAGATGTCTCACTCTTCTTCTGTAATTTCATTATGCTGCTTATTTTTTGAAAATCACGACCATATGCTTACTTCCCATATATTCAACGGAGGTATTTAACTGCTCCGCCACAAAACGAACAGGAACAAACGCATTGCCGTTCTTCAGAAGTAAAGGAGCATCTTGCATGACCGTTTGCTGGTTTACTTTTACCTGCCTATTCCCTACAGCCCAACGAATCGTTTTACCATCTTTCTGAATGGTTACCTCTTTGGTGCTCTGTTTCCAATTCACGGTTGCCCCAAGCTTCTCGGAGATGAAACGGATCGGCACATAAGTACGTCCCGTCTGAATAAATGGCGCTGCGGAAATACGATATGCACTTTCTCCCACATAAGCTGTCGTGCTGCCGATCACCAAGCGCTGTGTCTTACGCTGACCGCTAGGCAACTCATTTCCTGCCATTTTCACAAATAATTTAGTTGTTTTCGATCCCTTGCTTAAGTCTAAATAGTTATTTTGCAGTGCAAGTGGTTCAATGAATGCACCCGTATCATAATACGGTAAAAAACCACGTTGTTGGAGCGGCTCTAAATCCCAGACTCGATTGTTCTTCAAATAGAGGTAAGCCAAACTTTGAAGATTTCTCAATGGCTCCAAATCATAAATTTGGTTAGATGATAAATTCAGAGTAACCAAGGCAGTTAATTTAGACAAAGGAGCAAGATCTTTGATGTTATTATTCGCAGCTTCGAGGCTCCTAAGCATAACCAATCCTGTTAGTGGCTTTAGATCAGAGATCTTGTTGGAACTTATGGACAACGTGCTCAGACTGACTAGTCCCGCTAGCGGTGACAGATCACTAATTTGGTTGTTAGTTAAAGAGAGCTTCGTCATATTGACTGCATATTCCAAACCCTGCAAACTCTTAATTCCTTTACTCGATAGATTAACGTCAGTCAGTGACTCTAAATCCTCTTTTGTTACTGATTCATCATCGTTTTTATTCAATAATGACTTAAGCGCTTGCTCTAGATTGGGATCCTCAAAAGCCAATGGCTGTTGGTTAGACGCCTCCATGTAAGCCTGAGTTGGTAAGCTCAAACATAGGACAAAAATAATTAATAATCCAGCAAGGTATTTCTTCATTCTGAACAATCCTCTCTAATCACTTGTGTAAACTAGCCAATAGTCGCTTGAATTAAGACGCAATTTGCAAAGAAAAGTTGTATTGAAGAGTAATGGGATTTTGCGTTGTTGTCCTTTTGGGAAACCAGTTGTACAGCAGGCAAAGCCGAATAAACTCCTACCATTTTGGTGAATATACTGTTTTAAAGTAGGAAATAATTGTTGCTATAGAAAGGTGGGGTCAATATGTTCAAAAAAATATATTTAATAGCCTTTGCAGTGACTATTATTTCAGGAGTGGTTTTAATATCGAATTCAAAAGCAGACACCTATCCAGCAATGGAAACCGTAAATAAGACAGTTGAAAATCCTGTTAACACTAATTTTTCAACAAATAACGTGAAATCCGTAGAATCAGTAAAAAACGTAGAATCCGTAGAATCAAAAATCGCAAACGGGGATTCTACTCAATTCTATACACCTCATGGCATGTTCGTGCGAGCAGATGAACAACGTATCTTTAAGGAATCGGAGATAGCAAGAACTATAGATGAAATTGAGCCTAATACGAATCAACTCATTTTTGAAGGCAAGTTCTTTTTAAAAGTAGATGAAGAAGAATTTTTTAAAAATTATCCCAATTCGTTGCTCTTTGGCAAAACCTTAAATTATGAAAACCCGACTGATCCTGATGTTCCATCAAGTTCATCAAAATAGTAATTTCATTTCATAAAGAAAGAGCCATCGTTTTCGACAATGGCTCCTTTCTTATTTGGAATTAGCGTGACTCCAGTGAATGTTTCGACTTCCGGCCGCTGTTGTTCCTAAATTTTTTAATGACTCTATTTTACACAATGAAAAATAAAAGATCGGTTCTTAGAATTTGCATGTTTAAATTCCCAATCGCCATATGTTTCAATTTCCGAGAATCCTGTTTGTTTCAGCGACTCATCCAATTCTCCTTGATTTCGGAATCTTATCTGCATTTTTTCATGAACTAGGACTTTGTCTGTTTTTGTATTTTTCACAGTTTCATAAAAAGTATAGATATCTCCCTCAAACCCTTCATATTCTGTATAGATTTCAAGAGGGTCTCCACTTAACATATCTTTAGCTAAGTCAGGAGTCTTGTCCTTCTCCCACTCTTCCCACACTTTTACCAAAGGGTTTCTAATATCAAAAATAAAGTGACCGCCAACTTTTAGGGATCGGAATACGTCTGAGATTACTTTCTTCCAACTATTATCTGTTAGAAATACCTGTGCAACATTGGCAGTCATAACAACCGCGTCATAGGTATTGATTTGTAAATTTGAGCTATCTCCTACAATCCAATTCACATTGCCTGAATTATCTTTAATTCTCGCCACTTCAATCGCTTCTTCATGGGGATCAATAGCTGTAATTTTATAACCATACTGAACAAGATGAATAGTCCATCTTCCTGTTCCGCAGCCTAAGTCAACTATAGACTCTACTTTTAATTTCTTTAGCAATGCTAGAAAAAAATCGTCGTCTCTTCCCCAATGGTTAATCTGGTCATATACTATAGGAATCATAAATTTTGTTTCCCACTTTCTATACCATTTTTACTAGTTCAACATATAAGAAATGGTTTAGTCAACTAGCCGCTCATATTGGTCGACTGCCTTTTTTTTAATAATTCAATTATATCGGTATGCAGACCATGCTCTAAAGTATTGTTAACTTCAAAAATGAATTTACTAGAAGGATTGTCGACTAGTAGTAGATACGTCAATTAAATAGCCCACCTAGGAAGTAATCCTTTGGTGGGCTTGAGTTAGTTTATCCGATTTGTGTTCCATTGGGTATATTAGAATCCGGTTTTAATAGTACAACATCCCCTGGTTCTGGCACCCCGCCCAGCACCAAAACTTCCGAATCGAATCCCGCAATCCGGCGAGGTGGAAAATTCACAACTGCTACAATCTGTTTACCGATAATTTCTTCAGCCGTGTACCTTTTCGTAATTTGTGCGCTGGAGGACTTCATACCAATTTCAGAACCAAAGTCAATTTCCAGTTTGATCGCCGGGACTTTAGCTTTTGCAAAGAATTCTGCATTAATAATTGTTCCCACACGAAGATCCAGTTTTAGAAAGTCATCAAAAGTTGTCATTCATCATTCCTCCAAATTTAGAATTCGTCAATTGCTATCACAGATAATTAATATGATAGACGCTTCGAAGCTGAATATTGTATTGATTGTCTCCAAAAATACATCAGCATACCCAGCATCGTTATTAATCCACCTATAGACTGAAAGGTAGTGTAGCTCCAGGGCGGGATGCATGATTTGGATTATTTCACTGAAGATGTTCCTGTGTAAAAATAAGGATTCAAGTTCCTATCTGGATTGGCGATAGGAACTTGAATCCTTTTGAAATCTCTGATTAAAAGAAGTGTGCGTAAAACCTCGTTCATAAAAACTTTTCACTTTTAGGTCTTTCATAATTCCCACCGTCTCATGATAGGTAAATATTAATTTCTATAGAGTTACCCTACATTTTAGCTAAACTCTTCAATTGTAGCATCACGGGATTCACTTGATAAGATAACTCTCAAGTGTTGCAACCAATGAAGAGGGAATTTCTATGTCGTCCGTTTGATAGCTGCCACCGGGGATATGAATTCCCTTGGAGGATAATCTTTCAATTTGAGATGCCAAACGCTTGGAAAAACCAGGAGACAGCAATTCGGGATTTATAGTAACAATGAATAGGCCGGCACCTGGGGACTCACTCCCTTCCTCAAAGGATGGAGCATCCAGTGACCAGTTTGCGCCTGTTGTGCCAGCAGCAAGGATTTCAACCATAAGCGCAATATTAGCACCACGTGTTCCTCCAAAATTAAGTAACGCCCCCTTCATCGCTTCACGCGGATCAAGAGTACTTTGACCCCTTTCATCGATGGCCCACCCTTCGGGAATTTCCTCTCCACGTTCTGCTACTTGTCGTATATTAACAAACGCTGTGGCACTGGATGCCTGATCAAAAACCAAGGGAGGCCTGTTTTCGACAGGTGCAGCAAATGCGAGAGGATTGGTTCCATAGACAGCCTCGGCACTTTGTCCCGCCGCCATTAAAGCCGGCCCATTAGTCGAAGCGAAAGCCACTAATCCTTCTCTTGCAAGCCATCTTACGTAGTAGCCAAGCTCTCCAACAGTATAACTATTCTTTAATGAGAATATGGTCACACCATAAGTCTTTGTCCGTGATAGCAATTCCTCGAATGCACGATCAAAACAAAGTTGAGCGATACCACCCTTGGCGTCAGCCTGTACGATATTAGGAGTCGGAAATAAGAGATCAGGCTCCTCTGTAGCAGCAATACGACCGCTCAAAAAGCCTTCTAAATAGTCAGGAAGATGTGCAAATCCAACCCCACTTCTGCCAGAACATTCTGCGGCGACAGCTGCTTCAGCAAGAGAAGTTGCCACCGCTTTGCTCGCGCCAGCAGCAACACACACACGAATAGCTAACTCTCTTGCGTTATTAAGATCATATCGCATTAGTTGTTATCCTATATGTCGATTGAATTAGCGACTCTTTTATTGCGGGGAAAGTAGCTACTGGTGTATTCGATGCATTCTTATTCCCTACTTGCATTTAGTCACACTCCCAATTGAATTTTTTGATTTAAGAACACGTCATTATATCATAATTACATATAGCTACACCGTATCCCTATCAGGCATAGGTGGTCAATGTCTCGCTAGATAAAACTGAATAGTAATATTAAAAAAGGCGCCACTCCATTTAAGAGTAGCGCCCCCTTCATTTACTTCTTACTTCTTACTTCTTACTTCTTACTTCTTGCTACCAGCCATCCAGAGACCTACAGCTGCGAAAATAGCTCCAGCTCCCATCATCGCCCCTTGAACTGCATCCTTCACTACAGAACCTTCTCCACTGATGACTGATGCTAACAATAGAACAACTACTCCTGCACTCATTAACTTATAGGACTTTGTATTTAATTGATTAATCATATTAATCGCCTCCATATTTTTATAAGAGTTACGTTGTTGGTGTTGTTGTTGTTGGTCCAGTTCTTGCTTAGATCTTGTATGCCTTCATTGCTTTAAAGAGCTCTTTAAAGGTTGGACGTTTACCGTACATCAGTACACCCGTACGATAGATTTTAGCTGCGAGCCAGCCAAAGATCAGAATAGATACAGCGAGAATCGCAAGTGACGTGAGAATCTCCCAAGTCGGGGCAACTCCTGCACCAATCCGCACCAGGATCGCTGTTGGTGACGTAAATGGAATGAAGCTAGCTACTTTCAGCAACAAAATATTTGGTGTAGCGATACTGAAGATTGCGATGTAGAACGACACGAGAGACAGCATCGTAATTGGCAGAACTGCCTGACCCAGTTCCTCTGTACGGCTTACCATTGAACCAATGGCAGCGAACATTACGGCATATAAGAAGTAACCTAAGATGTAGAAGATTAGTCCGTACACAATGACTGCCGTATTGATATCACTCAGATTCATATTGAAATCACTTAGTACATTAATGTTATGAGGAAGCAGCATATTACCGGCAACGACTGCGCCGAAGATTCCGATCTGTAGCATACCTACCAAGAAAATACCGATGATTTTACCAAACATCTGACTCAGCGGAGACACACTTGTGATGAGAATCTCCATGATGCGAGAGCTTTTCTCTGCTGTAATTTCAGAAGCGATCATATTACCTGTCATCATCGTTGAAGTGAACAGCAGGATGATCAGCAGATACACAACAATGTAGTTAATTGGGCTCATTCCATTTTCCGATTCCGTACCAGCTGCCCCTTCATCTGTGCTCAGGTTTTCCTGAGTAAGCTTCACAGGTGTTGTAATCAGTTCCTTTTGTTCTGCTGTAAGCACGTCTTTTACAACCACATCAAGCTTCACACTTTGCAAAGCCGCTTCAATAGAAGCAATGATCTGCGGTGATACCTCATCGGATGAGTACAGAATCGGCTGCGGGAACTCCTGTCCAGCTACCTCTTCAAACTTCAAGTAACCATCCGTAAGCCCTGCTTGTGTATCGGCTTGTAGAGCTGCTTCATCCTTGTCACCACCTGCGATGAACCGATATGCCTGATCTCCCTGCGCCGAAGAGAAGCTCTCCAGTTTTTCCGAAACTTCAGGCTGTGTTGATGTGAGAAGTCCAATGTTCACCGGGTGATCCCCCGAAGCTCCGCCACCACTTGAGCCACCGTTGAATAAGGTAATGAAATATGGCACATTGAGTCCAATCGTAATCAGAATGGCTAATACAATCGTCGTTACCATGAATGACTTGGTTTTCACTTTGTTTTTAAATGTAAATCCCGTAATCGTTCCCATTTTATTCATTCGACTCACCTACCTCACGAATAAAGATTTGGTTAAGCGTTGGTTCCTTGATCTCGAAATGCTCAACAGTTGTCTGAGACATCGCATGCTTCAGAATTTCCTGAGCTGCATCTACATGGCTGATATGAATTGTGTAACCACGCTCATTCTGATCTACCTTATTTACTCCTGTTAGCAGCTCCAGACCCTCTACTTGACCTACAGTGCTTAGAGCAACCTGCTCACGTGGATAACGACTCTTGATTTCCTTGATCTGACCTTGCACTACAGTGTTAGAGCGATGAAGGATCGTGATCTGACGACATAACTCTTCAACATGTTCCATACGGTGTGTGGAGAAAAGAATAGCTGTGCCTTCATCCCGTAATTCCTTAACGGTTGATTTGAGCAATTCCACGTTCACCGGATCAAGTCCACTGAAGGCTTCATCTAGAATAAGAATTTGAGGACGATGTACAACGGCTGCGATAAAGCCCATTTTCTGCTGGTTACCTTTGGACAGCTCCTCAATTTTTTTGTCATAATACTCAGGGACTTCGAATCGTTCAAGCCAGTACTTCAAACTTTTATCTGCATCCTTCGCATTCATCCCACGAAGTCTAGCCAGATAGTTGATCTGATCACTTACCTTCACCTTCGGATAGAGCCCGCGCTCTTCCGGAAGATAGCCCATAATTTGTTGCAGCTCCGTATTGTACGGCTTGCCGTTGTATAGAATGTTTCCACCATCCGGGTGGATCAAGCCAAGCACCATGCGCATCGTTGTTGTTTTACCTGCACCATTGGCTCCGAGCAGCCCGTAAATTTCCCCTTCTTTTACATTGAGCGTGACTCCATTAACGGCTGTTTTGTCTGCATATTGCTTAACGACTTGCGTCAATTCTAATCGGTTCATCATTTATCGTCTCCCTTCGGTTATTTCCATTGTATGGGTGCATATCCGGCAATCCAGAATGCGAGTACTTCATCGAGCTCCAAATTGCGAATCTTCAGCACCTGATTACTGGACAGCTCCAACCTTTCCTGCGCTTCACTGACCCGAGTCGTAATAATACGAACCAGACCATTTTCATCTATAGAAGATTCCACGACGCCAGGGATACTTTCTGGACGTAGGTCTCCTTCATACCAAACTTCTCTCCACTGATCGAGCACAGTGTCTTTCTCCGCCATGCCTAGGGACTGACCACGGTGCATCAGTACGATGTAATCCGCAAGCCGTTTGACCTCATCTGCGATATGGGTAGCAATTAGTATTGTGGTATCTCCCCCTGCCATGAAGTTTCGGAACTGCTCAACCATCACTTTCCAGGCAAAAGGGTCAAGACCAGAGGATGGTTCATCCAGCAGGAGAAGTCTCGGACGCGCTGCGAGTGCAGCTGCAATCTCGTACTTCCGCCGTTCTCCCTTGGACATCTTGATCAGCTTCACGTCCCTCGGCACGTCCATCTCTTTCATAAGCTGGTCAAACAGCTTCATATCCCAACGCGGATACCAGTAAGCACGAAACCGAACTGCTTCCTCTGCCGTAAGCTGGTTCTCTTCAAGCCCGCTGTTATCGGCCACAAACCCAATCTGTTGTCTCAGTTCTATGGGCAGCGGCCCATTGTGCTCTTCTCCAAACCATATGATCTGTCCACTGTCCGGCAGTACAATTTGTTGCAGCATGTTCAGTAGTGTGCTTTTGCCAGAACCGTTATGACCGAGGATTGCAACGACATACCCTTCCGGGATGGTCAGATCAATGGGGCCGATCACTCTGCGTTTACGCATTTTGGATACGCCGTTCAGTTGAACAGCTACAGGTTCCATCATGGTACTTCCTCCCTACTTCGGATAGATAACTCTTAGGGCTTCTCGAAATAATTCTTCCATTTCTTCTTCCGTACATCCGACCGCTTTGCCAGACTGCACCGCAGCCTGCATCGCTTCCTGCGCAGCCTTCAATCTATAATTTTCTCTGTCACCAGCTTCAACCTGAGCTACAAATGTACCCGTCCCCTGCTTCGTCCGAAGCAGGCCTTCATTCTCCAGATCCTGATAGACCCGTCTGACTGTAATCACGCTACAATTCAGAGCTCCGGCGAATTCACGAATGGACGGCAAATGCGTTCCCTCCCCTAATTGACCCGTAACGATTAATGATCTTAATTGATTTTCAATCTGGTGGTATAGAGGTTCAGCGCTATTTTCATTGATTTGAATCGGTATCTTCACATTTTTGCACCTCGCCCTCCGGTACATCTCGCCGTCTTACCAGCTAGTAGCGCCGGTTCGTCCTGTTTTCATATTTGCATATATTCTCTCGTACTTTAACTTAAATCCCGACATGCCAGCTTCTTCAGGGTCAATCGACTGAATAGCCATAGCACCGTTAAACCAAGTACCAGAGCAATCCACATGATCGGGGATAACAGGCTCCACTTTTTACTGTAATCGATAACAATCCACACCCCGTAGCTGCCTGACATTCGAATTAACAAGGATAAACCGATGGTAAGTGGCACGAACGATGTACTGAGAAGCAAGTACTTTTTGCCGCTGAAGAGAAACTCTCCGTAGATGTACAAACCTGTCATAAAAAGTCCGTACCCTGTGCATGTAATGGCAAATGCCAGATATTGATCCCATCGGAATACTTCCTCATGTAATCTGACTACGTATAGTGATCCGTAGAAAAAGATACCATTGTATGCGAATGTTATAATCGACTGCTGCAGTCTTGACCACATTACCGTTTCGTTCGAAATTGGGAGTCTGCGGTAGAAGGCCAACATCTGTGTATAGGAATCTTCCTGTATGTAACGGAATGAACGTCTGCTGAACAGGAATCCCTGAAATGGCACCATGATTAGAAAAAAGATATCTACAAAAGGGTTAATGAAATTCACATCATGTTGCCTGATTAACATCACACCTGTCATGCTACCCGTGTAAATCATAAAAATTGCACTCCATAACCACTGGAATCGATCCTTACTCATCTCACTGCGGGTCAACCACAACGCTTGCTTCCATGCGTTCATATGCACGCCTGCCTTTCAACTTTCATTCATGTACTGTGTTCAGTGTGCTCACTGTGATTACTGTATATATCAATATACACAGTATACAGACCTAACAGTTTTCCCGTCAACACTTTTTTTCCTGAATCAGGAAGTGTCGGAAGAGGAACACACTACTCAAACTGCAATAAACAGCGTCACTACGGGCAAAACGGCGTATTTCAGACTTGAATAATTCCATGTTATATGGGGTTATATTCCAGAGTTTTGCGCCACAAAAAAAAGGCTGCACCCATAGTGTGTATATACACAGTATGGATACAGCTTTTTCAATTTACCCTTCACCTGATTGTAGAAGAGGTCAAACCATTACACGAGGTCGTAGCCGCTAGGCAAACTACGGTTACTGCGGATTGCACGAATTTCAGCTAGTGTTAAGCGTTCATTCGTAGAGATCAAGGACTCCACATCGTTGCCACGGATCAAGTCATCCAAGTCTCTCAAGCTGGTGTTCCCACGGTAAACACGGAATCCACCCTGGAAGTTAGGTCTTGTGAACACAACGAGTGTTGCATTGGAGCTGGTCGAGAAGAAACGTAGGCTCTCAACGCCTCCAAGGATGTTCTCCAAGTTGCGCAGACCCGTGTTGCCACGGTAAATCCGGCTTCTTCCTATGAAGTTCTCATCCGAGTACACTGTGAGACGTGGATACGTTTGACTGACATGGACTGTTTTTTTCATTTGTTGTTTCCCCCTCCAAACTCATTCTATGAATGTGTTCAAGAGGAAGCTTGGACGAATCTTCCACCAGATTCGTCCATTTTCATAGATTCGCATTTTACACCGTACGTTTAGACCCCAAGAATAATTTCCCATACAGGTCGGGTGTGCCCGCCTGGATAAAGGATATACAGCAGAACGTACACGATCACACCCGTCATGGCACTGCTGAACCAGATCATAGAGGTGAACCGTCCCCAGCGGCGGTGAGTTTTGAATTTCTTTTTGAACCCTAGCACAAGTGTTGAGATACCAAAGACAGCGGCCACAGTTGCCAGAATGATATGAAAGATCAAAAAGATTCGGTAGAAGATCTCCATATCCGGTTCGCCGCCCCAAGCCGTGTTGCCCACAAAGATCGTTCGAGACATATAAATGACAAAAAATATTAATGCCGCTACCGCACCTGCGACCATCATGGACTGATGCGCTTCCCGTTTACCGCGGATAATAAGTATCCAGCCGATTCCCACCAGCACCGCACTAATCACAATGAAAGATGTGCTGATTGTAGGCAGTAGAAAATACATATCCATCATGTATCCCCCTCTATTCATAGAGTACGTGTTCAGAAAGGTCTGTTCTCAAAGCCGACTTTTGGAACAGCCTTACATAGCAAATTTTATTTTGTAGCAGGGTTAAGTGGTACTACCGGTGGCTCTTTCGGATGAGAATTATCCTCGTCATCTTCCTGCTTCTCCTTGCGATACCATTGGAAGAAAACAAGCGCCAGCATGGATACGAAGATTCCCTCCTGAATGAATTTCATAATGATGCCTCCAACCTGCTGATCCTCTTTAGCAGAAGACAGAAAGTTGAAAAACGCAGGCCCTCCGAAGGATCGCAGCAATGCCGATGTATCTCCTGATACACAATATCGCATGGCCTCGGCCCATACAGCAGGATTGCTATAGGTTGCATATAGAGGCTCGGAGGCGAAAATAATCAAACCACAGGCTGGCGTAAGCAACACCATATTGAGAAAAATAAACCCAACTTTGGACAGTCCCGACGCCTGTCTTCCTTCCGGCAACGGATTAAGGAGCGTCCACCACATCAGCATTGAAGTGATGAAAAGCGCAATGTAATACAGACGATGAACCGTGAAATTGAGCATCACATAATCATGCACTACCGGCAGATGATAGATGGAGAACAACCCATTGAACAATAGAGCTGCCACGATGGGATGAGCTAGAAAGGATAACTGCCTGGTTGGCAGAAAACTTACGATTTTACGCCATACCCAGTTAGGCAGTCCCTTCATAAGCAGTGGTGGTGCTACCAAGTACGATAGAGCCATACTGACCATATGAAAGCTAAACATGACATGTCCCAACAAGTTGAAAGGCCCCGCTTGAGCTAGATAAAAAACGATAAGCCCTGTGATAAACATAATTCTCTGTCCCACAGTTGCTGGTTCTGCTCCACTGACCTTCTCACTGACTGGCCCTACCAGCACGAGGTAACCTGCTCCGACAAGTAGAAATATAGCCATAATGGCAGGGCTCCACAGATCGTTAAAACTAAAATATTGCAACCCGAGCATACGGGAAACCTCCCCGTGAACTAATTTGGTTAGTACCTATACGCCTATCCTGCTGGTGCGCCAAAAAGGGGAAAAGACGGCGACAATAAGCCGCCGCCATCTCCTCTTACCACCAAACCCAATAGAGTGCCATAATAATGCACGTAAATGCTACGAAAAATCCAAACGCCATGAACAGAATCGGCATTAAATGACCTTTGTCCTTCATGTGCATCCAATAACCGAGCTGTACAAACACCTGTAAAATCGCCATGACAACCAGCAAGATGATGGTAAACGTTGCATTGACACCACCGGCCTTAACGGCTGCGAATGCGATCAGTGTCAATATGATGGAGAAGATAAACACTACGACGTGTTTCTGCGGCCCTTCCGTCCGGTGACGATGTTTCACTGGTTCCTGATCTGCTTTATCCTGTACCGACATGTGTTACCCCACCTTTCCGAGCAAGTACACGACCGTGAAGATAAACACCCAGACAACGTCGATAAAGTGCCAGTACATTGCAGAGACGTACACTTTAGGTGCAGTTACGACCGTCAGTCCTTTTTTAAACAACTGCCCAATAATAAGACCGATCCAGAGAATACCAAAGGCTACGTGAGCTCCATGGAATCCGACTAGTGTATAGAATGCTGAGCTGAATGCACTCGTTGTCATACCAAACTCTTTGTGCTTCACATATTCATAAAACTCATAGATTTCGAGTCCTAGGAACCCGAGCCCTAGCAAAACGGTAATGCCGAGCCATAATGTGAGTGCCTTCACCTTCCCTTTATGCATCGCTTGAATGGCAAATACACTTGTCAAACTACTGACTAGGAGGATAACGGTTGCTGCTGCCACCAGCGGTAAATGGAACAGCTCATTCGCCGTCGGCCCATCATTCGTCTGGTTCCTGAGCGCTAGGAAGGTAGCGAAAAGGGTTCCGAACAATACCGTCTCTCCGCCAAGGAACAACCAGAAGCCGATGAGCTTATTGCGTCCCTCTAGCGTTGCCTTCTCCGGTTCATGTGGTAAATTACCGTTCACAGGTTCAGCATGTGATGTTGTCATGTTCTCGCCCCCTTCTCGTCCTGATCCTCTGGCTCAATATGCCAGCCATGATCATCATAGAGTGAACGAAGCATCATGGCTCCGAAGGTAATCACGAGTCCTATAATGAGCACAATGTAATTGTTGAATAATCCATTCATAAATGCATTACCAAAGTCATCCTTACTGAACATCAGTCCGAGTCCAGCAATGAATATACCAACAGACATGACAAACGGTAACGGTGTTGCAGATGGCATATGAATTGACCCTACCGGCTCAGCCGGTGTCATTTCTGTGTTCCCAGCCATCTTTTCCTTCCAGTATGCATCAATACCGCGCACAAGCGGCGTTTGCTTGAAATTGTACTCTGGCGGTGGAGATGGAATGGTCCATTCCAACGTACGGCCATCTTCCCACGGATCATTCGGTGCATCCATCGGTTTCTTCGTTGTAATAACGATGTTAACGAGGAAAATGATGACACCAACACCCATCAGGAACGCTCCGATTGTACTCACGAGGTTAAGCAGGTCGAAATCCTGATTTGGCAAGTAGGATACGATCCGGCGCTGCATACCCATCAGTCCAAGGAAATGCTGCACGAAGAATGTGAGTTGGAAACCAATCATAAATGTCCAGAACGTCCATTTTCCTAACGTTTCACTGAGAATACGTCCAAACATTTTGGGCCACCAATAGTGAAGACCTGAGAAAATACCAAGTACCAAGCCACCTACGATAACATAGTGAAAGTGAGCTACAACAAAGTATGTATCATGGAATTGGAAGTCAGCCGGAGCAGACGCCAACATGACACCCGTTACGCCCCCCATAACAAAGGTCGGAATAAATCCGACTGCAAACAGGTTGGCCGCTGTAAATCGAATTCGTCCTCCCCACATCGTGAAGAGCCAGTTGAAGATTTTGATCCCTGTCGGTACAGCAATCAGCATGGTGGAGATGGAGAACAACGCGTTAGCAATCGTTCCAAGACCCGTCGTAAACATATGATGCGCCCAGACCATGAAGCCCAAGAACGCGATTAGGATCGTTGCAAACACCATGGAGCTATAACCAAACAATCTTTTGCGTGCAAACGTTGGGATAACCTCTGAGATAATCCCGAATGCTGGCAAAATGAGAATATATACTTCGGGATGCCCAAAGATCCAGAAGATATGCTGCCATAACACGGGATTCCCCCCGCCTGCAACATCGAAGAAGTTCGCATCTAATATCCGATCAAAGGTCAACAATACCAAACCAACGGTAATTGCAGGAAAAGCAAATAGGATAATAGCAGAAGTAATAAATGTAGTCCAAGTAAACATCGGCATCCGCATGTATGACATGCCAGGCGCACGCATCGTTATAATTGTGGCGAGAAAGTTAATCCCCCCGATGAGTGTTCCAAGACCTGCAATCTGCAGTCCAATCGTATAGAAATCGACACCGTGTGTCCCACTGTATTCACTGCCCGATAGTGGCGTATACGATGTCCATCCGGCATCAGGTGCGCCGCCCATGATCCAGCTCAGATTAAGCAACAGACCACCGAACAGGAACGTCCAGAAGCCCAGCGCGTTAACGAACGGGAAAGCTACATCCCGTGCTCCAATCTGCAATGGTACAACCGCATTCATAATGGCAAATATAATCGGCATAACACCTAGAAAGATCATCGTGGTTCCGTGCATCGTAATCAATTCATTGAAGACCTGTGCCGAGACAAAATTGTTCATCGGCTTCATCAGCTGAATCCGAATCAAAATGGCTTCAATCCCACCGATGCCGAAAAACAATCCGCCCGCAGCTAAGTAAAGAACGGCGATTTTTTTGTGATCGACGGTAGTGATCCAATCCATCAAGCCACGGTAACGCTTGACGCTATGAGCTTGAGCCAAGGTTGTGTACCCCCTTTATCGTCCTTGCTGTTCTATTCATAGTCCAATTTATAATTGGCCAGATATTCGGCAATTCCGTCGATCTCTTCATCTGTAAGTCCGAGGTCTTTGGGACTCGGCATCGTATTGCCTGGCTTCACGGATTGTGGATCATGCAGCCATTCTTTCATGTTATCCAAGACAGGTTTACCTTCTTCTTGTCCCTCGCGTTGATTAAGCAAAATGCCTGCGACGGATTCCTTGCCACCAATGCCTGTGAGATTTGGCGCAACTGGGCCACCTTGATCACCTACAGCATGACAAGAAAGGCAATTAGTTTTGAATTTTTCAGCCAATTGCGTATCTTCTGGAAGAACAGCAGGTGCTTTCATTTCAGCGACCCATCTGTCAAAAGCCTCAGGGCTGACCGCTTTTACTTTAAACTCCATGTAGGCATGAGACCTACCGCATAATTCGGCACACTTTCCGCGGTAAACGCCTTCATTCGGTGCTGAGAAGCTAAACTTATTCAGTGTTCCATCTGGGTTGGTGTCCATTTTACCCGCAAGTGACGGCACCCAGAAGGAATGAATCACGTCAGCGGTTTTCAATTCGAATGCGATCTTCTTGTCGGTAGGAATAATGAGGTCTTGAGCGGTGGTTACGTCATATTGAGGATAAGTAAATTCCCACCAGTACTGATGCGAGGTGACTTTGACCTGTACTGCATTTGGATCATTGGACAGATCTGCGCCTTGAGCAAAGATCTCCTTAACCGTTGGTACAGCTAGTACAATAACAAGCAGTAACGGAATGGCTGTCCATATGACTTCGAGCTTGAAACTTCCTTCGACCTGTTCGGGTATGTCATTCTGTCCAGACCGTCTGCGAAAACGGATCAATACATAGGCCGCAATGGCAAATACAATGATGAGTACCACGATCATAATCGCGATGGACAGCTTCATCAGATCATATTGACCTTGCGCCACAGGACCCTGAGGTTTCATTACAGACAAGTCTTCCCGCCCGCATGCGGATAGCAGCAAAGAGAACACCGCCAGCAAGGGGAGAATTCGCTTTGCAACCTGCCACTGTTTCATCATTGATCTACCCCACTTTTTTACGTTTTCGTAGATTACCGTCTTTGTCCCAAAAGCATATTACTCTTCCGTTCTGGCACAATACGTATAATCCTCTCCGTCATATAGAACGTTTCCAGAAATAACGCTTCCATAGACCCCTTAATTCCCTTCAAAGGGCATGTCTACGCATTCTTCCAATTCATTCTATATGGTTCAATCACATATTAAATATAAGTTGAGGGTATGATTTTGTCAATCTTTGGACACATGTTCACAATTTGTTCACTTTATGTAGAAAACCGCACCACAACTAGATTTGCAAGCGATTTCAGTAAAAAAACCATGAATATAAATTTGAAAATTTTTGCCAAATTTCGGTGATTGGGCATATTTTTCACCAGACTTTTATCACACACAAAACATGCGAAATTATGCAAAAGGAAATGAATCACTCCCTGGTAGGCTAACTTCCAGTTATACAGGAAGGAAATTTCACTCCATACCGTTCTATTAGCCATTCAAAGCGGCATGGAGTAGTACTCCTCCCTTTCTGAATTTAACGTTTCTTCCAACTATCCTATAAATGATCTTGCATAGATCACATTCTCTACATTATGTTCCATCTGTTAATATCCGTGGGCCATTGCTCGTGATCGCGATCGTGTGCTCGTATTGAACCCCCCAGCTCCCGTCCACCGTGCGCACAGTCCATCCATCTTCGTCCCACACCACGACTCCTGAGCTACCTTTTGTGAAGATCGGTTCAATCGTAATGACCATGCCTTCGGTCAACATCTGTCCTGTACCACGTTTGCCATAAGGTAGTACATTGGGCGGTTCATGAATGTATTGACCAATCCCATGACCAATGAGCGGCTTCACAATGCCATATCGATATAACCTTGCTGAGCGTTCAATGGCATTGCCGATATCCCCCAGCGTATTCCCAGGTACAGCTTGGGCAATAGCACGATGCAGGGCCTTCTCTGTACGTTTCATCAATTTACGAATCGTCCGCCGCTGTTCCCCGATCCCATATGTCCAGGCAGAGTCAGCAAGCCAGCCATCTTTATTTACAACCATATCAATAGTCACGACGTCACCTTCAGCCAATTCCCGTTCACTAGGAAAACCGTGACAGACTACCTCATTGATAGATGCACAGGTCGCATAAGGGTATCCCTTGTATCCTTTTTGTTCAGGCGTCGCGCCGTTCTTCGCCAGAAATTCTTCCACTAATTCATCCATGTCCCGTGTAGTTACACCGGGAGCTAGCCGCTGTTCAATGAGCTTGTGACAGTTGTGCAGGATTCGCCCTGCTTCCTGCATGTAGCTAATCTCTTCTTTTGTTTTCAAAATAGGATCCACATGCATACATCCTTCCTGGAAGTTGTGTACTTCCATATATATGCAAGCTTCACGCAACAAAGCCCGAAAAGTAATGGTAAACTCTTCAGGCTGAAGCAAAAAAAACCGTCTACCGGAGCTTAACGCCCGGAAGACGGTTCTATTCATATCGGAACAGTAAAATTCTAAGTTAAGTGCTTCAGGATACGGAAGAATCCATCTTGACAAGCTCATGCTCGACCACAGAAGTCAATTCTTCTTCATACCCACCCGTAATCCGGTATTTTCTCACGTACTCCTTCACGAATTTTTTTGGATCCTTAGGACGGAAAATCCGAGTCATTTCCCTCAAACTTTCTTTGACCTCATTGTGACCTTTCGTTGCCATTGTAATTCCCTCCCAAAACGTTGAAAGTGAATGCTCCGTTTAGAGAACGCCGAATAAGTCTTAAATGCCATTCATGAAGTTGTGTGCGCGGCTTAAAGCAAGCTTTAGGTCGGGAACCTCGCTAAAAGCAAGTACCTGACACTATAAATACCCGATATGATTCAAGTTGAATCATAATCTTATTGTAGCATATTCGGAAGTATGTTACGACTTGACGATTTTCCTTAATATTTATAACGGTTTTTAACCCGAAAAAGTTTAATTCCGAATCATATTTAATGCATATGCCTATTGTATACGGAATTAATGTATCCAGCATAACGCGTAACTATTCGGGGGATATTATCACGGACAACCATTATAGTTAAATTTCTGGATTCTAAGGAGGCGCCGTTTCATGGAACGAAAAGAACAAGACATGTTGCCCCTTTCGCATGAAGTCGTGGAAGTGGACGGAATCTACATCAACGAAGCGGGACGCGAAGAGCATTTGCATCGAGGTCAGCATTTTCCCGCCGATCCCATTCTTGGCAAGACAGAGTGGAAATTGACGGAGTTTGCCTTTGAGAACCATCATGATGGTCGTACGGACGAACGTTTGGTACCCAAAGAGAATGATACTGACAAAATCGGTAAAGTCACGAATCCACGTAGACAGCTTGAGCAAGGCGATAATTAATCTTTAGGGTAACCAGAATGATAGATCCTAAATAGTAGCTCTGGGGGCAGACGCAGCCGATATGACAAATGGGTCTGTTCCTCCATAGCTACACCAACACCATGTTAAATGTAAAAAACACTTCGATTTAATTCAGTTCTATACACATACTTATAGCAACACATCATACATACATTGATCTATCCATTCATTCCTTCATCATTCCGGTTCAGTTCTGCCCCTTCTCCTCATAGCTTATATAAAAAGGACAAAGGAGGCTTGACCGGATGTCCCCCATTAAATCATCGAGTGGTCTGGATGAAAATATTGCAGGTATGCTCTGTTATCTGTTCACCATTGTAGGTGGGATCATATTTCTCGCCGTGGAAAAGCGGAGTCGATTCGTTATGTTCCATGCGCTCCAATCGGTAACTGTATTTGGCCTCATTATGGTCGGTCATGTGTTATGCACATTTCTCCCGTTATTTGGCCCATTGGTCTCCTCCCTGTTATCCCTGCTCGGTGTGGTTGTATGGCTCCTGATGGTTGTAACCAGCTTACAGGGAAAATGGCTGAAGCTGCCTTGGATTGGCGATTTTGCGGAAAAACAGATGCGGCATTTATGATTCCTGACGACTCATAACCAAAAAACATCCGTTTCCCTGCCAGGCAGAGAATCGGATGTTTGTGTTGTTATTCATGCTATAGATCATTCATCACGTAAATGACTCATGCCATGAAACCATTTATTCATGACATAAAAGGTTGTTCAAAAAGTCCGCTTTTGATTACGAAGGATGCGCGAGCGGCATCTCAGCTTCGAATATGGGATTCAGCCGAAATGTCCGTTGCTCACGTAGCTTAATCTACGCTCCGCTACTCCATTTCTATCTTCACCCCATCTTCTTGGTACTGAAAACCGACCTTTTTGAACACGTAATATAAGCATTTCATGACAAGAGTTAACATAGGATGCATGGCGGAAACTAATTTCTTGCTGGTTTCTTAACACCTACTTATGCAGAATGTTTAGACTCCCCAATGATATCGTCTGCTTGTTTCTCTGCCATTCTAGCTGCCTCAGCCTTCGTTCCAATGCCGTTGAACAACAGATTCATAAATATCGCTGTAAAGCTACCTGCGATGATGCCGTTACCTAACATGATTTGTGCCCAGGCCGGTGTATTGGCAAACAGCTCAGGAACAACGGTTACCCCTAGACCCATGCCTACAGAACACGCGATAATGAACAAATTCTCATGACGGTTCAGATCCACTTGGCTTCCCAAAATACGAATACCTGACGATACCACCATGCCAAACAGAGCAACCATCGCTCCACCTAATACAGAACCTGGTACAAGCTGTGCCAGCGCAGCAATCTTAGGTACGAATCCAATCACGACAAGCAAGCTACCCGCTACAACAATAACATCACGTGTTTTCACTCGCGTCATCTGTACAAGCCCTACATTTTGCGAATAGGTCGTGTATGGGAAGGAGTTGAAGATACCACCCAGTACAATCGCCAGACCTTCTGCGCGGTAACCCCGAGCCAGGTCTTTGGAAGTCAGATCTTTATCCAGAATTTTACCCAAAGCCATGAATACACCCGTTGATTCAGCAACACTCACAATAGCGACCAGAATCATCGTCAGAATCGGTACAATTTCAAATGTTGGTTTACCGAAATAGAACGGCTGTATCATATGGAACCAGCTTGCTTCACGTAAAGGTGCAAGTTTCACTTCACCCATAAAGGCTGCTGCAATTGTCCCTGCGAGAAGACCAATCAGAACCGAGATGGAGCGGATAAATCCAGTTGTAAACCGCGTCAACAGGATAATGAACAGCAGTACACCGAAACCGAGCATCAAATTCTGAGCACTACCAAAATTCGTACTACCACCAAGATCGTTGAACGCCACAGGGATCAGTGTCAAACCAATAATCGTGACGACTGAACCTGTAACCACTGGTGGGAATAATCGAATCAATTTACCGAATAGACCGGAGAAAATAAGAACAAATAGTCCGGAAGCAATGATCGCACCATAAATAGCCGATACGCCGCTGCTCTGACCGATAATAATCATCGGAGATACCGCTTGGAAAGCACAACCCAGCATAACGGGGAGCCCCACTCCGAAATAACGGTTGCCCCACACTTGAAGCAATGTCGCTACCCCACAGGCAAGCAGATCAATTGCAATCAGATACGTCAGTTGCTCCATCGTAAAGCCTAAGGCTTCACTTACGATCAGAGGCACAATCACAGCTCCTGCGTACATTGCTAATACATGCTGAAGACCTAAGGAGAATGTTTGGACAGGATGCCGATGCCGCTGAAAAATACGTTCGCGTGCCATATTAGTTCGTGCCCTCCTCGTCCGCAAATGTAACCTGTCCGTTCGACAGGGCTCCAATGCGAACTAGTGATTCAACCCGATATCCTGCTTCTTGAAGCAAGCGTCCACCTGGCTGGAAGGCTTTCTCGATGACGATTCCGATACCAACGACTTCGGCTCCAACCTGCTCTACGATGCGTGCCAGTCCAAATGCCGCCTCACCATTCGCCAAGAAATCATCAATAATGAGTACACGATCACCTGGTTGCATGAACTTTTTGGCAACGGTAATCTCATTGGTCTCCTGCTTCGTGAATGAGTACACCTTCTCGACCAGGATATCTTCTGTAAGTGTAAGTGACTTCTGCTTCCGTGCAAAAATCAGCGGTACATTAAGCTCCAACGCAGTCATGATGCCTGGGGCTATACCCGAGGATTCAATCGTGAGCACACGTGTGATATTCTCACCTTCAAAGCGGCGGATGAATTCCTTGCCCACTTCCTTCATGAGAACCGGGTCCATCTGATGGTTCAAAAATGAGTCCACTTTCAGTACTTGTTCAGACAGCACAATTCCTTCCTGTCTTACCTTATCTTTTAGCAATTGCATGTTGTTCTCTCCTTGTGTGCCTCTCGCACAGGCGACCCTGCATACTCTCCCCTTCGGCTGCCAAAACCAAAAACAAAAAGCCCACCTTTCACCGCTGCGGCTGAACCGGAGACAGGAAAGACAGACTTGTACATATATGACAAGCCATTGGAACTGAAATTTCGTAATAATACGGCAGATGGAATCACACGGTTCTAGTGTGCCTCTTCGAACCCATGTTGAGCTTGAGCAAAAGGAACAAGTCCATGACTCACACAGATGCGACGATGAGCACTGTGCTTAGCCTATTTTGGATTTCCATCATCCATAACATTAGCGATATAACAGATCTTTCCCGTAGTCCGATCATTACGGTGATCGGGTAGAGACATGCAGGCCTATTCCTGCACATATACGAGTAACGGCGTATTAAATTGTTGAACTGATAATTCCCATGATTCTTAACGATGTATGATCGTGAATCTGTAAATAAATAAGTTAAACTTCACTGACAATGTTAGAAGTATACCGAATTGCTCGCATGAAATAAAGAAGTATTTTCATGGAAGTTACGGAAAGTTGTCTTAATTTGCATTACAGGGGTGATTGAAACGTCGTTTTTATGTACAATATGAAAACGGAAGCGCGGGTTCAAAACAACCTTTGCAACGACATTATCTGTCAAAGGAGACATGCAACTATGAAAGGCGTTCTTAATGAATTCAAGGAATTTGCTGTACGCGGCAACGTCATTGATCTGGCGGTCGGGGTTATTATCGGGGCTGCTTTTGGTAAAATTGTAACCTCTCTCGTGAATGATATCATCATGCCACCGGTTGGCAAACTGATGGGCGGCATTGATTTCAGCCAGAAAATCATCAATCTTGATCCAGGTGTGAAAACAGCAAATGGACAAGACATCACAACACTCGCTCAAGCGAACGAAGCTGGTGCTACCGTAATTGCATATGGTCAGTTCATCAACGTTATGATTGATTTTCTTATTGTGGCATTCTGTATCTTCATGCTCGTCAAGGGTATTAATTACCTCAAAAGCAAAGAACACAAAAAGCCTGAGCCGAAGAAAACGACCAAGGCTTGCAAATACTGCCTATCTGAGATTCCAGCAGCAGCTACTCGTTGCTCCCACTGTACATCCGAGCTAGAAGCTGAAGGCAGCGGAAATCCTGCTTAAGGAAACGCAAGTAGGCTCGTCATAACGAACTTACTTCATCGTGACGAGCCTATTCACGACTTAAAGGTCTTTATTAGACGGACATTCAGGTGGGCTGCCCGTGGGCGTGCGATCTCTGCTTGACTGCACAATGTTCGGATAATTCTACGGTGCAACGGTTATGTAATGAAAAAACTTCAGCTTGTCTGTCTGTATAGATTCCCCATCCACGTTGATTTCTCAGGTAAGATGACAGATGGGGCGGAGCAGAGCGGCTCCTGGTTACTTCTCAGCAAGGTCTCACCAATTCGGTGGGGCCTTTTAATATTAAGGGATCATTCCATCATTCCCTCACAAACAGACCATGAGCTGACAGTGACTGAACCGTGTTAAATGGAATTTAAGACATGACTTTGAACTTAGAAGCGGCGAGGTAACAGGTGTTCCAGAATCGATTTTAGATCCTTATCTTCCTTATAGACTTCTTCCCCGGTATCGAGCTCAGTTACCCGAATATACTCAAAGTTGGCCGAAGCATCCACAGGTTTGAACAATAGCTGTGCTTCATCTTCCAGGCGTACATTGAATCCCATGTCTTTGAACATCGTCGTTAACTGACTGTTAGCCGGCTCCTGTCCCTGCCCTACAAAGATGAGTCCTCTAAGGCTTTTACGTTCTTGAGGTTGCGGATAAATGACTTGAAAGTGTACAATGCATTCCATGTGGTGGTTCCCCTTTCTCATTAAAACTTTGTGAAATTTTGAACTTTAAAACTTGCTATATAAGGAGATACGTTTCATGACCCCAGAACGTTTCGATTTTTATGACAATCAGCAAAATTGGTTAGGCACGGCACCTCGAACAGAGGTTCATGCCAAAGGATATTGGCACCGTTCATTCCATTGTTGGATCGTGCGTGACGAAGGCGCTCAGCGGATGGTTCTTTTTCAACGAAGACGTGATATCAAGGACACTTTTCCCCTCTACTACGACATTACAGCCGCAGGTCACCTTACTGCTGGCGAACAGCTTCATGAAGCGAGCAGGGAACTAGAGGAAGAGCTCGGCGTTCATGCTGCATTTGAAACGCTGACGTATCTACTCACTGCGAAGCAGGAGCTTCAAGGAGAAGTTCGTGGGCTGCCATTCATTGATCGGGAGTTCAGCTCCGTATATGGACTCTGCCTGAATCAGTCACTTGAAGATTACATCCTACAGCCAAGCGAAGTGCACGGCTTATACGAGGTTGCTCTGGATGATCTGCTCGCGTTATTTCGCGGTGAACGTGAAGTTATCGAGGCTAATGGAATCTGTATGGAGATCGATTGGCTAGCTTCATCCACGACTCAAAGCACAGAAGAACATACCGAACTGGGCGCAAGCGACGATGAGCATTCAGCCATATCCTCTGTGCGCGAGACTGTTACGGTGCATGCTCATGAGTTTGTACCTCATGGGGAGGAATATTATATTCGTGTTCTTGAGGCACTGTATGACGTACCCTCTAGCCGTACGAATACCTAATACATTATGAGATCAACATCATCTTTCCTACTTTCATTCTCCCAAGAATAGCATAGCTTCATACCACTGATTTCTAATTCATATGGCATACGACGATTAGGTTCAAATTTTAATGATCTGAAGCTTCAAGGATTAATAACACAAGAATGTAATGACATACGTGATTTATTGACCAAAACGCTAACGCTCCGGATCTCCTCACAACCAGATAAACAAACAGGCGTCTACCGTATGGCAGCGCCTGTTTTGCTTATCTGGTATTTATAAAGCGATGACTCGTGAACGATTAACTGCTCAGACACAGGTCACGACGATCCATTGCCCTCTGTAGGCTTAGACCAGTATTGTGCTGAGAGACGCTCATAACGACGCCCGTAACGAGCCTCCAGCACTTCTCCCATATCCTGCTCCAACTCGAACAATACCAGATCTTGTGCAAAGTGATTCAACAGCAGCCCTGTCATCACAGGATGCTCTGTGACAACGGCTTGCGTAACACTCCCTTGAGCACGCATCCCCAGCATACACCAGCATCGATCCACCACAAGGGAGAACTTCCGCCCTTCACCATCGGCATAGGCCGACATTCCAGGCCAAGGCAGCGGCTGCTCCAGCATACCTTCACCTTCCTCACAGGACCACAACAGACGTACGCCCCGCTCTTCGGCTTGCTGTAGATCCTCATGAAGCGACTCAATCTCTTCGCGCCAGACGTCAATTACAATCTCATGCTTCGCCTCAGCTAATTGCCGCTTCAGGGTCTCAAACACTTTCTTATCGCCTTCGATATTGTAAAAGGCTGGCTTCTCGGGTTCATGCTGCGGCATGCTGCTCTGTACATAGTTAAGGGAATCTCGCATCTGACCAGAGATCATCCGAGTCATTTCCTCAGGCTTCAGCACACTGTACTTGGCTGGCTCGCCTGCACCACACCGCAGGAATCCACGCTGCTCTAATCGTTGCAGGGTCGCGTATACATTGGAACGGGACACGCCCAGTCGCTTCGCTACCTCATAGCCTGAGGCTGAGCCTTGACGGGCGAGTTCCACCATAATTTTCGATTCCATCTCCGTAAATCCCAGATGACGCAAATGATGCAGCAGTTGGTCCATATTCCCGTCCCCCCATGCTGTCAGCAACCTGCACTGCTACTCACTCATAATGTGGCAGCGCCTCTACTGCATCAGATCTGTTCTGCTCCGCAGCGTGGGCACCATTTGGAGCCTTTGGGCAGCTCTGATGCACAGATCTGACAGTTCACCATTTCACGCGGCACTTCGGTCTGTACTTCCACGGTGTCTACAATTGGGTTATTCTCTTTCCAGTATCGAATGCGCTCATCCAGCTCTTGCTGGCGTTCACGCTCACGCAGCATCTCTTCTTCCCGGCGACGTTCCCACTCTGCATCGAACGCTTCCTTCTCTTCCTGGGTAAATTCCGTACTGTTGTATTCAGTATCCGTCTCCAGATCAGCAATGGATGGAATAACGGTATGGTAAGGCTCATTCTCTTCCAGCTCTTCTTCCACAGGTGCTTGGTATACCGGTTCTCCTACTTGCTGTGCAACAGCAGCCTCTTGTCTGGCGGAAGGAGCTGCCGCGGCAGAAGCTGGTTTAAAATCACCAAGCTTACGTCCACATTTAGGACAGAAGTTCGCATCCAGTGAAGCGACGTGTCCACACTCGCACAACCGTTCATTTTTGAGCTCAGCAATTTTACTACGCAAACTGTCGATCTCATCTTGCAATTCGTCGCACAGATGCGACAAATCGACCATATCTTTCTCCGCACGCGTCATATCTTGGGCACGGTAGCCCTCATAGAAAATTCGACCCATATCTGTAAAATGGACTTCCTGTTCCTGTTGCAAGCCCACGATCTGATTGTTTAGTTTTCCAATCTCCACGGCATGCTGAGCTCGTTCTGTTGCTTTGTTCGCTCCATTCTTAATTCGCTGAAGCAGTTTCATGACATCTCCTCCTCTATTCCCGTCAGGCGCTAAATGATTTCATTCAAGCTAATCTCTTCATTACGCATACATGTTAAGTTCATTTCATTTTCATAGACAGCTTGCTCACTATATAAAATGGACTACAGAATATTACACTTGCTACTCCGTTCCTGTGTAATGAACAAGTTCATTTTATATAAATCTATGCAAACTGCTCGGTATATAACTTATACGATAAGTAGCCAAAAAGTTGCGAAATCCTACGCGAATGCCCGTATTATGCCGATGCTGGATGAATTCGGGGGCTTTCGTTAGGACCATATGTTCGGGTATAATGAAACTTTGTCCCGGCATATCGCCGAACTAAGGCGATTAACCCTATCATACCAATTTACAATGCGATTGTGAAAAGGGCAAATGGATTACTTTTGAACCGGGATAGCCGATCCCTGAATGTATACAGAGGTGGATGAATGATGTTAAGTCCGAACTCAACGTTTTACCCCCGTCCGCTCGGGGTTACCCCTGCGGCATCCCTGCCCCAGTCGCCTTCGGCTCCGCTGGAGACCAGTCGGCAGCTTGTTAGCAAGGATGAACTGGATGCACCTTACTTCCGTTCTCTGGAGGAAGCCGGCATCCGTCTGAACGGTCCTCAAATCTCCGCAGTTCGCCATGGTAGAGGTCCACTATTAACCTTGGCTGGAGCAGGCTGTGGCAAAACGACAGTGCTTGCAGCACGAGCAGGCTACTTAATGGAGGTCAGCGGTGTTCACGCAGGCAGCATCCTGCTCGTGACTTTCACGAACAAGGCGGCGGCCGAGATGAAAGATCGTATTGCCGCCTTGCCAGGTATACGTCCTGCTGCTGCAAGAGCGGTGCAGACGCGTACGTTTCACTCCTTCGCCTTGACGCTACTGCGTCATTACGGCGTTCAGGAGGAGATCTTTGGTGAATCTCGTGCCCAGCACACTGTCATAAAAATGCTCCTACGACAGTACGGCATGAGCGAAGCCTTCCAGCCCGAGAGCCTACTCGCTATGCTATCTGCATGGAAGATGCAAGGTTCACAGACCACCGATCTGCCCGAGAAATCGCAGGAAGAACGTGATGCGAAACGTGTACTTCTCGGTTACGAGAACTGGAAGAAGGAACGCAACAAGATCGATTTTGACGATATTCTGCTGCGTGCCGCTGAATTATTACGTGACCCTGCTGTACTAGGGCCACTTCAACGACGTTTTCAATACATTATGGTGGATGAATTCCAGGATACGAATCATTTGCAATATGAGATTGTGCAGAAGCTCGCCTCGGCTCATCGTAACCTGATGGTCGTTGGAGACGATGATCAGACGATCTATACGTTTAATGGTGCACGGCAGGAATCCATATTAGAATTCGATAAAGTATACCCAGGCGCACGCATTGTGACGCTAGATATTAACTATCGCAGTGATGCACGCATCCTTGGGCTTGGCAGCGAACTGGTAGCGAAGAACAAACGTAGACGGGACAAACGTCTGCGTGCCGCAGGACATCGAGGCGACGCCCCTAGGTTCGCCACACCGTCCAATGCGGAGGAAGAAGCCGCATGGGTTGTAAACCAGATCTGTGAGCAGATAGAAGAAGGTCTGCATACGTATCGGGATATCGCAATTCTGCACCGCACAGCCAGTAGTAGCCGGGCGGTATTTGAGCAACTCGTGTTGAAGGATATCCCTTTTGTCCAACACGGCGCATCACCGGTATTCTATGACCAATCGTTAATTAGACCTTTGATGGATCATATGCGTCTGTCTCTCGATCCGCGGTCTGCGGATGCTCTACCAAGCGCACTCGGCCCACTCTACGTGTCCCGGGATGCTGGACTAGATTGGATTCAACGCAGTGAACAGCAACAAGCGAAGAAGTATCCGCTAATTCATCTAGCGAAATGGGACAAGCTGAAGCCATTTCAACAAGAACAGGTCAAGGAACGTATCAAATTAATTAAGTCACTTCATAAACTGAAACCTGTCATCGCTATTCAAGAGATGCGCCGTCAATTCTATGATAAATATATGGAAAGCGGTGATCCTAGCATCTTCACCCATTATCGGGAAACGATGCTGGAGACGCTCGATGAATTCGAAGCGGCCGCCAAAAAATTCGAAACGGTAGAAGAATTCATTCAGTTCGCTGACGAGCTCTCGCGCAGACATCGGGAGATGGAGTCTCTACGCCGAGCACAAGACAGTGATGCGGTTCAATTAATGACCATTCATCGTGCGAAGGGTCTTGAATTCCCATGTGTCTACTGGATTGGTGCAAGTGAAGGTATCGTTCCTCACAGCTCTTCATTGCGTCAGGATCTGCCTGAGGATCAGAAAGCCGCTCTGTCTGTACAACAGACGGATACCGAGCTGGATATGGCTTTGGAAGAGGAACGACGACTTGCCTATGTTGCCATCACACGTGCGAAACAGTTCTTATACGTCACTTCTCCAGCCAGCCACCATGGTAAACCTGCCGATGTATCCCGATTTTTGCTGGAAGCATTCGGTATGGAGGTTCCGGATAAACGTAAAGGCAGTGAGGGCAATCGAACGGAGAATTCGCGTTCTTATGGTAAAAACCAAGGTCAGAGCTACCGATCCGGTTCACGCAATGAGGATCGTGATGTGCTTCACCGTCGCCCAATTCACTCTAATGGGCATGATGAGCGTCGCCACCGGGAAGAAGAGCTTCATCCACGTAACGAACGGCTTGGTAGCGGCGAAGTTCGTAACCATAAAGCGTTCAGCACGGCAGGTGTTAAACAAGCTCCGAGCTCATCCTCTTCAAGTACAGGATCACATGCTTCAGGTCACTCGGAACGTATGGAGACTGTAGCGATCTGGAAATGTAGCTCATCGACATGTAAAGCTTGGCTGCGTCAGAAACCAGCCGTACCTTCTGCCAAGGCATCCAAAAACACCAAGTCAGGCCCGCCGCCATGCCCCTTGTGTTCGGGAGCCATGGAGGCGAGTACTCGCCAGGTTCCTATGGCAGGAAGATACGGGCGATAGAAAAACGGCCGTTGAACTATATATGACATGCAAAAGAAAGCAGACCCACTAGGAGCTGCTTTCTTTTGCTTTATGCATTATTTTCGCGGTGTACAGGCAGTGATGTATGTTTGTAACTGTAACCTAAGTTAAATTTAGGATATGCTCTCGCTGAAATGTGTTGCCAAAATCTTCAATAGCCGTTGCTTGTATGCATCTACATCATACGAAGAGTTATTTACTTTTTCCTTAGCGATACTCAGGTCGTTATATATGGTCTCTTCCAATTCCCTTCTAGCCTTCAGAACCTGAAGCGTCCCTTCTAATCCATGATAGCCGTGATCTAAGCCAAAGCCTTGGTTGGTGTAATATTCAATAAAACCTTCTGACCATGCTGCTGGTCTCTCCTTGACTGCTCTTCTAAAAGAATGATCAAGATCATCCTGCTCTACGTAAAGTAACAAAGGATTCAGTTGCTCCACAATGGAGGCTAGCTGCTGCACATAACTCATCACTACTTCATTAGCTGCACCATACTTAATCATCCCAATGGTCACAGGGTTCTGTATAAAACAACAATCAAAAACATAAGTATCTGTGCCATGCAAACTATGCTTAGCAAACTGCTCCCATTTTTCCATAATCCGCACTCTATTCTGATCTAACGGCAATTCATAAATATCATATTTAAAGATGTTATCCATCAATTCCTTTGGAATACTTAATCCAAATTCGTTTATTAATTTGCGATATTCCAAGAAATAATGGTTACCATGCTTCATGAGACGTGTACGCAATAAGTCGCTAAACTCCGCATGGTCACGTAGTAATTCTTGATACTCATACTAGCCAAAGCAGGCAACGCCATCATAATCCGCAGGATGATCCAAATTCCCTTCCAGAATTAACTGCGTATTGATGTTCACATCGATGAGGATGTCATGAACAAGCTGAGCCGTTGTTGTTTTGCCGAAGCCGGGTAAACCCTCAATGAGAACTAACTTTGGTTGCATCCGATATTCCTCCATTTCATATTTAGGAGGATAGGCAGGTGAGATTTCCAATGGAGATGCATTTATCCATATAAGTGCGTGTTCAAAAAGGACGGACTATTTGAACACCTCTATAAGTAAAAACGGATACCCTAAGGTATCCGCGCATGGTTTATGTCATACCTTACCCTGCATACCCTGTAAGATGAATAGAAAAGATGCCAAATAAAACGTTGTACAGCGAGCCTTTTGAACAAGCGCTTATCGGCATATTTTCGAATAATTTATCTTTACAGAGTAGTCCACATGATCAGGTATATGCTCCTTTGTATGCATCTCATGACTAATATTACCATTGTGAGTAGAACCCTACAACCATAGTCGAATCATAGAGATTTCGTAGCCATAGGAGTTTCAGCTCTGCTCCTTTTCGTGAACAGTACAGTAGCAAGAAGCAAGGCTATACCTACAGCGATGAAACCCAGCCAGTTCAAATACAAGACAGAGGTACGGCTGATGACAAGCCCCCCTAAGCCAGATCCTAATGCAAACCCAAATTGAATGAACGACGTATTTACGCTCAAGGCAATATCGGGATTGCGAGGTGCTAGTTTGACCAGATATAGTTGCTGCGCCGGAGAAATGCTCCACGTTGCTAACATAAAGATCATTAGAACCAAGATTAATACGATCAGATTAACTCCAGCTAGAGCGAATAAAAGCAGCGTAACTCCTTGTAAAATTAGCCCTAGGAAAATAGTGAATTTCACACCTCTGGCATCGGCCAATTGCCCGCCTACCTTAGAGCCAACAAAGCTGCAAATGCCTGCCAGGAAGAGAACACCGCTAATCTCGGTCATGGAAAGTGAAGATGTCGCCTGCAAGAAAGGCGTAATATACGTGAACAGTGTAGCGTAGCCACCGACATACAATAATGTAATTAGCAAAGCGGTCAGAATAGTCGGATTTCTCATAATAGAAAGCTGCATGCTGAGGCTAGCCTTCTCTTCTTCTTTGATGGACGGAACCTTCTTATAGATGATCAGCAAGGGAACAATGCTTAATACACCGATTAGAATAAATAGAACTCTCCATCCAAACATCTCACTAAAAAATGTACCGATTGGCACACCCAGCACTAGCGAGCTGCTAAGTCCCATCAGAATAACCCCGATGGCATTGCCTCTTCGTTCTTGTTGAACGAGCCTTGTCGCTACGGCCATCGCTACTACGGTAGCCATACCACCACTTGCTCCTTGCACAATTCGGATCCACAGCATGGCTTCATAAGTAAGATCCAAGAACATAAGTCCGTTACTCGCAATAAATATACCAAGGGTCGTCATTAGTAATTTCTTGCGATCTAGATTGATCGTAAGTGTGATCATAATGGGGGCAACTATAGCTGCTGCGAGAGCAAATACCGTTACCAATAATCCGGCTTCGGAGGTTAGCACGCCCAAGTCTGCTGCAATCATCTCAATGACGCCTGTAATAATATATTCAATCGTTCCGATTAGAAAAACAGCCAGGGCTAGAATATAGATAATGCCTTTGTTCTTCAACTCACTTCACCTTCTTCCGTTATCTCATTCGTATTGGAATCTGTATCTCTATACACTTTGCATCTTGTTCTGGGGATAACAGTACATATAACTCCCTACCCGCTTCGTTCTCATTGATCTGATAGTTGTTGGCTTCAATCCATTGGGCTAAATGAACACAGGCAGCACCATCAAACGTTGCATCTGAATGAAAAACCATCGTAGCCATCATTGGCTCAGGAGAAAGGGTTCGTAGCTCAAATGGCTCTGGAGTTGTGCGCAGCTCACAGGTCAAAAAGTAACCCACTTCAAACTCAAACTCATCCTCTTTGCCATCGATTTCTCTCCACAGGACAACCTGAGTCCCTTGAATACACCCACGAATCTCTTTGGTGATGGATTGATCCATCTGACGAATCAGGTTCGGGATATCCTCTTCCCGCCCGTATGTCTTCTGATAAAGGAACGATTGGGCACCTTCCGCCTTAATTCTAATCTCTTGCCCTGTTTCCAATTGCCCCTCTTGTTCGATCAGCTGCATACGTTCCTCAATTCGTAGGAGCTTAGCCTGCTCTGTATCGATAATCCGTTGAATCTCACTTCGCTTCAGCTTGAACATGCCTTGAATGTTCTCCAATGTTATATCTTCTTGAAGCAATTGTGAGATCTGTGGCAATGTAAAACCTAATTCCTTATACATCAGGATTCGGTTAAGCTCAAGAAGCTGATCTGCCGAATAGTAGCGATAGCCTGTATCATGATCTACCTTTCGCGGCTTAAGTATGCCAATCTGGTCGTAATAACGTAGTGTTTTTAAGGAAACCTTACTTAGCCTGGAAAACGCACTGATTTTGAACAACAAGTTCACCTCCTATCTTCAACATAATGTGAGTATACAGTTTCCCGTATAGGGGAGAGTCAAGGGTTAAATTAATCATTAATATAGAAGAAGTAATAGAAGACATACTAGCTGAACTCAAGCTAAAAAAGCTGACTGTATTTCGATCCTAATTCAACAAAACTATAATGATGTTATACATTACGAAGGAGGAATACCTTATTCGTTTCAGGATGGTACCTGCTGTTTATTAACAGTAGAAGGATGATATTTCCATTTTGGAATGGGGGTTATACGAATGCAGGAAGGTAAAGATCATTATTATGTCTCGGTAAGCCACAATCTGATTGAACGTGAACGTCATGAATCAACACCTTTTGAAGTCATGGTGAACGATGAAGAGCTTGTTCAGTTAAAGGATCTGATGAAGGTACTGGAAGATGATGATGCGTACACACTGCAGCGAGCTCCGGTGCCTTATAAGTCAGCAGATCACGATGAAGCAACAGCGCAATTTTCGGATGGAATGACCTTGTTATACACATTTCTATATGACCACGGTACGTCGGGTACTCGGCAGTCCATTGAGAGCATGAATGTGCTGTCCCGGCTGCAGGATACAGACTATGAAGATCCCGGGTACGAGGATTCACCGTTGAATAAATAATAGTAGTCTAGTGACTGAATCAACACCTAAAAAGCATGTATTTTCCGCAAGCGAGCGGATGTGGCATGCTTTTTGGCGTTCCATCCTGCTTCTCTTAGTCCAAACGAATCTCATGCCCCTTCTCGGCAGATTCATAGATTGCGCATAACATACGAGTGGAGGCAACCCCGTCGGCAATGGGGCTGATCGGCTCCGTTCCATTCAGACAACAATCTACAAAGTGATCAATCTGATTCTGAAATGCGCTGTGCATATGCAAACCTGGATTATCGGCTTGGGGCTCTATGTTAAGGATTGTATTATTTTTCTCCGTAACAATCAAAGTTTCCGGCTCTAGCTCGAATCCGCCCCGTTCCCCATATAGTTTAACGGAAGACTCATCACGCTGCGCATGTAAAGTGAAACTGACATCCACAGCAAGTGAAGCGCCATTCTCAAAACGAATTAAGGCATTCGCCATATCCTCCACATTGTTCACGGCAGAGCTATAGTCCGCGGCTTTGTAAAAGGATAGGTGCTCAATATTCGCTCGATTTCCCAGCTTATAATACGTATTGCCACTGACCGATACAGGCTTCGGACATCCCATAAGATACCAGCATTGATCAATAATATGTACACCCAGATCAATTAGTGGCCCACCACCGGATCTATTTTTGTCAGCAAACCAGCCTCCGGGATTACCTAGACGCCGCAGGATGGACGCCTTCGCATAATACAGTTCGCCGAACTCTCCAGCCTGGATAAATTGATGAAGCATCTGCATGTTGTTGTCATATCGCCTGACAAACCCCACAACGAAGGTACATCCACTGCTCTTCACCGCTTCTTCAATCCGTAACGCATCTTCCACATTGGTTGCCACTGGCTTCTCCAGCAAAACATGTTTACCTGCCTTAAGGGCAGCAATCGCAAAATCAGCATGTGTATTATTCCACGTACAGATACTTACCGCGTCTACATGTGGATCTTTCAGCATCTCACGATAATCGGTATACACCGATTGTGCCTCGTACTTCTGGGCCGCCGCTGTTGCACGCTGTTCATTCAAATCACAGATGGCATAGATCACCGCGTTAGGATTCTTGGCATAACACCTCATATGCAGATCTGAAATGGAGCCTGTTCCGATCATACCGATGTGCAGCATTTGTTTGGTGCTCATCTTCATCCTCCCTTCCTTTTCCAACCTGTTGTCACTATTGTGCCCGCAGTTAGGCTGGATCAATACCCTGATTCCAACCGGATCATGCGACAACTAGCTCTCACAGGAACTTCTACTTACTTGAATTTAACCTGATCAGGTTCGCCATAACCTGCTAGTTGAGAAAAACATCCAATTCGTGCTGGTTAACATTGGATTCAACTAACAGACGTGTTGACACTAGATTAAACAGACACCACTCGCTAATGCGTCCTAAAGTGCAACACTGGAGCAAGATATTCCGTCTAGAACACGAAAGCTGGTTGAACATAACAATTACTGTGACTCAATCTAAAATAAGAAGGGAAGATCAACCATGAACAACAACACGACAAAAATAAGCGCCCTTATGGCACTATCCTTAGCTCTGGGTGGAGGATCGGCACTGGCAGCAGCGCCAAACACAACACAGCCCGCACCCCTGATCACTGCATCAGCTCAAACAGAGCAGGCATCTATGATTAAGGTACTCGTAAACGGCGCACCTGCTGCTAATGGCTATAAGACTTCAGCGGATAAAGAGCCCATGCTGGCACTACGGAGTCTTACCGAAGCTCTGGGCTATGAACTTGAGTGGAACAAAGAAGATAAGTCTGCCGAATTGACTCAAGGTAACTTATGGACACGCGTAGTTACAGGCCAAGATCAATATTCCGTGAATAAGATGCTGCTCACGCTAGGAACAGCTCCGGAAATTATCAATGGCACATTGTACGTCCCTGCTTCATTTGCCGAGAAAGTGCTCCATGCACAGGTGACGACTACCGGAAACGCGGTAACGATCGTATCGGAGGAAGCTGTGAAGAACATAACCGAACGTGGTGTTATTACAAGAATTCATAAGGACGGTAGTTATCCATCTGTGCAAATTGGTGGAGCTGGTCTAGATGGAATCGTTCTTAATCTCAATGATGATACCGAATTCAAATCCGCTGAGGGTAAAGAGATTTCACTCGACGATCTTACCCTAGGAATGAATGTAGAAGCTGTGCATTCTGCTATTACCACACGCAGCTTACCACCGCAGACACCAACCTATCAAATTACGGTATTGGATGTGGCTGGATCAGAAGCTGAGACACCACCCCTAGAAGTTCTGGGTACAGCAGGTACAGTTGAACGCGTTCAGACTACAGCGGATACGACACAGATCGAAATATCCGGCACACGCCTGACAGAGACAGCTCCAGAGCATGTTATCTTGAACATCACGGATGCGACACAACTCGTAGATCACGAGGGGAATCCTGTCGAGTTAACCGAACTGACAGAAGGTGCTAAAGTGATTGGATTCTATAGCCCTATGCTGACGCGTAGTCTGCCACCGATCGGAACAGCCTGGAAACTGGTGTTAGAGGCACCTGACGCCCAGCCTGCAGCTGATGAACAAGCGGACACTGAACAAGCAGAGTAATACGGCTTGGTACGCTTCCCATGCTAGTGGAGCGTAGAGTCAGCATAAAGTGCCATTGCTGATCAAAAAGCAAAAATAACCTTACCCGCTTGTCCTTTTGAGGGCAGGGTAAGGTTATTTTATATCTTTTTTTATGCTTCCTCAGACTCAATTACAGCCTCAACTTCAATCTCTACCATAAGCAAAGGATCAATAAGTGCACTAACTTCAACCATGGTGGCAACAGGCTGGATCTGTCCAAAGAACTCACCGTGCGCCTTACCTACTTCTTCCCACCGAGAGATATCCGTAACGAACATTCGAGTTCGCACAACATGGGTGAGGTCTGCACCTAATTCTTGCAATGCTTTCTCAATCGTCTGCAAAATAAATCTGGTCTGTGCATATGGATCACCTGCACCCACCACGACACCATCCTGCATCGCCGTTGTGCCTGCCACTTCAATCCGATTGCCGACTCTGATCGCCCGGCAATAACCGACAAGCGGCTCCCAAGGAGAACCTGTAAACACCTGCTGTCTGCTCATGCTCTATTCCCTCGCTTTACCATCAAGTTTATTTTCATAACTATACCAACTTTCATAGGTCTAGACCATTCATTTCAAGCCTAACTACTCCCGCGCTGTGCAAACATAAAATTGATGTGAACACTCAAAATCGCTATGAAAACAAAAAAAGCCCCACACAAACAGGAAAGATTGGATCATTCCATGTTTGTACAGGAGCTTACATCATTTGTTTAAGGACTACATAAACTTCTAACTTAGACGAGCTACACTATTACAACTTGATATTCGCCTCATCAAAGTATTCTTCGAGGGTTAATCCACTCTTCACGATGTCTTGCGCCAGTTCCTTACCCACGTAGCGAATGTGCCATGGCTCATAAACATAACCCGTCACATCCTCCTCGCCTTCGGGATACCGAATCACATAACCGTATTCTGCGGCATGCTCATCTAGCCATTGACCCTCTTTTGATGATCCAAATACTTCTTCAAGCACATTGCCCACACTTGGGCTGGATACATCAATCGCAAGTCCAGTCTGATGCTCACTTCGACCTGGTACGGCACTTACACGCGAAGCGTATGCTTCACCTTTGGTTTTGACATTATTGTTGTAGATGGATACTTGGCGTTGGTACGAACGATAGCCAGACACGGCACGAAGCTCAATGCCATCCGCTTTTGCACCTGCGAACAGCTCCTCCAATGCCCCGGCAGCTTCCTTACGCATGTGCCGCTTCTCATGTGGCTCGTCAAAAGAAAACTTCACATTTGGTTCAACGAGATCACTCGGCTCATAACCCTCTGGCAAGCTACGCTGTTTGTTGACGATGACAGTCATCGCCTCTGCATTAGTCACGACCGATTGACTATCAATTGTATTTTGCAATGCACTGACACTACGCTCCTGCATCACAGGATCATCTGCTGTCGCTTCATTCCCATCGGCCGAGGAACCTTGGTTCTCCCCTTCTGACGCTGCATCTGAACCGCTATCTGTGTCCTCACTGCTGTCTGTAGCTGGGGTATCCTGCCCCTCATTAGGAGTGCTACCATCTGTTCCCGTATCATCTGTAAAATGAATGGTTGTGCCATCTGATTCCTGCTGTGTGTTGCCTGCTGTGCTCGGATTCTGGCTCTCATTCGCACTCGAACCGTCCTGACAAGCGGATAGCAACATGCCACATAATATAAATGAGGACAGCATCACTGTGATGCTCCGTTGTCTGCCTGTACGTGATTTCATGTAAAAACTCCTATCGCCATCCATTTTATAGTGCGTGTTCAAAAAGCGTGGTTCCTTCGCAATCAAAAGCGAACTTTTTTTGAACAACCTTTTATATTGCAATCTGTTATGTTCAGGGATATGCATCAAAGCATTCTTCCCCTGCGACAGTATACCTTATATGCGGGCGAAGCTCCACCGTTAAAGACTCCCTTCATCCGAACTCATTATTACCCCAGATGGGATGATCTGCATATTAGACCGTTTTTCAGCCTTTTATAGCCTAATCCCAGTTGCTGTCGTTCCAAGCAGGCCATTGGCAATTCCATAGATGTGTCAAAATGAAAGCCTAGGCGGTGACCATGACAAATAAGCAGGGATGATCTACGATCTCCCCGCTTAACGCCTTGCATCACTTAGTTGCCTTGCTGTCCTTGTTCTTCTTCTGGACAGCCTGCCATATCCGCGCAGCAACACGCTCGCGGATCAGCGTAAGCCCAGCAACGGCCGGCACGCCTGGCAGCAGCGCCGTTAGCTCCGGCGTTGCCGGCGGCTTGCCCGGCTGCGCCAGCTGCACCTGCACGGCGCCAAAGCCTGGCCCTGGCTGGTGCATGGCGCCTTCTGCGGCAGCCTCGGCGATCCACTCGCCGACGGCAGCGCCGCCTTCGCCGCCCCGCGCCTGCGGGCGGCCAGCCGTCTCGGCTGCGCGGCCAGGGCCGCTGGGTTCAAGGGCGAGTTCCTCCGCCCATGAACCCAGCACGCCAGCGAGCAGCGCTGCGCGCGGCAAGCCGGCGTGCGCTAGCTGCAGCAGCGGTTCGGCCGCGTAGCGCGCGGCTGCGGCTTGCACAGCGGCAGCGACATGCGCGCAGCCCAGGCTGCCGCAACTGCACATGGCGGCAGCGCCGAGCGTAGCCTGCGCGGTTGGCTCCGCCGCTTGCGTGAAGCCCACCGCGGTAGGCAACAACGCTGCAAGCTCCGCTGGAACCGGAGCTTGAGCTTGAGGCGCACTACTGCGCAGCAGTGCATACAGCGCTAGCGGACGTTTGCGCAGTTCCGCCAAAATCGCCTCACGTGCTGCCTCACTAAGCTGTGGCAGCGTGCAGGTTACCGTATACACACCTTCACCTGCGGAATCATGGTTTTTTACACCCTTCCCAGATGCATCAGAGGTAACGACCCTCGTATCTGTTGTACCCGAATCTATATCAGCCTTTTTCGGCTTCGAAGTTGTGGGTGCATGAACCTTTTCCTTCACTTCTGCTGTCCATCCAACGGGGGACATATGCAGCTCGACATTCCATTTTTCGCTCACAACAATCCCCCTTTAATTAGGGCATGTCTAAAAACCCGCTCAAGGTCATCTTGCACCGCCTTTTCTCCCCCTGCTGCGTCAGTTTCACTTAACTTACCCCCGGTAAGCCTGCGTAAAACTTCCTTGCATGAGACGAAAATTCGGCACAATTTGTTCCCCTCAGAGTATTCAGACACGCCCTAGTCGTGTCTCATCTTATTCTTATAACCATGTCTCGCCCTGGAGCGAGATCAGTCCACGCAGCTCATCGTCTGACATTTCGGTCAACCAATTCTCGCCGGAACCTACGACTTGCTCCGAGAGAGCTTTCTTACTTTCAATCAGTTCATCGATCCGTTCTTCTAACGTTCCCTGACAGATCAGCTTATGCACCTGTACGTTGCGGTTCTGTCCGATCCGGAACACCCGATCCGTCGCTTGGTTCTCCACTGCCGGGTTCCACCAGCGATCATAATGAATGACATGACTTGCACGCGTCAAATTCAGACCTACGCCGCCTGCACGAAGAGATAAGACAAATAACGAAGGCCCTTCCCCTTTTTGGAATGTCTCGACCATTTCGTCCCGTTGTATTTTGGACACACCGCCATGCAGGAAATACGGCTCCTCTTCATAGCGCTGTGTTAATCGTGATACCAACAACTCTCCCATAGCCACATACTGCGTGAAAATCAATGCAGACTCTCCGTTGTCTCGAATGGCGTCTACAAGCTCCAACAGGCGCTCCATCTTGCCAGATGCCTCCACTTTGGCGTGATCCTTCCGATTGCTATCCGCCAGCACCGGATGATCGCAGATCTGCTTCAGTTTGGTCAGCGATGACAGCACAATCCCTTTGCGGGCAATGCCATTTCTGCCATCCAATCCACCCATCAGATCATCAACAACACGCTGATACAGCACCGTCTGCTCTGGTGTCAGGGAACAGTAGGATTTCAGTTCCAGCTTCTCCGGTAGATCCTTGCGAATGTCCGGATCACTTTTGAGCCTACGCAGCATAAATGGAGACACAAGTCGGTGAAGCTCCCGCAGAGAAGCCCCATTCTCTTCCGAGGTTCCTGTACCTGTATAGCGCTGGCGGAACGACGAAGCCGTGCCTAAGTACCCTGGATTCAAGAATTGGAAAATGGACCACAGCTCGCTCAGCCGGTTCTCTACCGGCGTACCCGTCATTGCAATTCGGTGAGGAGCAGACAGACGCATCACGCTCTGCGCCTGTTTTGTACGATAATTTTTAATATACTGTGCTTCATCTAGCACCACAGTAGACCATTGCAGCGAAGCGAGATCAGGCCCATCCCGGCCAGCTAGATGGTACGTCGTTAACACGATATCATGAGCCTGTGCCTCTGCCTGGAATGCAGCACCATGCAGTCGCTGTCCGCCATGATGAATATAGAGGGTTAGGTCAGGGGCGAACCGCTTCAGTTCCCGCTGCCAGTTTCCTAGAAGGGATGTTGGACACACAATTAATGCAGGTAGATGAACTCCCTGCGAATACGCAGCGGCATCCCATTCCGATGTGCCATCTGCTCGCGTCTCTAATGTTTCCTCATCATTCTCTTCCGCTTCCTGCGCAGCGATCTGTTGCTCCTCGTGCTTCAGGTCGAGCAGACAGGTGATGACCTGAATCGTCTTACCAAGACCCATATCATCCGCCAGACATACGCCGAACCCTAGCTCACGCATGGCCGATAACCACTGATATCCCCGTTCCTGATAAGGACGAAGCTCTCCATGCAGCTCTTTGGGCACTTGGCGTGGTTCAATGCTGCGCAGCACCTGTCCATCCAGTAAGAAGGAGAGCAGTCCTTCCGATTCTGCGCCAAATACAGACAGACCTTTCCATGCGGCATCCTCGCCTTCTTCTGCGGCCAGGTGCAACCATTCAGATAGAGGCATGTATTGTTCTTCTTCTTTTTTCATGTAACGAAGAACTTGGCGAATTTCCTTCGTATCCACTTCGATCCATTCACCGCGGAACATCACATACGGAACCGTCGCTTCAGCCAGTGCAGCGAGCTCCTCCGGTGTCACTGGTTTACCATCGATCATCGGTTCAGCCTTAAACGCCACAAGCTGTTCCATGCCCAGTGCAGATGAAGCGCTCGGCGTCTGTTCTGTGCCACGATTCAGCATCTGTAAACGTAAACCAGCACGACGCTTGCCCGCTCGACTCCAGCGAGAAGGCATGAGTACCGTCACCCCAGACTTCTGTAAACGAGGTACGGCATGTGTTAGAAATTCGAAGAAGGCTTGCTGTGAGAGCTTAATCCCTTCAGGACGTGGCTCAAGCAATGCAGTCTCAAGCTCTGGAGCCAACTCCGTTGCGTACCCTAGCGCCATTAACAGCTGTTCTGCAATAGCGGCATATTGAACCTTACCTCGATCTAAATCACGCTCTGGATGAGCCCAGATTGTGCGAGCGGGCAGTCTCAGCCCCGGCTCCTGCACACTGTCTACCCAGAACGTAATGCCCCATAATGTCTCCAGCTCGCCAAGGGGCGGCTCAAGCCGTAATACAAGTTTAATTTCACCTTCTGTAGGAGCAATCTCTTCCGTTCTCATCAAGGGCATGGATGTGCCCCCGGCGTCTTGAATTGTCTCCATGAATTCAGTCAGTTCCTCCGTCGCTCCCTGTACGGTCACAGGGCGGAACATCGATATTAAACTGTTCCACCACAGCTCTGATACTGGAGAAGATCCACGCCGGAATTGCGTCCGGTACCGTGACATTTCACTATCCATGCCCTCCAGCTCACCTGTGACAACGGCATTAACCATGCTGCTCATAAATGAAAATAAGACAGTCGCGCCTGCCTCTTCTCGCGATTCCGGTTCCGAAGAAGCGTAAGCCCCCGGCGCAGATAGACCAATTGGTGGCACAGCCTCAGCTAATTCTCGGAATCGCTCCACGTCTGCCTCATGTAATAAGCGCGGGCGCCATACACCGATTAACGTTTCTTGCCCCGTGCGCCGACGCGCTCCTGTCTTCGCAGCAAATTCAGCCGCTGGCGCAATCTCCCCACGCAGCAACAATTCCTGTGTAAATTCGGCTGCTTTTACCCAATATTTAATCTCTTCTCCAGCTTGAATGCCTGCCGCATTCAGTATGCTGTCATCCCAATGGAGCAGCAGCTTAAATGTATCTTTGGGCGACATTGCCAGTCCTTCGAGCGTTCTTCCAAGTAATTGGCGACGCTTCGTTCCCTTGGCTTCAGCAGCATTACGCATCGGATTCGGCCAGCGCAACTCCGCAAGACGCAGAGCGGCAGGCTGAAATAGACGACCCCCGTCGCCAAAATTTAGCCGTCTGACCACGTGACTCCAAGCATCTACACGTGGTTCCGATGTTTCACCGGAAAAACAAAAAAACACGTCACCAAGCCATACACCATACAGCGATTGCATCATTACAGTCTCCCGTCATCCCTTCGCATTGTTACTCTCCATCATATACGAAAATGAGTCGATTTAAAAACCTTTACCTATAAAAATTGCTTATTTTCATCGTTTGGTATGCAAAAAATGCCCCTCTTCCCCCCGAAAGAGGATAAGGAGCATTTAGAGAAATCAACTACCTATGTCTTCACTGAACGATGAAATATAGATAATGAACTTCGTATTTACACGTGAGCTAAACGGAAAGTTGTAACTAATACAGCCTTGGAACGATTACGAGTGGGTCAAGCTGCCCAGCAGAGCTTCAAGGTTTAAAATACCCGCTGTATGATCTTCACCGTACCCGATTTCATTGAAGACTCCACTCATGAATCTTTTGTGTTCTTCCGCAGGTTTTTCAAATCGTTCATATGTTACGACAGAATCAACCGTATCTACAATTAGAGGTACAAACCCATCTTTGTACGGTACAACAATAATCCGTGTGGCAGAAGTGTCCTCCTGATCCGGCATGCCTAACAACACACGCAAACTTACAACGGAGACAACTTTCCCGTATAGCGAAGTAAACCCTCTAATTTCCGGACTTCCAAAAGGAACCGTTGTAACCGGCACCATTCTAATGATTTCTTGAACTTCATCAATCCGAAGTGCAAAAAACTGCTCTCCTACCGAGAAATTAATATATTGAATGTTCTCATCCATAGATCCCTCAGACCCTTCTCATTTCCATTTTTAGAACCTTACATCGTCATACTTCATCTGTAGATGAATTAATTTCACTAGGTTTCGTCATTCGGCATAACTGTGATTCGGCATAACTAATCTTTATTCATATTATATCGGTCTAGGTCAGGTGAAATTTTACCCTGTAATATGAATCTGAGATTCTAGCATTCACCCGCAAAATCCTCTCTTCCCCATCTAGCAGAGAGAACAAATCCACCCTTTTTTATTCGGCAACCTGAATGGTTCATATTACCTACTCCATATCTGTAACATTACAGCAAAACATTGACGATATACATAGTATATTCAAACATTCGTTCAAGGACTAAAGTCCCAGGGTGTTATTTCAGAAACGAGGTAAATATTATGACGTTAAAAACCAAAGTCATTTTCATCGTCACCGCGATCTGTATCCTGCTGGCAGCACCCATTGGATACATCTCTCTCTACGTTATTGAGAAGCAAGCTACAGAATCGGTCGATAATGAGCTGCAAAGCACCGTTCAAAAAGCTGTAGCCGAGGTCGACGGCTGGGCGATGACTCAAGCCAAAGTTATTGAAACCGTCGGAAAGGTCATCAATGACACTGTTCCACTTCAAGAAATTAGCATGGAGCATCTTCAGGCATTCCAGTTGCCAAATAATAAGGAAGATATCGCTACGATTTATTTTGGACTTGAGGACGGTACATATCTAGATGGTGCAGGTTTTCAGCCGGATGCATCCTTCGATGCGCGTCAGCGCCCGTGGTACCTTGCTATCAAGGCTTCTAATCAGCTTACTTTCAGTGATGCTTATGTAACCCAAGCGGGTGTACAATCTATCTTTATCGGGGTACCTCTGCATGACGAAAACGGCAACTTCCAGGGGGCTATCTCGGAAAATATCTCTCTTAATTCGATCAAAGATGAGATTAGTTCCATAGAAACCGATAATGGATTCACCTTTTTGCTAGACCAAACCGGTGTGGTACTCTCTCACCCCAATCATGATCTGCTGAATACGCCGCTTGCTGAACAGAGTGACTATACCGAAATCGTAGGTAAGATGCTTGCAGAACCAAGTGGAATGTCAGAGTATACATACAACAATGATCGGCAGCTCATCTACTATGAGAAAATTCCGAACACCAATTGGATTGCAGCGACTTCGATCTCCAAATCAGCTGCTTTGGCAGAATTCACGAAGATGAGACAACTGTTTATTGCATTTATCGTGATCTTTACTCTAATTTTGGCTGCTCTTGCCTATTTCTTAGCCTTAAAAACGATTAAGCCTTTGATTGCGATGAAAAACAGTGCACAACAATTGGCCGCAGGTGATCTCACCGTGCAGGTTTCCGTTAAAGGAAAAGATGAGATTGCTCAGCTCGGAGCATCCTTCAATGAGATGTCATCTTCACTTCGCAGCCTAATTCAACAGGTCGATCAGTCTGCACAACAAGTGCAATCTTCCTCTCAAACGATGTTTAAGGATGCATCAGGTAGTAATGAAATTGCGGGGCAGATCTCAACCGTTATTGATGAAATTGCCAAAGGTGCAGGCGAACAAGCCGAATCTATACAAGCCGGAGCTGAGATGGTATCAGGCATCAATCAAGTGATTGATCAAATTACAGACGAGGCACGTCAAGCATCCGAAACCATTCTGGACGTGAATCATGCGATGGAGAGCGGAAACGATGCGATCGCAAGGCAGAATGATCTCTCACAAGCAGGGCATGAATCAACCAATCGAGTGGAATCGTCCAATCAATTGTTATTGAGTAAGCTTAACGAAATTTCAGTCATTACCGGTAGTATTCAGAACATCGCAGCCCAAACTAATCTATTGGCATTGAATGCCTCTATTGAGGCTGCCCGCGCTGGAGAGCATGGCAAAGGCTTCGCTGTAGTCGCTGGTGAAGTGCGTAAGCTTGCAGAACAATCCTCTCAGTCTGTAGCTGGAATTGATCAGTTATTGAATGATCTACATGCTGCAGGTCAACAGAGTGCGACCGAACTGGAACAATTCCGCCTGAATAGTGCGGAGCAATCCGATTCCATGGCAGACACCTCAGCATCCTTTGAGCGTATTCGCCAATCTATTGATGAGATTATTCACAAAATCAACTCGATCACAACAGGTATGAACGAAATCAAATCAGGTGCCGCTCAAGTATAGGACGTTATGACAGGGCTAGCAGCCGTTGCCGAGGAAAGTGCCGCCTCTACCGAGGAAGCTGCTTCCTCCACAACGGAACAATCCCAATCGATTGGCAACATATCCGTTGCAGCCAAAGCTCTGTCTGACCATGCGGATCAATTACTACGTGAGGTTAGTCGTTTTAATACAGAATCTAAATAAATAAGACTTTATCTCTGTTCATTTCTTGTAAAAAGGCATTTATATCATTTATGAATGTGATGTTGCATTAGAAATACTTGCACACCTTCGTAGGCAAATGGAAGAAACCTCTGTCAACAGTGGCTTCCACTTGCCGAACGGAGGTTTTTTTATTTTCTTAAATTAAATACTTATTCATCTGTGGATATCTGCATGTTATCGATAGAAACGACGGAAATTAGGCTGTAATATATTGTATTTCAACAGATTGTGTATATCTTGTGCATAAGTTACCCACAGACTGTGTACAGTTACCCACAATTCTGTGGGTAACCTTTCGTATGTTGTGCATATGTTGTGTATTTGTAGGATAAACTACCGTAAGAATTTACACTGCCTCTAGAAGGGCTGCGTATTGTGGATAGGTTGTGTATACGATTCCATTTGGTTCAGGCATGTGTCTTCAATTCCTGTTCTATTTGCCAATCAGCAAGTTGCCCTGCCGTCTCTTGTGGATGAAAAATCGGAAACTGGTGTCCATAAGGAAGCTCTGCACACTTCAAGGAGGTCGGAAGCTCCTGTGGACGCCCGTATCCGGTATCTTCCCTCCCCCACACGAATAGTGTTCTTATCGCTTCATCATAGGTTGGAACGACAGCTCGATCCGGACACTGAATCCAGCGAAGAAGATCGGCATTGGCTCCAGCGATCCGAGGGGATCGCAAGCTAGTAGAGACTCTCTCGGCATATGCTAGAAGTGTTGTTTCATCTATCGTAGTGGAGTCTGCACGTTTGAATTGCCTTACTAGGCGCCGCGGGCTCATTCGGGAGAGTTGTTTTTGCAGCATTCTTCTAGGTAGCTTAGAGGCCAACCGTTGAACTTGGTCCTCAGAAGCTGTCCATACCGGTTGTAGCACAGCCAGTTGAACATTCTCCCGTTTACATTCTCGCAGGACTGCTCCAGCTATGTTTGCTCCAATAGAGTGCCCTACGAGTCTGAATGAACCCGATATCTCATTCAACACCCCCGCAACCGCCGTAACCTGACCTTTAAAACCCACTTCCACTTGCAACGATCCTAGAGCTGGAGAACGACCAAATCCAGCAAGATCCACTAGCCAAATTGGATTCCCCGTTAAACGCTGTAACGCCTGCCCCAGAGGTAACATTTCATCTGCACTACTCATTAATCCATGGATGATTACCCATGGCTCGCCGTGACCTTCGTGGACAAGCACCGCTAGATTGCCTTTTCTTGTCCGCACCCAACCTTCAGGTAGAGCTTTGGCTGCAACGATCGGACTAGTCAAACGATAGTCTAGATCAGCAATGACATGGGGTAGTAACGGAACGACATTAGGTATTTTTTGCCCCATGCGAAGAAATAACTGCTCCGTCTGTTCCACGTCAAAATGCTGCTTCGTAATAAACGAGATGGACTCTGGCGGAATACCGCTAATTCGTTCTCCACCAGCCTTCATCGCTGCATGAATCATTGGAAGAGGAGCCGACCACTGAGGTGAAGGCACGTCCAATGTTGTCGCCATAAGTTGAATGAGTTCCTTCATATTGGGACTGTCCTCCTTTGGCAATAATACAGGGTAAGTACCTCCGTTCGACTCTACTTCTCTGGATAGATAAACAATGGTTTGTGCGACCACATCATTGGATATGAGAGGCAACCAGTGAGATGCTCCCCCAGGAATGATCGGCATTCTTCCCTTACTCATTGCTTGTACAAGCATGCCAATGCCACCTGTTTGTTCTGTTTCCCCCGTTGGATATGCACCCACAACTGTACTTGGGTTCACAACGGATAGAGGATAAGCACACCTCTCCGCGTGTTGACGAATATATGCGTCTGCTTCGAATTTCATATGTTCATAGGCACTCTCGGTATGCAACATGTTGCTGCTCGTGCTACGCCAATTTTCTGATGGAGTGAGGGAAGTTTCCTCAGTAGAACCCTCTGCTTCTGTAGCGTTTTTCCCATACGGACTCATAAAACCAACAACGTGGATTAAATGTTTTAGTCCATGTGCACGATGAATCTCTTCAGCAAGCGCTGCTATTTCCCTAGCCCCATTCATAAAAATACGCTCTGCTACCGTTCGCTCCAGTGTCACATCCATCGTTCCACCCGCATGAATGATGACATTCGCTCCGATTGCTAGCTTATAATCTTCTGTACTAAGCCCAAGTCCCGAAACGGATAGATCCCCTTGAACAAATGTAATTCGACTAAAGTCGGCTACACCGTATGCTTCTAGTGTGGCTTTGGCTTTTACTTTGGATCGTACAAGCAGGATCAAATTCGAGTTTTCATCAATGAGTTGTCTAACTGCCTCCTTACCGATGAATCCAGTGCTACCTGTAAGTAAAATGGTTGTTGCTTCATGATCGGTTAAGCTCATTTCTGTTGTGTATGTACGATATTCCATTATCATATATCCGCCTCTCGAGTAGTACTATGTAGTACTAATTATATTCAAAAAAAGAGCTTCGTTTAACGAAGCATCTGACAAAATGTCCGTACGGACTGCTCTATTACGGATGTATCCCGAGCGGTCTCCGCAAGAACGAGCGAACCCTCTAGTGCTGCAATAAATAGTGAGGATGCAGAATGAGGTTCAATTCCCTTGCGGAATTCAGCGCGATCAAGCCCTTGCTGCAGCAGCTTTTCGACCATTGGCTGCATCTCACGGAAGAAGCGTGATATGCTTTCTTTTACCTCCGGCGCACTCGCTGGTGTCTGCATGTAAAGGGTAATAAAGGGGCAGCTCCCCTCATAATTACGTGCTTCAATGCCTGCAGACAACATGGAGATAAACGAATAGATTCGTTCCTCGACTCCCCGCTCATGCTGGCTGAGCAGCAGATATAGCTGTGACTCATACTGTGTGATCCAGTGCTGTACAACCGCTTGCAGCAGTTCCTCCTTGTTTTTGAAATGATAATAGATGTTAGATTTCGATACTCCACTTGTTCGTACAACCTCATCCATGCTGACATAGCTATAGCCTTGGCGCAAAAACAACTCTGCGGCAACTTCCACCGCTTTTGTTCGATTCAATGGACTTGAGCTCTTAGATCGGGTAGACTGAGTATTCTGAGTTTTGGGTTGTTGTTCTTTCATGATTAGAACTATATAGTACTAATCAATAAAATGCAATATAGATAATAGTGAACCCTATAAATTCGTTAGACCTATCCACATCTAGTCGTTTCTAGTCACAGGATATCCACATGTGGTGGATGAACTGGATAACATGTGCTTAATCGTATGAATCTCTTACTTCGATTATCCACATTTCCTAAAGACAATTTGAGTTATTGTCCGTTCTAGATGAACATTCTTCCTAATTGTCCGGCAGATCACAAGAAAAAGCCAACCAGAAACGATATTCTGGCTGGCTTTACTCGCGTTTTGTGCATTCTTTTACTTTTTTTCATTTCGTTAACTGGTGTGGATAACCTTTTTCTGTGGATAATATTTAATTTTTAGCGAATTCGTACATGTATTGTCATTAGAATAGCTTTTGTTTACTTTTTCAGACTATCCCAGTTTTGCTGCAAGGCATCAAGCAAGCCGTCTTTATCTGATTTGCCTGCTACATAGGCTTGAATCGTGCTACCATATTCTTGTGGAACCCCTTCAGGGAAACGGTTGAAGTTCCAGCTTAATGTTTTGTTCTCCTGACTGTATTTCATAATGTCTGTAGCCAAATCACCCAGATCCTCTTCTGATGCTTCAATCGTACTGAATGCTGGGATGAATTTGAACTCTTTCGTCATGTACTGTTTACCCACATCAGAGGTTACGAGCCACTCCAGAAATTGTTTAGCTTCGTCTTTTACTTGCGAATTCTTGTTCACGACCCAGTAGTTCGGCACACCCACAAACAATTTATCATTTGGTTCGTTCGTAATTGGCATCGGCAAGATACCCAGGTTTAGGTTAGGATCAATTCCGTCAATCTGTACTTGCGTCCAGTTCCCTTGTTGCATCATCGCAGCTTCACCGGTAGCAAATAGAGTTACTTGCGTATTGTAGTCCGTAGTCAACGGGTTTTTGTTACTATACTTCAGTGTTAAATCGAGCAAGTTGATCCAATCTGCAAATACTTGGTTGCCTGGAATTTTCTCTGTTCCTTCATTAAGTCCTGCAATGAATTTCACTGGATCCGTTTGGTTGGCAAATGCTACGTTCACGTTATGATTACCGAGTACCCACCATTCTTGATACCCGTTAGAAAACGGTGTGATTCCTGCCGCTTGTAACTTCTGCGCAGCTTGATCCAATTGCTCCAGTGTCGTTGGAATTTCTGTGATGCCCGCTTGGGCAAACAGATCCTTATTGTAGATGAAGCCGTATCCTTCTAATGCCAGGGGCTGCCCATAGAGCTTGCCGTCTTTCATCATAGGCTCCTTCGCTACTTCTAGTGCATCCTTCGCCCAAGACTCATCAGACAGGTCTTCCAAGTATTCCAGCCATGTATCTAGCTCACGATATCCCCCTACGTTGAAGATATCCGGCTGCTCACCTGCGGCGAACTTCGCTTTCAATGCTGCACCGTAGTCACTACCACCGCCCACGGTTTGAATATCCAATTTGACGCCAGGATGGGCTGATTCATACTCAGCTTTGAGTCGGTTAAGCGCTTCCGCAATTTCCACTTTGAATTGAAAGATTTTAATTGTTTTATCGCCTGTAGCGGCTTCTCCGCTCCCTTGCGGATCAGTGTTAATAGGGCTACCACTTTTGTCGCCATTACCGCAGCCTGCAAGCATAACGGAAAACGCAATGAGCATGAGCAGCGTAAACTTCGTCATTTTTTTCATACATACACTCTCCCTAATGTAGTTTAAATGAAGTGCCCCTCGCATAGCGAGACTTGCCTTATTCTTTCCCAGGATTGTGCCCAAGGCTTGCGGGCATAATCCCCTTCGACTCCCTTCGTGCGAGGCAGGAGCGGAGGGATCAGGATGCGCTGGAGAAGCGAAGCGCTCGCCTTTGATACTCGGTGGCTTCCTTGCATCCATACATTCAGACCACCGAGGAGCAACAGTGATCGAAAGCGCACCTGATCCCAGAGCGACCTCCCTCGGGCACCTGCTTTTGACCTTCTCTTTCCCAGGATTGTGCCCAAGGCTTGCGGGCATAATCCCCTTCTACTTCCTCCGTGCGAGGCAGGAGCGGAGGGATCAGGATGCGCTGGAGAAGCGAAGCGCTCGCCTTTGATACTCGGTGGCTTCCTTGCATCCATACATTCAGGCCACCGAGGAGCAACAGCGATCGAAAGCGCACCTGATCCCGGAGCGACCTCCCTCGCACCTATCCCTTAACTGATCCAGCAGTAATCCCCTGAATAATGTATTTCTGCATCAACAGGAAGAAAATAATGATTGGCATGATGCCCAGGACTAGAGCGGGTAATGCCAAATCCCATTGCTTCGTATATTGACCGAAGAGCGCAAAGGTCGCAATCGGGATTGTACGTAAGTTTGAGCTTTGTAGAATCAAGGATGGTAATAGATAGTCATTCCAGATCCAGAGGGTGTTCAAAATAATGACGGTCACATACATCGGCTTCATGAGTGGGAAGACAATGCGGAAGAATACGCCATAAGCGGAGCTTCCATCCACGCGTGCTGCCTCTTCGATCTCAAGCGGAACCGATTTAACAAACCCGTGGAAGAGGAAGACCGACATCGGTGCACCAAATCCGAGATAACAGATGATTAAGCCACCTAGACTGTCGATCAGACCCAGATTACTTGTTACAGTAACCAGTGGAATCATGATAGACTGAAACGGAATTACCATAGCTGCGATAAACATCCCGAACAAGATGCGATTAAACAGGGTGTTGCTGCGAACCATCCGGTACGCTGCCATAGAGCTGATTAGTACGAGCAGCAGATTACTCACTACTGTCACAATAAGCGAGTTCATCAGCGCAGAAGGGAAATTTATTTTTTCCCATGCGTTAGCATAGTTACTCCACTGGAACACTTCCGGCCATGCTGCTGAGTTGGTAAGCAGGTCACCAAATGTCTTGACTGAATTGACGAACAAGAAGTAGAACGGCACCAGAAACAGAATTCCAAGCAACACCATAACAATCTCAGTGGCGATGGTACTTAACCGGTAGTTACTCTTCGTTTCCATCTAAGCCTCGACCTCCTTGCTCTTCGTCAGACGTACCTGAATCATCGTGATGATGGCAACGATTACGAAGAATATAAGTGCTTTTGCTGTCCCGATTCCGTACCGATTGTTCACGAAGGCCTCATTGTAAATATTCAAGGCTACGGACTCGGTTGAACCGAACGGTCCACCTTTGGTTAAGGACAGATTCAGATCGAACATTTTGAATGACCACGAAATGGCAAGGAACAGACAGATCGTGACACCAGGCATCACGAGCGGTAAAATAATGCTGCGCAGTACCTGCCACCGGCTAGCCCCATCAATCTCAGCCGCTTCCAGCAGGTCAGGGGATACATTGGTCAAGGAAGAAATATAGATGACCATTAGATACCCTGCAGTCTGCCAGACAAATACAATGACAATACCCCAGAAGGCGGTCGGTTCATCCCCCAGCCAGGGAAGGTTGAAGAAGGACCAACCGGTCACGTCGCCAACTGCTGAAAACCCTTTCACAAATATGAATTGCCAGATAAAGCCGAGTAACAACCCACCGATCACGTTAGGCATGAAGAAAATGGTACGTAGGATGTTTCTCGTCTTGAGTGGTTTGGTCAGGAAGTACGCAAGGAAAAAACCAATCACATTGGTCAGGATTACACCGACCACCGTAAAGCGCACTGTGAACCAGAACGCAGTTTGGAACTTCGGATCATTCGTAAAGATATGCAAGAAATTGTCAAACCCAACCCAATTAATACTCGCGGATACCCCGTTCCAGTCTGTAAAGGAATAGTACGTTCCCAGCAGGAAAGGAACTACGATGATGAGAATAAAAAAGACGATGGAGGGACCCACGAACACAAGCTGCTGTAACAGCTGGGATGAATGCCGATGCTTCATATCGTTCTCCCCTTCTATTGGATGAAATTGGTCTCTTCGTCTATTAAACCCCAATGAAGCGCAAGGAAACACCGATGCTTGTGAACAGTTGGGGGGAAAATATTGTCCTTTCCTAACCTGCAACCAGAAGGGGTGCAACGATGACAAAATATTATAGTATCCGTACCAAACTGATCGCATTTATGCTAATTGCTACAACTCTACCTCTGCTCGCGTCCATGAGTATGACGTTTATTCAGACCAAGACAGCCTTGCGGGAGCAGGCCGTTGCCGAGAACAAACGCCTGATCTATCAGGCATCAACCAATCTGAATAACTACATCGATAATGCGGCAAGGGCTTCGCTCGCAGTATATAATGACCCCCATTTTCTACGCAATCTAGCGAAGATTCCTGGGGATTATCGCGCAGTGGCAGAGGTGTACACCACGTTACAGACGATCCGTTCGGCTGTTCCGGATGTATTCCAGCTCTACTTGCACTCATTTGCAGCAAATCAGTCTACACTCATCACGAACCCTTTCCCGAAACGGGAAGAACGTAAGCAGGCTTATTCTGATTCGCTTCATGGACAGACGAATGGAAACCGTCAGGATATATGGATCGAATCAGCTCACGCCAGCCACACGTATGGATTCAAGGCTGCCTCTGCGGATGACCCTTCAAGAACAGTGATTACGCTCCATCGCGTTATCATGGACATCCCTTCAACCGAACGTCTGGGTGTACTGTCAATTGATCTTAATATGGACAGCATTGCGGCGATCAGCAGCCGACTATATGACCCAGCGAAGGAACAGATTTATATCGTGGATCGCCATAATCAGATCATCTATCAGGGAGATTCACAGGTTAGTGATAGCCTTGTATTGAACAAGCAGGTTGCTGCCGAATTAAATGATATTCGTGCGGGGAAGGTACATTTTCAGACAAGTACAGGTCATTTCGAGCAAGAGCATTCCATGTATGTCTATCAACAAATAGGCAGTACATTTGCAGACTGGACCATCATTAAACAGATCCCTAATGAAACGTTATATGCGCGAGCGAACACGCTAACGTGGAACAATGCTCTAATCGCAATCGCTGCACTAATCATGGTCATTGTGGCTACACTGTTTATCTCCATTCGAATTACAGGTCCGCTCAAACAATTGATGCGTTATATGAATCAGATTCAGGCAGGCAGGCTACATGTGGATATCCGCTTAACAAGTCGGGATGAGATCGGCGTTCTTGCCCGTCATTTTCGAGATATGATGGATACGGTGAATAACTTGATCTTGAGGGAGTATCGACTTGAACTCGCCAACAAAACCAATCAGCTTAGAGCCTTACAAGCTCAGATTCATCCACATTTTCTATACAATACGCTCCAATCTATCGGTACACTTGCCCTTCAACAGCAAGGACAACGAGCTTATGCACTGCTCTCTTCCTTATCCAAAATGTTGCGCTACAGTATGCGAGATCAGACTTGTGTAACTTTGCGGGAAGAAGCCGAGCATGCCCGATTATATCTGGAGCTGCAGCAGGAGCGTTTTGGTGAACGTTTAGAGGTGAATCTGAATTTTGCCGAGGATACACTGTCTGTGGAGATGCCGCGCATGACACTTCAGCCGCTGATTGAGAATTATTTCAAGCATGGAGCTGATGTTCAGCCTGGCAAGGGATATATTAGCATTCGTAGTCATCTGACAACCGATCATTGGGTTGAAATTCATCTGGAGAACAACGGTCCGTCGATTCCAGAGGAGAAGCTTATCGAGATCCGGGAATGGTTCCGCGAGGAATTAAGTACATCGGAGATCGTAGGAAAAGAGACAGACGAGAACGAGTCCATTGGGCTACGTAACGTCGGTCAAAGACTGCGGCTCAACTCCTCTACAGAACACCCGGCAATGATAGATATCCGCAATAGGGAGCCACATGGCGTGCAGATCATCGTTAAAATTTACGCGGGAGAGTGAGCAACATGAAAGTACTAATTGTCGATGATGAAAAACACGTCCGCGACGCAATTAAGCTACTGGGGCAGTGGGAAGTTGTGGGAGTAGACACGTTATTGGAAGCAGCAGATGGCCACGAAGCAATTGACATCATCACTGAACATGAGCCGCAAATTATACTGAGCGATATGCGTATGCCAGGCAAAGACGGCATGGAGTTACTGGAGTGGATCTCTGTCCATACCCCACATAGCAAAGTGTTAGTTATCAGTGGGTACGATGATTTTCAGCTTGTTAGGCATGCCATTCGTTATGGTGGGATGGATTATCTATTAAAACCTGTCGAAACGGAGGAACTTAATGCATCCTTGTTAAAAGCTATTAAAGCTTGGCAGGAAGATGAGACCCTTCGTGTGCAGACGATGCAACAATCCATGGTCATGAATACGATGCGCCCGCATTATCATGACCGCTTGCTTACGGAATTAGTCGTTGGGCGTGGCAACAGTACTACTCAAATGGAGAGAATCCGTAATGAGCTGAACATCTCCCTGCTCGTAAGTACATGCAACATCGCCGTCACGAGTCTATCTCAACTCGATGCTGGTTGTCAGGCGAAATATCGCAGCCAGCCTGATCTGCTCGTTTTCTCCGTTCTCAATATCTGTGCAGAGATGTTATCCACTCCTAATGAAGGGGTCGTGTTCCGCCACCTAGATCAGCCAGACCAAGTTGTATTGCTGCACTGGGGTTCGCCATCCTCTATGCAGGCAGTGCTGGAACGTGTGAATACTGGACTGGAACAGACGATTCAGCGTCGTCTTCACTATGGTATTGCTTCTTGTGAGGTATTCCCATCTGGTATTCCCAATACGTATCAGGAAGCGAGCCAGCGGCTGTGGCGACGAAATGCTTTACAGACTAAGCATAAATTCCATGCTTCATTGGACTCGTTCATAACAGCTAAAGGTCTTCGGTTATCCACAATGGAAGAGCCCTTGCGATTAGCAGCGATAAGTGGGCGTGAATCTAATGTATCTGCAACCGTAGCCGAGTGGATCGATCCGCTTACCCGGCTTGATACGGTTACACCTGAACAGGTTCTCCAGTGGGTTCAAGAGATGGAATGGATGCTGGGGCGTTGGCTTGACGACACGGCAAGTATGTCTTCCACAGAGGAAGAGGATAAGCTGGATGAGCAATTCTTACCTTTTGCTGAGCTGCCATTTGATCGTGAAGGGAAGTTGTCTCTCCCGCTCCTTCGCTCTTTGTTAGAACAGCGACTTATCGCTGCTGGGAAAGCTCTAGCAGCGCAGCACCATACAAGCCATGACCCGATGAAAGAGATTGCACGTTATATGGATGCTCATTATCAGGAGGACTTGTCTCTGCAACAGATCTCTGCCCGTTTCTATCTCAGCCGCGAATATATCTCTCGTAAATTCAAACAGCAGTTCGGTCTGAACTGGTCGGAATATCTTGGGAAGCTACGGATTAATAATGCCAAATTACTGCTTCAAAATCCTTCCCTGCGCATTGCCAAAATCTCTGAGATGGTTGGGTTCCAAGACGAGAAGTATTTCAGCAAAGTATTTAAGAAAATGGAGGGACTGACACCTGGAGATTATCGAAAATCTCTAGACCAATAACGACCTAATCCTGTATTAACACGGCAGGCACCACACGAATATAAATCAACTCTCCCGCCAGCTCAACAATCGTCTGCGTAACAATTACAGCAGCCGTTATGGCAGCCCATTCTGCAGGAAGCGCGAGTGCCAAGGGAAGTACAACCAGTGAATTGCGTGTAGAGGCGCTGAAGATCAGTGCCCTGCCTGCACCCACATCAAGTCGGAAGATACGTGCAATTATACGGGAGAATAGCGGCATTACGATCATAAAGGCGACGTATATAGGAAGAACGTTAACAATAACAGCCCACTCCTCATACACCTGCCCGATCTGAGAGGCAACCACGACAATCAGTGCAAGAGCCATCAATGGGACGGGTAGCCAAGCCGTGGCATTTAATACGGCCTCGCCCTTAGGTCTGCCTTTAGATACGACCTGAGTACAGATCGCCAGCAACAACGGAATGACAATCAGGAACAGAAACGCCTCGGCAAAAGGGCCAAGCTGCATAATCTGCGCTGCTTCTGCACCCATGAACAACCATAGATACACCGGTAACATCATCATCTGCACCATGAACAGCATCGGGGTGGAAGCAAGCATAAGTTTCTCATTTCCCCTCCCAAGCTGAGTGAATACAATAACATAGTCAATACACGGAGTTAGTAAAACCAGATAGACCCCTAACGAAACAGCAGATGTTTGCGGGAATACGAGGACAAGTAACCATACAACCATAGGAACCACAACAAAGTTAGCAACTAGTAATGCGCCTATAAACCGAAGATTTGATATCGATTCTCTAAGCTGTAGAAAAGGAATCTGCGCAAACATGCTGTATAACAAACAAGCGAGCACAGGTGAAACGGTATACACCAGAGCCGAACCCCAATCGGGCATACCCAGCCCAATGCCTGCCCCCACAAGCAAAGCAGCTACATAAAACCAAGTCTGTTGCTTCTCCATCACTTCTCTTGTAAACAATCTTCTTCCCCCGATCAGCTCTATTAATTAGCAAAGCGTACTTATTGTTTTATAGATAAATGTACAAGAAGTCCATTATATCGGCATATTATGGATTCAACTTGCGTACATTGGGACAGACTGGGATTAAAATGTGTCTCCATGCGTGAATTTTTCTAGAATCTCATAATGTCTTGGATATTTTTTTGCGTGCTCCTTATTAAAATGTGGGAGAACTGGGTATATTCATTGTAGACTGACCCGTGGTTCATTCATTTCTGTTAAACCAAGGAGGAAATACCATGTCACGTAATAATCCGTACAAGTGGTTAAACGCTATTGGTTTTATCGCTGTTATCATTGTGAACTACCTCTCGAATGCGCTGCCTATTGGCGGCAGAACCAACAAAGAAGTGTCGGATATGTACCCTGTCTTACTAACCCCTGCGGGATATGCGTTCGCCATCTGGGGACTGATCTACCTCTTGCTCGCTGGCTTCGTCATTTACCAGTTTGTCCCGGCATCCTGGAAACGAGATTCGATCACTCGGCTCGGATATTGGTTTCTGGCCAGCTGTGCCTTTAACGTGGCGTGGATCTTTGCTTTTCAGAACCTACAGACAGGTCTCGCTCTACTGATTATCGTATTGCTCTTACTATCTCTGATTGTGTTATATCTCAAAACACGTGCCATCACTCTACCGACAACTGCCGAGATGTGGCTTGTAAAGCTGCCATTTAGCATCTATCTTGGATGGGTGAGTGTAGCCACCATTATCAACGTTGCGGTGTTATTATACAAAATCGGTTGGGACGGCTTCGGCATCAGCGAACCAACTTGGACGATTATTATGCTTATTGTAGGTCTTGTTCTCGCAGTCCTCGTGAGTTTCCCTTATCGCGATAGCGTATATCCACTCGTCTTCACGTGGGCATACATTGCCATTGCATTGAAGCAAAAAGACGTCACTTCCGTCTATTATACAGCGATCTCCTTGGCGATCGTCATTGCCCTTTACGCGGTATGGCTCTTCTTCGCCCGTAATCAGGATCGGGATTAACCTATATATACTTACCACCAGGATGAGTTTTTCAACATCATCCAACACGAATGCTTGGTTGCTCCAAGCATATCATTGCATAGTACATTGTAACTCAAAAAGCCGACTCTCTGGTCGATAAGACCAGAGAATCGGCTTTTTATGTATTTCTATATTGTTGTATGATTTAGCTTGTCCTATTTACGGGCAATAACTTCAATCTCAACAAGTGCATCCTTTGGCAGACGAGCAACCTCAACTGCACTACGTGCTGGGTATGGCTGTGTGAAGAATGTGCTGTACACTTCGTTCACAGGAACGAAATCGTTCATATCTTTCAGGAATACGGTTGTTTTCACAACGTTGTCCATTGTTGTACCAGCCGCTTCGAGGATCGCCTTCACATTGCTTAGGGAAAGACGAGTCTGCTCTTGTACATCTGCACCGAACTCTCCCGTTTGCGGGTTCAGCCCCAGTTGACCGGACGTGTAGATAAAATCACCTGCATCGACAGCTTGGCTGTATGGACCAATAGCGCCTGGCGCCTGATCCGTAGAAATTGGTTTTTTCATGGATTAACTCTCCTTTATGTTCGTACTCATGCCACCTTAGGGAGCAAGCGATGAACTCATTTGTGATGCTTATTATACCACGGAAGCTTCTGTTCCAAGCACATGAATAACTTCATTGGAATAAACATGATGACCTCTTGTTCCCACAAGTGCAATATTGATCATCGCCTGGGCAATGGTTGCAGCAGGGATCGCTCGATATTTAGCAGCCTTGCCTGTCATCCACCGATCCAGCAGCTTCATCGCGTAAGCACCCAACTGCTCGCCAATTCTAGTCTCATTCCGATCTCCTAGAATGAGAGAGGGGCGGAAGATTTGCAATGAGTTGAAGCCAAGGACAGTTAAGGCACCCTCCATCTCCCCTTTGGTTCGGCTGTAGAACACGCGCGAATCCGCATTCGCACCCATTGACGAGATCACTAGCATCTGAGAAACACCGTGCTGCTTTGCAAGTTTTCCTGCTTCTACAACATAGTCATAATCCACTTTGCGGAAATTTTCCTGACTGCCAGCTTTCTTGATCGTTGTTCCAAGGCAACAATACAGATCCGATACACCTGTGAACCAATCAGCAGCCTCATGAAGTTGATCCCAGTCTACGATGTGTTGCTTCAGTTTGGGATGCTCTAGCGTCAATGGACGCCTGACAAATACATGAATCTCACGGTAGGATGAATGCTTAAGCAAACGATCTACTAATAGACCGCCGACAAGACCGGTAGCTCCGATCACCACTGCCTTCTTTTCGATATGCTCCATAATCATCCCTCCTCTTCTCTATATTAAATGAACTAAAGGATATTACACAGGCGACTCTAATAACAGAACAATCTTCTGATCACTCTTATCGCAATAAAACCCGACGACCCAGGGTAAACGTTAAAATTAACATCGCTGCACCTACACCCATCTGAAAGCCATACGCCGAAAACCATGTCATCGGTTCAGGCCAATTCTCCATTTTCTCATATAGCGAGCCCCCAATTAATGGCCCAAGAAAGGAAGTTACCCCGGTTAATGCTGAATATACCGCCACAAACATCGGACGTTCGCTTTTGGGTGTATCTCCAATGGTGAAGTTAAAGGCAAGCTGGTTGAAGCCTCCCACACCAATGCCAAGAAAGATATGAGAGCAAAATAGCGCTACCAAAACTGGCATAAACGACATCAATCCCCATGATAAACAGGAGAGTGCTATGATCGGCAACGTCCAGAACAACAACGTTTTGTTGCTGAATCTAGCATTGAGATTACCCCAGAGGTAGAATCCCATCATCATAACCAAGGTCTGTACTACGGTAATGATGGATACGGTCTGATAGTTTACGTTAAGCAAATCAAGCATAACATAGGAATATAGCGGAACAATTAGCGTTTGAATGAGCAACCAAGCCGCCAAGAAGAGTGTTGCCTTTAAGAACGACTGATCTTGAAATGGCTTCTTGAACATACGCCAAAAACCTTTTTCCGTAGAACGCTCAAAGGGCACATCGGGATAAAAGAAATAAATGACGGTATTCGCAATCGCACAGATCCATACGGGAATGAACAAAATGAGGAAACCCGTCCCGCCTGGAAAACGATCCAGAACAATACCTCCAACAAATAAGCATACGCTTCCAAGAGCGTTCAGAATCGTGTTTCGTATTCCGAAATAACGCCCTCTGACCTTGGCTGGCACAATGTCTCCAATAAGCGATGTCCAGATCATACCGCCGATGGTATTGGCAATAAACGCTACAGTATACATCCCTATAAAAATAGCTACCCACCATTCCTGCGGGAAAAGAAATGGGATAAGCCCTGTTGCACTCCATAGAATGCGGTGCGCCCCAACGAACAACAGGAGCATGCGCTTTCGACTGCGAATGCGCTGCATCCAATAGGCTGCGCCAATCTGTGCAATGTTTACAAACGTCGTAATGGCGAGCACAAAACCAATTTGTCTTGACCCTGCTCCAAGGTACAGCAGAAATCCCGTTAAAAATGGGCCACCCAGCAAAGTCTGTAGAATAATTGCCGGTACACCCTCCCACGTTGCAATTGCTAAATTGGTACGTTGTTTCGAACCCTTACGCCGTAGTTTGCTTGCAAACGAGGGAGGGTTTACTTTGACCATCTTCTGAATGGGGATACACTCCTTAGACCAGGCTTCTAACGCCGGCCAATGCTAGTTGTCACCCCAAATTCTACTCACAGTCCAATCATTGTCAACCCATTTTTTCACGATTCAACGGAAGGTATAAGCGGAAGGTGCTTCCTTTGCCTTCGACACTCTCCAACTGGATGTTTCCATCCAACAAACGTGCCAAATCTCGGCTGATGGACAGACCCAATCCCGTACCGCCATATTTACGACTAATGGAGCCATCAGCTTGTTGAAACGCTTCAAAAATAGACTCAAATTGATCTTCCGAGATGCCAATTCCTGTATCCTTTACCGCGAATACGAGCCAGCGTCCTGGTCTTGAGAGCTTGTTCGATTGTTCGGTGCTTATCGTCAACTGCACTTTACCCTGAGGAGTGAATTTGATAGCATTCGACATCAAGTTTCGCAAGATCTGCTGAACACGTTGGGGATCTGACCATAATGTCTCGGGCACACCTTTTTTGCGCTCCATCACAAGTTCGACACCTTTTTTCTCCGCGACCAATTGAAAGTGACTCATGACATCCTCAATCAATTGAGCGATACTGATATCCTCCAATACGATGTCGAGCCTGCCTGCCTCTACTTTGGATAGATCCAATATATCGTTGATTAACGTTAATAACTCTTGACCAGAATGATCAATCATCGTGGCAAAACGTACGATATCCTCCTGATCCATCGTATCCGCGTTCTCGCTAATCATCTGCGCAAAGTTAATGACACTATTCAGCGGGGTACGCAATTCATGAGACATATTGGCGAGAAATTCAGACTTGTATTGCGAGGCGATCATCAATTGTTTGGCTCGATCCTCTAGCACAATCTGCGCTTTCTGCAATTCTTCTTTTTGCACAGACAACAATCGGTTCGTACTCTGTATAAGTAAAATACGATTCTGTTCATTCTGGAAGTCTCGTAGTATGAAGGCAAAAATAAGACTTAGCAAGAGGCCTGTAGGAAGTGTATAAGGCATGATGTGTGAGAAAAAGTATGCCGCCGGAATAACGCCCACAATAGCAATATTGATCGTGTTGACCACATTTACGATGAGTGTGACGAGAATGCCTTTAATAATCAGCCTGTAGTTGCTGCGCCTCATCCATATATTTAGACCTGCGCACATCACACCCAGCATCGACATATTAATGACGGCGGCCAACGTCGCATCTGTAATGCCAAACGTTAGCCTCGATAGCCCAATCCCCACACCAATGATGATTACGCTATAGGGTTGCCTATAGGTCAGAACGGCAACAATTAGAGGAACGTATCGGAGATCAAAGACGACTTCCTCCGTGAGACGGAATCCAAAAACCGTACTAATCCAACCCGCAAAAATGAGAAGAAGTACCGAACTAATCTGTTTTACCCGAGAAGAGGCACGTATTACGATATATTTATAGAAAACACTAGCGAGATATGCAATCGTAATCAGCATCCCCATATTCAATACGAACATTTTTGAAAATTGCATTCGCTCACTCCTGTTGTCCGACTTTACTGGCTTTAGCGCCGCCTGTCCGTATGTACCTCTATCATATCATGCCCACTTCCGCTTCCGCATTTCTTATTCGTCAAAAGAATACACAAATATACACAAATCAGGATTCAATTTGTGGTCTGGACGTAGTAAAATATATTGTTGTTTAAATTTGAACTAGTTGAATTGTGTGATCATGTTCGTACCTGAACATGAATGAAAGGAGAAAGCCTGCTGTGCAATTATTAAAAAGTAAATCCTACTGGCTGTCGCTAAGCTTGATGCTGTCCTTGGCTGTCATGGGAATGTTCTATGATATTCTGAATAGCCCAGAACGCGGATTCGTTATATTGAGCTCCCCTGTCGACCAAATGATTCCGTTCTTGCCCGCAATGTCCATACCTTATCTCGGCTGGTATCCGTTTGTATTTGGCGTATTGGCGTATCTGTGCGCTAAGGATCGACTCATGTATTACCGCGTCTTGTTGTCTATGAACATCTGTGTCTGGATCTGTTATCTCATTTACTTTAACTTTCAGACCATGGTGCCGCGCCCGGAGCTAACGGGGACAGGTCTTGGTACCTCTATTGTTGGATGGCTCTACAGTCAGGATCGCCCATATAATTGTTTCCCAAGCATTCATGCCCTCCATTCCTATCTGGTCATGCGTGCTGTACTCTCCGTTCCGAGTATTCGTAAATCCATCAAACGATGGGTAGCTGGCGGAGCTGCACTCATTATCGTATCCACACTGTTGATCAAACAACATGTCATCTACGATGCGCTGGGTGCAGTCATCCTCGGAGAATGCGTGTTCACCATCATCACTGGCCTGGCTCTCCACCGCCGACGCAGAAAAGAATCAAAATGGACCCAAGGGATCAGCTAATCTCTTGCCCAGGCGGTTTTTGAAGATGCTGCCGTTGCCGTCGCCACTCGTCAATAAACAAACCTGCAAAATAGGGATCCCACTGGGATCCTTTTCCTTCTTCTAGAATCATTAATGCCTTCTCATGGCTCATCCCGTTCCGATAGGGACGATCCGAGGTCATCGCATCAAATGCATCCGCTACTGCGATAATGCGGCCAAAGAGCGGGATATCCAGTCCTGCCTTACCGTCTGGATAACCTCTTCCATCATACCGTTCATGGTGGGATCTGACGCCAGGTAAGAAGTCTGCCATAGCATCGACCGGCTCGATCTGCAGCAATATATTTTCACCCAGAACAGGGTGAGTTTTAATAATTGCGAATTCCTCATCACTAAGTTTGCCATCCTTCAACAGCACTTCATCAGGTATGCCAATCTTTCCGATGTCATGCAGCAATGCGGATTTGTACAATAAGTCAGCCTGCTCTTCATTCATGCCACTGAGCTTGCCAATAAGAAGCGAGTATTCTGCGACCCGCATGGAATGACCGGCCGTATACTTATCCCGTGCATCCAAAGCAGCGGCTAGCGTCGAGAAATAGCTCTGAAGCAGCTGTCTATTACGCTCCTGCCTCATCTCCAGCCGGTTAATCATCATGTTAAATCCAGATATTAGTGCAGAAAATTCATCTGCATATAAATCCGGGGCTCGTCTCCCCAGATCACCTTCCTGAATTCGGTTCATCTCTTTCGTTAAATCAGCAACAGGATCCCGTACATCGCGGATGAGCAGCCAGCTACCCACAAGCGCAAAGCCTGCCCCTAACACAACAACGAGCACCGCCCATACGATATACTCTTTGGCAAATTCGGGGTCCATGTACTGTAACCGAATAAACGTTGCCAGGAAAAACAAAAACAAGGGAAATAGTCCGATTAGTGCTGTACTAAGCTGGAACTTACGCTGAATCGACACAAGCACACGCCCATCAAGTGAGGGCTCGATCCCAAACTGCTGCTTACCTTGGCGGCGAATTTCTAGCAAAAGCGGCCTTACCGCCCGAACTGTAAGGAAATATTCGATCAGTGCATGCATTACTGCAATCAAAATAGCGCATGCTGCTGCAAGCGAAACATAAAAGGTGGGGAACTCCACCCAACCCCTATCAAGCATCCATAGTGTTAATCCCGCAGCGGGTAGTGAGAATCCTAATAGATGTGGAATCATGATTCGGTAGATGGTTCGTCCTGGAAAACGGTGAATTTTCTCATACATGTTGTCCATCTGTGCCTTTGAATGGCGCTCTGTTGTAACAAAAAAACGCCGGATTGGCATAAGCTGCACACGAAAAGCAAGCCATTCCGCACTCAGCATAAACACAAGCGAAATCAGCACAATCGCTAGTAAACGTAGAAATTGAATATTTGGTATTTGCAAGGTAGATACCATAACGACAGTACCCACGACAAAAACAGCCCCTAATGAACCGATGAGGTAATTTCGTAGCAAACGTAAGATAAAGGAACGGTAAACTTCCACCCAAACCCCTCACTCTCTCTGTGCAACCCACTCTACCTCGATAAACCTAAGGCAGATTAAGGATATAGCTCTTAGGATACTATCGGTTATTTGAGTCCAAAAACTTAATGATTTTAGTACAATCTAAAGCGAGGCAATATTACAATATTTTCATAATCACAATTTAAAGGATCAGAGCCTATGCACATCAAAAAGGCTGCTTCCTAAGAAGCAGCCTTTGGGTCATATAGAGGGAGCGTTATCCTTTTATTTTGGCGGCTAAAATCATCGTACCTCTCGGTTGATCACCCAGTGCATCCGGCTCTAGGGTAATCGCTACGGTATCATAATCATTCACCGATTCTAAGGTGTAATAGACAGCTCCTGTGCCATCACGACTTAAGAAGGTTCCGGCATTCTGCGGGGTACCCCCCTTGATTAACCATACCTGAAATGCCTCTTTCCCCTCTAGCTGAGGCAAGTTCTCCGCTTGCACGACGAGATGAGTGCCCTTATTGTCGATGACAATCGTTGCGAGACCTTGCGCTACAATGTCCTGCGTTGCAGGGCTAAGCTTGACGGCTTCGCCGGTCTGCATGCCTTGGGCAGGCGCTAACGCTGACGCCAGCTGCTCTTGCAGCTGCGCATTCTGCGCCTGCGCCTCGGCGAGCTGCGCTTGCGCTGTTGCTGACCCGGCAGCTTGCTGCGTCAGCAAGCTGAGCTGGCTCTGCAGCTGTGCTGCGTAGATCGCCAGCACCAGCGCAGCCGCCGCAAGGCCAGCGCTCGCCACGCGCCATGCGCGGCTGCCGCGCGGACGCGCGCGCCCTCCAGGCTGCAACGGCTGTGCCTGTGCAGCCTCTTCCGCCCGAGCCGCAGGCACCGCCGTTACCGGCGGCAGGCCTGGCTCGGGCTGCGCCGCCTCTCCGCGGGGCGGCGCAAGATCTGCCTGAAGCACAGCAGGTGCTTCAGGCTGCGCAGGAGCAGTGGCCGGCTTCGCCTCGGCTCCCTCCTGCGATTGTCCGAGCACGTTGCTTAGCACACGTGCTCTCATGCCTGGCGGCGGTGCCACAGGTTCCGCCGCTAGTGGCAGGAAGCCCGTTACTTCCTGCAATTCCTTCACCTCTTGGCGGCAAGCATCACATTCCTTCAAGTGAGCCTCGAATGCCTCCACTTCCTCTGCTTCCAGTCCACCTAGCACATACATCGTTGCCAGATCAGACCACTCCTCATGTCGTTCTATCATGGATGTATGCCCTCCCTTCCCGTGTCTGAATGCAATTCAGCATCAGCAAGCAGCTTCTGTAGCTGTCTCATCGCAAGCCTGACACGGCTCTTCACTGTACCTAGCGGAATCCCGAATCTGCTGGATACCTCTTGTTGCGTTAATCCGGCATAGTAGATCGATTCGATCACCTGTTGCTGATCACCGTTCAACTGGGATAGTGCTTCCTTAATTCGAATACCTTCCCATTTACGCTCTACTTCTGCTTCTGTATTCGTATATTCATCGGCATATGCCGTCAGTGTCTCTTGCTCCACCGTCGTTGTGGCTGCCCCTTTGGACTTACGCCTCAGCATGTCCACTGCAATGTTACGTGTGATCGCAAACATCCATGTGGTCAGCTTCCCCTGTGAGGCCTCATATCGTTCAGCGTTATTCCAGACACGCAAGAACAGCTCTTGAACCGTTTCCTCTGCCGTCATGGGATCACCCACGATTCTGTAAGCAAAGGAATATACAGCCCGCTCGTAGCGGTCATATAAAAGCTCCAGCGCCGAAGCATCCCGCTCTGCAATCTGCCGCATTATTCTGCTGTCATCCATCGATTCTGTCATCCGAGGGCTCCTTTCATTATGCTCCCTCATATTATAACCTACGTTGAAACATTTGAAGAGGATTACACCTTTGAAGAGAAAACATGAAATTTTTCTGATTTTTTTTCATAAGTCATGATATAGTCCGGCGCTCAACTCCACTTTAAGCCATGTCTATTCAGATCATCATATTCACACGGCAGAATGGCTGTGGAACAAGCTCTCTTTCCTTTATCTTGCAAAAAATTACAGAGTGTGGTATACTCTAAGAGTTGGTTTTAAACCTCAAATGATTTTCTGTCTTCTTTTAACCCCGGAATATTTTCTTCATGCTGCGACCGCAGCGAATTGTTCACTAACCTATGGAGATTGAAGAACCTGCATCACATGACCCGGTATAACAGAGTTTCACAAGATTTTCCCATTCACACTGGCGCGGTCATCGGAGCCGCAAGGACAAAAGAGAGGTAGGGCTTTTGTTGTTTTGGAAGTCACTTATTCTTGAGAAGATTGAAAACATACACACACAAAGCACCCGGAATTGGGTTCCGGGTGTTTTTCCATGTCCATTCATATTGAGATCATCCTATGCTCGTGGCAACTTTACCGATCTTATACGCTGGGTAACTCATCCAATGAGACCATGTACAGATGGCTACGTTCCTTGAACAGTAACTGATCCTTTCTTCCGTCCAATACATTCAGTTCATCCGCCTCCCCATCTACACTAACAAAGGAAAACTTCTGTGCAAGACTTAGCTTATTCTCACCATGTTGCTGTAGCAATGAATATTGCCCTTTCTTGTTATATCCGCTTTGAAACAACGCAAAAGTACCATTCGTAGCAACGACATGAGAACCAGACAGCCCTGTCTCAACTAACGATACCTGTGACTGGTCATACGGATCTGTGATCCGTCCTAACTGGAAGTCCGTATAATAATAGAACCACACCTCCTGATCGGACACCACATTCAGTGCATAACAATCTGCAATATCGGCCTTGGTGTTCACATAGATCTGCTCGCCCTGTCTATTCCACGCAATTAATCCAGGTGCACCGACAGGCTCAGTCCACCCGAAATTTCCAAATACCCCTTCATCAAAGTAACTTGTCCATATGTTCCCTTCGACACTTGTCTGTACTCGTTCGATCCCATCTCCCAGCAGCAATTCATGCAGTAATTGACCCTCTCGGTCAACAATTTTGCCATTCAGATCATAGCGATCCTGCCCATAATAGCGGCTTCGTGCTCCAACGAGCAGAAGATCTTCTCCTAGCGGCTGAACATAGTGCAGATTAAAATGCGACTCCAGCGTAGTTATCCCCTGTACACAATTCTGAATGCTGTCCACGATCAGTACCTTATAGACCCGTTTCTGCTGCAGATCACTTTGGACAAACATCCCACGCTCACGTTCTGGAATCTGATCAATCCATAAGATATACAGGTTGCCGTCATAACCAAACGAAGCCGATACAAACACGAACCCATCCTCATATGCCGTTAGATCAAACACTGGTCGTAACTGTATTTCCAGAATCCTCATGCTCTGTGTTGATCTATGTATGGTTTTCGACTTATTCATCTTCTTGGTTCTCCCTAACCCATTTGTTATGTTTGTCTTTTTTGACATCTCAATTACCCCTTCCATCTACCCGTCTCATGTATCTTATGTTCATTTTAAATCCACGTCTTGGTCATGAGCAGGGCATAAGTATGGCGATAATCCTCTTCCATCGGCTTTGTTATCTAAGGTAAGTTTGGATTACAATATGTCTGTGGGCATAAGAGCCAAAGAAAAAAGGCGCCGATCTACTCGGCACCCGCATTACTTCGTTTACACTTTATTCCCTCTCTATAAGAAGCTTTCCTATTCGTCAATTAGATGAACATCGTTTTGGAGATGATGACAAGCAGGATAAACAACACAAGGATTGTTCCCATCGAACCCCAGCTTCCGCCACCTTGCTTACAAGGAGCTGCATAACCGTGGTGGTATCCGTGCATTACAGGTGCTTGGTTAGGTTGATGACCATAACCATATCCATATCCCATAGGTACGCCACATCCATAACCATATGCTTCATGACCTGTGTATTGTCCATACATATGCTCATGACCTCCCATTTGTCCATATACGTGTCCCTGTCCGTTCGGTGAGTTTGGTTTTACTTCGCTCATCGTTCATTCCTCCTTAGCATTTGCCTACACCCCTAAGCTATGTATTTAGCCTACCTCTGGACCGGGCGAAAGCCTTGTTTTTGACAAAATGGGCACTTTGTTTGGTCATATCCGTTTTATGCATCAAGTCACCTACCGAAGCTTGTCTACTAAAAAAACTCCACCGGTTACCCGGTAGAGCTCTTCATCATTATACCCAGAAGGATTTAGTGATGATTACAAGGAGAATGAACAAAACCAAGATCGCACCAGTGGATGTCCAGCCGCCGTATCCTACGCCTCCAACTACTTCGCTCATTGAGAACCCTCCCTTATGGTTAGAATATTCAGATCATGGAAATGTTTTAAACGAGGAACGCCTTAGTGATGATAACCAACAGAATGAACAATACCAGAATCGCGCCAGTCGATGTCCAGCCGCCGTATCCACCTACAACTCCACTCATGTAAAACCCCTCCTTCGATTTGAGGTACAGTTCACTATATGCAGCAGTGCCTCTCCAGACCGGGCTCTAGGTAAAATTGGGCTGATCCCCATGAGGTTATTTAATATTTGAAAATAATTCAAGCCTTTTAGACTTGTGAGACCGCAGTAAGTACATAGCAAAATAGACAAACTCCTGATTCGCCTGTCTGTTTCATACGTATTCCCTTTATTCTATCTCTCAATCTAGACGATCCATGTTGTTGTGCAAACTAAAGAGCGAATCCGCAGGATCACAATCATCCAGCAACATTCGCTCTTTAAACATCGCTATTCATATATACGTATCTAATTAATTCGGGCGCTGAGGCATGGATGCAAGCTTGTCATTCACCGACTGCAGCTTCTGTATGCTTGAGGCATCTGGCTTATCACGACGATCATCAATCTTGACGGAAGTGGAGACGCGCTGGGCGCCTGATAGAAACGGAGCTTCGTGCAGAGCTGCAATCGCCGTAAAGACTTCGTTAAGCGGCCCTTCAATAATGGTGCTCATTGAGGTGAGTTGATATGTAATGCCCCGCTGATGTTCCAACACCTTCTGCATGTCTGCGACATAACTGCTCAAACTCGTCGTGCCTGTTCCAATTGGAATGACTGTTACCTCTGCTATGGCCATGCTGCTTCGCCTCCTCTGGGCATCCGTGAACAACCGTTGCCGCTGAATTTAGTCTATTGGAATCAATTTCATAACTCACTAAAATGGATTAGATGTAGACAAGTTAATTCGTTTTGATCAACATCTAGCCTGGATTGAAGCAGCTAAAGGCTTTATGAAATTGATTCGTTTTTGACACATTTTATTCTACCAGTTGAATACGTAATAATTCAAACTGACGTGTTCACGTCATTCGATTTCGGCGAAATTTTTTTTTGAAGAATCTTCAAATCTTCCAGACCTTTTCCTTTGCGGAATCTCGGCATTTTTGGTATACTCGGAATTACGTTTCACGGTGTCTACCCTGTTTACAAACACTATATGTTGGGTTACAGTATTCTAACAGCAACAAAATGTAGTGAAACTGGATTACCCCGCTTCGATTAGTCACCTTCTGTCTTCTCGTGAAAAACAGGATGAAATCACCTTCAAATGCACGTCCCTGTAGGTGTAAATCGCTTTCTCGAAACAGAGTTGACGTAGAGGTTAACGGGGCTGTTTGGACTGCACCCGGCACCTCAAATTACAGGCACGTCTCTATCAGACCAAAGCTTACATACAGCACCCTGTTCTGTCGAATGAAGCAAGATGTGACAAGCAGGAAGTCAGAGCATCCATGGGCATTTTCAGCCGCAAGGCGGGGAGAATGCTTTTTATATGACCATGGTTTGCATTTGTGCTGCGTTTTGACTCTGTTTTGACCGCTTTAAGCCTTGACCTGTTACCGCCGCTAAGTCCGCAGTATGCAATCGATATGTTCTATCAACGTAAGAAAACACTCAATTCTTTATATAAAGAATTTCTCCAATTTATCTCTTAAACATGCGAAAGCGAGGAATATTCATGCCACAAGTTGTGACCAAGCCGAACAACCGCCAGCTTGCCTTTGACGATATGCGTATCTCTGTATACGCCGACCGTATTCTCGATGGGCTAGACATGCTGGACAAGGAACGTCTGGTAAAAGGAGTGACGAGCAAACTCCGTCGTGATGAAGTTACCGGGGACGAGATCAGTAATGCTTTTATGATGAGCGCACTGGAGCTCGTAACGAAAGAGGAGCCAAACTGGAAGTTTGCAGCTGCACGCTCCCTACTTACTTCTCTATACAAAAAAGCGGCAACCAACCGTAGATACAAATCTTATCCGGACGAGCCTTACGGTGCATTCCATCCTCTCCTCGTAGATCTTGTGAAGAAAGGGATCTATCGGGAAGAACTGCTCGAATGCTATAGCAAAGAACAGATTGACGAGCTAGCGGAATGCATTGATTACCGCAACGATCTGTTGTTCGACTACATCGGCTTGCTCACATTGGCAGAACGTTACCTTGCTCACGATTTTGATGGAAAAGTTATGGAATTGCCTCAAGAACGTTACATGGTTATTGCGATGTACCTGATGCACCAAGAACCTGCTGACAAACGGATGGATCTGGTTAAAGAAGCCTACTGGGCAATGAGTAACATGTACATGACGGCCGCTACACCTACGATGTCCAATGCTGGTAAAAAAGTAGCTGGACAACTATCCAGTTGCTTCATCGACACGGTGGACGACTCCCTTGAAGGAATTTTCGATTCCAACACAGATGTTGCACGTCTAAGCAAAATGGGCGGCGGCATTGGCGTATACCTTGGTAAAGTCAGAGCCCGTGGTTCAGACATCCGTGGTCACAAAAACACAAGTTCAGGCGTTATTCCTTGGATTCGTCAGCTGAACAACACAGCAGTTAGCGTAGACCAACTTGGAACACGTAAAGGTGCGATTGCCGTATACCTGGATGTCTTCCACAAAGACATTCTGGCATTCCTCGACCTAAAGCTGAACAATGGTGACGAGCGGATGCGTGCGCATGACGTATTCCACGGTGTATGTCTGCCTGACTTGTTCATGGAACGTGTAGCAAGCCGCGGCGAGTGGAATCTGTTCTGCCCACACGAAACGAAGAAAGTTATGGGCTGGAAAGACGAGAATGGTCGTGCACTCGGACTTGAAGACTTCTATGACGAGTCCTTCGGCGAAGGAACATTCCGTGAGAAGTACGAAGAGGCTGTTAATCACCCGCTCTTGTCCCGGATTACAGTTCAAGCGATTGATATCATGAAACGTGTGATGAAATCCCAGTTGGAAACAGGAACGCCTTATATGTTCTACCGTGATACGGTTAACCGTACTAATCCGAACAGTGCTCACGGTATGGTTTACTCTTCCAACCTGTGTACTGAAATTATGCAGAACCAATCTGCTACTGTAGTAGAAAAGGAAGAACTGGTTACGAAAGATGGACAAACACGTATCGTCATTTCCAAAGTACCTGGCGACTTCGTTGTCTGCAACCTGAACTCCATTCACTTGGCACGTGCCGTGCCTCATAATGTGTTGGAGCGTCTGGTACCGATCCAGGTTCGTATGCTGGACAACGTAATCGACATTAACAATATTGAAGTACTGCAAGCCCAATACACAAACAGCCAATACCGTGCAGTCGGTCTGGGAACATTCGGACTTCATCACTTGCTCGCTCTTGAAGGCATCCGTTGGGAGTCTGAAGAGGCTGTTACGTATAACGATAACCTGTATGAGAAAATTAACTACCTGCTCGTTAAAGCCAGCATGGAGTTGTCCAAAGAAAAAGGACATTATCCGAAATTCAAAGGCTCTGACTGGGAAAGTGGTAAATACTTCGATCAACGCGAGTACACTTCCGGTGAGCGCGTAGGTGAATTTGTAACGACAGAACAATGGAAAGACCTGCAAGCTGAAGTACAACAAAACGGTGTACGTAACGCTTGGCTGTTCGCCATTGCACCAAACGGATCGACTTCTATTATTGCCGGCTCCACAGCCAGTATCGATCCATTGTATGAACTGTTATCTTATGAAGAGAAAACAACATACAAAATTGCGAACCCGGCACCGGATCTGTCCGACAAAACGATCTGGTACTACAAAACAGCCTTCTTGGTGGATCAACATGCTTCCATTAATATGGCTTCTGCTCGCCAACGTCACGTCGACCAAGGCCAAAGCTTCAACCTGTATGTTCGTCCAGACATCAAAGCAACGGAGTTCTTGGAACTGCACCTGCACGCTTGGAGAGCTGGCTTGAAATCTACGTATTATGTACGTAGCCGTGCATTAACGATTGAAGAATGTGATTCTTGCGCAAGCTGATCAACTAAAGAATATCTACTAGACTTACGATGACCACCAGGGCATCCTGTTTTGAATGCAAAATAGCGTTGCTCTGGTACTTTTTTGCCTAAAACCGATCACAACATCATTTTCGATGTTGATATAGATATTTTTACTACAACAATCATTTAAAAAATTCACCATTAACGAAGAGGACAGAAAAAACCTGAAGAAGCGGAGCGCTCGCCTTTATCCCTGGATTTCCCCCTCGAAAAAGGGAATCAAGAAATCTGGGGATAACAGCGATCGGAAGGTTGTTCTGTCAGCGTAGTTAACAGTGAATATTTCTAAGGAGTGAACGGATTATGCAAGTACAGAAAATTTTCAATACCGAAGCCCCTAACCAATCGACACGTATCATTGAAGGCGAATGCTCAGGGATCTTGAACTGGAACGACATTCGTATGCCTCACATGTACAAGCTGTACAAAGTGTTATTGCTTAACCACTGGATTGCGGACGAAATTCCGATGTCCAAAGATGCTTCCCAGTTTGCTCAACTGGAAGAGGAAGAGAAACGTACATTCAAAATTAACATCTCCCTACTCGCTGTTCTTGATTCCATGCAAACTATGTTTGTTGGTGATGTTAAACGTTATTTTACCGATTCTTCACTTGAAGCGATCTCTGCAATCATTGGACAACAAGAGGTTGTTCACAACCAATCGTACTCTTACGTTCTGTCTTCCATCGTATCTGATCAGGAGCAAAAAGAAATCTTCGAATACTGGAAGCATGATCCGGTATTGTTGGATCGTAATCGGTTTATCGCTGATATCTATCAGAGCTTCCGGGATGAGCCGTCTCCACAGACGTTCTTCCAAGCGATGGTTGCCGATCTGATCCTTGAAGGTATCTTCTTCTATAGTACATTCGCCTTCTTCTACAATCTGGCCCGTGACCAGAAAATGATGGCGACTAGTCAAATGATCTCTTATATTCAGCGTGATGAGAACCAACACTGCTACTTCTTCGCAGAAGTGTACAAGCAACTGTTGGTCGACTTCCCAGAACTGAATACACCAGAGAACATGGAATACGTGTACAAAACGATTGACCGTGCGGTTGAGCTCGAAACGAACTGGGCACACTACACTCTCAGCAACGTTCGTGGCATTGACCTGAATGAGCTGGAAGATTATATCAAGTACATCGCTAACAAACGTCTGCGTTTGATGGGTATGGAAAAAGCGTATGAAGGCGTTGATGTAAACTGCATGCCTTGGATCAAACCATTCTCCGATGAAGCGCTGAATGCAACCAAAACAGACTTCTTCGAAGCTAAATCCCGTAATTACGGTAAAGTCGGCGACGACAACGGCTTCGACGATCTATAAGAGGTAGTTTAAAAAGTTCGCTTTTGATTACGAAACATGCCTAGCGGCATGATCAGCATCGAATATGGAATTCACCCGAATATGCCTAGCGGCATTACCAAAACACTCTCTTAGTGGAAGCCTTCATGGAGGTCTGCTGACGGGAGTGTTTTTTTGACTTTAGACCTTGTACAATGTACATATACAAATTAAGGAAGACTCCGTATTTATAGAGATGAGGTGTAATGATGGAAAGAGAACTACTGGAACAACTGGATGCCTGGCATGAACAGGACGAGTACAAGCGCATTATAGAGCATATTCATAACATCCCGGAATCTGACCGTAGTTACGATATAGTTGGTCAACTGGCGAGAGCTTACAACAATACGGGACGATACCGTCAAGCGATTGAGCAGTTACTATCTGTTCATGAGAGAGGAACCTATGATCCGCTCTGGCAATACCGTTTAGGATACGCATATACCTACATTGCAAGTTATGAAAAGGCATTACTGGCTTTTGAGCGAGCGAATGAGCTTTTGCCACATGACGATTCTACGCTGGAGTTCCTCGAATTGCTCAGGCCCAAAGCGGAAAAGATGCAACAAGACCTGCAACGATATAAAACGGAACGAGATGAATGGGAACGTCGTGGGACATTGAATCACCTTAGAGCCGCCTCTGGAACCTATGCTCCTGTATCATTTTGGGAGCAGAGCGATTATGCGTTAGATAACCATGTCTCCGAGCCTTTTGACGAGGAAATGATTGTATCGATTGAGCGGGAATTAGGGTACAAGCTGCCTGCTTCTTACATTCAGCTGATGAATACCCAGAATGGTGGCGTTCCAACGCTCACTGCATTCCCTACTCAAGGAGCAACTTCCTGGGCCGAGGATCACATTGCGATCACAAGCATCCTGGGCATTGGACGGGATAAAATGTACTCCCTGGGCGGGGAATTTGGAAGCCGGTTCATGATTGAAGATTGGGGATACCCTGATCTCGGAATCGTTATCTGTGATTGTCCATCGGCTGGTCACGATGTTGTAATGCTGGATTATCGCTCCTGCGGCCAGGAGGGGGAGCCTTGTGTAGTTCATGTCGATCAAGAAGATGACTACGAGATTACATACTTGGCTGCTAATTTTGAAGCATTTGTGCGTGGGCTAGTTGATCCCGACACCTTCGAAATCGATGAAGACGAACAAGACAGTTAACATATTTCCAAGGAGGGGCGGATAACAAGGATGCCCTTATAACGTTCACCCGAGGGTTCAAACAGGCCTGTGAACAGCATGATCTCATTCATGACCTGTTCTCCAGAGCTGAACTGGACTAAGGAGTAGTCAGGAGGGTTCTATGACAACTCGTATTTATTTTGCCACCAATATTCTTGGGGAAGTGGCAGAGAAGGATTTACAGAAGGCGCTAGACCACCTCAATCTCGGCACACTCATTCATTATCGCCGAACGGCTGAAGGGGTTATGGGACAGACATTGCATATCCACACTTCTCAGGGTGAATACATCCTCAAAGGCAATCCGTTATATAACGGACAGCTTCAGGAAGAACAGTTTTTTGTAGAGCAGCTTGCAGAGCACACTACTATTCCTGTTCCGATCCCCTATCAGATTCATGAGGATACAGAACTTCTCGGTTGGAGTTATGCCATTATGCCAGAATTACCGGGACAGCATCTGCATGATCCTGCCTTGCAAGCATCACTGAAACCAGACGAGGAACGGCAGATTGCCAGCATGCTGGCACATACACTCGCCGAACTCCATCACTGGAAGGTGCCAAACGCAGGGGAATATGATCCGGTAGCTGAGCGAATTGTACCCTTTGCGGGAACGTATTCGGACTGGCTATATGGCACGATTGAATACTGGTTACAGGATGCTACCCAGTATTCTAGGATTACCGATGAGGATATACAATGGGTGGACGAGCAGCTAAGTCAGGCTAGGTCTGCTTTTGAAGCCATGTCGGTCTATAGTTTTGTCATGGGTGATTATAAGTCCGAGAATTTGGTCATGGAGAAGCAGCAGGAGGCTCCTTATGAATGGCAGATTAGTGGTTTATTCGATTTTACGACTTCGTATTTTGGAGATGGCACCGCCGATCTGACCAAAATAACGACTATGTATCTTCGCCATCGTAAGCCTGAGCTAGCTCAAAGCTTTCTATGTACTTACCGGGAGCTGATCTGCGCGGAGGATGTGAAACGGTGTCAGCATTTTGCTGAACGCCTTCGAGTCCATCTCCTGTACCAGCGTATATTGGTATGGGGTGAAGCCAAAGCGACTCAACAAGTCACTTGGGATGCAGATCTACCTTTTGCCACATGGGCACAGCAGTATATTGACTCGGTTATTGCCCTGCTGGACTAAGTAGGTCTGGAAAAATAAATGTGAAAAACCGGCAGAACGTTGAGAGACTCTCACGTCCTGCCGGTTTTTTCATCTTAAAACATGATAATTATTCAGTCATATACATACTACGCACGGTTTGATGAGTGGAGTACTTCCATGTAAATGTACACCTCAGAATAGTTCAATACTAATATTTATAACAAAATAAATGGATGTTACAATAAAAAGACTTGCAATGACGTTATTTGATAATAAGTTTGTCGAGGTCTATGATTATGATGGAACTCCTAAAAAGAATGCATCAATGCAGTATGAGATTTTAAACAGCTTTGATATGAAGGTTATTCAGGACTATTTTGAATGAAAAAAGAAGCGCTTTACGGCGCTTCTTTAGTTTTATTTTAGTAATTCATCCATGGACCACCTTTTTTATGAACACGTTGAATCGCTCCTCTACCCGTCACAAATCGAATACGTTGAGTTTCATATTCAATGAATGGGAGTTTCACTTCAATGATGTCAAAATTAGGATTGGCATCAAACCAGTCTGCCAAATAACCCATCTGAAAGTGTCCCTCTTTAACCATAGCATCTAAAGCTGCCTTTTCACTTGGAACCGATGCCAATACTGCCTGAGTCACAGCCCCTGCAATACCACCAGGCGTGGATTGTCCGAACATACTCAAAACTCCAACTACATTAGCCAAGTCAGCTACGAGTCCAGCTCTATCTTGTTTAATAATACCTTTGTCGTACATAGCTCGTTGGGCTTTCATCATGTCCAGCACTTCTTTTTTGTTCACCGTTACATTTGCTGCATATTCTTTTGTAAATGCCATAATTAAAATCTCCTTTAATATTATTTTTGAGAGTTGCGCGCTCTTCACTTGCTCTCATATATAAGGGAACTTTAAAGAGGTGTTTAACAACAAACTAATTTAATTTTTTAAAAAAGTTGCTAAATAAAAAGAAGCATATTTATTTATGCTTCCTTTAGTCACTCTTTTTATTAGTTTTTTCTATGACATCAACAGTTTCGATACTTCTTTTAGAAAGTGGTTCCTCTTTTAGGGTTTTAGCAACTAAATTAATTGATTTGTTGAGTTGAACCAGTCGCTGATCCAATGTGTCTAATCTCTTGTTAAAGTCACCTAAAACTGTCCTCAGAAGTATGATAGCCACTAAAATTGGAAACCCCACAGTTCCAATTAAAGATCCAATAGTCTCTAATGAAATGTCTCCCAATCTATTCACCTCCTTCTATTCTCTTTCTTTAGCAAGCACAAACTCTAAGAACTCTAAAATGATTTCCGATTCAGCTTCTTCATCGGGAAGATAAATGAATTTGCTCAGTCGTTTGATATCTTTTCTAAATAGTTCAACAAGTTGTACTAATGCTTCAGGATCGCGATTCTTTGCATCCTCGAGTAATTTTAAAAATTGACTGTCTGAGATAGTCTCTTTAACATCTTGTTTTTCCATCTATTCACCGCCTGTTGACTGATTTCTAGCTGACGTGCAACATCTGCTTCGGTATATCCCTCCAAATATATCTTTTTCAATTACATTTCTTCCATTTTCAGGAATAGAATCCAATAATTGTTCTATGACTATTTTGTCAATTACATTACTAGCAAAACTATTTTGGGGTATAACTTGGTCAACTAGAATACATTCGTTCTTTTTAAGTTTTTTAGCGCGATATTGTAACCTCCATCCAATACGATAAATCTCTGTCTTATAACGTTCATATGCAGTTTGAGAATGATTTTCCATGTAAACACATCCTTTCGATCTATAATTACAGTTACACTATGTAGGGAGTTTTATTGGTATAAACCACAACCAGAAAGAGAACATTTGTTCTTATTTATTATAACATTTTTCACTTATTAATGGTAAATTATTAAAAAACAGATTATTCAAAACTAGATAGGTTGGAACTTTTCTAATACACGATGAAAACAATAAAACGTCAACCCTTTTTGCTTGATTTCAACTTTTTGCAACTTTAAAAAGAGATTAACGTTTCTCCCCATTCAGTTAAAGGAGCGATCGACAGAGTTGCTTTCTGCTCCAAAATTGCATGACTCCCATGCAACAAAAAAGACCTCCTCTACAGAAGGTCTCTTCCCTGAATGAATACATAATTGTTTAATAACCATATCGTGATGGTTCCTTACTAAAATAATCATGCATGTCCTGCATTATAGGATGGATTATCGTAACAACGCGGTAGCAACAAATTACATATTGTGAACAAGCTCAATTACAGATTATCTTATTTTGCATACAAACAAAATTAAAATTGGTCATCACATATTAAGTACAGTTTGCTGATGGGACTATTTTCACGTAAATGTACACCTCAGAATAGTTCAATACTAATATTTATAACGAAATAAATGGATGTTACAATAAGTAAAATAGATAATAAAAAGGAGATCTACTATGCAAAAACGTAGTTACTACATTCTGGCATTAATTATCATACTTTTGGCTATTGGGATATGGTTTTATACAGCGAATAGAACAACCTCATTAGAAGATGCTGCTTGGAAAGGTGTTAACTCTGATACGATAACTTCCATAGATATCGAAAAGGGTCAAGAAAATAAAGTTACCCTAACAGATAAAGAAGAAATCGAAAAAATTATGAGCAGTTTGTCAGACATTGATGTGAAGGAAACATCCACTATTTCTAAAGATATTAGTGAAACATACACGGTCTTTGTGTTTGTTGCAGATAAAAGAAAATTAGGAATGTTTTTATATGATAATAAATATGTCGAAGTTTATGATTATGAAGCAACTCCTAAAAAGAATTCATCGATGAAGTATGAAATTTCGAATAATTATGATATGAAGGTTATTCAGGACTATTTTGAATGAAAAAAGAAGCGCTTTACGGCGCTTCTTTAGTTTTATTTTTAGTAATTCATCCATGGGCCACCTTTTTTATGAACACGTTGAATCGCTCCTCTACCTGTCACAAATCGAATACGTTGAGTTTCATATTCAATGAATGGGAGTTTCACTTCAATGATGTCAAAATTAGGATTGGCATCAAACCAGTCTGCCAAATAACCCATCTGAAAGTGTCCCTCTTTAACCATAGCATCTAAAGCTGCCTTTTCACTTGGAACCGATGCTAGCAGTGCCTGAGTCACAGCCCCTGCAATACCACCAGGCGTGGATTGTAGGAATATACTCAAAACTCCAACTACACCTGCCAAATCAGCTACAAGTCCGGCTCTATCTTGTTTAATAATACCTTTGTCGTACATAGCTCGTTGGGCTTTCATCATGTCCAGCACTTCTTTTTTGTTCACCGTTACATTTGCTGCATATTCTTTTGTAAATGCCATAATTAAAATCCCCTTTAATATTATTTTTGAGAGTTGCGCGCTTTTCACTTGCTCTCATATATAAGGGAACTTTAAAGGGGTCTTTAACAACAAATTAATTAGATTTTTTCTTTCGACAGCAATTCCGATAATCTTTTAGGAGCGGGGATAATTAATTAAGTTATCGCAATTATACTAATCAATTTATTGAGTTTGCTAAATCTAATCTAAAGATTCTATACGATGGTTAGACTTGCCCCCTTTCAGCTGAAAATGCATCCGAAATAGAGAAAGCCGCCAACCTAATCGGTTTGGCGGCTTTCTTTAAGATAATTCTATCCTGAATTAAACGTGCTGTACTGGGGCTTCCTGATGTTTCTGTAAGAATTCCAGCATGCGCCGATACACGAGAATCTCGTTCTCTTTACGAGAGAAGCCATGCCCCTCATCTTCCAACACCAGATACTCGACGTCTAGACCCTTTTTCTGCAACGCCTCCACGATCTGATCTGACTCTGCCTTCACGACTCTAGGATCATTAGCCCCCTGGATGACCAGCATCGGGTTCACCATCTGATCCAGATAGGTAATTGGCGAATCTTTCGTTAAGCGTTCGCGGTCACGCTCGGCATCACCTAACCACTTCTCCATCACGGGTTTCCAATCCTCAGGAACGGATTCCAGGAATGTGAATAGGTTACTTGGACCAAAAATATCAACGGCTGCTCGAAACAGCTCTGGATGCCGCCCTGCGAGAAGCAAGGTCATGTAACCCCCATAACTGCCACCTACAACAAACAGACGGTCTGGTGAGGAGATGTTCTGGTCAAACAGCCACTGAATCCCAGCAACACAATCCAGTCTTGGCCCTTCGCCCCAATCACGTTCAACCATCTTGATGAATTCAGCTCCATAACCGGAACTTCCCCGGAAATTAGGTGCAAAAATATGGTAGCCCTGAGCTAACATCATCTGGAACATCGGACGGAAAAACTTCGACTCCGAGGCTTGAGGCCCACCGTGCGGCCAGAATACCGTATAGCCGTTCGCCAGCTCTGGCTTGGCCTTGAACAACAGGGCTTCAATCTCCAGACCATCATACGAGTTATAGCGGATCACGTCTGGATACACCAGATCATCAGGACTCAGCCCAGTCACCCGATTATTCGTCAGGGGTTCCCACGAATCGCTGCCCGCAGGCAATCGATAAATGTTATGTGGCTGAATAGCTCCACGTCCAAGGATATATAAATTACCTGATTTGCTCACGGTCGCCTGCGCGATCGTATCTAAAGGCATGTCCACCCGCCGAGGCGTAGCGTCCTGTTTGCCCAGGATGTACATTCGGTTCTCCGTGCCCGTAAGTGTCCATAGGTATAACGTTTCGGTTTCTTTGTGCCAACGAAATCTCTCAACATCCTCACCTTCGATCTTAACTACCGGACGGAATTCACGCGTATCTAAGTCATACTCCGCAACATAGGAATACGCCTCGTTATCATTGGTGAGCATCAATAGGCGTTTATGATCCACATAGATGACAAAAGGTACCTGACTCTGCCGCTCTGACACAGGTAAAATGTCCTCGATCTCACCATCCCGATGCAGATGCGCTGTCTGATATGTATTCGAGTACATTTTCACAATAACAAAACTCTTCTCATCTGGACTCACCGCAGCCAAGCTGTTAGACACCTCTTCCCCGCTATGGAGCAAGACATCTTCACCCGTAGCAAGATCAAGACGACGAGAATTCAGATAATTCGGATTGCCAGCACTCGTAAAATAGTACAGACGCTCCCCATCTTCGGATAGATGAGCAAAGTAACAACGGTCATTCGGCTCTGCAGGTACTACCGGCTTCGGTACCCCGCCCTCTGGCGGTATGGCATATAAGTGATAACTCTCGTTGCCATCACGATCAAATGCAGTTAAGATATAACGCCCCAGTGGATCGGGCTTAATAAACATGCTGCTCTGATTTAAGTATGTCAGCGGATAAGGAAACCCTCCCGGCAGATCCATCGCCCAGATATTGGGCTGACCATTCAAGTTGCTATCAAAAAACAAACGTGTCTCATCACTCGATACGGCAAAATGGCTTATCCGGTAGGATTGAAAATACTGCTCTACATCTGGTTTAGGAAATTCAATCATGAGAAACCTCCTTGAGAATGTTTACACATTGAGATTGAGATCGGACATTGACATGTGCAACTAGTTTCATGTGGCATGGAAAGTATTTAACAGTGGTAAAATAAGGTGTTTAAATCCATATTATAGGTGACCCTATGACTTACACAATAGATATGTAAGCTATTTTCAATCCAATTCTTCTACACGTAATCTTTATATGTCCTTATCAAGTTATAAATGAGATCCTACTTGAGTGTTGGAACTTAAGTGTTTGGATGTTCAATTATTCCGTATAAAAGGTCATGTGTGGTTTGTCCTCACGGTAATATTCCAGTCTGCGCTGTAGGTTGCCGGTGTGTAGTTCGAACAGATGTCCATCGAGATCCGTAAAATAAACGGATAATGCGTCCCTCTTATCCCTCGGTCTACCCGGTAGAATGTTCGCACCTGCTTCACGCAACTGTTGTACGGATGCATCAAAATCCTCTTCTGTAACGGTAAAAGCAATATGTGTGTACGTTTGTTCGGTATAATTGCGAATGACATCTTCCTCATTCAATGCGATCCACAAGCCTGCCAGCTCAAAATAGGCTAGCTTACGCCCCTTCACCTGAATGCGAGCACCAAGCGCCCGCTCATAGAATGTTATGGATTTTTCGAGATTAGATACAGAAAAGCACAGATGGTTAATCCCTTGAATATTCATTGACACCTGACACCTCCATCGTATGATCAACATCTCATCTCACACTTCATTTGCGGAGCTATATGGATTGAGTGGATATCCTTATTATGGTATATTCCGCATGTAAAAAACAAATGATTCCTGATCAATACCGCACCTTCCTCTGGGCGGATGCATAGGTTAGCCGTATCAATGAACGTTCGAGGAGGATGTACATTCATGAATCCCGTCTATCCTTTTTATGGTGAGAAAACGGTATGTAAAGAACAAAAGCTAGCTTTTCCACCCCAGCATCAGGATCAACAGCCCGGTCTAGAAACCTTAATGGTACCCGAACCGATCAGCGAAGATCCCGCTTATATTGGCAGCTGCAAATTAGAAGGCAAAGTGGCCATTATTACGGGTGGCGATAGTGGGATTGGAAGAGCGACAGCTATTGCTTTTGCCAAAGAAGGTGCAGACATCGTCATTGCTTATCTATATGAACGAACCGATGCCGAGAGGACCCGCGAACGAATTGAGGAATTGGGACAGCGGTGTCTGCTGATTGAGATTGATCTTAGGCTAAAAAAGAACTGCGAAGCGGTTATTCGCACAACGATGGAAACGTTCGGGAAAATTGATGTTTTGGTCAATAACCATGGGGTGCAGTATGTACAGCCTAGCATTGTCGATATTACAGAGGAACAGCTCTACCATACATTTCAAACGAATGTGTTTGCCTATTTCTTTCTGATCCAAGCAGCTCTCCCCCATTTATGTAAAGGCGCATCGATCATTAATACAGCTTCTATTACAGCGTACAAAGGTAACGTGCAATTAATTGACTACTCCTCCACCAAAGGAGCGGTCGTCTCGCTGACCCGTGTACTCTCTCAATCACTCGCTCCACAAGGGATTCGCGTGAATTCTGTAGCCCCGGGGCCGATCTGGACACCGCTCATTCCTGCCAGCTTCTCTGCTGAGGATGTGCAAGTATTTGGAACAGATACACCCATGGGTCGGGCTGGTCAGCCCTACGAGCTTGCTGCTGCCTATGTCTACCTTGCATCCCGTGATTCCTCCTATGTTACAGGTGAGTGCATTCATGTGAACGGCGGCGATATGGTAACCACATAAGACGATCTGATAAAAGCTGTGTAATGCGTGATGGGAGCTGGGCGCATTGCACAGCTTTTGATTGTGTGCGAACATGCTACAGCTGTGTACTTCTGAACGCTGTAACGTTGATGTCAGAGTGAATTTGGCTCCAGCAGCAGGATATCCCTTGTTCCGTTGCGAAGAGGGTTAGGAGCGATTATTCGGTTATACCGGAACCTGACATCTTGTGACAAGGAGCTGACGTCTGATGCATTTTGATCCACTCTATCAACCGTTCCCCTCTTACCGTGTACCTGTCTATGCCAAACAAGGCATGGTTGCTACATCGCAGCCCCTCGCTTCACAGGCTGGTCTTGAAATATTGAAAAAAGGCGGCAATGCCATTGATGCCGCCATAGCAACTGCGGCAGCACTCACCGTGCTGGAGCCAACCTCCAATGGCATTGGAGGCGATGCCTTTGCCCTCGTCTGGACAGAGGGCAAGCTGCATGGCCTGAATGCCAGTGGCCCTGCGCCTCAGAGCATTTCGATTGAGGTGCTTCAAGCGGCAGGCTATACGGAGATGCCGAAGCTGGGCGTTATTCCGGTGACGGTGCCTGGCGCACCGGCGGGTTGGGCTGAGCTAAGCCGTCGTTTCGGACGGCTCACGCTGGCGGAAGCGCTGGAACCTGCCATCCGCTATGCGGAGGAAGGTTATCCGCTTGCGCCAGGGCTGGCCCGCCACTGGGCACGGGCAGCCGACATCTATGCACGCCAGGGAGATGCCAAGGCAGGGCGTGCGTGGTTTGAGACATTTGCTCCGGGCGGGCGCGTACCCGCCGTTGGAGAGATGTGGCGCTCGCCGGATCATGCGGCAACATTGCGCCGAATTGGCGAGAGCGAAGCGCGAGACTTTTATGAAGGAGAACTGGCAGAGCGCATCCATAACTTTATAGCAGAGCACGGTGGCTATCTGACAAAAGAGGATCTCGCGGCTTTCAAGCCAGAGTGGGTTAATCCAATCTCGGTCTCGTATCGGGGATACGATGTATGGGAAATTCCGCCGAATGGTCAGGGATTGATTGCTCTTGCAGCGATCAATCTGTTGAAGGGGTATGAATTTAGCGAGAAGGAATCCGTTCTCGGTTATCATCGACAGCTTGAAGCGATGAAGCTGGCTTTTGCCGATGGGGAGAAGTACATCACGGAAGAACGTAAGATGGGCGTAACGGTGGAAGAACTGTTGTCTGAAGCCTATGCGGAAGAACGGCGCAAACTCATTGGCGATACAGCACGTGCACCGGAAGCAGGTGATCCACGCGCAAGCGGAACGGTATACCTCGCGACAGCGGATGGTGAGGGCAATATGGTTTCCTTTATCCAGAGTAACTACATGGGCTTTGGCTCAGGACTCGTTGTACCCGGTACAGGCATCGCGTTGCAAAACCGTGGGCATAATTTCTCGCTGGATGCGAGTCATGCGAATGCACTGGAGCCTGGCAAACGAACGTATCATACGATTATTCCGGGCTTTCTCACGCGGGGCAACGAAGCGGTTGGGCCATTTGGGGTCATGGGTGGGTTCATGCAGCCGCAGGGTCATGTGCAGGTCGTGATGAACACGGTCGATTATCATCTGAATCCGCAGGCCGCACTGGATTCCCCTCGCTGGCAGTGGACCAAGGGCAAAACCATTCTTGTAGAACCAGACTTCCCGCAGCATATTGCCCAAGCACTCGCCCGTAAAGGGCATGATATCCAGGTGCAGGTCGATCCGTCCCAGTTCGGTCGTGGTCAGATCATCTGGCGTAACCCTGACAGTGGGGTATTATGCGGAGGAACGGAAAGTCGGGCAGATGGAACCATTGCCGCGTGGTAGACTTGCGTCGATAATTCGATGTGTTCGTGATAGAGGATATGGATGAATGTGAGAAGATGAGTCGGCATCTCCATATGGTCCTAATGGGATATGCTTGCACTGCTGTAGTCATTCATTATGCTGTATAACACATGGCACATCATGTTCATTAGGCAAACTTTCAATCAGAGCCAAGTAGAGATGATTCATATGATCTCTACTTGGTTTTTTTCGTTTTCCTGGGGCGTCTCTTATCACTCCGAATGGAGCATATTTTGTCAGAATTACGTTACAGGGAAGAAACTATTTTGCAAGCGTATCGGGTTATGTCTAGAGAACGTGACGCAGCAAGCAGCAAACGGGTGGCGGAAGATATCTTTAAATGAGATGTAAGACACTCGCTAGTTTTACATCAGCAAACAACTTGTATAAGCGTATATACATATGGTTACGTCAAAAAATGTAAATTGAATGTTTAATTCATGAAATTAGGTTATATTTTCGTAAATTTTCAGCACCTACCATAAAATACAGTGCATCTCTATCCGATATAGATAAGGGGAAATACTCCCTATCCATATTATTTTTTTGCAATACCTCTTGGCTAGATGTTTTTCCTATGTGTTCAAGAAGACACTACAATCAAACTTTGTCATAACAGAAATGAGGATATCACACATGAAAACAAACCATACCACCCGCGTAGGGTTCACCATGATTTCAATCCTAATGGTGTTCATTCTGGGAGCATGCTCAGCAAATCCTACATCAACGGCAACGGAAACCAGAACGAAGGTTGGCATCGTGATGACGGAAGTTGGTCTGGGGGATCGCTCCTTCAATGATGCTGCCTTTGATGGGCTTGTTCGAGCGAGGGATGAGAATAGCATTGTCTTTGACTATCGTGAACCTAATGAGAAGCTGACTGCTGAAGCTTCCTTTGAACAATTGGCAGAAGCCAAATTCGACCTGATTATCGGTCTTAGCGATACCATTCAAGCCGATATGGAAAAAGTAGCGACGAAGTACCCTGATCAGCAATTCCTGCTAATTGACAGTCAGTCCAAACTGCCCAACATCGCCTCCATCTCGTTCCGGGCAGAAGAAGGCAGTTATCTCGCAGGCATTATTGCCGGGATGGCGACCACGGAAGATCATGTTGGCTTCTTAGGCGGCATGGAGATTCCTGTGCTTCGCAATTTTGAGCAGGGATTCGAGCAAGGCGTACTCGCTGCCAACCCGGATGCGAAGGTAGATATTATTTACGCTGGAGACTTTGGAAATGCCAAACTGGGTGAGGAACTTGCTGCACAACTGATTCAGGAGAATGGTGCTGATGTGATCTATGTGGCTGCTGGCTTAACCGGGGTCGGCGCACTCACGGAGATTCAGAAATTAGGAAAATACGCGATTGGCGTAGATACAGATCAATTCTTTTTGGCGGAAAAAGCGATTCTGACATCGATGTTGAAAAATGTGGATGTATCCATCTACAATGCCGTTCACACGTTCATTCAAAATAAACACTCCTTCCCTCAAAAGGAAATTGTCGAGGGTCTGGCTGAGAACGCCGTAGGCCTGACCGCTCTACATAATATCTCGCTCAGTGATGAAGAGCAGCAAACCTTCGAGGATCTGAAAACTCAGATCTCATCCGGTCAAATCAAAATTAAGCTGGAGCAATAACTCAAGCGGATTCGAGGAGGTAAGCACATATGAAATTACAGGGAAAACTATTACTTAACGCTCTAATCTCGCTACTTCTATGCCTTGCGCTGGTAGCTTATATCATTATGGAATTGCTTGGCATGAATGCCAAAAATCAAAATTTAGTACCTGCCATGCTCAAGGTTAGTGAACTAAATGCCAATCAGATTCAGATCCAGCAGGCGCTGGATGTCTATTCGTTCTCCATGACGGCAGGTAATCAGGATGCGGTCACCCGCTTGCTTGAAGATGGTCAAACGATGATTCAGGAGCTTACGGATGATTTGCTAGAAACGGATCGGCAGCTTGAACTTATTCAGACGATCCAAACAAAATTAGCAACACTTAGTCAAGGTGCCACTGAAGCGATGAGCAGTATGAATAGTGCGGAAGCCAAACGCTATAGTACACGAGTTCGAGGTATACAGAATGATATCTATATGTTGGATGAGATTACCCGAGAACGGTACGATCAATATACTGTTGAACTGGAACGTAACATTCAGCAAACGTGGCAGGTCGCTCTCGGCGGTGCCATCGTATTGCTCGTTGCGGTCATGCTGTTCAATATGTACACTTCACGCCAGATCGCCAAGCGTATCGGTACGTTAAAAGTCGCCGCAGGACAAATTGCCGACGGCGACCTGACCGGACAATTACCCGAAGCCAAAGGCAAAGACGAGCTTGATGACCTCAGTCGCTCCTTCCGCCTAATGACCAGCAATATCCGCGGAATCATTCAATCCATTGGTACAGCCGGGAACCGTGTTGATCAAATGGCGCAGGATATCGATCGTGGCAATGATACATCTCAGGCCATTGTGCAGCAAGTCTCTCGTACCACCGAAGAGCTGTCGATTGGCAGCCAGAAAATTGCGGAGGACTTGAGCGAAACTGTGATGGTCGTAGACAAGATGCAGCACACCTTCAACAGCAACCTGGAGGCTACTTCCCAATCAGCTATAGATGGCCGTGAGGTGTTGAATACCGTTGAGGAAGGCAATAAGGCGATCGTCGAACAACTTCGTCTCGCTGAAGTGAATCGTCTTGCGATGTCTGAGGTGGAACAGACGGTACTGGAACTGGAGGAAAGCGCCGAGCGCATCACCACCATGACTGGATATGTCTCGGAAATCGCGAAGCAGACGACGATTCTATCGTTAAATGCCTCCATTGAGGCGGCTCGGGCAGGTGAAGCTGGACGTGGGTTTGCCGTTGTCGCCAATGAGGTGAACAAGCTCGCCGAGCAGTCCGCACAGTCGGTGAAACAGATCTATGCGGCTGTGGATGAGATTACGACATCTATGGAGAAGGTCAAGGGCTCTGTAGCACAGAGCATGCAGCTCTTTGCTCAGCAGGAAGAGGCCACTGGACAAACGCGGGAATCCTTCGCTGCGATTCGTCAAAGTGCAGAGCGTATCAGTACAGGTATCCACCAGCTTGCCGAGGAGATGCAGCATTCGAATGAACTTAGTTCACAAGTACAGCATGCCATCGAAAACATCAGTGCGATCACCGAGCAATCGGCTGCGAGCAGTGAAGAGATTACAGCCTCTACGACGGAGCAACAGCGCTCCTTCGCTGAAGCAACTCTCAAGGTGAAATCACTCCGTGAGATCAGTGCAGAGATGCATGAGGAACTGCAGCGTTTTCGTCTATAGGTAGGCGTCGATATGTAGGGTTACATTAGACGTTGGTAATGTAAATGGTGTTGGCGCAACTTGGTAAACAGCTTCGTCGTGTGAAGCGAGCCTTCCTGATTGATCACGTATGGGGGTTGATCACTGAGGTTGAAGATTAGGGTGAACGAGCAGGTTGAATGTAAAGTTGAGGGTAGGCTTGTTTAAGTTAGGTTCTTCTGGTCGTGGTTTGGCTTGATTAAGTTTGGGCTGGGATAAGTTGTGCTCGTTAGAAGAATCTGCGTATACACATGATAGAACAAAAGAAAACCTCCCGTTTCTCATGATAAGAGAAACGGGAGGTTTTTAAGTTTTATTTGCGTTTGTTGATGGTGGTTGGTCATGTAACCCGGTTGTTGGTGTGATGCCTGTACGATAGGGGATATTATCGCACCGAGCATGTGTATTTTTGCCTGACCTCCCTTGTCCATAATGCAGGGCAACGTGTACTGGGAAATAGACATCACAGTGCGTCGATAATATCTCCTGCGAGCAGAGACGATGGATCACCGCGGAGCAAGGTAGCTCGTTCGGCGGCTTCACCATGCAGATATACGCCGTACGCGGCAGCTTGCTCCGCGCTGAGCCCTTGGGCGAGCAGACCGGCGATCATGCCGGTCAATACGTCGCCGGCACCGCCAGTCGCCATGCCGGCGTGTCCAGTGGTGTTAATGTACGCCTCGCCGGATGGCGTTGCGATGACCGTTCGTGCTCCCTTGAGCACAAGGGTCACGCCCTGCTCGCGGGCGTACCGTGCAGCGTGTTCAATTCGATCACGCTGCACCTCCGGGGTCGATATGCCCAGCAATCGACCCATCTCGCCAGGGTGCGGCGTCAGTATTGTCGCCGCACTTCGCTTGCCCCAGTCGCGAGGCCCATGTGGGCCAGCGTCTGCCAGCATGTTGAGGGCGTCCGCGTCAATGACGAGCGGGCGATCCGTCTGTTGCCACAGACGGCGTATCCAGTCTGTGTCGCCCTTGAAGCGGCCGATCCCGGGGCCGGTCGCAAGCACGTCGCGGCTCTCCGCAAGACGCAGCACAGCGTCTGCGGAAGCCGCGTTCCATTCGCCGCTGTCGCCATCGGCAGCGGCGGCGAGCATGAGCTCAGGCACGGTGCCGATGACATGCGGCAGCAGTGCCGCGGGCAGCGCCCATGTGGCGAGCCCGCAGCCTGCGCGCAGCGCGGCCTTCGCCGAGAGCAGGCCAGCGCCGCTCATCGGCAGACTTCCTGCGGCCAATAGTACATGGCCGTAGGTGCCCTTGTGGCCGTCCGGTGCCCGGAGACGGCTAGTGTCCACGCGCAGCGCACGGCGCAGCACCTCGTCCGTCAACAGACGGACTGAGGAGCCATGCTCTGGCGCAAGCCTCGTGGGAATGCCGATGGCGCGCACTACAATGCGCCCCGCGGCAGAAGCGCCCGGGTACTGCACCAGCCCACGCTTAAGCAGCGCGAGGCATACGGTCACCCGGGCTTGAATGCAGGGCTCGAATACCTCCCCGGTGTCGGCATTCAGCCCACTGGGCACATCGGCAGACACGACAGGCTTACCGCTGTCGTTCGCCGCCTCAATCAGCGCCGCGTAAGCTCCGCGCGGCGCCCCCCGCGAGCCGGTGCCCAGCAGCGCATCCACGATGCCTGTGCACCGGCTAAAGTCCACGGCTTCGCGTCCGTGGACAAGGGCAGGGATGCCAAGCTGCGCGGCGGCATCCCGTTGCACTGCGGCTTCGCCCCGCAGTGCCTCCGGTGCATCGGCGTAGACCAAAGTCACGCCGAGCCCAGCTTCAAGCAAATGGCGCGCCGCCACCAGCCCGTCGCCGCCATTATTGCCCTTGCCGATCAGCATGTACCACTGCTGATCACCGGGTTGCTCCATCGCCAGCGCCGAATCGGCGGTGATGTCGCCACCTCGTCCAGGCCAATCCCCGGGCCCTGTGTGCGCTCGGGACTGTCTTTTTTTCAACTCATCTACCCGCACTGCTCTACCATGTATCTGCTCTTCCCGGCACAGCCGAATGACTTCTTCCGCAATTGCTCTTCCCGCATTCTCCATCAGACTCGCCGCAGGAATGCCTAGTGTATGAATCGTATGCTCGTCGATACTTCTCATCTGTTCAGCCGTAACGATATACAACAACTCATCCCTCCCCAAGCGTATTTCAAGGAATTCGTGCTCCTGTATTCTTTGTTACATTAGATGTGCTCTCTTACAACAATTAGTACGCAACCGTAAAGCGTGATTGAATAAATTGTGGATCATCTAGCTCGTCCACCAGAGCCGCTGCAAAGTCACCAACCGATATTGTGCTCTCGCCAAGATCGTCCGTTACAACACGATTCATCCCGATTCGGAACTGACCTGTCCGTTGTCCTGTCGTAATCGTCGCTGCCGGGCTCATATAGGTCCAATTAATATCCGATTCCGCAAGGATCCCATATGCATCTGCATGAGCCATCGCAAGCGGTTTGACTTCTTCAGGGAACCCCGGTGTGTCCATTAGCATTACATTCGAATCTGTCAGTAAGCTTCCCGCTCCTCCAACAACAACCAGACGAGCCGCCTTACCACGTCGAACACCTTCAATTAAGGAACGCGTAACTTCGAGCAACTCTTCCTCGGAACCAAATTTCGGGCCATACGCACTCACTACCGCTTCCTGACCTGCTGTAAAATCAGCCACCTGATCTGGGTTAAGCAAATCCCCTTGTTCTACACGCAGACGCTCATGCTTCATCTCAACCTTCGATGGGTCACGAACAATCGCAGTCACTTCATGCCCACGATCCATTAACTCCCACAAGATTGTCTTCCCAATTGCTCCGGTTGCTCCAAAAATAGCTACTTTCATATCTAATCCCTCTTTTCTATATATTTCATTATGCGAATGTACCGTTATTGTGATACCTAATCTACTATTATAACCTTAAACGGCTCACGCCATCTTAAACCGAACAGCCTCGCTTGTAAACGGGGAATAGCGATGAATTCAGTCAACCCTCTGTTTTTGCCTCTCAAGTACTCAAGCACGAACCGAGATAATTATAATTAAACATTCGATAATGACAAAAAAAGCCGCAGGTGCGGCCTCCTCTAACCTTGAACAAGTTATCCTTCTTGTCTCCACCACATACCTTCTGATTGTGGGCTAGTATATTCGAAGCCAAACTGAGCATACAGCCGATCCGCTGGAACATCCGCAAGTAGGCTCACCAGGGCGCGGGCAGGTACGTTCTCTTTCAGATATTTCATGATCTCATTCATGATCAGCTTGCCATACCCTTTCCCCTGCTCATCTGGATGTACAACGATATCAACCACTTGATAGAAACAACCATCGTCTCCCACCACTCGTCCCATACCAATAAGCACATCATCTTGTCGCAAACACACTGCAAATAAACTATTCGGCAATCCTCGCTCAGCGCCTTCACGGCTTCTCGGACTCATTCCCGCGATCTCTCGCAAAGATAAATACTCGGCTACGGCAGGTGGTGCGTGTTCAACGATAACTTGATCCATGAAATAACCCCTCCTCATTAAACTATGTATAGAAGAATATTATTAATTGCCAGATTAATCCGATAAATAAGTATATGGTTCATCCATATAACAATGTACTCAGTTTCTCTCCATTCTCTATAGAAAGGCGGAGCCCTATATACAACCAAGAACCAGCCATACATATATGTAGATTAAAAATATTTATTCAGCCAACTCTCTTCATAATACCACTAGCTGCTATTTATGTATCAACCCATTAACCTCGATTTTTCTATCTTTTATTACATCGCTTCCTTCTATAAACAATGAGCAAACCAACTTCAAGTAACCCTATAAATTAAGAGTAAAGTTAAGGAAGTGACTACCTTTGATAAAGAATTCCATCAAACACAAAATCATATGGCCGATCATCATTATTTTTATTGTGGTCATTTCAGTACTTGTACTTATTGTGAATCAATTTACAACGAAAAGTTTGAATAATAAAGGAATTACAACGATGGAGGTAGCCAAAATTTCAATTGAAAATGCTATCTTATCGCGGAAAGCTGCTGAAAATGTCATGGAGCAGGAGATGTTTGGCCAAGCTACATTGATTTCTTATTTAGTAGATCAGAATTTAACCTACGAGCAGGCTGTAGAATTAGTTAACCAATCTGGGATTGATGAAATTTGGGTTACGGATAGCAATGGTCAGGTCGAGCTGTCCACTTTTGATAAGGACGCTAACCTAAACTTTGGAGCTGACCCAAGTCAACAAGCCTATGAGTTCATGGATCTGATTACTGGCAAAAGGGATCAAGTCGCCCAACCTGCCCAGCCACGGACTGTCGATCCCAAAATATATAAATATGTTGGGGTTGGCGGATGGTCTTCTCCTCGAATTGTACAGGTGGGACGGGATGGGCAGCGCCTAACGGAGCTTGATCAGCAAATTGGGGCACAATCGCTGATTGATCAGTTGAAGACAAGCCTAAGCAGTGATGTGTTATTCTCAGGTATTTTGGACGAGAATGGCAATCTGTTGTACTCAAGTGATGGGAACTCGGACGGTTTGGAACCCTTCATTACAGATGCATTCCAAAAAAGTGTACAGTCTTCTTCTACTGAACAAGTGCATGCCCAGTATAAAGGTCAACGTGCAGATTATTATATAACCTCTCTGTCTGATGGTCGTGGATTTATACTCGCTCTATCAACGAAGGTCATTGACGATATGAACATAACAACCCTTCTGTCTGCTACTGCCGGATTATTGCTCGTAATAATCGTCGTATTTCTCGTGGTAAATGCACAAATGCGGCGAGTACGCCAATTGCAGCAAGCTATGGAATCCATCAGTCGTGGGGACGGTGATTTGACTCAACGCCTGCAAGTGAATTCCAAAGATGAAATCGGACAGTTAGCGGAGTCAACCAATCACTTTATTAATCAGATTCATTCCATTGTAACTGATGTCAAAAAAGCAACTACAGCAAGTAAACAGGATGCTGCATCCATTACTGATAATACCCTGCACACGGTAGAGATTACACGTGAAATCCGTATTGCTATTGAGGAGATGGCAAATAACTCTGGCAGACATGCCGAAGATATGCATAACGGAGTCATCGCCATCCAACAATTATCTAAACAGGTAGAGGACACCAAGCATAATACGAACATGTTGTTTGAATACAACCAGGTCATTGGAGACAAGCAAGCCAAGGGTTTACATACTGTAGCGATCTTATCCGATTCGATGACGCAAAATGTACAAGTATTTGTAGATATGTCCAGCAAACTCACACAACTGAAAAATGATATTGATGCGATCGGCCAAATGACAGAGACCATCACTGGCATCTCTCGGGAGACCAACTTGCTCGCTCTGAATGCTTCCATTGAGGCTGCTCGTGCCGGTGAACATGGTAGGGGGTTCGCTGTGGTAGCTGCTCAAGTACGTGTGTTGTCTGAGCAAACCAGCGCATCAGTAGTACAAATTCAGAAACTAATCGAAAATGTTCAAAATTCCGCAGTGGTCACACTCCAATCCATGGTTAAAGCCGAAAATATCGTTCATCTTCAAGAGACGACTGTAACGGAGGTAACGGACGCATTCGCTAATATTAAAGATACACTTACATCTGTAAGCGAGTTTACCGATCACATTGTAACTTCAATGGATAACCTCGTGGACAGCCGTCAACAACTCTCCTTATTGCTGGAGGGAACCTCTGCTGCATCAGAGGAAACTGCTGCTAGCTCCGAGGAGGTATTGGCAAGCACTGAAACACAGGTCAGTCTATTTGAAAATGTCTCCTCGCTTACAACGAACCTCAACGTGACACTAACTGAATTACAGCGCCAAGTTGACCGTTTCAAAGTGTAGAATACCTCATAACATCTCACAATAATATAGCCGAGTCGTCTCCATTCCGACTCGGCTGTTGTGTATGCGTAACATGTTAAGTGCCTTCTTCATTCCCATCTTTCTGCTTGAACTCAACTAATTCCTGTGTAATAGTGAGAGAAGCTTATATTACCAGGGTTTACGCTACACCCAACTTTCGTACAAAGGAGGAACAACAGTGCTGCAACGTTGGATGTTTTTTCTATTCTCATATCCTGGCTTCGTAGCCTTATTGCTCGGAATCATTGCCCTATTCCTAGGCATATACATATGGTCTGCCACCAAAATTAGACGAAGTCGAGAACGACGAACACAAGCCATACGAGATACACTATACATAACGACACCACTGCTCGGGCAACTCACTTTAATTGAAAATAGGCAATCTACACGCACGGAATCCGAGCAGCACGAATTGCTTAACGCCATGCTGGCGTGCAGAACAGCCGTTAGCCTATCGCCACAGCTTCAGGATCAGATTCGTAGCTGCATTCAAGACCCCGATCCTGCGCGGCTAACCTTAATACATAGAGCCCTAGAGCGAGAAAGCTCCAGCCTATCGGAAGAACTCCGCAGCCAGACACAATCGGTGCAGTGGTGGGAAGCTGTCTGGAATGTGATTCGTCCTGCGGTCGAGCCTCTTGCTGTAGCGGCATTGCTCTATCTAATCGCTGATTTCATCATTGTTCAGCAAGGACTGAATCAACCATTCTGGCGTGGCTGGGCCTACGCATTGTTCTGGATTCGCTTCATTTCTCTATGTATTACGGTACTCTATGGTTATCTGCTCTTGGCTAGTCCTCGCCGCGGGACACCAGGTGCCTCAGGCACCATGACCAAGGTGTTATATGCGCTCATTGCACTCTGCTCTCTGCTGCACCTCATTGGACCTGTGACTGCTCCTTACGCACTGGGCTTGCAGCTCATATTGTTCGTGTCCGGTTTCCGTCTGTCAGGTACAAGTTCTCGTAGTGAACGTCCATATGCAGGACATACAGAGCTAGAACCGGCAAAGGAAGCTTCTACGGAGACCGAAGTGAACACAACGCGCAAATCGGGTGCCAAAGTGCACGAGTAGCGCAGGCTCACTGGACTACATTCGCAGTTATCTATGAAACATCACGGCACAACAATAGACCGACCTGCAAGGACGGTTAATTCACAGTATCCACGATACAAAACAAAGAGAAGCTCGCAATCTGCGGCTTCTCTTTGTTTTACCCATCATGCTAACTCTTAGTACAAAACAGTTCTGCTGGAGATATCTTAACAATCTAGTGATGCATCATCTCATGCATCACCCTTGCCTCCATAACACTCCGTCTCACTACATAACACTACATCGCTCTATCCCTTCGCACCGGATGCATTGGAGCCACGCAATGAACGAGGTGTGTTGTTCCGTGCAGCACCGCCGGATTTGGAGGCGCTGCTGGTCGGTGTATTTTCAAAACGCTTACGTTCCGTTCGCTCCATCTGTACAATCTGACCCTCGTGTACCACGATGTGCAGCGACCCAAACTCCATGTCATTGAGCTGTCCAGCGATTCTGTCCATCCATACCTCATCCACTTTCAACGGCTTAGCCATAGAGCCGCCTCCTCTTCTCGGGCTGTGCCCGCAATATTACTTGAAAAGATATGCCTTATATCCATCCCGATTTATAAAACATTCTTATCCAACCTATATACTTGGATTATACAATATCAGGGCTTCCAGTTGCTGTCAATCGGTATTTTCCGTTAACCAGTTGAGGTTTCTTTTTTTATCATACTGAGCCTTGGCTCATCGTTCGCTCACATTCTTATGTCCCAGCCAGCTCTTGACTAGGAGCGTTGCCAGAGCAAGAATCAGTAGCAATGAAGCGACGGCGAAAGATGCCGAGAATTGATATTCGTTATACAAAATCTCGACATGCAGCGGCAATGTGTTGGTCTCACCACGAATATGTCCAGACACGACGGATACTGCCCCGAACTCGCCCATCGCGCGAGCATTACACAGAATAATCCCGTAGAGCAGTCCCCACTTGATATTGGGTAACGTTACGTTCCAGAAGATTCGCCATCCCGAGGCTCCAAGCGTCACCGCCGCTTCCTCTTCACGGGTTCCCTGATCCTCCATGAGCGGGATTAATTCCCTGGCCACGAAGGGAAATGTGATGAACAGCGTCGCCAGTACAATGCCTGGTAGTGCAAAAATAATTTTGATATCATGCTCAGCCAGCCATGGGCCGAACCAACCATTAGAGCCAAACACCAGCACAAAGATCAACCCGCCGACAACGGGAGAAATGGAGAAAGGAAGGTCGATTAACGTGATCATGATTCCTTTGCCCCGGAACTGGAACTTCGTAATGACCCAAGCTGCTGCGACACCAAATATCGTATTGAGTGGTACCGTAATGGCTGCAACGAGCAGCGTCAGCTTCAGAGCTGACATCGCATCAGGCTCGGTCAGAGCGGCGATGTAGACTCCCCACCCTTGTTTCAACGCTTCCATTAAGACGATGACCAATGGCAAAATAAGCAACCATAACAATACAAGACCTGCCAGTCCAATTAACAGCCATTTGACCCATGGAGCCTCCGTAGTTGCACGGTTTGGCCCAGGGCTCCTTGGTATGCGCGAAGCAGGACTCAGCGGAACAGAACCCGCCATACGCAACACCTCCTTCAGTTGGGTAAGTGAAAAGCTACCATCGAATAACACCCCAATGAATGCCTAGATATTCCCGCGGCTCTTGTACACGGTGGATATATCATTCATTAGAATGTACCGATGCGAATCTGTTACGCCCTGCCTGCCTTCCGGCTCCATCGTTGCAAGGAGTTAATGACCAGCAACAGGATAAATGAAACCAACAACAGCAGCAACGCGACAGCCGTAGCTCCTGCGTAATCAAACTGTTCAAGCTTCGCCATAATGAGCAGCGGCGCGATCTCCGTTTTCATCGGCATATTGCCTGAAATAAATACCACCGAGCCAAATTCTCCAATACCTCGGGCAAACGCCAACGCGAAGCCTGTCAGCAACGGGGGAATAAGATCCGGAAGTAGAATGGTACGGAATATCCGCCACCTTCCTGCCCCTAACGTTGCAGCCGCTTCTTCAACCTCAGCCTCCAGCTCTTCTAATACCGGTTGCACCGTTCGAACGACAAATGGAATTCCGATAAACATCAGAGCGAGTGTAATGCCCGCCTGAGAATAGGCTAATTTGATGCCCAGAGGCTCCGTAAACTGCCCAATCCAGCCGTTTCCGGCATACAGTGCCGTAAGAGCAACTCCCGCCACTGCTGTTGGCAACGCAAACGGCAGATCAATCACAGCATCAAAGAGCCGTTTACCCGGGAATTCATACCTCACCAATACCCATGCCAAGAGCAGCCCTAATCCCAGATTGATTAGAGCCGCCACACCTGCGGTCAGAAAGCTGACCTTAAATGAAGCGAGCACGCGAGGATTCGTAGCTGTCTCAACCAACATAGACCAGGTCAAACCTGTAGAGTTAAACACCAGGGCTGTCAGTGGGATCAATACAACAAGGCTGAGGTAAAATACGCTGTATCCCATCGTTAACCCGAATCCCGGAAGCGTGCGCCTCCGGGTTGTTATTCCCTTGCTCATGAACGTCATCCTCTCTTGCCTTCAGCCGGTCAGGCTGGTTGGCTCCTTGCCATAGGATCGAGTACAGATTGCCCAGACTTAACTGCCCGGAACGTAAATTTGGTCAAAGACCCCGCCATCATTGAAATGTTTAGCCTGTGTATCCCGCCATGTGCCGAATACATCGTTCAGCGTGAACAATTCTAGGTCAGGGAACTGATCCTTGAACTTCTCAGCCACGGTATCCAGTGTTGGACGGTAATAGTTTTCCGCTGCAATCGTCTGTCCTTCCTCACTGTACAGATATTTCAGATAAGCATCAGCAACTTCACGGCTTCCCTTTTTGTCGACGTTTTTGTCCACCACAGCTACCGGAGGCTCAGCCAAGATACTCACGGAAGGAACAACAATATCGAATTTGTCCGGACCCAGTTCCTTCACTGACAAGAACGCTTCATTCTCCCAAGCCAGCAGAACATCGCCAAGTCCACGTTCTACAAACGTTGTTGTGGCTCCGCGTGCACCCGAATCCAGTACAGGTGCGTGCTTGAATAGCTCACCTACAAAGGCTTTTGCCGCCTCCTCGTCATTGTTATTCTTCTTGAGCGCATATCCCCAAGCTGCGAGATAGTTCCAACGGGCTCCGCCGGATGTTTTTGGATTCGGTGTAATGACCTGCGTATCACCCTTAATTAGATCATCCCAGTCTTTGATGCCTTTTGGATTGCCTTTCCGTACCAGAAATACAATTGTTGATGTATATGGGGAGCTGTTATGCTCATATTTATCTTGCCAACCCTCGTTAATGAGGCCTTTGTCTTCAATCGCATCAATGTCATAACCCAGTGCCAATGTAACCACGTCTGCGTCCAAGCCATCAATGACGGAGCGGCTCTGTTTACCCGAACCACCATGAGACTGTTTAATGGTCACATCTTGACCTTTTTCCTTCTGCCAATACGCCGCAAACGCCTTGTTGTATTGCTCGTAAAGTTCACGAGTCGGATCATACGATACATTCAACAATTCAATGGCCTTCGGGCTATCGCCACCACTATCCTGCCCTCCAGATGCTCCAGTTGCATTAGAATCGCCGCCATTTGCTCCGCAACCTGCCAGCACGCCTGTCAACACCAGTGCCAGACCAAATAGAATACCTTTTTGAACTCTCTTTTTCATCAATAACACTCCCCCTGTGGATCTGCGTGACTACATGAACAGGCTGAACAGCTTGGAACGCCACCGAAAAACAAATAACGGAGGGACACCTGTACACACCTCTCCCTCCTAAAGTCATGCCGGCTCGCTGCCGTGTATGCTTTATCGCGTTCGATGTGCTGCGGTGTTCCTCCGTCGATACGGTAAGAACGTTATTCTGTTCAGATGACATTCTCTGCTGCTGGACTGAATCATGAAGTTCATCATGTTATACAGTCTTTTTAATTATTCCTACCTGTTTAGTAAGTTATATGTATCATAAAGGCAGCCCTTTTACCTGTCAAACGTTTTTTCCGATTTTTGCCCAATTCATTTTACAACTGGAAAAAGGCAAAAAAGGAACAGAGCATGTATACCCTGTTCCTTCGCCTACTCTCTGATCCATATTCGTCATGGTACTGATGTGACTGAATCATGAGAATCTCAGGCAGAATTCAATACGCCGAGATGCTTGTCCGTTATTGTCCAGCAATGCGGATATTCGGCACTGGAGGTGGATTCATGCCTTCTCCCAGATAGAAGCTGGTATGTGGCGGCTGATTATAGGCTACATTTTGCCAAGCTACGCCCAGACGGTACACCGGATCATGCATCAACGTGTAGATTCGTTTGTCCGTGAGTGCGGTTGTCGTATAAATACGGAGTGCCGAGCTATCGTTGGTTCGCCATACCACTTCCTCTCTCCAATCACCCAGCAGATCAGCCTGAAGATTCGGTGTAGACTTCGTTCCGTTGTTGGAGGAGGCTCCAGAGGCAGTTAACAGATTCACCGTTCGCCCATTCACATAATCCCATTTGTCGATACGGTTACTGTCTAACAGTTCGCGGAGCAGATCACCATCCCACCAGATGCCAAAATTCGTAGACGAAGGTACGGTTGTCCCGATTCTCTGGCCTTTTGCTGTATACAGCACACCATTCGCCCATACCTCAGCCCCTCTGTACCTTGGATCGATATCCGCAGCCATGCCGCGTCCAATGTCCTTCGTTGTTGGTATACCCCAGATCAACTGACCTGTTCCTGCATCGCGGAATTCAATTCCTGCATTAGACGGTGTCTCATGAACCTGGAATACCTCCATCCCTGGGCGATCTGGATCTAGATCACTGAGATGCATAGCATCGCCATGATGCAGCCTTGTGGTGTATAACCCCTTGCCATCATGATCGACTGCCATCGCACCATAGATAATCTCATCTTTTCCGTCGTTATCCACATCAGCCACACTTAAATTATGATTGCCTTGGCCAGCGTAACCTGAATTGCCTGGCGTGTTCGAATCAAATGTCCATTGCTTCGTCAATTGTCCATTCCGCCAATTGTAGGCCACAAGCACTGTCCGGGTGTAGTAGCCCCGTGCCATGACCAGACTCGGTCGCTCTCCATCCAAATAAGCAATCGTAGCTAGAAAACGATCCACACGGTTACCGTAATTATCCCCCCAGCTCGATACACTACCTCGTGCAGGCTCATAATTGACCGTGGAGAGAGCTTTACCTGTCTGTCCATTGAAGACCGTTAGGAACTCTGGCCCTGACAACACATATCCGCTGCTATTCCGATAATCCTTACTGGCATCCCCAATGACTGTACCCACGCCATCTCTCGTGCCGTCCGCGGTTTTCATCGCAACCTCAGCCTTGCCGTCTCCATCCAGATCATAGACCATGAATTGTGTGTAATGTGCACCTGCGCGGATGTTTTTGCCTAGACTGATCCGCCAGAGACGGGTTCCGTTTAATTTGTATGCATCAATAAAGACTTCGCCTGTATATCCACTGTGCGCATTATCCTTAGCATTCGAGGGATCCCATTTCACAATGAGCTCATACTCACCGTCTCCATCCAGATCACCTGCACTTGCATCATTCGCACTGTACGTATAAGCGACACCATCAGGGGTTGTCCCACCAGCGGGAACACTGAGCGGTACTGTCAGATAATTATTCCCCCATACACTTGCTACCTTGGAAGCCGCCTGCTCTGCCCCACCTACGACTGCTCGAACCGTATACTTAGAGTTGTTCGTTCCACTTGCATCCTGAAGGTTGGTGCTGTTCGTAATAGGTGAGGCGTTCACCTTCGTGCCATCCCGGTATACATTAAAAGAAACATTCGACCCTTCCGTACCGAGTAACCGCCAGCTTACAAATACCCCATTCCCCGTCTTCACCGCCACAACGCCGCGGTCTAGAAATTCCATCTGACGTGCTCCTGCTGCATGAGTCACCGACGGAGCGGTTAGACCTAGAGATGTAACAAGCAATGCTGAACTTAATAGTGTAATGCCTGCCGTTCGCAACCTGCGCTTCCATGACGATCGATTGACCATACGATTAGCCTCCCCAAATGATTTGGTAAGCCCGATGCTGCTTAGCGCATCTTTATTGTAAGCGCTTTAATATATACCATTGTAAATTAAACATTTAATTCCATATATAGGTCTTAATTAGTAATTTTCATTTGTTTTGCGTAAAATAATTTCGCTTTTCTCTACTTAATGACACTTTCGTTGTCAGATAGCTATATACAAAACAAAGCTGTAAAATCACGTGCGTACACATGATCTTACAGCTTATATGTGTTGTAAGCACCCATAGCTTACAAATAATATCTTAATCTACAGGAACAATACATACCGGACGTGGAACTTCTAGCTTGAAGCCGGTGTGCGTCAGTCTTCCGTCCTCGCGATCCATCTGGAATGCAACGATATTGTTGCTGTCCTGGTTAGCTACGAGCAGTATTCCCCCTGGCAGTACATTGAAGTTACGCGGAGTCTGTCCCAGTGTGGAAGTCCAATCCACCGCTTCGAGCTCACCGGATTCCTGATCAATATGATAGAGCACAATACTGTCGTCTCCACGGTTGGAGGCGTATAGGAAACGTCCACAAGGGGAGATTCGGATATCCGCAGCCGTGCCTTCTCCCGTATGTCCCTCAGGTAGAGTGGATATATGTTGCACTGTACTAAGCTCTCCCCTGCGTGCATCGTACATGAATGCAGTCACCGTATTATTGAGCTCATTAATGACATAGGCCCATTTGCCATTCTCGTGAAATACGAGATGTCTTGGTCCTGAACCTGGAGGTTGGTTCGTCTCCCGGTGTGTTACCAAACGCCCTTCTTCCAGACGATAGACAATGATCTGATCTAATCCCAGATCGCATACGACTGCATATTGCCCTGATGGATCTGGCTGAATGGAGTGTGCATGTGGTCCTTCCTGACGGTCGTCATTCAGACCTCTTCCGGTATGCTCAATTAACGCGCTCATCTCACCTAACGTATCTTGATCACCTACGGGAAATACGTTGACACTCCCACTACTGTAATTGGATGCGAGTACCCAGTTGCCATCCGCTGTAACGGACACATAACAAGGCGAAGCCCCTTTGGTGCTTTTGCGATCCATGAGGTGCAGCTCACCCGTGGACATGTCCCGGCGATAGACCAGTACCTCTCCCTCATCCGTTTCACTCGCAACATATAGTGAATTTTCACTTGGACTCAAAGCCAAGTAAGATGGATTGTCCACCCCTGCAATATCATGTGCAATCCGCATCTCGCCTGTATCCGAATTCAGCGCACCTACATAAATACCTGGTTGATCCGCTGATGCATAAGTTCCGACATAGAAAAACGTATCCTTGCTCATAGCTTGTCCCATTCCTCCATCGCTCCTTATTCTCTCAAATAGGTATGCTTACATTGCCCTGCATTCTAACTTCAACGCTCATGTTCTAACCTCGAAAACCTCATGTTCATATTGCCTCTCTGTTATGTACTTAACCAATTCCCCTTATTTTGCTTCAGCTTCTAATCGTAAGACGTTCTTCCAGAATGCTTTTTGCTAACGCCCTGTGCATAATCATTGACTCGTTTATTCTACCTCACCATAATACAAGTATGAAACCATATAACAGCTCATCTACCTTACGCAAATCCGACGGATTCCGTATGCAAAAACTAATCGTATTACCTGACCCACTACTAGAGGAAGCCGCGGCTTATCCCGTAACGTCCGGTTTGTACGTTACCGACATTGGATACTTTCATGAGGCGGAGAACCATTACCGGGATCGACCAGAGGGCTGCCCCTCCCATATTTTAATGTATTGTGCCGAAGGTACAGGGTGGTACGCCACGGACGGCGGCAAGAGACAGGATGTTAAGGCCGGTAGTCTCGTTGTTCTCCCTGCCCACGTTGCTCATATCTATGGCGCATACTCAGCCGATCCCTGGAGTATCTATTGGATTCACTTACGTGGTGAACATGCCGCTGTCTATATGGAACCACTGCTGGCTGGAGGTGTGTTAACTATGGCTCCGGCGAAAGCTCAGAAGTGGCTGGAACTATATCATGAATGCTATGGAGCATTGGAGACGGGTTATTCCTTACAAACGATGACGTACACCTCACAGATTGTTGGATATATGTTAGGCATGCTCGCTTACGGACATGGTACGGAGGGCAATATGATTAGCAGCAAACGAGCTGCCGAGCAGTCTGTACAGTACATGCTAGAGCATCTGGAGAGCGGAGTAACACTCAAAGAATTGGCTGCACAAGCCAGCCTCTCTGCCCCGCATTATTCACAACTGTTCAAGCAAGCGACAGGATATTCGCCAATTGATTATTTTCTGCGGCTTAAGATCCAACACTCCTGTCGCTATCTTGATTTTACAGATTGGACGGTGAAGCAGATTAGCTCGAAGCTTGGTTTCAAAGACCCCTATTATTTCTCACGTCTGTTCCGTAAAATGATGGGTCAATCACCTACCGATTATCGGAACAAGTCCAAAGGATAGCTCAATTTATATATCCAAAAATATATATGGAAAAATGCAGCAACCTTTTGCATGGAAGGGTCGTCTATAGGGGCAAATAACTTTAAAACAAAGGGATACCCTTCCTAGAAAAGTGAGGCGACTTGATATGAAAAAAAATATAATTGCTCTGATGACTGCGGGAGCATTACTTACCTTATCTCTTGGTGCTACACCTATTCATGCTGCGCAAGGCGGATTCACAGATCTTCAGGGAGTTGCGGGAGCAGATAAAATCGAAGCATTGCATCACGATGGTTTGATTAAAGGCTTGAGCGACAACTTGTTCAAACCAGAACAACAATTAAACACGGCTCAAGGCATACAGTTGCTTGCAGATGGCCTGGATCTGAATTTGGATGCGATCCGTTTCGTCAAAGAACCTCTACCAAGTGATTCCTTCTCCAAGGTACTTGATCATGTGTGGTACAGCAATGCCTTCATTCGTGCAAAATATAATGGCATCCAGATGGCTGATGATATCGATCCATCCAAACCGATGACTCGTGAGCAATTCACACTGTTCATCATGCAAGGGATTGAAGCCAAAGGCGGCCTACCGATGATCAAGCTTCAACCTGTAGATATTACAGATGAGCAAGAGCTTACTCCTGAGTATCAAGGAGCAGTTCAGCGTTCGTTAGTGTTCAAGATTAACACATTGGATGCCGAAGGCAATTTCCATCCCAAAGAAGTCATTACTCGCGCAGAAGCTGCCGTGATGATGTTTAATGCGATTGAACATATGAATAATTTTCATGCACCAGTAGTCCCGGAAACACCTGAAAAATAATTCGATCATTATTTCTGTAACTGTCATGAGCTAACAGGCAAGTCTCGTTATACTTTCAATTCTATTCAGATATTAAAAAGCCCCTTATCACAGATCACGAGAAGACTTCAGCGAGCAAGATAGCACTTAGTCTAATCGTTGTCTGTACGGTAAGGGGGTTTCTTGGTTGGATGGATGAATGCTTGGTTAGTCGCCATAGTATGTTGGTTAGATGGAAGATTGATTGGTTAGTTGGTTAATATGTTGGCTGGATAGACAGGTAAAATGTTACTCATACGTTCCGATCTCAATTTGACCAGCAACAAATTCATTTTTCGCACGATCGTATGTATAGGTTACTTTGAAATCACATACATATTGCGGTGATGTCCCAATACTCGCACCTAATCTAGAGATGATTCGCTGATTCTCTAAGGCATAGATGACTACCCCGCCAAAGGCAAGCTCGTTTTGATTGGAGTTCGGTGCTAGCTCAACATTAGAATTAAACTGATGTTCTTGGCCTTGCACTTTGACCGTAATTGCTAAAGTACCATCTTCGTTGGCCGTCACGTGAGATTCGATCTGATCTGCCACAATTTCTTCATATTGTTGTACTTTAATCAGAGAGAAGTCTTCCGCTCGAATGACATGCATATCGAAGTGATCCAGCCCTGTACCTTTCCCCGTCTGAATGATAACTACCGCTTCTTCTCTACCATCACCCGTAAGATCTGTATAAAAGACCTGGGGGTTCATATCGGTCCCCGTATTCTGGACACTCCAATCAAAATTTTGCTGCCTGCCCTCGATATCGACCGTCACACCTTCAATCTCACCCTTGGATTCTTGTATCGCATATAGCTTCACACGCTCATCTTCGGAAGATGCAATGAACTTGGGTTTCACCTCAGGCTGTTGCTGCACCATCTCCAGTTCATTCGAAGACTCGTCCGCCTGCTTCAGATCGGTTGCTAGTTGATTGGATGCGCACCCCGATAAACAAATGGCACTTACCAACATCAATAAGGGCAGTACTTTTTTCAACTCACATCACCCTTTCACCTTCAAACTATTAGCTATCCTGCTACAGTGATACCCCACATCAATTTATTTCAATTAATCCTTGGATAATTCGAACGTGCTAGGCTGCAATTCGCCATTATGTAGCCTATACTTCACTATGGCGTTTCCCAAATAATGACCCAAGGAAATTTGAATAGGTAGCTCCGCAACAAGCTCATGATTCTGGACATCGTACCTTACTATATGTTGAACGTTAGGCTGGTCGAACCAGTCGCTTGAGTCTCTGTCATTGAATTCGTACGAATACTCGTGTTCATTGGCCGTTATCGTATAGTGGCGAAGTCCCTGTTCTGTATAAAGTTCAAGTTTCATTTGGTTCATTGCAAACTCTATGGGATCTACTACTGGAATTTCAGTAAAATCAGGTCTTAGAACATGTACTTCTGATTCATGTATACCTGTGCCTGCACCCTTCGTTAATACAACTACAATCAGGTTCTCGCCTTCTGTACCAAGAGAACCACGATAAATGACTGGATAAAACGATGGATTGCTCACATTACTCCAGGAATACGTTTGGGTCGCTTTATCTATTTGGACAGTGAGCGAAGAAAACACATCTCCCTGTGCCCTACCATAGATTGCAACTTGATCATTCTTATTTTCAGTCAAAAGCAAATCTGGGACGGTTGTCGCCAATTCCAAGCTATTTTCCACTGAGTTAGCCTTAGGCAGTATGACTTGATTATCACTACATCCAGAGAACAACAATGCCCCCGTCATTACCATCACGATCTTCCTCAAGATATATCCTCCATTTGTTGAATCATTTGTTCTAACTATACACATGAACGATACCCAATAAGTTTATAAATTGTATTATATTATTTAAAAAATAGAGATAATTGAACCGCCTAACTGTACCTACCCGATTTGATCCACGTAGGCCCGACATCGCTAAGCATCTGGATTCGCCAAATTCATTACACCGCGTGCCATGAGTTTAAATGCAAAACAGCCGCATGTCCTCTCATTTGAGGAACATGCGGCTGTTTTTATACACACCATATGGCGGTGCTTATCGTGGCTCTATCTTAGAAAGAACCTTTAACTACAGTTTCGGACAATGGGAAACGACCTGCTGGACGAGCTGGTTGTGCAGCTTTACCTACAGTGATCAACAATGTCGGGATGTAACGTGCAGGAATGTTAAACGTTTCGACCAATTGTTGTGGATTGTAACCACCCATTGGGCAAGTATCATAACCCAAAGAACGTGCAGCGAGCATAATGTTTTGCGAAGCAAACGATGCGTTACGGATCGCTTCATCACGTGCAGTTTGCGCGCTTTGGTAAGCACCGTTGATTTGACCAACCAATGCATCGCGAACCTCAGCAGGCAATGCGCCAGCTTCAACAGCCTGATCATAGATAAAGGTATTGCGGTTAGCTTCCAAGTCACCTAGGACAGCAATTGTAACCGAGCTGTCTACGATTTGACTTTGGCCATAAGCGATTGGCAGCAATTTAGCTTTGTCCGCTTCGGACTCAATCACGAGGAATTTCCAGTGTTGCAGGTTCCAAGAAGACGGTGCTTCAGAAGCTGCAGTCAAGATTGCATTCAAGTCAGCCTCAGGCATTACAAAACCTTTTTCGTATTTTTTGACAGCGTGACGTTCGCTAATTACGCGAAGTGTTTCATTGTTAGACATGTTCTCCACTCCTAATTCTATTAATTATTGTAAATATCATTGCTGTTTATTTCGCTTTTAATTTCGCAAGGCTCTAATCCAACAACCATGATAAGTGGTGTAGTGACATACCCACCTTCCGAAAATAACATCAGCGCAGAAGATTGACTCTATCTGTGTTCACGTTATGCCCGGAATAATCTTGAAGCCTTTATGAATCGTGAAACCGGGGCAACGTTGTTCTGTTATATAAGCAGTCTACAGTCTCCCCGTAATCACAGGGTATCTGAACTGAGCCTAAATATGAAATATATACATATAAACTGTAGCTATATAAATTCTGTAGCCAGAATTAATCCTTATCTTGTCTCAATAACTCATTCATGGACTTGGATATCCCTTCACTTTTCCCGATCCGATGCTTCACATCCTCGATGGAAATGCGATCAAAATATATGCTCAGCGCTTCTTCTCCTCCGTCATATATGCCTCCCATGACATCCCTCATGTTAGAGGACACAACGCACGGCGAACCTGACTCGCCAGAACACCAATTGGGCCCAAGTGAACCCCCAGCAACCAATCTGTATAATTCCCCAAGCTTGATCTCATCACTTGGACGATTAAGCAAGTACCCTCCGTGAGCGCCTTCTTTAGTCGTCAAATACCCATGCTTCCGCAGCACACTTAGCACCTTACGAACTCTGGCAGGGTGTGTACCCACACTATGAGACAAATCTTCACTATTGGCCATACAGTCTTCCTTCATGGATAGAAACACAAGACAATGGACGGCAATGGTAAATTCGCTGTTCATGACTTACTCCCTTCCCGGCAAAAAACACCGATGGACTTCAATCCAAGGTAAGTACAACTGTTATTATATGAATGACAGTTATGTTTGTCAACTTCTTCTACGGCAGTGCTTGAACACAGGATATCCCTTGATGTGTCTATATATACAGCCTCCTATGCAAGCCAACCTTTGCTTGGTCACTATGTACTTAACCTATATAAGAAAACAAAAAGTGAGCCCTCCGCTTCGCGAAAGGCTCCAATAAGATAGACATATGAAAGGGCTTACTTGATTATTATAATCGGTAATCTTTATTTTGAAAACGCTTTTTTTGTTAAATTAAACATTTCGTATCTTCTGTTATTTTTGCAAAGAGTATTGCAAAAACTAATGACATTAGTTATATTACTAATACCATTAGTTTTAAGGAGGAATTACGATGCGTATTACGCGTGAATATAATGTCATTCAAGTTTCATTCCTCCCTCGACTCTTCCCTGTGAACGTTTATTTTGTTGAAGAGGACGCTGAATTAACTCTGATCGATGCAGGAATGCCTTTCAGTCTCAAGGGTATCCTAGCCACTGCTCAATCTCTTAACAAACCCATTACTAAGGTGATTCTAACTCATGCCCATGGCGACCATGTTGGCGCCTTAGACAGTCTTAAGAATGCACTCCCTAATGTAGAGGTGCTAATCTCTACACGGGACGCTGCACTACTCACTGGAGATGCTTCGCTATTGTCTGATGAACCACAGACGCCGGTACGCGGCAGTGTACCCAAGAACATTCACACCCGCCCAGATCACCTGCTGGAAGATGGTGATCGCATTGGATCGTTACTGGCGATTGCTACCCCTGGTCATACACCAGGGCACATGGCATTTATGGATACGCGCAGCGGTGTTCTCATCGCTGGCGATGCCTATCAACTGCAGGGCGGCTTGGCCGTTGCCGGACAGCTGCGCCCCCTCTTTCCATTTCCCGCGCTAGCCACATGGCACCGCGAGACTGCTCTTGCCAGCGCTAAGCGCTTGGCTGAGCTAGAACCGTCCGTGCTGGCTGTAGGCCACGGACGAATGTTACGTCAGCCAGCAGCGGCGATGCGCGCGGCAACGGCTGACGCAGAGCAACGGCTGCGCCTTGCCGGAGGGCTTCGATGAGCCCGCGGCAAGGGCTGGATCGCGGCATGCTGCTGAATGCCGCGGCCCAGCTTGCTGATCGCGACGGATTCCATGCGCTGACGCTGGCCGCATTGGCCCAGCGGCTCGATGTGCGCTCTCCGTCGCTTTATAACCACATCAGCGGTCTACCCGGGCTTCGCCAGGAGCTTGCGCTGATGTCAGTAGAACAGCTCGGCCAGGCACTAACCGTGGCCGCCGCAGGACGTGTCGGTAGCGAAGCCATTCAGGATATCGCTACCGCCTATATTGATTTTGTACGCCAACATCCCGGGCTTTACGAGGCATCCTTCCATGCCCCTGATCGGAATGAGCCGCAGCTCGCCGCGGCCAGCACTGTAGCGCTACAGTTGTTGCTGGACTCTTTACAGCCCTATAGACTGTCCGAAGCCGATGCACTACATGCGGTGCGTGGCCTACGAAGTTTGTGTCATGGCTTTGCCTCCATTGGCGCACAAGGTGGGTTTGCCATGAATTTTGAACCTAGCGAGAGCCTGCACTTCACCATTTCATCCTTCCTAGACGGGCTAAAACAACGCAGTAAAGACAGTTAACTGTTCCGCTCATAACCTCATAACGCGCAAGAGGGCTGCAGCTAATCCCTGCAACCCTCTTCTTCTATATGGTCGTGTATATGATCGTGGTCTCTTAGGCTCTAGGCACATGACCCTGTCCTACAAAATACACCTACAGTTCAACTCAATTATAGTGTGTCACTGCATGACCCGTTTACTTATCTGCGTGAAGCTCCGAATAAGCCGAACCTCCTGATCCGCCATGCCCTCTTAGACTCCAAATCGCCTTGATAAGTCCATGAATACGGAAGATGTTATTCATCGGTCTGAACCAGAACGATTCAGATAATGCATACAAGAACAGACGCGTGACTTCACGTGCCGTGTACCTTATGCGTGCCAGCCATACTTCAAATAGAATGACTGCCGCAGATAGGAGTGAACCATAGAGCACTAAGAGCATACCCAGCACAACCAGTAGACTGTTCTCCACAAATGGTAGCAGCATACCTACCAATAATAGCAACAGCGTCCCGATCTCCAAAACAGGCCCAATTAACTCTACCATGATAAAATACGGGATCGTCACCATGCCCATCCAACCATACTTCGGATTGCCTGCCATCTCCCGTTGCTCCCACATCGTATTGGTCAACTGACGATGCCAGCGTATACGCTGCTGGTGCAGCCCAGTACATGACTCGGGTACTTTCATACTGCATACAGGGTCGTCAATATATACGATTCGTCCCCTGCCCTTGATCTGTTTCATGTGCTTATGAAGACGCATGATCAGCTCTAGATGAGCCATTCTTGGATCAGGATTAAATCCTCCGATTTCCATAACATAACTTCTTTTGAACAAACCAAAAGCTTCTGACGTAAACAATAACGTATTGATATTGTATCTAACCAAGCCCAATCCACTGATGAGAAATGCACGGATGTACTCAATCCTCTGCATCATAAGCAGTGGACTTCTTGGAAGAGCTGCGGCCGGCTTCTCTCCTTGAATAAGAAATCTGGAGCAGGACATCCTCTGCGAGTTCGCAAGCTCTAACCGCCCGCCACAAGCGATGATCTCTTCACCCGGCAACGCAGCCATAACGGGCTTCATCATTTTTACAAATGCATATTTGTCTAGCATGGTCGTTGAGCCAATGGATGCAAAATACGGATACTGAGACACACGTATCCCCGCATTCAAAGCATCGGAGTGTCCTCCATATTGCTTGTCGACCACGACAAGATTGTCATATCGCAGTGATCGATATGCACCTCTAATCTCTCCAACCGCCTGCCCAATGCTGGAGTAATGGATCTTGCTCTTCACGGTAGACAGCTCATACACTTCCATTAAGCGTTCCATCGTACCGTCTGTTGATCCATCATTAATAACAATCACTTCATAGCATCCATAGTGGATATCAAGGAGGTGGGATACGTCCGCAATAATAGTCTTCGCTCGATTATGTACGGGAAGAAGTACAGACACCGGGGGAGCGAGTGCTTCATTGAGCACTTCATCATAGTGAAGCAGATCCAGATCCTTTTTTCGCACCATCGTACGAACTGCCGCTAGAAATAACCATATACATGCGATGACCACAACAACGAGGTAGATCCATATGCCTTTATAACATAACAGAATTAAACTCTGCAGCAGCTCAAGCCATCTTTCGTTCATACTGCTTCCTTTCCAGCGTTTCTTCCGCTATCTGCCTCGCGTATTTGTCCGGATGTACCCGTGCTACGCAGCGTAATTTCTCGATTCCTCGATCATATTGAGCGAGAGAGTTCGCAGCTTCCTGCCTTATTTCGTAAGCAGGATCACCCATAAGCCCATTCAGATGCTCAATAAATCCCTCTGTGTGAACACGTCCCAACAACCTAGCGTACATGAGTCGTTCTAGACGTGATCGAATACCGCCCTCTTCTTGCCAAGCCAGCAGCAGCTTTTCCTTGGTTCCATCACTCAGCCTACCGATCTGGGCTAAAGCACGAAGCGAAAAGATACGCTGCTCTACATGGTCTTCGAATAGCAGTCGTTCTAGTAATGCCAGCTCTCTCGTCGTTTGCACATTTCGAATGCGCATCGCATCCACGACGTTACACTTTGCCTGCATAGGAAGCTGCTCATAGTGATCAATGACTTTCTCCCAGATCTTATCCGTAACTAATAGCATAATCTGCAAATATTGCGAATCCGACATCGCTGTGTTTTGCCTGAGCAACTCTTTCACTAAGCGTACATAGCCTGTCCTAGCGTACATTCTCAGAATAATAAATCGTTCCTGATTCGTGCATAACGAAGAACGCATCATCTCTTCCAGCCTAGGCAGGAGTTCCGTCATCTGAAACTGCTCTATGTAGAGCAATGTATTAATACGTTGACTCCATTTCATCGAACTAAGCTTGGTCCGGTACAACGCACCAAATACCTGGCCTGCGAGGAGGCGAATCTTTCCCCTTTGGAGATCATCCGTACTTTCCTCTAATTGTTGCAGTAACACTTCCTGTAACGCTTCTTGCTGAACTTTCCTCATATCCAGCAGCTTAGGTGTGATCTCCCCTCTTGCAAAATAATGACGAAGTGCAGAATCATCAGCAATTAGGTCGCGGAATGCTCTTTTTTGGAGTTTTAGCGTTCGTTTCGTCAGCTGATTTCTCCACAACAAGATGAGATAGATAATGAGAAGCGTCACGAACACGCCTCCACAGATTACACCGGTCACCTGAACCAAATAGTTACTTCCCGTTTCCGTCCACCCGGACATGGATCTCCCGAACCCCTGCATTTTGTCTCTCATATACTCACTCATGACTTATCCCCTCAATCGAATAAACCGCCCACCATTGGTTACACTAGTAACCATTTCCATAGCACAATGTTCGTCTTACAACCGGTGCGATATACTTATGATCTGCTGATTATTAGCCGTCCTTAGATACGGTCAAAATGCTTACTAAGCATTCTATCGGCAAACTACGTTTGTGATATAATAGGGAAAGAAAATTCTGAGACTTCACATAATGATCCGAATGGCTTCAGCAATATATTATTCCAGAAAGAGGGATATCTTCGTGGCTCAAATTAGTCCATTTTACCTTCAGATCGGTGCAACTCTGGGTATGCTCATCATGGCGTTGCTTGCCATTTTCATTCGCATGAAAGCTAGTCATCGCCCAGTCACTATTCGTAAAATCCTGATCCCCCCGCTTGGTATGAGCACAGGTTTTCTCATGTTTGTCGTTCCTGAAACACATGTCCCACTGCTGTGGGCAGCCATTGCACTGCTTGTTGGTTGGTTTATTTTCTCGTATCCACTTATTCGCAGTACTCGCTTCGAGCGGATTAACGGTGAAATATTCGCAACGCGTTCGCGCAGCTTCGCTTTTATCCTGCTTGGACTGCTCGCTGTGCGGCTCATATTGCATGAAGTCATCCAGCGTTATATATCCATTCCACAGACAGGTGGACTATTCTTCCTTCTCGCCTTCGGTATGATCGTCCGCTGGCGTGTGTACATGTACAAGCACTATAAAGAAGTGCTTAGTGCAGAGGAAGCCTAAACCCTCTCTGCTCCATTCTATTCACACATATAAACACACCAAAGACACGTTCTCTGCATAGCTATGCGGAAGAACGTGTCTTTTTGGGATAGGCGTTCTATAGGGCTGCATTCCATCGGAATTCAGTCACAGAACCAATATGGAAGTACACTTCATTTCTTCATTTCATCTACATTTACTCTGGATCGGCAACCTTCACCAGTTGTTTACCTAGATTATCCCCTGAGAAGAGACCCATGAATGCTTCAGGTGTCTGTTCGAAACCTTCCACAATATTTTCCTCATATTGAATATGACCTGCTTTGATCCATTTAGCTAACTTCGCACGACCTTCCTTAAAGGACTTGGCGTAGTCACCCAAGAGGAATCCCTTCATCAGTGCTGTATTGGTTAACAGCAGGGTCTGCGGACGCATACCGATATCTGGCTTTTCCAAGTTATAGGAAGAGATCTGCCCACACAATGGAATACGCGCATTTCGATTAATGTGGCGTAACACCGCATCGGAAATTTCACCGCCGACATTATCAAAATATACATCTACACCATCCGGGCATACCCGTTCAATGGCAGCAGACATATCGCTCTCTTGTTTGTAATTCAATACCACGTCAAATCCTAATTTGTCTTTGAGGTATGCACATTTCTCATCAGAACCAGCAATACCTATGACACGAGCGCCTACGATCTTGGCAATCTGCCCTGCGATCATCCCTACAGCACCTGCCGCGCCGGATACAACGACAGTCTCGCCTTCCTTAGGTTTACCGATATCCTCCATCCCGAAATATGCCGTTAGCCCCGTTAGACCAACCGCACCCAAATATGCAGTCAATGGAGCTTCCTCGGTATCGATCAATGAAAGATCTCCCGTATTAACTGCCGCATAACGTTGCCAGCCCCACATTCCCGTCACAAGGTCACCCTTGCGCAGATTAGGCTCCGAGGACTCCACCACTTGACCAATTGCTCCGCCTTTAATCACTTCGTTCAGCGCATAAGGTGGTGAATAGGACTTTGTATCCTTCATCCGACCTCGCATATACGGATCAACCGACAAATATAATGTACGAACCAGAACCTGTCCTGCTTCCGCTTCAGGAAGTGGTGTATTTATAAATTGGAAATTGTCACGGGACGGTGCACCCTCCGGACGAGATGCAAGTACGATCTGTTCATTTTCAGACATCTTAATGACCTCCTTGTAACCAGTGGATCAGAACTAACTCTCGTTAACGCTCATACTCTACCACCAGCACGTTATGTTATTGCGCTTCTTCATAGAAATTGGTTCAAATCGTCCACCGTACTGAAAACAGGACTTTTTGAACACACTCTTATATTTTAAACCGAAACAGGCGGATCACAAACGTGGGCCGCCTTGAAATTACTAAATTATAGTGATTGAGTCTCAGCCATACTACCTTATTGAGCCGTCAGAATCACTGGACCATCTGCTGTAATCGCAATGGTGTGCTCATATTGAGCAGACAAGCTTCCATCCATTGTACGCGCCGTCCAACCATCTGAATCAAGCTTACTACGGAACGTACCGATGTTCAACATAGGCTCAATGGTAATGACCATGCCTTCTTTGAGTCGTGGGCCACGATGAGGCGGGCCATAATGAGGCACCTGCGGCTCTTCATGCATTTTCTCGCCAATGCCATGCCCGATAAACTCACGAACAACCGACAACCCTTCGCCTTCAGCATACGTTTGGATCGCGTGAGAGATATCACCGATTCGGTTGCCGACTACAGCGAGTTCAATGCCTTTATATAGCGAGTTTTTGGTCACATCTAACAGATGTTGTGCTTCTGGCGTAACTTGCCCTACTGCATAAGACCATGCTGAATCAGCAAGCCATCCGTTCAAATTCACGACCATATCAATCGTTACGATATCGCCGTCCTGCAACACATATTTCCCGGGAAAACCATGGCAGATTACGTCGTTTACTGAAGCACATGTCGCAAATTGGTATCCGTTATACCCTTTTTGCTCCGGCGTTGCGCCATTTTTCTTCATAAAAGCTTCTGCAAATTGGTCAATCTCCTTGGTTGTGATCCCTGGACGAATCATTTTCGCTATTTCTCTATGGCATGCGGCAAGAATCTCACCAGCTTTTTTCATCTGTTCAATCTGCTCTTTTGTTTTCAATGTAATCATTCCGACTTCTCCTTGTCCGTTAAGATCTTACCCTGTCTTCTATTGTAACGCGAATCACTCCAAATAAAAAATTCCGTATAAGTAACCCTGTACATAAACGTGAAAAACACCAACAATCTATTATACGCCTGACCCGATCTTTATGAATATATTTTTCTGAAGAAACCCGAAACCCTCTTCCTCGGCTATGCGTATATGCTAAAAACGATGGAAGACGAAAGGATGAAAACTCATGCTCAAAAAAATTCTTGGCAAACTTCTCGACTCCAAATCTTCATCACACCGAAGGCGCCACAGCTCCTCTGACAGACGACGTTCCTATAAACGGTACAGCAGTTCGTCAGGGAAACGTTCCTATAAACGCTACTCCTCATCAGATATGAAATACCGGGATAGCCGACATGGCTCTGGTTACTATAAGAGCAGAAAGTATAGCTCAAGCTAATCAAGCTGCGCGCTCTTGAACGATAAAATGTGCATAGTAGTACTCCAATTTGGGGGTTGGTAAAACTCACTTTGGCGTGCTGTGTTAACTAACAAAAGGGTGTCCACGCTGGCTGTATCCTAAGCCAGCGAGACACCCTTTTTATATATTCGTTCCGTATAATTAAACAACAAAAAGGACCTCCGCTATGAAGTATACAGAGGTCATTCGTCACCATCTTAGCACTACACCTGATGTTAAACTGATCCATGCAGCTTCGGCAGAATACGCTGCATCTCAGCCTGCAGCTCGGGTGCCCCCGCCTCGTACCCAGGTCTAAGCCCCAGCAATCTCTCCAGCATAATGGCCAGATCCGGCTGAAGATCCAGTTCCTCCTGCCAGCTTGCAGGTGCTTTCCCTTTCTCTGGTTCATAGGCAGAGTACAGCATAAACAGAAGAAAATGACCAAGATCCTGCAAATCCTGATCAGACGTTGCTGGTTCATCTTCAGGTGCAGGCAGCTCACGCATACGTCGTTTCAGCTCTGGCAACAACGGCTCCCCCATTTGCCTCGCCAGGCCAAAATCAATCAGATGCAAGTGTCCATCCTTCATAATCACGTTGGGAATTCTTACATCCCCATGGATATAACCCTGCTGATGAACATGAGCGATCGGAGATAACAATTGGCTCGCCAGCTCAATGCATTCTCGTTCGCTATATCGCTGACCCTGTTCGAAGATATACGTCTCCAACGTCTCGCCTCGAATATATTCTATGGCGATGTAACTTCTTCCCTTATATATAAATGCATTCAAAAGTTTGGGAATCGCCGGGTGCTGTAGCCGGCTCATCACATCTGCTTCTCTACTCAGCAATCGGGCGGATAACTTGCCTTTGCTGGGCTTCGAACCTTTTAACGCAACCTCATCTCCTGTTTGTTCATCTATACAGAGGTATGTCAGTCCATAGCTTCCCATACCAAGCAATTCACATATCGTATATCTTCCCGCTATTTTTGCTCCCTTTGACAAGGGTCGATCTGTCCACAGTCCCAGCAATCTTTGCCAGCTTCGTTGCAGCTCCACTCATTATCCCCCACTAGCATACGACCGCTACTACTCCATCAAGATCATGCAGAGCAACCTTCGTTTGCTGATTTTCTTGTTGTTATGGAGCTTATTATAACAACAGCGCGGTGGGCAATCATAGCACGAACAGCAGTGAATCTTATGCTGTGTGCCCGCTTATACTTATGCCTCCTTATGCTTCTTCGGCAATAGTCCAAATAACATGCGGAGTGTGGTTCCTTTAGGTTTGCGCTTTCTTCCCTGATAGCTGCGTAAATTGGTCACTAATTCACGATCTCGCTCTTCCTCCAACTTTTCATTCATCCATAAACGCTGCTTCTCCATCTGCTCTTGGAGAGCCTGGTGCGTATCGGCAAGATGCTTTAGGGTTAATTCTAATTCATCCACTCGGTGCTGTAGCTGCTGTACTCGATCATCCTGCGGCGCCACTGCACCAGCCGTCACTTCAGTAACTAATTGTCCTAATCCTTCATATGATCTCAAGCTATTCGGCAGCTCAGCTTCTTCCGGGAATAACGCGGGCATAATCGTTGCCGCGCATTCGCTTTCTGACGTATCACCTATCTCAACTGTGGATGCTTCTGGAGATAGAACGGTGACCACAGCATCCACCAAGGGCAAATTATGTTCTCTCAGCTCCGTCATCAGCCGCTCGATGCATTCCACATCCTCGGATCGAAACAGTCTAGATTTGTTGGCAGAACGTTCAAACCGGTAGCCCTGCTCCTCAAGTGCTGCTGCATATTTTCGAAGTGTACTGGCTCCAATGCCCAGACTCTTAGCCGTTTCCGTCGTAGCTCCTGCTTCTTCAATCATCATTATTCCCTCCCGGAATGAAGTCTTTTGAAATTCAAGGTCGTGACTTCAGCGTCTACCTTTTGTAACAACCATCGGATCGGGGCAACTTGTCTACTCTGCATATACATGCACAATACCTACACATGCACTGCATTATGATTCGCTTGCCCTTATGTATTCGTCAGTTCTGCTTGTGAACCCTTTGACGCTTTAGTTCTGTTTCTGTGGATTCATAAGAACTTTTGTCAGACCATTTATTCGCATAAATCCCTGATGATCCGACAACCTACAAGAATGGTGTCATGTCGAATGCGGTCCGTGCAAATGCCGTCAAAATTTTGGAAGCACCACTATTCATGTCAATTTTGTTAACTCCGTTGCTCCAATACGCTCCCGCGATAACGGATATCATTGCTGTATCGCTTTTTCATGTGTTATCTTATGTAACGTAGAAGCTATTCTCAGCATAAATTATAGGACAATACTTAACATAGGACCATGATAATCGGAAAATTCAAAAGGATATGGGGGATGAACGGCTGTGTTAGGCAAATCAGGTAAAGTAGCGGTGATCGGGGCAGGTCTTGTTGGTTCAAGTTGTGCATATTCAATGATTAATCAGTCGATCTGTAGGGAAATTATGATGGTCGATCGGACATACGATCGCGCTGTAGCGCAGGCTTTAGATTTTTCCCATTGTATGGACTTCACACATAATCGCACCAAAGTATACGCGGGTACTTATGCTGACTGTGGCAGTATGGACGTAATCGTGCTTACGGCTGGGGCGAACCCTAAGCCTGGTCAGACACGTCTAGATATTCTAGAAGAAGCCGAATCCATTGCCAAAGATATTGTTGTGCCTATCATGGAAAGTGGTTTTAGCGGGATTTTTGTCGTCGCAGCGAATCCGGTTGACATAGTAACTTATATGGTATGGAAGCTGTCAGGTCTTCCGCGTGAACGCGTCATCGGCACAGGGACTTCCATTGATTCCTCCAGACTCAAAACGCTATTGTCCGAAGTCTTCTCCATTGATCCTCGCAGTGTGCACGGCTATGCTCTGGGTGAGCATGGAGAATCACAGTTCGTCGCTTGGTCGCACGTTACCATTGGTGGCAAGCCGATCTTGCACATTATGGAGCAGCACAAGGATCGTTTCAAACATCTCGATCTGGAAGATATTGCTCGTAAAACGAAGGACGCCGGCTGGGAGATATTCACTCGCAAAGGCTCCACCCAGTTTGGCATCGGTAATGCACTTGCTTATATTACACGTTCCATCCTCAATGACGAGCATAAGATCATCGCCGTCTCCGCGATTCTAGAAGGAGAGTATGGACAGAACAATGTATGTGCGGGCGTTCCCGCGATTATCGGCGGCAATGGCATCCAAGAGATCATCGAATTGAATTTGGATGCATCCGAACGTGAGAAATTTGAACGCTCCTGCGCTGTGTTATCCGGAAGTATAGATCGCCTTACCATGGTATAACTTAGTGAAAAAGGAACTCAAAGACGCCAGTGACCATTCCCGAGAGGAATTCACTGGCGTCTTTAATTGTATACTTATCTATTTATCTCAATTAATTAGGTGCAAGCTGCGGCTGATCGGCCGGACCCCATTGCTGGAGCACCCTTTTCAACTCACTAAGCATAACAGGCTTGCTGATGAAGTCACGCATACCAATCTCTAGGCAAGCCTCCTTATCCTCCCGTTTCGAATTGCCCGTGACCGCAATAATCGTTGGAAGGCGATCTTGTGGAATCAATCGGTGTACAAGATCTGTCGCCTTAAGCCCATCCATAACAGGCATTTGAATGTCCATGAGTACAATATCATAAGTTTTCTGAGATATAGCCTCGATCGCTTCAACACCATTGGTACATACATCCGGTGTGTATCCAAGCTTCTCTAGATATTCTGTTAGAATCTTCCGATTCACCGGATGATCCTCAGCAACCAGTATACTGATCGGTATCTTGTCACCTTGACGTGTACGATCATGGGAGAATTGGCGTGCAGCCTCCTCCTCCGGTACATCGACACTTGTGGCAGGAACGGCGAACCGGAAGGTAGAACCTTCTGCTTCCTCACTCTCTACACTGATGCTACCACCCATAATCTCGACAAGGCGTTTCGAGATGACGAGTCCAAGCCCCGTACCTCCATACTTCCGGTTAATGACCGGATGCAATTGGGAGAACGACTGGAACAACTGATCCAGCTTATCTGCGGGAATACCGATACCCGTATCCTTAACAGCAAAATCAAGCACGCTAGATTCAGGTCTGCGTCCCTTAATAATGTCTACCGTGACATCAATACTTCCCTGATCCGTGAATTTGAGTGCATTACTAACAAGGTTCACGAGGATCTGTCTAATCCGCATCGCATCACCGACCATGAATTCCGGAATGCTAGGATTGAGGCGATATCTGATTTTCAGTTGCTTCTCATTGGCCCGAGACTTGAACAGCTCCGCCACCTGTTCTAACATTTTGCGTAGCGAGAAAGGTTCGTAGGCTAGCGCCATCTTGCCAGATTCCAGCTTACTGAAATCCAGAATATCATTAAGAATATTCAGCAGTGCGTCGCCGCTCTCTTGAATAATCTGGGCATATTCCCGTTGTTCCTCAGACAGATCTGTTCCGATTAGAAGCTCTGTCATACCAACGATTCCATTCATCGGTGTTCGAATCTCATGGCTGACCATAGATAGGAATTCAGACTTAGCCTGCGCCGCCAACTCCGCTGTCTCCTTGGCACGCACAATTTCACGTTCGCCAGTAACATCGTTGAATACGACAACAGCTCCTTGAATCTGACCTTGATCTATAATCGGCGTCACCTGGTATTCCACCAAGAAGCTACTGCCATCCTTACGCCAGAATACATCCTCTTTGATCAACCGCCGCTGTCCATCCATTACAGTCATATGGATAGGACACTCTTCTACTGGGAAATAACTTCCATCCGCACGGGAATGGTGCATGATTGGATGCGAGCTTTTACCCACAAGCTCCTTGACTTCATAACCAAACATGGATGCCGCTGCGGGATTCATGAACATTGTAATCCCGTCTGCATCTAGACCATAGATACCTTCGGTAACCGAATTTAGAATCAGCGTATGCTGCTTACTAAGCTCTTGAATCCGTTCCGTATAATCCTTCCGCTCTGTAATATCAGATAAAATACCGTATACTCCGACCAATTCCTGATCCACAATAATAGGTACATTCATGATCGATACATCAATCTTCCTGCCTTTAGCATTCACGACACAGGTCTCATAGTGCTGTGGCTTCCCCTGCTTTACTTGTTCAAAGTAGGTCTTACCATTTTGCACTTCACTTTTGTCTAAGTTGTTCAGAAAGGAGCGCCCAATCAATTCACTGCGCGGAATATTCAGTAATTGAACAAGATTACGGTTAACCGAACTATATCTACCTTCCAGATCCAGCGAATACACAGCCGCCGGGGTATGCTCAAATAATGATTTGTACCGCTGACGACTCTCTCTTAAGCGTCGATCTGCATCCTTGTGCTGTGTGATATCTCGGCTGATACTTACAACCTGCGTATCTTCACCTTCTCTGCCTGATACAGGCTTCGCCAACGTTTCCATCCAGATGTAGTGCCCTTTTTTGTGCAAAACACGCATTGTACATCCATTGCCGATTACGGATACATCTAATGGATCAGGGTAGTCCCCTGGATAACAGTAGTCTTTGAAGGACTTACCCGTCACCTCTTCTGGTCGATAGCCAAGCAAAGGATACACCGAGGGAGATACATACAACAACTCTCCATCTAGCGAACATTTCGTAATAAGATCCTGTGCATGTTCAGCCAGAATCTGATATTTTTCTTGTGTCTCATGAAGCTTACGCTCCACTTCCATGATCTCGGTTACATCCTTGGCAATGCCATATATGCCTACGACTTCTTCTTCTGCCGTGATCGGCACATAGGTAATATCCGCCTGTCTCAGTGAGCCATCTCTATGATAGAACTTGAGAGAGTTACTGACTGAACGTCCAGCCAACACTTCATCAATACATTGTTGACGTGATTTCTCGCTATCCGGTGGACAGAGATGTTCCCGGTTCATGCGAATTAAGTCTTCGAGTGTGTGCCCTGAAATCCGCTCAACGGAGGGATTAGCATCAATATAGTTTCCATGGATATCCATAACATAGATGGCATCCGGGTGGTTAAAAAACAAGGATTGGTGTGAACTTCCCTCAGAAATTATTCGTTTTAGGGTTTCCGTTTTATTCATTTCCAAGGCTTACCCCTCTTTTCTTAGCCCAAAGCTTCTTATAACAACGACAAATAATGATTTGGTTATAACTAGGCTTACCCTCGAATAACCATGTGAACACGCCTAGAAACAACTTTTTTTATTTTAACAGATTCCAATATGTTTTGAATTAATATCTCGTCTTAAATTCTCAAAATCTCTCTATAAAAAAATGGAAACTCATTCAATGCAGTGTCATTTCATATACAGACGTTTATTGCTCATGAAAAGATTGTTCCAAATTTATACAAAATTAACGATACATTTTGTATCAAACAAGTTATAATGGATACTAAAAAAGGATGTGCATATGTCAGTGAAAAAAGAGAAATTAATTGAAATTTATTTTCTCCGAAGTATCTCATGTCTAGCCATCGTACTCACACACTCGATCGGTTTCTCCACCAAGTTTTATGCCGACCTATTACATTCATCGCACGTCTTTGGAAGAAACATTTTGGATAGTCTGAACCTTCTTCTCAAATTCGGCACCCCAATGTTTGTCTTTATCTCCATTCTCCTACTCTCCTACTCATACCGCGACGGAATTCGAAAGGGATTTCTCTTCAAACGCTTCAAGTACATCTTCATTCCATTTCTTATTTTCAGCGGAATATACAGCGGACTTGCTGTATCTGGATTTCTTGACGCCGAGAATCGGAGCTTCGGGAGCCTACCCAGTGTATTGTTCCAACATATCTTCCTAGCAGGATTCCACGGATACTTCGTAGTGATTATCTTTCAATTCTACATACTGTTCTACTTGTTCAAAAGACATCTCGACCAATGGAACCCCTTAACTGTAATCACAGTCTCATTCATCATTAATATTGCTTATCTTGGATTTTTCAATTTTGTAGGCAAAATCGAAAGCATCCCGCTATCTGGCATCATCTGGAGTAGCTTTAATTGGCTGCCGTTTGTAGGCTGGTTGTTTTACTTCTCACTCGCCTACTACTGCGGTCGAAATATAGAACAATTCAAAGCTCTTCTTGCCAAACATAAAATCTGGGTCAACACGCTTCCATTTGTTCTGATGGGAATCGTATTGTTCCTGTACCATAGCGGAGTCCTTCCTGTCTCTGATTCTAAACGCATTGATATGCTCTTGCTCACGACCTTTCTCTTCTTCGGACTATATCAATTCGCAAGCCGTCTTCAGCGCGTTCCACGAAGCTTACTGCTCATCAGTGATTACTCCTTCGGGATCTATCTTGTTCACTGGTTCTATCTTCATCTGATGGCACAGTTGCTACAAGCCGCTTCCTTATCATTAGGTTACTTCACTATTCCTGTTCTGTTCCTAGGTGCTCTCACTTTCTCCATCATCACCGTGTATTTACTCAATCGTGTTCGCGTTGGAAAATTCGTGGTGGGTCAGATTGGGAAGGGACGAAGTGCTACTCCTGTTCAGGTGGAGCACAGCACCACAGGGGAAGTACCCGCCTAAGCTTTAGATTTGTTTTCAATTCAGGTCTGAATTAAAATTTTCCTCTTCATTTATAGAAGTGACGGATCATGCCATTAGGCATACTTCGTAATCAAAAGTGGACTTTTCGATAAACCTCCAGAAAGGATGAAATTGAAGATGGTATTTCCGAACAAGGTGAAGATTGCATATGGTAAGATGCGGGGATGGGCTGTGTTCGGAAAAATACAACCTACACTTGGATTACTGCCGAGAATAAGAGGCAAAGTGTATTTGAACAGATCGGGAGAACTACAGGTAGGCAAGCGACTTAACATCATCAGGAAACCATGGGGAACCCAGCTCACAGTCGTCAAAGGAGCCCGTCTAACGATTGGTGACGATGTCCTGATTAACGCAGGCGTAGGAATAGCAGCCAATATTGAAGTTGTCATTGGTAACAATGTGATGATTGGACCGCGCACAAGTATATTCGATAGTGCATATCACCGTATTGATTCTCTGGATGACGGGAGTGAGATGGCACAGCGAATCACGATTCAGGATAATGCCTGGATCGGAACAGGAGCTCTCATTCTTCCTGGTGTAACGATTGGCAAAAATGCCGTGGTCGCTGCCGGAAGCACCGTCACCAAAGATGTGCCTGATAATACTCTTGTGGCCGGAGCACCCGCCAAAGTCATCCGAGAACTAACCATCCATGACGGATGGATTAGAAGATAGAAAATAAACTCGTGCTATAAAGCGAAAAAAGATCCCCTTCGGGCATTCACGCAGATCATGTCTGCATGCTGTGCTTGAAGGGGATTTCCCCTTAGAAGAAGGGAATCAACAAAATCTGGGGATAACAGCGATCGGAAGGTTATTCTGTCATCGAAGTGGTAAGTGTAAACCTTCTTTAGTTGAACTTATATATACCGAGAAGGAGCAAGGGAGCATACGCCATCAGATCTCTTTTTTCTTGAAATAGAGCACACCTGCAAGAATAAAAAGAACAGCACTTCCAACAACAACCGTCAGCATCGTTGCCAGTGGAACGTTGTAAGCTCCAAATCCCCCGCCCTCCATCGGTGCCATAAGAATGACCGGTTGCGCCCACGGATAATAAGGGCCAAATGTCACCGAGTTCACGATCAGAATATTCGGTACCGTTAGAGCAAAGTTCAGCGCTAGCGGTGCGGCAAAGCTACTCCAGATCAAGGACACCAGCAGTTGTAGAGCAGCGAGCGGCACACAGGCAAACAATCCAAGTGATAGCTTACCCGCAATTAATCCCCACGGTATTGGTTCCGTTATACCATGAACGAGACCTGCCAGCATAATGGCTGCAAATAGCAACACTTGCGTACCTGCAAGGAGTAACAGCACTATGGTGAGCTTGGCAGCATATACACCAGTGCGTGTAAGTGGTAAAACCAGCATCTGCTTCCACCCTCCGCCCGAATGTTCGAATCGGCAGACAAATGAAGTAAATACGCCGGTCAGAATTGGGAGCAGCAATAAACCATGCAGGAGCACCATCGTACTCATTAGTACTTCCCATTGCCCCGAAGGCGTCGCCAGCAGCCCGATGAGTAATGCGATTAACGGGCTAAGCAAGATTAGAAGCCAGATAGGTGATTTCCCCATTTTTAATCGTTCAGAAGACAGGATACGGAAATAGGTTGTCGCAAAGCTCATCTAAGCCACATCCTTCCGACTGAAATGCACCATGCCCATCAGCATAATCAAGATACCTACACCTAAGCCCAATGCAGGATAGATCAAGGAGCCTTTCCATGCCATCATCGACCAGGCAAGGGGGAAATGTGGTGAGATCGTCAGAGAAAACATGCCTGTTACTGCAAGAACAATACCAAACGTTACAGGTAAAGCCTGATTTTTAGAAACCATGGTCAGCCATAACTCGACCGATAATACAGGCAGTGCCCCCGCCAGCGGCAGGATACCTAATTTAACAATAGATATCCACGGAATCACACTTGCGTCGAACCCAAAGATTAATCCCAGACCGACAGTACCAACGGATAACAGTAAACAAGAAATGATAAGCAGCATACATGTCATAATGAACTTAGCTAAGTACACCGCTGGTCTTGAAATGGGTAAGGCCAATAATTGCTTCCACGAGCCCTGTTCATGCTCTACATTCGCCATCATGGAACTGATAATGGTTGCTCCTAACATGAGCGCCAGGGGTACAAAGACGATGACATTCTCTAGCAGACCTTCCCATAGGTCACCGCCATAAATACCTTTTAGATAGTCCAATCGTAACCCAAAATTCAACGCCTGCATCAGTGTAAGACCAATCGGAGCTAGAAATACAAGAAACCAAATGCCCTTGCCACGAATCTTAAGCCAATCCGATGTTAAAGCACGCCCCGTCATACGGTCGCCCCCTCACCAATCACCCGCATAAACAGGTGTTCCAATGATTGGCGATGTTCCTCCACGCGGTAGATGGCATGATCTTGCTCAACCAGACGCCTTACTAATAATGCGATTGCGCTATTATCCATGTACGGGAACGTCAGCACGGAACCTTGTCGTTGACCGAATTGTCCTTGCTCTCTAGCGAGCTTAATTGCGTCTTCCGGTTCGGACACCGTCAATTGAATTGAGCTGCCCGTTTGACTGTGTAGATTAGCGATGGTATCCTGCAGCACCATTTTACCTTCGCGAATAATGCCAACTCGGCTCGCCATCTGCTCCACTTCACTTAATAAGTGGCTGGATACAAGAACCGTAATACCATGTTCCAGCGGCATGCGTTTGATCAATTCACGGATCTCCTGAATACCTGCTGGGTCAAGCCCATTCGTAGGTTCGTCCAAGATCAATAACTCAGGCTCACCCAATAGGGCACTCGCGATACCCAGACGTTGCTTCATCCCCAGGGAATATCCTTTCACTGGACGTTTGGCATCCCGAGTCAGATCAACGATGGAGAGAACCTCCGCAATTCTCGACTTCGGCACATCAATGATCCGGCGCAATGCTTCCAGATTCTCCACCGCATTCAGATGACCATAGTACGAAGGATACTCGACAAGTGATCCTATACGCCGCAGAATATCCATGCGATCTTTGCGAATATCTTGATCGAAGATTCGAATAACGCCCTTTGTTGGCTTAATTAAACCTAGTAGCATGCGAATCGTGGTTGTTTTACCCGCACCGTTCGGACCTAAGAAGCCGTAGATATCTCCTTTTTTGATATGCAGATCAAGCTCACGTACTGCTGCACGATTACGATATGTTTTCCATAGATTAGCCGTTTGAATAATGTTATCACTCACTGTTTAATCACCTCGGATTACATCGTAACCCGCCAAGGTTAAAATCAACGTTATCTGAAGTTTAAGTTTAGTTTAAAAATGAGTTTTGTCGCCTTTCACTCCTGTACCGCTATAGAGATAGATTCGAACCCCTTGGGCTGAACTGTCCACTTTCTTGCGAAGACCCATCTCACGAACCAGCAGATCAACGATGGATAGACCAAGCCCTGTTCCCTTCGTTCCTGTATCCTCCAGCATGCCCGGGCCATGATCCTGAATAAGCAGAGCCGTCTGTCCTTGAATCTGCTCTGTCGAGATGCCAATATATTTGCCGGTTGCCGCATAACGAATAATGTTCTGAAACAGATTATCGAGAATACGACGCACGCCTTGTTCATCTACCTGCCAGAGTAGAGGCTCGTCCGGTAGATCGATGTCGATATCAAACTGTTCCTTTTCCCATACTGGATACCATGCCGCAGCCGCCTCCCTAACAATCCGCAGCATATCCTTCTCCGCCAGCTTCAATGTATACTTTCCACTCGTCAGCAAGTTGTAAGATAACATGTTGTCGATAAGTCCACCCAGATCCTCCATCTTGGCTTCCATTCGCAGTAATGAACTATTGCCCGTATGACTTAGCTCCTCTTTGTGCAGAGCATGCATATGTCCTCGAATGACCGTCAACGGTGTGCGAAGATCATGGGAAAGACCCGCAATGAGACGTTTACGCAGCTGCTCTTCCTCTCTCTCCCGCTGCCGGCTGTCCGTAAGCTGACGCACCATATCATTGAATGACTCTTCCAGATGACCAATCTCGTCCTCTCTTCGGATATCGACAGGTAGCGGGATGCCTTCCTTCCCCGGTGCCATCATTGCCGTCTGTAAGCGGACTAACCGTTTGCGAATGCGAGCGAAGAAGAGAATCGACATCAGAATAAAGAACAGAAAGATGATGCCCATGAATAACCCTAAGTACAGGAGCTCCATCGGCCAGTTATTTTGTTGTTTCTGCATCAAGTAACGAGGAACCTCAATCACCATGAAGCCTTTCCCCTTATCCTGATCGCCGCCTTCAATAAAAGAAACCACCGTGAGTGGATCTCGATAAGTTGCTTCCTTCATAAATTGCAACGTACTCGCCGCATCCCACACCGTTGGCACTTGCGTCACGATGGTCTTCTCGTCATCCATCGTCCATCTCAGCGTCTTCATGGTTGTATCGCCCGACGACACTTCTGACAGCGTTACTCCCTCACCTACTAACATAAAACTCGTATCCCCACGTTCATCCACACGGTACATGGAAGACTTCGGATACTTGTTGTGTAGCTGCTTGATCCGTTGATCAATCTCGGTTGAAGAGGCATCGCCTAATTTCATCGCTTCTTTAGACCAGAGGTTGCTAATGTGGTTAACGTCACCATACGGTGCATCATTGTTATAGCCGTTGCTCACCACAACCACGTAAATGATTGATGTGATCGGAAGAACGACAGGCACGAATAACACGGCTGCCAGAATAAGAAACATATAACGGGACATTAAGGAACGGCCGAAACGGAGCTTTTTCTTTTTCCCCGGCTTCTCCTCTTGCCGCTTCTTCGCCTTACGTGAGCCTGATCTCCACCAGGTCATGGCTTTTTCACGCGGTAACCGACACCACGGATCGTCTGAATAATGGTCGGATTGGCTGGGTCACGTTCCAATTTCTCGCGGAGATGACGAATATGTACCATTAACGTTTTGTCCCCATCCAGATAAGGCTCATTCCAGACCGCTTCATAGATCTGCTCCTTCGTTCGAATCATGCCCATGTGCCTGAGCAGGTACGCAAAGATATGAAACTGTTTCCCAGATAGAATGACTTCTTCCTGCGTAAGCTCATTCACAATTCGGTTATCCTTCTCATAGATGGACAGATGATCAAGTTTCACAACTTCATCCGCAGTAATGTTCGTCCCTGCCTTACGCAGTTGGACTTCGATTCTAGCGGCTAATTCATCCGGGTGAAAGGGCTTCGTGACATAATCATCGGCAAAATCAAGCCCGTGCAACTTATCGTCAATCGACGTTCTAGCCGAGAGCATCACAATTGGAATGGTAGGATGTTCTTTTTTGAGTCGCTGTCCTACCGTAAATCCGTCCAGACCCGGAAGCATGACATCAAGGATAATCAGAGAGCAGCCTTTCGCCGCCTCCGTTGCACCTTCACCACTTTCCAGCCAGATCACCTCATATTCACGTTCTTCTAGATCTGCTCTAACCCATGTCGCAATTTCGACTTCATCTTCAATGTATAATAGTTTCGGCTTCATACGCTCAATTCGTTTCCCTTCTTTACCCTTTGGGTTAAATATATATTTGAAGCATATTAGAGAATGTTCAACATGTCTGCTTTTTGAACCTGCATGATTAGGGCAAGCTTGTTGTATTCAATCAATACAAATTCATGACATCGGGGTACAGTGACCCCTCTACATTCCATTATAACCTAATCACTCATCTGGGAAATGTTACATAAGCACGTGGTGCTCTGCATCGTGTGGAGTAGTCGTCCACATTCGAGGGATTACGATCCAACATGCCAACATACGCTGTGTGTTACGACGGGAGGATACTTACTATGCTGCTGGAAGCCATCTATCATCAACCCAAACGCAATTGGGCCTATGCCTATGACAAGGATACTGTTCGCTTGCGTCTACGCGCCAAGAAGAATGATCTCACCGAGGTACACGCCTTGACTGGGGACAAATACGCTTGGGAACAAACGAAAGAATTGATCCCTCTAACAAAGTATACATCGGACTCGATGTTTGATTATTATGAAGGGCAAGTACGCCCTCCTTATCACCGTCTGAAATACTCTTTCCTCCTCAAAAGTGGAGAAGAACAAATCTGGATGACCGAAACCGACTTCCAAGAGGAAGAGCCGGATGAGCCGGGGCGAATGTTTCAGTTCCCCTACATTCATGAAGGTGCGGTATTTACGCCACCTGCTTGGGTGAAAGATGCTGTCTTTTATCAGATCTTCCCCGAACGGTTCGCGAATGGCAATGCTGAACTTAATCCAGAGAAGGTGGAGCCTTGGGGAGGCGAACCGACACCATTTAATTTCTTCGGCGGTGATCTACAGGGTGTCATTGACCATCTCGATTATCTCAGCGAGCTTGGCATTAATGCGATTTATTTTACGCCAATCTTCGAAGCGACAACCAATCATAAATACGATACCGAAGATTATATGCGGGTAGACCGGCACTTTGGAGATGCAGAGACTATTAAACGGCTTGTGCAGCTGTGCCATGATCGTGAGATTCGTGTCATTCTAGACGCAGTGTTCAACCATGCTGGGAAGACATTTGCACCATTCGTCGATGTACAGCAGAACGGAGCAGAATCCAAGTATAAGGACTGGTTCCACGTCCATGAATTTCCGTTGGATGTGAAGGACGGCATTCCCACTTATGAGACCTTTGGCTTCGAAGCCCACATGCCGAAGCTGAATACAGAGAATCCTGAGGTGAAAGCGTATTTGCTGGAGGTTGCCGAGTATTGGATCAAAGAGGTTGGCGCCGATGGCTGGCGGCTTGATGTCGCTGATGAAGTAGATGATGCCTTCTGGCGAGATTTCCGCCGTGTCGTGAAGGCTGCCAATCCGGAAGCCTACATCCTGGGCGAAGTGTGGAACGAATCTTCTGCTTGGCTGCAGGGCGATCAGTTCGATGCATCGATGAATTATCCGTTTACCGAAGCGGTCAATCATTTCTTTGTCAAAAATACAATGCATGCTGAGCAATTTGCCAATTCCATAGGTCGTCAATTATCACGCTATCCTCATCAGGCGAGTGAGGTCGCTTTTAACTTGTTAGACAGCCACGACACGCCCCGCTTGCTCACCCTCTGTGAAGGGGATCAACGGAAGATGAAGCTGGCTGCGTTATTCCAATTCAGTTTCATGGGTGCACCATGTATCTATTACGGAGACGAGATCGGACTAGACGGTGATCATGACCCTGGTTGTCGTAAATGTATGGAATGGGATGAGGCGAAGCAAGACCGCGAACTGTTCGACTTTTATCAAAGACTTATTGCACTCCGTCACGCTCATCCCGCTTTACGCGCAGACGGTACCATTCGATTCCTACAAGCCCGCGAAGGCGGTAGCCAGCTTGTCATGGAACGTCAGAATGAAGAAGAACGCATTCTAATCCTGTTCAATCGCTCAGAAGAAACTGCCATTGTTGAGCTGGAGACGGATACAGATGATTGGAATGAGCTGTTTGGCGAGAAGCACCGAATTGCGCTGGAAGAAGGCATACTTGCGATCGAGCTTCCTGCCTACGGATATGCGGTGTTAGGCATGGCTCTGGAATAATATGAAGTACATGCGAAGCTTCATCCAGAAGCCTTGCATGATGTCAGCGCTCGACGCGCGCCGGGTGCTATAATTGGTATGCGGTACGAATTTGACACAGTACAAATACTACCCTTATGCCAGCTTTCCGTTTCGAACCCATGTACGCCAAAGAGGCGCCAGCAGAAGGTTACTACACTGCTAGGCGCCTCTTTATATGTTATTCTGAGGCAGAATCTGCTGCCCCGTCTGTTTCTAACTCTGGTTCCGGTGCACGTTTTGCCTTCGGTTTAGCAAGCTTCTCCATCATTTTCCGACCTGTCGGGGTCTGAGCCAGCCCACCCTGAGCCGTCTCCCGATGCCTACTTGGCATAGCACTACCTACTTCAAGCATGACATCAATGACTTCATCTGACGGAATGGCGCTACGCACCCCAGCAAGTGCCATATCAGCAGCGGCTAGAGCGGTCACGGCTCCGAGTCCGTTGCGGACGATGCATGGAATCTCGACGAGACCTGCGACTGGATCGCAGATGAGTCCGAGTGTATTTTTTAACGCCAAACCTACCGCATGAACGACCTGCTCCGGTGTTCCTCCACGTAACTCCACCATAGCACCTGCCGCCATACCAATCGCGGAGCCTACCTCAGCCTGACAGCCACCCTCAGCACCAGAGATAAACGAATTGTTCGCAATCACATAACCGATCGCTCCAGCGCAGAATAGTCCGTTGACCAGATGCTCGTCAGTCCAGCCAAAACGTTCCTGGGAACTGATGAACACACCAGGAATAATGCCGCACGAACCCGCTGTTGGTGTAGCGACAATTCGCCCCATAGATGCATTGACTTCAGAGACACACAGGGCGTATGCCATTGCAAGTGCCGAAGCATCACCTGAGCAGGTCTCCCCTTTACGAATGTATTCCGCCATCCTCTTACCGTCTCCACCGGTCAGACCACTACGGGACACCGTATCTTCATTCAGCCCTTTATGAACCGCTTCCTTCATCACCTGATAATATTCAGACATCTGCTGCACAACATCTGCTTCCGGCGTATTCGTCTCTTGGACTTGTTCTTCAATCATCAACTGAGCAATAGTCTTGGATTCAGCCGTGCAGATCGTATTCAGTTCATGCAAATGCTTAAATCGCATCTGGACTCACTCCCTTCTTCAAATCTATTACACGAATATCCAGCACATGATCCAGCGACTTCAAACGGCTTAACATATCCGGGTCTGGTGCTCCATCCATCTCCATTGCAGTCAAAGCTTCACCATCCCGAGCTTTCCGATCTACCTGCATATAGCCGATGTTCACGCCTGAGGAGCTAATCGTAGACGTGACAGATGCGAGCACCCCTGCTTTGTCAGCATGACGCAGCACCAATGTTGGGAACTCCCCACTGATCTGGACGCGAAAATCATTCAACGCGTGCACCGATACACTGCCGCCGCCAATGGACGCACCGATCAATGAGCATTCACGGTCACCGTGCCACAGCTCAATTTTGACCGTATTGGGATGGGGTGCAGGCAAGCCACTTGTGAAAAACTCAACCTCCATACCCGCCTGCTCTGCATACTCTTCAGCATCCGGTATTCGCGGATCATCTGTCGCATAATCAAGCAATCCGCCAATCAGGGCAAGATCTGTGCCATGCCCTTGATACGTATCGGCAAAGGATCCGTATAGTGTCAACCGGGCGCGCTCCGGCGTACAACCCAACCACTGACGAGCAATTCTGCCAAGTCTAGCCGCTCCAGCCGTATGTGAACTTGAAGGCCCCGTCATTGACGGACCAATAATTGAGAAAACATCTTTAAAACGCATCAAAAACCCTCCATTTGTATTCGTCATGTTCATCCAGATACTTAACCATAATGTTCCATTATTACTGAATGATGACATCAAAAAAGGACAGAAGAAGGCCTCAAGCCCTCTCTCTGTCCTCGATACCTGAGAGTTTCATGACCAACAGCGTTCAGTCGATACAGTGCATGCCTTGTTCTTACACATACTGTACCAGGCTGTTTAATCATATACCCCTTGGGTGGCGCATCATGCGCACTCTCCAGAGTTGCGTCCAACGATGGTACATTTACCTGAGAGATTAACCGCCGCGCCGGGTGCGTAGGCAGCTTGCTCCTTCGGTGCCTGATCGCAGGCCATCTTACTTAGCCAGCTCAGGTCTCTCCCGCTCGTTATCATCCGCTGTATGGAATTATTCTGATGAGATCAGAATGATGCTGATTATGATTCACAATAGTGACATTGAAGCTAAATCATATCGTGATCCGATGAGAAGACACTCTTACTCATTAAGATTAATCGACCGGAAGTTTCATGTCAATAAACTTAACGATTTGTTGGTTCTTTACCAAATGTAAGCGTTATCTACTGTGAACTTTTGTCACATCATCACTAATGTTGCTCATTTATCTACATCTTTGCTGTTAATTCTATGTATGTTCAGGTGTGTCCAATGGTTCGGGTATTAAGGCAAACTTCTGTTTAAAACCTTCTGTCCGAGACCTTCTCCCCTATAAGACACACCAATGCCCAACTTACTTACTTACTTACTTACTTACTTACTTACTTACTTACTTACTTACTTGTCGAGCCGTTTCATTTCTGCAATTCGTTCTCCACAGCGGTTCAACCTACTTCAGCGTTGCACTCTTCGTCACAGCCTCTTGATAATACGAACTTCTTGAAGGAAGCAAGCTAGTGATCCATAAGATAAGTGCCACTAACATCATGGCTGCTGAGACAACCGTATACACAAGACGAAGGGATAAATATTCTGCCACTACCCCTGCAATCAAAATAGAAACCACCTGAAGCGCACTCAGCATCAGTCCGATGACACTGCTCATCCTGCCCATTAGATCTACCGGAATATTATTCTGGTAAAAGGTAACCAGGCCTGTGTTGGCAAGTGCTGAACACAATCCAAGCAGGATAAAGGCGAACGCTGCCAGCTCGAAGGAAAACGAGCGTGCAAACAGGAAATAACCAAGCGAGACCATAAGCACGCCAATCCCCATCATATGACGGATCGGAATATGTTTGGCGAGCAGGGTGACAAGCAACGAACCGACTAGATAACCGATGCCGGTAACACTCATCAATGCCCCATATTGAGATTCAGACAAGTTCATCACCTGACGAATAAACACAACTTCCTGTGCATCCAGCGACATGCCAATGACGAGAACAATCTGAAATATGACGTATATCCCGACAACGTAACCGCTCTTGCGACTAAACCTCAGCACGGCTTGCCAGTCCTGAGCGATGATCCGTGGTGACAATCTCGACTTCCCACCACTCTGCTCACCTATACCCAGTTTCGGTAACAGCATAAGAATCAGTGCGGACACGGCAAACGAAACACTATTCACGTAGATCGCCGCTGCAGGGGATAAATAGAACAATAATACACCAGCCACAGCAGGCCCTGTAATAAAAGCTCCTGAGCTAATGAGTGCCTGCAACGAATTGAATCGTTTGCGCCGCTCAGCCGGTACAAGCCGAGTAATGTACACCTGGGAAGAAGGTACAAATATCGAGGATGACATACTAATTAGAAACATCACAGCGTACATCATCCATAGACTTGAAAATAAGGGAAGTGTGGCTACCAGCAATGCCCGCACGATATCCGCACCAATCATCAACTGACGTTGATCGTAGCGGTCAATAACACTGCCTGACCAGAACTTGGTGCATACTGAAGCGATTGGCGAGATGATCCATAACCCCGCTACAGCCGCTGGAGATTGCGTCATGTTCAACACCATCAGGTTGATAGCCACAATGTAGATGAAATCACCCAGATTGGATATGCCAACCCCACCCAATAATAGTCCAGCATGCTTCCAACCACCAGGCTTGTTGCCAGGCTGCTCTACCCGCCCCTGGTTGTCCTTCATCTGTCGTTTCCTCCTCGACTCTTAATAGAAAGAACTTGTGCTTATACCGGAACTCTGGATGGAGAAATAGGTCTATCGGCTTCATCCGGCATGGCAAACGGAATTCCGAAGAAGTTTCCATGGTTCGTTCACGGCTTACTACGCACAGCGTGCTGAGCAGCTTGATGCATCCAATTCTGGACGGCAACTACATGAGCTTGATCCAAGAAAGTCGCCTTCCAGCCACCACGGTTTACCATCAATGTTGCTTGCACAGTTAGCAGTGACTTCGCGTGTTGGCGGGATGTTGCTATAGCATTCACCGTAACCACATGGGGACGGCGCATTAACACGGTTAATCGGGAGATCTGCCTATGACGAATCAATAGCTGCTTCCCATATATGTTCAGCCCTTCATCCTTGTAGCGTGCATATCCCCACAAACCGAACACAGGCAGCAGCAGTGGGAACAACCCCATACCCACCATGCCAAAATATATCGTTCCGGCGATTCCAACTAGCATGGCAATCAGCAGTTTCCAACGGAGAAAAAACCAGAGCGCCCGTGACGGCGGCTTCGCTATATCCGCTTGTAATTCATATTGTGGCACGATGCTTGCAAGCAGTTCATTCACCTCACGCATAGGTAGCAACGGGTGAAGCATCATTTTTTTCTCCTTCTCGGAAGTCAGTACATAAATCTCAACCTCCGCATACCCGAACGGTTGACGCAGCAGTCCTTCTCGAATAGCTACTGCCTGCACCTTGGTAGGTGAAAACACATGCTTTTTGCGTTCCAGCAGACCCGAGACAATGGAGATATTCCCACCCTCGCGTTCTACCGTGAACCCAGCATACTTAATCGTAAATAACACTGCTGATAGAATCCAAGCGAGCAGGAACATGAGAGGAATAAGACCTAGCCACCAAATGGCTGGCAAACTCCCCGCTTCCTCCACTAGACGTCGATAAAAATGATCTGGTAACAAATCATCTGCGAAGGAATAGGTTCCTGTAGCAAAAACGAGAAGAAGCGGCAGATTCATGGTTGTTAATGCCCCCACGAACAGTCTACCCGCCGACAATCGCAGTAATGGCTCCTGCTGCACAGGCATTTCCGTTTCAACAGCTTCAATAGACTCTGACCCATCAACTCTGTTAGGTCTTGAATCTGCACCAGACTCATAAGCTGATCCTAAATCAGGATCTATACCATGCTCACGCTCAATTCCGGTATACTCATCACGTATTCCTGTCTCTGCACCAGAAGTCCCCATCGGTTGTCCGGGTGTGATTGCAGCAGGTTCTTTCACCACTGCTTCATTTCGCTTCTGATACAACCACCGCTCTACTCGCTTCGCTTCGTCAACACGGAGCGCGGGTAACACGCCATCCGCCTCTTTACTGCCACCAGGCGTCTCAATCTTAAGCTGTGCGATTCGAAGCATTCGCTGAATGAGAGGCTGTTGTGTCTGTACAGCATGGATCCGGCTAAAATAGATAGACCTTTCTTCCCGTACAAACATCCCCCGCCGTAGCACGATGCGATCCTCTTGCAGGGTATAGCTGAATTTTCGCCATTTCAACCAGCCATATAAGAGAGAAGGTAGCGTTACTAAGGCGCCCCCTCCTGCGTAGAGATACCAAGGAACTGCACTCCAATTCAGTCCTTTAAGGATGATTAGGACGAAGAACGGCAGTAACGATTTCAGCACACTGAAAAAAGGAAATATAATATAACTTTTGTGTAGACGCCTCTGTTCATTAATCTCATTCCGTTCATTCATCTCGATCTTCCACCTTGGCTAAATGCCCGATATTTCGTTTGAGCTGCTCCGCTTCCTCACGCTCCAGACCAGCGATCTCAAGTGTAGCTGCGGCAGTAACGATGCTAACCTTGGCTAACCCATACTTTCGCAGCAACGGGCCACTCTCCAATTCTACCTGTTGCACACGTGTCATAGGCACAATCGTATCGGTGATCCACAGCCAACCGGAATGAATTTCAAGCTCATCCTCAGCAACTCGGAAACTGAAATAACGATATTGAAGAGCTGGCAGAGCCCAGCCAAACCACATGAAAGACACGATGAACAGCCCTAATGCAGCCCAGCCTGGCCACAACGTCCAATCTCTAGCCCATGCGACAATCAGATATCCAATGGCCAAAAGAGTCAACAGCCCATTGACCATAAGGGCCGTCAGGGCTGTAGCTTGTTTGACTTTTGGGTGGAGACGCCGCAGTTCTCTGTTGTTAAGCTCTGTGTTATCCATTGCGTGACTCACACTCTCCTACAATTCAAATTAAGTCTAATTTGAAAGCTTCAGTTCCTTCGCCCAAGCCTGAAGCTTCTCCATCTTCCATTCTTCGTTCTCACCCATAATGGAGTAACGCAATCCATTCTCAGTCCATGATATGTTTCGTATGCTCTTCATATACGAACCCTCGGTACCCCGAACTTCCACCTTGGATTCATCGGGCAGCAGTGTATTATCAACATTTTCATCCGGCGCATTGAATACCGTTAGACTCACATCAACCTTGTCGTTGTTGATGTAATACAAGGTCACTTCATTCCTGCCAAACTCTCCGCTTGATGAATACATCTCAATCCGTGATAGTTCCAACTCACCGTTCATATCCTGCAAAAAGGGTTGTCCCAAAGCTTGTTCGGCTTCTTCCAGACTCACTTCCGAACTCTGAGCCAGATCGTTCAGATCCTTCACATCGACTTCCTTGGGGATGTCAATCACGAACGTATCCTCAGAAAATTCCGGATCATATTGTATCGGATCATAGACCATTTCTGACTTTTCATCACCATATGTGCTGATGACTTTAACAATCATCCATGTTTTAGGGTCTACCCAATACTCGGAGGAAATGGATAAGGTGCCCTCTTCCTTCGGCTTCAGCTTAATGTGAATGACTTCCTGTTCATGAAGTTCTTCCTGTCCCATCATATCCACATCATGGGAATCCCGCAACCTTTCCAGCTGATTCACCAGCATCTGTTTTTGAGTCTGTTCAGGCTGTTGTCCCATGGCAGATACGTTCATTGAATACGCCGTGCCCGTCTCTTTTTCGTAAATGGTAATGTTCGTTCCGTCATTGACCGCGTAGCTGATATTGCCATTCTCCTCTGTTTCTGTGCGCTTACGTCCTGTCTCTCCATCGACCCATTCCTTAATGTGCATCGTATGACTCAATTTGTCATCCGACCACATTTTCATTACACCTTCGGCATAGTATGAGGCGGGTTTCGTTTCTGCATGGACAACTTTCTCGATCATCTCATCTCCTGACAGGCCAACCAGATCCTTCTCCGCGCAACCTCCGAGCAGTGACCCTGCAAGTAGGGCTGTACCGAGCATCATCCATCCTTTTTTCATCATTGTCATTCATTCCTCTCTCATTTCGTTTAAGGGCTTTACATCTCAGGCAATCGGCATGCAGCCAGCGTACCTAATCCTTCTGCCGACCACATGCGCATCTCACCTCCATGCTTGATGGCAATCCGTTTGGCTATGCTTAATCCCAAACCCGAACTGCCCGCGTACGCCTTCTCTTCCTGGTTCTGATGTTGAACATAAGGTTCAAAAATACGATTCAGCTGTTCTTCGGGAATAGCAGGCCCTTCATTTTGCACCAGAATTAATGTTGATCCCGTTCTGAAGTTATCTAGCTCCAACACCAGTGTTGATATGATCCATTCTGGAAGCTGCTGATCTGAAGCAATAACACCCAGGCCCACCACACCGTTTGTGCTTGTGTGACGCAGTGCATTGTTAATCAAATTATCTGTCAGACGCATCAGTTGCTCGGGATGAAGCCGGTAGAGGCGGTCTGTGCGGACAACCGTTTTCACATCAATCTGTCCATGCTCGACGAGTCCCCCATAACTTCCGAGAAGCATATCGAAGAACTCTTCTCCTTCCACCTCAACCATGGCCATCTCCAGTTCACTGGAACCCAGCGCCGTATACATTTCAAGTTCACCAATCATGTGCTTCATCCGGTTCACATTACCAAACAACACATCCCGGTAGTCCCGTCTCTCTGAAGGTTCCAGCGGAGTACCAACACTAAGTGCCTCCGCATAGGCACTGATGGACATTAATGGAGTCTTCAGATCATGAGACAGCGAAGCGACCATGAGCTCTTTCTCTTTTTGTTCCTTCTCCACCTCTGTCTGAGTCTGCCTGACTTTCTCCTGCATCGCATCGAATTGCTCTAGCAGCATACCCATTTCATCCCGACGTGCCGCCGGTACGTCATCCATGGGAATTTCCCCTCGCGCAAATGCATGCATTCGGTCCATCAGATGTCTCATCGGACGAAAAAGCTTTCTGGATAGCAGCCAGAGCACCGTGCCATATAATAGAATAAAGAAAACACCGGCGAATCCAATGACCCAAGTTGTCCGAATCGAGATACCTTCCAGCCACTCTCTGCGAAGCATGGTAATCTCGTATATCCCAATCAGCTCGCCTTTTTCCCATACTGGCTTTTTCAGCGTAAACGTACGATGACGAATCTGCATGTCGTACAAATTGCGATATAGCTCCGAACCCCTGACGGTATAGGCTCCGGCTCCAGCAGACAAGGCATCCCCGCCGGATGTATACACCCGGATACCTGAAGGTAAATAGAGATCTACGTTCAATTGATCACTAGCCAGTCCAGAGAGCGAAGCATAGGCATCCGAAGATTGCAGCCGATACAAACCCGGGTCAGACAACCTCTGCTCAATGGGAGCCAGCCGTCCGGATAACTCTATATATTCCGCTACGGAGCGCTGGTCGCTATGGTAGTTGTACAGGGAAATTAGCGCCCATCCTGCAGCGACAGGAAGCAGCATCACAATAAGAAAGGCAATCATCAACCAGTACTTCAGCTTCATTCCACTACCTCTCCTATAAATCGGTATCCGCTGCCCCACACAGTCTGAATCCAGCGTGGTTGATGAGGTTCGTCACCCAGCTTGGCTCGCAGGCTCTTTACATGAACGGTAACCGTACCTGAGCTTCCCGCAACTGGCTGATTCCACACATGTTCATACAGCTCAGCTTTGGTGAATGCACGGCCTGGATGAGAGGATAGTAGCGTGAGTAAAGCCCACTCCTTGCCTGTCAGTACAACATCTTCCCCGCGAATCTGGACCTGTTGATTGAATGGGTCGATCGACAACTCGTCGTTGTATTGTTGATGGGTTGATTCCGGCTTGACACCCTGGTATCTGCGATATCTGCTCAGGTGGGATTTAATGCGGGCTGTAAGTTCTGCCAGGCTGAACGGCTTGGTAATATAATCGTCAGCGCCCAGACCGAGACCCCTGACCTTACTCTCTTCTTCAATGCGCGCACTCATCATAAGCAGCGGAATGTCACTGATCAGGCGGATATTTTTACATACCGTGAACCCGTCCATCTCCGGCAGCATCAGATCTAGCAAGACCATTTGATACGTTCCCTCCCTGAAATCTTCCCAGCTCTCCAAACCGCTCGAAGCCCAAGTTACTCCATATCCCTCACGCCGAAGATGGTCCATCAAAATGCGGGCGATTTCCGGATCATCCTCCACCAGCAATATGTTCACATTGTCTCTCATCGCTGTTTCATCCTCTCATGACTGTATTGTAGCGAAATCCATATACCTCTCCGCAGAGTTTATACTTTCTTCATAAATTCGTTCTTCAATATATGAAACAATACGTACGCAAAAAGAGCCTCCTGAGTTCAGGACGCCCCAATTACATTGGTTGACGCATGTTGTCGTGATATCTTCATCTCTGTGTTATGCATATTATAATTCAAGAAGATACTGCCATTCTCGAACGTCTTCCGAATCAGGCCAAAGTCCTGACTGGTAAAGATGCCCCTTCTTCCAGCTTATTATCGTAGCATGATTGTTTTGACTGTGGCAAACTTTCCCATATTATATTTACTTAAAAAGCTGAAAATATTTACCCTGTAGATGTAAAAGAGAGCATAAACCTTGGCGCGTTTGCCCAAGAATTATGCCCTCTTATTTCTCTATATGTTCTATCCTACATTAGTTCCGATGTTCTCCAACCACTCCAGTTGTCATTAACCGAAACGTCCCATAATGTATTCCTGTGTTAGGCGATTGTCCGGGTTGGTAAAGATATGCTCTGTATTCCCGTGTTCAATCATGCTACCCAAATAGAAATACGCCGTAAAATCCGAAATACGTGCTGCTTGCTGCATGTTGTGCGTTACAATAACGATCCGTAGATCTTTCTTCAGTTCGGAAATTAATTCCTCCACTTTACCCGTAGATACCGGGTCAAGTGCAGATGCTGGCTCATCAAGCAGCAAAATCTGCGGGTCAACCGACAGTGCGCGTGCGATACACAGACGCTGTTGTTGTCCACCAGATAGTGACAAGGCCGACTCGTTAAGTCTGTCTTTTACCTCATCCCAAAGGGCTGCACGGCGCAAGCTTTTTTCCACAATCTCATCCAATGCCTTTTTACTTTTCGTACCGCGATAGCGGGGGCCAAACGCGATATTGTTATAAATAGACTTATGGAATGGGTTGGGCTTCTGCCATACCATGCCGATCTTCTGGCGAAGCTTGATTACATCCGTACCCGGCTCGTTCAGGTCATTGCCATCCATCCAGATATGGCCTTCCGTGCGAGAGCCAGCGATCTCATCATTCATCCGATTCAAAGAACGAAGAAACGTTGATTTACCGCAGCCTGACGGACCAATAAGCGCCGTCACGCTCGCTTCAGGGAATGCCAGACTGATCTGTTTAACCGCCTGGAAATGCCCATAATATATGCTTAACTGTTCCGTACCAAAAGGTATGGCCATGTGGGATTCCTCCTTATTTCGAAGCTGTCATGCGACGGTATACAACCCGACCGATCCAGCGTGCACTTAGATTGAAAGCCAGCACGAGAATGACAAGGACTGCGGACGCACCTGCTGCAACTTCCTTGGAATCTGGGCCAATGCCTTCACTGTTAACTTTCCAGATATGAACGGCCAGCGTCTCTGCTGGACGGAATGGGTTGAGCGGTGATCTAGGGCTCGTTGGATTCCAATCTGTGAAATCTAGCGGTGGACTACTCATCCCTGCTGTAAACATGAGGGCAGCCGCTTCACCAAAGATCCGGCCAGAAGCCAGAATCGTACCCGTAATCAAGCTTGGCAGCGCTACAGGCAGCAAAATGGATGTGATGATCTTCCATTTGGACAAGCCCAGTGCCAATCCTGCTTCCTTCTGCTCCTTAGGAACTGCACGGAAAGCCTGCTCTGTCGTACGTACCATCAGTGGCAAGTTGAAGATCGCAAGCGCCATCGCACCTGAGATTAGGGAGAAGCCCAGGCCAAATGTATTTACAATGAGTAAGAGTCCGAACAAACCGATAACGATCGACGGGAAGGATGACAATACCTCAACGACCAAGCGAATGAAGCTTGTAATACGTCCTGGCTTGGCATATTCCGCCATATAAATTCCTCCGCCCCATCCGAGCGGAATGGTAATAATGAGTGTTAACACAAGCAAGAATATCGAGTTGAAGAGTTGTGGTCCAATACCGCCTCCACCTTTGAGCATTTGCGGTGCACTGGTCAGGAAGTTCCAGTCGATGTGACCGATGCCTCGTGCCAAGATGAAACCAAGTAACCCAAGCAACAATACTACGATGAACAGTGCGAGCACAACGATGACGTAAGTAGCAATTTTATCTACTGTTTTGGCCTTCATTCTCATACCCGGTTTCTCCTTTCAAGCAAGCGAACCAGAATAACGAATACAAAGGTCATTACGAGCAATACCAGTGCCATACTCCAGAGCGCATTATTATGAACCGAACCCATTGTCGTATTACCCATACTTAAGGTGATAACACTTGTTAACGTTGAAGCCGATTCAAGCAGGGAAGTCGGTACATGTGGTGCATTACCGATAACCATCTGCACAGCCAGAGCTTCACCAAATGCACGAGCCATACCCAATACAACCCCTGTCAACAAGGCAGGTAGAACCGTTGGGATGATGACACGATAGATCGTTTGCCAACGTGTAGCACCTAGAGCATAAGAAGACTCACGAAGCCCTTTAGGAAGAGCGGAGAGCGCATCTGCCATAATACTCGTTACTGTAGGTAAAATCATAACAGCCAAAACCAAACATCCAGCTGCGATCCCGACGCCAGCTCCACCGAAAAGAGTACGCATCAAAGGTACAATTACACTCAGACCGATAAATCCATAAACAACGGATGGGATCCCAGACAACAGCTCAATCGCAGGTTGTAAGATCTTTTTTCCTTTGCCCGGTACAATCTCCGTCATAAAGAGTGCTGCACATAGGCTGAGTGGACTTGCAATCAAAGCCGCCAGCAAGGTGGTTGTAAAGGAACCCGTGATGAACGGTAATGCTCCATAGGCTGATGGTTCCGCAGACGGGTTCCACGTTCTTCCGAATATAAATTCACGTAAACTCACGCCATCCCGGAAAAAGGTCGTCAGACCCTTGGACGCCACAAAATACACAATGGAAAACATAACAACGATCAGAAAAACGACACAAATCGACGTATAAATACGACCTGTCCAATCTTCCCAGTAATGTTTCTCTCTCAAGGGCCGGCGAGGTTTCATGTTGCTGTTCATTACCGTTCCCCCTTCGGTCTGTTCCATAACAACCATCCTTCATCGTATAATTAATGTAAAATATGGGATTATTTCATAAACCGCGCAAAGAGGCTGGACCTAGGTCCGCCTCTCTCGCTGTATGAGCAAGTTCAAAGATTATTGAGTCACTGCGCCAGTTGCATCGCGTTTAACTTTCATACCGGATACTGGAATGTAGCCCAGTTCTTTAACGTCTGTCAGTTGAATTTCGTCACTCAGCATGTAATCAAGGAATGCTTTTGTAGCTGCATCCGGCTCGCCTTTTGTATACATGTGTTGGTAAGCCCATACTGGGTATGTTCCAGCTTCAACATTCTCAACGGATGCTTCTACGCCTTCGTATTTCAGGACTGTCAAGCTGTCATCCAGGTAAGAAAGTGCAAGGTATCCAATAGCTCCTGGCGTTTCGGAGACCAATTTCTTAACTGTACCTGAGGAATCTTCTTGAATAGATCCTTGGATATCTTCTACTTTTGTACCCAGTGCGAAGTTCTCGAATGTTGCACGAGTTCCGGAACTACCAGGACGGTTAACGATAACGATTGCTTGATCCGCACCACCAACATCTTTCCAGTTCGTGATTTTACCGGAGAAAATGTCGATCAGTTGTTGTTTTGTCAGATCTGTTACACCTGCATCTTTGTTGCTAACTGGAGCAATAGCGACAACTGCTACTTGGTGGTCAATCAATTCTTTTGCTTTTGCTTCGTCTTCCAACTTCTCTTCAGCAAATACGTCAGAGTTACCGATTGTAGCTTGTCCGTCAGACACTTGTGTCAGACCAGTACCGCTACCGCCGCCTTGCACTTGTACTGTTACGTTCTTATATTCATCAACTGCCATAAATTTCTGTCCAGCTTGCTCAACCAGAGGTTGTAATGCTGTAGATCCAACAGCCAGAATGTTACCGCTAAGCTCAGCAGCTCCTTCTGTTGCAGTGCCTGAACCATTACTTGCAGAACCCTCTGTTCCAGCGTTATTGTTCGATCCACATGCTGCAAGCACGAGTACGAACGACAAGGTCATCAAAATAAACGGCAACTTTTTAAACATAGTTTTGTTTTCCTCCCCCAATTTGGTGATGGCGTTTTGTGAATTTGTTTGTTCACCATCAACTCTTTAATCATTGTAGTGTCGGTATGTCATCTCAAAATCATTGTTTTGTAAACGCAATGTTAAAAATGTAGGCTGTTCATTGGAAATCATTTGGGATTCTATTGTGCGCTAAGTAGGACGCTCCGGGAACGGACGTTGTTTCAATCGCTGTTATCCCCGGATATATATGATTTAATTTTTCCAAGGAAAACATCCGGGGATAAAGGCGAACGCTCCGCTTTTCCATAATCGTTCCGTTCCCTGCGCTATGTCAGCGCTCATCAGGACTCCCAAAACCTTTCAATCTACAGCCTAGGAGGAGGGCAGAAAAGAGCAGACTGACAAAAGAATTATTCCACAGCCAATTGTTAACGGTGTTTAACAATTAGCGATGGAATTCAGGAGAGGCTGGAGTAAGAGTTGTTTCTTCTATATAAGAAAGGCAAAAAGAAACACATGAGAAATTGCACAAAAATTAGCGCTACCCCAGAAAACAATCAGCAATACAAAAAACTGCTCACAGTGAGTGCATCAGCACCAACTGTGAGCAGTTTTATACTAAATTGTTTTTATAACCTAAACATTTACACGAGAACGGAGAGGACAGAAATAACATGGAGGAGTGGAGCGATCGGAAAGTTGTTCTGTCATCGTAGTAGAAAGTGTACCTATTTTAGTTTACTAACCTAGAATCCACAACCATAATGCTAGACCCGCAAGCGTAATTAGCAATGTCGGTATGGTTAAGATTATGCCAACCTTGAAATAATATCCCCATGTGATCTTCACACCTTTACGTGATAACACATGCAGCCATAGTAACGTTGCAAGTGATCCGATTGGTGTCATTTTGGGACCTAGATCAGACCCGATCACATTACCGTAAATTAACGCTTCACGCACAATGCCTTCGGCATTCGAACCATGGATTGCTAAGGCGTTAATCAGCACGGTAGGCAGATTGTTCATCACCGAGGATAACACTGCAGCAATGACACCCATTCCAACAGATGCTGCCAGTACCCCATGTTCTGCGATCGCATCAAGCCAGCGACTCAGATGGTCAGTCAAACCTGCATTACGAAGTCCGTATACGACGATATACATGCCAACGGAAAATACAACGATCGACCACGGTGCTTCCATCACTACCCGCTTCAGATTAACAGCTTCGCTCTTACGCGCAAGCCAAGCAAATAGCAGCGCTACAGCACCTACGATAACCGAAACTGGAATTGGGAGAAACTCACTTAGCGCATACGCAACCAGCAATAGTACCAACATGAACCATGCAATGCGGAACACACGTGGGTCGCGAATAGCTTCCTTTGGATCACGCGCAGCGGTGATATCATAACGAAGCGGTATGCTTTTGCGATAAAACAAAAATAACATCACTGTGCTCGCGACAATGGAAAATATATTGGGCACAATCATCTTCACCGCATATTCCAGAAACGTAATCCCAAAATAATCAGCAGATACGATGTTAACTAAGTTACTGACGACGAGAGGCAGTGATGTTGTATCCGCAATAAAGCCACTGGCCATGACAAAAGCTAGCACCATGCGTTCATCAAACTTGAGCGCTCTTACCATAGCTAAGACGATTGGTGTCAAAATAAGTGCTGCGCCATCATTGGCAAAGAGTGCAGACACAGCCGCGCCAAGCAAGATTGCGTATATAAACAACCTGCGTCCATCGCCTCTAGCAAGCCTCGCCATATGTAGCGCTGCCCACTCGAAGAACCCCGTCTCATCTAGGATTAATGAAATCATAATAATGCCGACAAAAGCTAGCGTCGCGTTCCATACGATGGAAGCGACATCGGATGCATCATTTAAGCTGACAACACCGCAGAGCAGCGCTAGGATCGCTCCACCCATAGCAGACCAACCAATCCCCAGCCCTCGCGGCTGCCAGATGACCAGTGTAATGGTTAAGATAAATATTAAGATGGCTATATAAGTCATGAATCCTCCTGCGCCCCTATCGTGCAATTCTTCTATTATACGATTACACCGCATCCGATACGGAATAACCAGACGATCTAGTTATACAGGGCAACAGGAGGATTGTCTATATTTATTTTCTTGCAGTGGATGGTTAGCGCGTTAAGCCTTCATCTCTTAAGATTTGTCACTCTTCTTCGGCGTATCTTCTACCATCTTGAACATTCCCAGGAGTCCTTGAAGCTGTTCAGCCATGCTATTCAAATGTGCCGAAGATGAAGCAATCTCTTCAACAGATGCTAATTGTTCTTGAGACGAAGCCGATACGGATTCGGTGTTCGCTGCCGATTCTTGCGTTACGATAGAAATATCATTCATCGCTTGCGCTACTTGAGATGCGCCGTGTTCCATCTGTTTCGTTGTTTCAGACAGATCATCAAGTGTATGAACAACGTCTTCTACAGCAGTACGAATCTGAGCAAATGATTGCCCTGATGTATTCACGGCTTGAATACCATCGCCTACACGAGTCTGAGCCGCATTCATCGCATGAAGGGCTGCATCCATATCCGTTCGGATGTTATGAACCAAATCCCCAATCTGTGCCGCAGAGCTTCCGGATTCCTCAGCAAGCTTGCGCACTTCTCCAGCTACGACGGCGAAACCTTTACCTGCATCACCCGCTCTTGCTGCTTCAATGGACGCATTCAGCGCCAGTAAGTTAGTTTGTTTCGAAATGGATGCGATGACGTCAACCATGCTGCCGATCTCTACGGAACGGACATTCAAGGATTGTACTACTGTCGCCAGTTGTTCCACCGTTTCCTGAATGCTATTCATCTGTTCCATCGCTTCACTTGCTGCCTCATTACCCGATTGAGCTGCTCCTGAGGTATGACGCATGTTCGTAGTAATAGACTGGACACGCTCAGACATAAGACGTACATCTTCCGCCATACGGCTCATTTGGCCTGAACCTTCTTTGACACTCTTCACTTGCTGCTCTGCACCTTCGGCAAGCTCCTGTACCGCCAGCGTAGAGTGCTCAATCGCTTTGGTTGTTTGTTCTGCACTAGCGGACAATTCCTGCGAAGAAGCCGATACTTGCTCTGTCGTTTCTTGCACACCCAAAATCATCATGCGTAGATTATCAACCATTCGTTCAAAGTACTTCGCCAGATCACCCACTTCATCTTTGCGACCTGTTTCCATTTTGACAGTCAGATCACCCTTACTTACAGCTCGAGCTGATTCTTGCAGTCGTTTGATTGGACGCAGCATGGAACGCGTAAACCAGATGATAAAGATGAGGGTAAGGAAGGTAGCCGCCAAAATGACAATAAATGTTGCCATGCGAATATCTTTACTCGCTTCGGTTACTTCACTTTTAAACATCGTGCCGGCAATTTTCCAGCCTGTTGCTTCATTAGTTGAGAATATCATCATTTTGGGTTGGTCATTGTAAACGTAATCGAACTGACCCTCTTGCTTCTCGAACATCTCATTTAAGGTGTCGCTTGTATCCTGCGTTCCAGCTTCTACAACTGGAGAAACGACATAATTTTTGTTGGTATCCATAATAATGACGTAGCCTTCTTTACCTACCTTGATGGATGCCTGTTCACGCAGATCTGTCAGATCCATGGAGAGGCCAATTACAGCAGATTGATCAGTCAACGTTTTGGAGATAAATACAACGGCTTTTCCATCCGTATTAAGGGACACATTCGACACGGTGGCTGTGCCTGGCGTGGCCATCGCAAGCTTGTACCACTCGCGTTCCCTTGGATCGTAGGCATCGCCCCGCAAGCTACTTTCCGTCGGTTTTCCCCGAACCATGACTCCCTCTGTTGTACCTACAAAAATATTATTGGCATCTGGATGCAAACCCAGATACTGCTCCAGCTTCGCCTGAAGCTCAGTGCTATCGTTCTCTCCCTTAATTAGGCTTGAATCAAGAGAATCAGCAAAATAATTAATGTCGTTGATTTTATAACTGACTTGGCTCTCCACGATGGAATTCGCCGTACTCACACTTTGCACAGCACTATCCATCAATTGTTCTTGCACGCTGTCCTCAGCAATAATTAACGTCACGAAGCCGATCGCTATACTAGGCAGAATCAGAACCGCCAAGAACGAAACCAATAGTTTGTTTCTTATGTTCCAGACAAAACCTTTCTTTTTACTCTTCTTTTTATTATTTTTTGGTTTGGCCGGTTTAGCTGCTTTGGTTTGCTTTTGATCCTGGCTCATCACGTTTCTCCCCCTCAAATATCTAAATTGCCCTCATTCTCTTTTATGTATGGACTAATCTTAAAGGCCTATATTATATATCGGCTAGAAGGGGGTAATTATTTGATATAAAAATGGACATTGCACGCCAAACAAGCCACCTTCTATACGAAGTGACTTGTTCGAGGCTTCAGGGCATATTGGGTACATGATCATATTTTCAATTCGAATAGGTTGGAGGCTGTGCTGAAGGTTTCCCAAAATAATATCCCTGTGCCAGCTCTATGCCAGCAGAACGGCAAAAATCAAACTCCTCAATGCGTTCCACGCCTTCAGCAAGCACTTGGCCGCCAAATCGTCGAGACATCTCGACAATATGTATGATCTTCTGCTGTTTCACAGGATCATCGTCACAATGATCAATGAGACTCCGATCAATTTTGACAAAATCCGGTTCCAATCGATTCATCAGTTCGATCGTCGAAAATCCGGCTCCCACATCATCCAGCGCTACAGACATCCCGTGATTCCGATATACCTGAAAAATATGTTGCAAGGCATCCATATGCTTAATCGGCTCAGTTTCGACAACCTCAAAGACAAAGTCCTTCGGGTCAAGTCCTAATCGTTCAATCACTTCAAATGTATGTGTTAAGCAATATTCGGGGTTGTATATAGAGGAAGGCAAGAAGTTAACAAAGCGCTTAATTCCTTGTGGCAAAAAAACGGAACTCGTCTCGATGGCGGAGATCCGTGCTGTCCGGTCTAGAAAGGAGTGCAAGCCCGTATCCCGAGCAATCTCAAACAATTCATAGGCATTAAATGATCTTCCATTCTCAGCAGGACGAAGGAGGAATTCATATCCAATAATTTGCTGTGAAGCATCCACAATGGGCTGCATATGGCTACTGAATTTTTTCTCTAAAATAACGGAAACCATATCTGCATGCTTGAACCGATTCTCTAGCAGCCCCAGACTAATCCAGTCTTCCTGGTCTGCCTGCTCTCGCATCGCTCTCACTTGAAACGAGATAACCTCCAATACGGATGGATCCAGTCTCCCGATCTTCTCCAGATCACTCTGCAGCATATCAAGATTGTCAAAATTCACCCAGATATAGATATCTGAATGCTCAATACTCATCCCCTGCGTTTGCAGCGCTTCCAGCAACATGGGGGAAAACGGACGCAGATACAGAGTACCTTGATCCTCAATCGGATAAATTGGACTGCAGCCACTGCAATTCATGTAGGACCCCCTTGCCATTCATTAATGTTATTAGTATATACCCAAAGTTTGTAAATATTATAGCACGGGTGTTGAAATTAATCTCTACTGTTTTGGTGACTTCCTCTATGACGGGAATTGAACTTTCAGCAATCAAAAAGACCGACAGTCTCAAGACTGTCGGTCGTCATTCTGCATATTAGGAAGCAGGAATTATGATTTTCTGTCCAACTTTCAAATTGTGCACATCTTTAATTGCATTTGCCGTTACGAGTTTGCGCCAGTCCACACCATATTTCAAACCGATACGGTACAGGTTATCTCCTTTTTTCACCACATATACAACGTTGTCCTTTGTAGGTTTTTCCGGTTGTGGCTTAGGTGTTGGAGCCGGTGTAGGTGTCGGATTTGGTGCTGGAGTAGGTTCAGCTCCTGTTGTTGGAGTTGTCGCCGTGTCTCCTGTCAATTTCAATCCATACTCAGCAAAACCATCTTCATTTGTGCCGATGAAAGACATCGCTGGATTAGCTTCAACCAGAGCCTTCGCATCTGGGGAAGAAGCAAATACTACTTCGAGGTCATTCAATGCTGCAGCAGTTACACCTGCTGACGGTTTAATTGGTGCCAAAGACCAGTTCCCATCAGCTGTTGGGTTAATCGTTTTGTTCTCACGGATATAATCAATAATCACCTGACGGTTCTCATCCGGAGCGGCCAGAACGATACGTTTACCGTCTGGATTCGCCAACTTGGATGAAGAAGCACGATAGTTGTTAGTAGCTACGATGAACTTTTGTTCTGGATCAACCGGTTTGCCTTCAAAGCTCAAGTCTTTAATTCGGCTTGCCGATTCATTAATAACTGTTGCTTTGGCATCGTATTTTGCCGGTTGTGTCACATCGATCTGATATGTCACCCCATCAATAACGTCAAAGTTATACGTTGGGAAGTCCATATTGATTAATTGTTGCTGGCCACCTTTGGCAGGGTCGATCTGATTGAATTGTCCCGCAGACCATTCGAGCCATTCTTTAAGTTCAGCACCGTTAATTTCAACGGCATGTACCGTATTTGGATATACGTACAGATCCGCTACGTTCTTGATTGCAATTGTTCCTGCAGGAATGTTCGTGTAGTACGAAGCACCTGAACGTCCGCCTGCTTTGAACGGCGCTCCAGCAGACAACACAGGGATATCTTCATACTCTGTTCCTTGCAAATGTTTCTCAACATACCATTTCTGTGCATTGGTTACGATCTGAATGGATGGATCATCCTGAACCAGTGCAAAGTAGCTGTTAATTGGTGCAGTTGTCTCACCAACCGGACCACGAACATACTCAAGCGTACCTTCGTGCTCTTCGTGAACAGCGTCAATGATCTCTTGGTCAGCGTCCACCAACGGTTTTTTGTTCGCTGTGTCATAGATTGGGCGTGCTTCTGTAGAAGAATCTACTACTTTCCACTCGCCGTCTACTTGCTCCAGATCCAGATCGATAATGCCAAGATGATCTCCCCAGAAACCTGGCTCAACAGAAGGAACGCCGTTAATTGTACCTTTTTCAAGGTCTACACCTTTTTTGCCTGCAAAATCAGCACTCGGGAAAATTTTGTGTGCATGTCCAAACAAGATCGCATTAATGCCTTCAACTTGGCTCAGATATAATACGGAATTCTCCATCAGGTCTGTTTGAGGGATATCCTCGAAACCGGAGTGAGGAATAGCCACAATAATGTCTGCACCCTCAGCTTTCATTTGTGGAACGAATTTTTTCGCAGTAGCGATAATATCTTTGGCAATAACTTTGCCCTCAAGATTAGCGCTATCCCATTGCATAATCTGTGGTGGAACGAAGCCAATTACACCCACTTTGATCGTGTGCTCCTTGCCATCTTCGTCCGTTACTTTTTTGTCTAGAATTTCGTACGGTGTGAAGTAGTTCTTGTCATTTGTTTCATCATCATCACCGTCATCGATGTATACATTGGCATTGATATAAGGGAAATTAGCGCCTTCCAGCGTCATATCCAAGAAATCTAGCCCATAGTTAAACTCGTGGTTACCAATGTTCCCTGCATCATAATCAAGCAGGTTCATTGCTTTATATACAGGGTGAGTCTCACCCTTTTTCAGTGGATCAATCTTGGCAACATAATCCCCCAGTGGGTTCCCTTGAATCAAGTCACCATTGTCAAACAACAGGCTATTCTTCGCTTCTTCACGTGCATTTTTGATCAGGGTTGCTGTCTTAGCCAATCCATACTGATCGGTTTCCTTGTCAGAATAATAGTCATAGTTGTGCAGATTGACGTGAATATCTGTCGTTTCCATAATCCGCAATTTAACTTTGGCAGCGTCTGCAGCCGATACAGGTACTGGAAATACCGCAAGCACGTTAAATGCAATCAAAGCGGCAGTCAGGCTTGATAATACTTTCTTACTCTTTTTCAAAATAACCCCTCCCGGTTATGTACATTAAATCATGCATTAGTACGCAAACGAACAAGCGCAGACCAAGATAGATTCCATGGGTTGTGCGTGCTGAGCTTCTGATGAACCCATCAAAACCTCAGGTTAGTTTATCTCACATGAACATCTATTCATATCTGTGCGTGTCGTTTACATTCCAAATAATACCGCAATGTGAAGTCATTGAAAAGCTTTATTTTTTTACGTTATCCGCACATACCCGCATCACTTTACATAATCATGCGTAATTTCGACAAATTTCTCGCACTTTTATGTAAAAACAGTTTACTTCCCTTGCCAAATACGTATATTACACCTATCTTACATGTATATCCATTTTAGAACGATTATGTCTAACCTCAAAAAACCGCGAAGCCACATGGCCTCGCGGTTGAAACCTCTTCCGAAACAGTGCATTGACACATCGTTCGCAAAAGGTGATTCATACGTACGAATCTTATTGTTCCCACACTTGATGTTCATGATCTTTCCCTGTATATTCAATCCGCGTTGGTGTAATGTCCAGAATGACATAATTCGGATCCTGAGGACCGTCAAACCATGCCTTCAATTCATCATTCCACACCTGCTCACGCAAAGCTTCATTCTTCGTAATTTCACACGTTCCTTCAACCTCAACGACTTCTTTGGAGCCACCCGACTCATAACCAAGCAGAAGGCTTACATTCGGATTGTTCTCCAGTTCCTCTACCTTATGAGTACGACGATTCGTTGCGAGATGAATATTCATTCCATCGTTAAACAGAGCCATGTAACGAGATTTGGGTTTGCCATTTTCCACTGTTGAGAAGCTGCAAAACGGATTATTCTCTAATGCCTTTACAATGTTCTGTTCCAATTCAGTCCGGTTCATGGGAATTGCTCCTTTCGGGTTTGGGGAGTTGTATATAAGCCTGTACTTATAGTGTACCCACCTCATCATTGGTGAATCCATGAACCGGACTAGCAAACGTGACAATACTGGAAATTTTATTTGTAAAAATGTTTACATATCAAAGTAGGCACATCTATTTGATTCACTACTGTTAGTTCAGATCACCAAGATAGATCTTGGAGGAATCCTGTGCGAGCAGCATCTCTCCGATTTTTTTCGGATATAAACGAACCTTAGACAAGTCTTCAAGCGCGATCCACTCCACACCCACCTGATGGTTGTCTGGATTAGAACCTTCATAGTTCGTAGCTGCCGGATCTATTAAACTGCATGCAAAATAAAATTCGACCTGATGGTAATCCGCATCCCACTCGGCGAACTCATGATTTTTACCGATATACTCCCGAATGTGCATCAAGTCCCCAACCGCAACTGCTTGTCCAATCTCTTCGAGACATTCCCGCAGTACGGTGTCCTTCAACTCCTCATATTTGTCTTGTCCCCCACCAGGGAAAATATAAGCTGTACCATACTGATCCTCCACACGAATCACGAGCAATCGTCCATCCTGTACAATCACAGCTTTCGCTGAATTACGTATCGGTTTAGTCATGTTTATCTCTCCTACTCATCCATTTGTTCCTATTGCAGACAGGGTAATCCCCTCGGTCTCAAGCATAGCACGAATCTGGCGTGCAAACGTAAGGGCATGTGCCCCGTCACCATGTATACATATCGTCTCCGCTTTAATAGGTACGCTCGTTCCTGCAGTAGTATCAACAAGCCCCTCCTTCACCATACGAAGTACCTGAGCAAGCGATTGTTCTGTATGCTGGATAAGCGCCCCAGCCTGACTACGCGGGGTCAACATACCATCTGCACCATAGGTTCGATCTGCAAATACCTCGCTCACACTACGCAAACCTATGCGATCTGCTGCTTCAATCATCGCGCTGCCTGCAAGACCGTATAGATACAGTTCAGGCTGGACCTGATAGATAGCCTCCGCAATTGCCTCTGCCAAACCAGCATCCACCGCAGCCATATTGTACAGAGCTCCATGAGGCTTCACATGATGCATCTTCCCCCCTTGAACACGGACAAACGCATCCAAAGCACCCAGTTGATAAACCAACATATCATAGGCTTCTCGTGGCGTGATTTCCATGCGTCTTCTGCCAAACCCTTGCAGATCAGGTAGACCCGGATGGGCACCAATAGCGACATGATGTTCCATGGCAAGCTCTACAGTACGTCTCATCGTCCCCGGATCGCCGGCATGAAATCCACAGGCAATATTGGCAGAAGTGATTAAAGGCAGTATCCCTTCGTCCGATTCCATTTGATAGATTCCGTAACTTTCACCTAGATCACAGTTCATATCCACTTGTTTCACCGAAGTTCCTCCATTCCCGCTGCCATCCTACTGCGAATGAAATTCTCAGCCAATCGTAGATGCTTCTCCTGTTCAAGCCATAATATCTCTGCTTCCCTAGATTTAATCCGTTTAAAAGTAACCCTTGTTCCAGGTCTAGCCTGCGCCAAAATAGGTAGATCAACCTTGGCAACCTGACCAAGTACAGGATAGCCGCCTATCGTCTGATGATCTGCCATCAAAATGATCGGCTGACCGTCCGCAGGAATCTGCACTGTTCCATAGGTGACCGCTTCAGATAATCGATTCTGGCCTTGCTTCCGTTCCAGGACAGCACCTTGCATGCGATAGCCCATTCGATCCGATTGAGGCGATACAAGGTAAGGGTCTTCGTAAAATTTTCGTAAGCTTTCTTCCGTAAATCCACGATCCTCTATGCCCGGTACAATACGGATAACAGGCTCCGCGTGGTAGCCAGGCCATTCATTGCTGGAGAAATACCATGCAGTTGCTTTCACATGATGAACATCAGACTTCCGTTTCGTCCCCCAGAAATCCAAGATCATGCTCGCTTCTGTAGAAGGGTTCCCGATACTCAGCTTGTCACCATCACGCAATGCGCGTCCATTGATACCACCAATTCCGGTCTTCAGATCTGTACTCCGACTTCCCATGATCACAGGTACATCGATGCCACCTGCAACCGCCATATATGTTCGAAGCCCTGAGCGACATCGTCCGAATCGTAAGACTGCTCTGGCAGGAATTACAATGGGTCGCCACATGGGAATATCTATATCATCTACCATTGCTGACAGATCAGCTCCGCATAAGGAGATCAACTGGTCTTCCTCGAATCGGAGCTCTGACCCTGTCATCGTCATCTCAATTACGGCTGCATTCCGAGTATTGCCCACTAACATGTTAGACACCCTCGCAGCAAAGGTATCCATAGCTCCTCCGGGATGAATCCCGTATCGACGTTGTCCAAATCTACCTTCATCCTGAACGGTGGACAACAGACCTGAGCGGATCACTTCCATGCTCATGACTTAGCCCCCTGATGTTCGAAATACTCTTGAATGGATATAGGTGTGAAGCGAACCCGATCCCCCGCAGACAATAAACTAGGTGGATTGTTATCCGGACGAAACAATGCGATTGGGGTTCGCCCAATACATTGCCACCCCCCAGGAGTCGCGAGCGGATATATACCCGTTTGCTCACCGCCGATTCCAACTGTGCCAGCTTCCACACGAAGTCTTGGCGTTGCCCGTCTCGGTGTGGCAATACGCGCAGATAGTCCACCCAGATAAGGAAACCCCGGGGCAAACCCAAGCATTTGTACCAAATATTCACCTGCCGTATGAATAGCAATTACCTCATCTGGCGTTAATGCATGCACTGACGCTACATATTCGAGGTCCGGCCCAAACTCCCCCCCATAACATACAGGTATCGTAACCGTTCTGGTTTGTTTGGGTGATACCGATTGTAATCCTTGTAAAGAGGTGAGGAGGAGGTTACGCAAGTATATGTAAGGGGAGGAGGTTGATGCATCAGCTCGTGAGCGTTGGTATAATCCACCTATTTCTATTATCGTAGATGTAGAATCTAGACTGCTAGACATATATTCCATCAGCAGATACGGGTCGTAGAAAAGTGTGACCGATGCAAATGATGGAACAGCCTCTATTAATCCTGGTATAAGCATATGATCCAACATGGAGCAGACGGACATCACTCGCTGGTGAACCTCATCGGAGATCATATCCCCGCAACGTATCATTATTCCTGACTCACTTATAGGAGACAACATCTCTTCGGTCCATAAATACATTGGTGTATTCAAGCTCTCTCCTCCTCACCTCAGATTAGTCATCACCTTTCAGGTTGGATCCATATTGGATGCTGATTATGCCGATAAGCATATCGCGTCAAAGACTGGCTTTATCAATAACCTTTATAATTTCGTGACGAACAAATGTAAACGGCTCTGCCTCTTCTGTCCGAATTATAAAATATAGAGTTTGCAGAAAGACTCGTACATTCATCGCCTGCTGGCTGGTCTCTTGCAGTGTCTGGGTTCCCCTAGAATTCGAACGTTGAAGAGAATCTATCCAACTTGCAATATCATCTAACTCCAACATATTCCGGCGGAGAATCGTTACGACAGCGTACGCGATCCGTTGATCCTCATCGTAGATGTACACTGTACTGGGTTCCGTTATTTTCACAGCAAGTGCTGCCAATAGCTGCCTCAAGCCAGATCGATCGATATTAGACGATTGCGCGAGATCCTCGGCGGCATCTGCACCATGGGCTGGGGCATGCGCCCATCCCTTATCCTCAACGTACCCTCGAATATCCATCTCTTCTTTATAGTACGTAACTAAACGTCCCTGAACAAGCTCGATATCTGCATTTTTCAGAAAAGAGCTTTGCCGATCCATACTAAGAATAGGGGGTATGAGCAACACCGAAAATGTTCTTGTAAACACACTGTCCGTCCCCTGCTCACCCAGACGATAGAAGAGATGTTCATCATCTATTGCTATATGCAATATTTCCCGTAGCTGAGCAGCAGAGAACACACCATGCGCAATCCATGTTGCAAATGTAACATAGATAAGTTCATCCCGCAGAACTGGATCCGTGCTCCCAATATGTCGCAACATATGCAATGCCACTTCATATGGGTTCTCAATGTCAGACGGCGATGTATCGTCCCTTCTGAAAAACTGCAACTGTTCTTTAAGCGCTGAAGCTTCCATCTATCGCGTTCCTTCGGTAGTATTCAGATGTACGCTGCAGTTGTACAACTCACAACCCCAAGCCTCTGCCTTCTTTTCGATCCGGGTAACGGAAGTATTGGACAGCTTAACACTTACATCAAGTTCAGGCAGCAATCCTCTAAGAGTGTTACGGAGTATCGCTCCATGGCTAACGACAAGTACTCGATCATGTGGATGCTTACGGCAGATTTCTTCAATGACCTCCATGCCACGTGACGTTCCCGCATCAGCTGTTTCTCTTCCCAACTCTATGCTGCTCCAATCTGCGCCCCACCGTGACACCCGTTCCTCTTCTGTTGTTCCTTCGACCTGACCTCCGCCCATTTCACGTAGACGTGGATCGAGGTGAATCTCCTTGATCTCCAATCGATCACCGATGATTCGAGCGGTCTCGCTGGCGCGTTCCAGATCACTAGCGTAGATCGCATCCCATGAATCTGAGCTAAGTCTTGCGGCAAGCAATAACGCCTGTTCTCTGCCTTCTTGATCCAGCGGGTTGTCCGTCTGTCCCTGTGATCGCTTCTCTTTATTCCAAGCTGTACTCCCATGACGAATTAGAGTTAATTGTGTCATTTGGGTTCCTCCCTTTTAAGTTCCTCGTCTGTAAAATGCTTTGTCATCTTAGGCTTGGCGAATTTCTCGCCATTATAGAGGTTAGACCCATTTCGCGGAATGGATAAGCTATCCCATGACGTCTCTTTGAGCATTTTGGCGACATAAACGATCTGTCCAACATGATACGGATAATGTGCTAGCTGGCGGATGATTGCCTCCATGACGGTATGGCCCTCATTACGAATGTATATGATATGGGATAATTGATCGGGTGTGAACGAACGAATCGCGCTCAACAGACAGTGCCAACCTTCCTCCCATTTATCCAGCACTTCCTCCCGAGTAGACAGATCGTTGATAAATTCAGCATCACGTTCCCGCCACGCCTTCTCTCCATCTGTCGTCAACACATCTGTCCAACGGGATAACATATTGCCCCATAGATGCTTCACAATCACAGCAATGCTGTTCGTATCTTCATTCCAGGATTGAAATAATTGCTCAGGCTCCAGTTGTGCTATGGCTTTATCCCCGAGCTGTTTATAATATAAAAATTGTTTCTCGGCAGTCTCCAGAAAGCTTTGATTGAGATTCATAACATCACACCTTTCCTAATATGAGAATGTTAATTTCAATTTCCACATAGCGATCAGATGATTAAGCTCATCCTGTTAAGGTTTATATGATTAGAATCAGCACTTATCTAACTATTCCGGAAAAGAAAATGATCCATCTTCATTTGGGCTAAAATCGAGAACCTTGTGCACGGCATCCAGATTAAGCTGACCATAAATATGTGGGAAAAGTTCGTCTAAGTTGTACAAATCCTCATATACCATTTCTGCTTGTAATACTTTCTCATCTATACCAAGCAGGAGCAGATCGGTACGTCCTTCATAATATTGCCCAGCTACCCACGGAATCTGCTCTTTCGTAGAACAATGAATGAATCCATCTGTCTTCAAGCTGTCAGGAGCATAGAAGCTCTCCCCCGATAGTTGCTCCCAAGTGGAGCGGGATATGATGCTGTAGATCATCGCTATACCTCCTGTATTCATATGTAAAGTTCAAAGCAAAACCAATGTTATAACATTACAACTTAAATCCGTCATTCATGTATTATAGATCATCCCGAATTCGGGAGTATATTTTCTGATCCGTGAAGACACCTTTGATTTTCAATTGCTTACGCAGTATACCTTCATATGACATACCTATCTTCTCCATCACCCGCGCAGATCCTATATTACCTGCATTGCATTTACCACCTAGACGATTGCAGTCGAGCTCTTCAAAACAATAATTTACAATCGGCTGCATCGCTTCAGATGCAACACCTTGATTCCAATATAAACTAGATATAGCATATCCTAGTTCAGCACTCTGCATAGACTCATTCAGATCAAAGATCCCGCCTCTTCCAATCAATCGACCTGTCTCTTTCCAGATAAAAGCCCATATATGGACTGTTTTACGCTCATAGTTGTCCAAGACACGTTGAATATAATAAAAGGAGTCCTCCATCGTCTCATGACAATTCCACAAGCTCTGTTCACTCACACGTGGATCTGAAGCAAATTGGAAATACTCCTCAACATCACTCATAGTGAGACGTCTTAGTAACAATCGCTCTGTCTCAAATTCCGGGGATTCACTAAACAGCTTGTCCACATTCATCATCAGCATCTCCTTATCGATACCTCTATCGGTACCTATACTAAAACCTGCTTCCCATCTTACATGTGATTGTGATTGATATTGCTCGGGAAATAACGATCCAACATATACACACACAGAATACCAGCAGAATAACGAATGAGATCAACCACAAGGAAACCATGGCCTAAAATAAGTGCGCCTAACAACGTTGAACGAAGTTCGTTCAGCCATGGTGTCTGAATCAATTGTGAGAATTCGATCATCCAACAGAACAGCAAACTAATCATCACTGCCCAAATTGCACTATGCCTGTGCCATACCATGCGTACACCAAAATAAATCATTCCTGCCCACAAAGCATCTCCTGTATGTTCACTCACCCAATCGGGTAACCGATCTCCATAATGACGCGAAGCAAGACCTAGCCCCATCGTGATGATCGTTGCTATGAAATAAACAAGTCTGCGTCTCACTCGTCACTCATCTGAAATGTCAGTGCAGAGAGAAACCACAAAAGGAGATATCGAAGATAAGCCACATCATTCAAGTTCCAATCTGAACTTATAATGGATCCTTTCAAATGATCACATCCAATCCTTGCGATTCTGATAAAGGTTACAAGAAAGGAGCGTATAATCTACGCTCCCTGCTTCTTGGCTATTGTATAAATATTACATATATATTGCGAGTTGTCACCTGATACGTATCATGTTACAGACCGTGTTCTAGTCCTGAGATTATTTTACTGTTACAGGTATGCTCACCTTTTTGTTTCCCCATTTGGCTACAATGGAGGTCTTGCCCTTAGATACCGCTTGAATCTTCCCATTTGTTACCGTCGCTACACCCGGCTTCGTGCTGGTCCATACTGCACTGTTGGTTACGACAGTCATTTTGCCTGTATCGTACTGAGCCATCAAGCTGATTGTTGTGCTTCCTTGTGGAGATAACACTAGTTTTTTCTGCCCTGTAATCAGCTTTTTGAGCAAAGGTACGACAGTAACCTCTACGGTTATTGTCTGATCTTGATACGTCCCTGTCAAGGTTGCTTGTCCTTCAGTCAACGTCTTAACGGTACCATTTTTGACTGTAGCTACACCATTATTAGAAGAGGTCCAGATCACCTGTTTCGATAGATTGATCGTTTTGCCATTCGCATATGTACCAATTACTTTCAATGCCTTTGACTTCTTGATGTTGAGTTGTAATGCCTTCGGCGTTACATCAATCTTAGTAATCACATCTGTGATGGCAACCGGCACTTTCACCGTTGTTGAACCGTACTTTCCTTGTAATAATACGCGACCAGGCGTAATACCTCTGATCTTCCCGTCTTCCAACACAGCCGACGAGCTAGAAACTGTCCATACAATCTCCGAAGTGACGTCTTCTGACTTGCCATTCGCACGGGTAATCGTTACTTTCGGCAATGTACCTTCACTACCTTTGACAAAACTATAGGAGTTAGGCGAAGCTTTGATGCTCTTAATTTTATCCTGAACCTGAACCACAAGCTCAGTCTTCGCTCCATCAAGCTGGGCAATGATCGTTGCTTGGCCTGCTGACACAGCCTTAACTTTCCCCTTAGCAATGGTTGCAACAGCTGCATTACTGGTTGACCACGTAACTCCCGCTGTCACATCCTGTTTATTATCAAAACCTTCAATAACGGCCATGACCTGAAGTGTAGCCGTCTCAGAAACACTCATTTTCTGTGGGCTCTCATTGGTGATCTCAATTGAAGTGACATCTCCTGTAGCGGCAAAAACTAGTGTTGGTGCTAGCACCCCGAATACAAGAACTAGAGCAAGTGCTCCGCGAAGTGCCTGTTTCATACTAATCATGAACTTTTCATCCTCCTACTATCCAGTATTTTACTTCTATTATAGTATATCGGAATCTATATGCACAAAAGTGAATTGTAATATTACCATGCAGAGCATCTAAACTAAAAATCGACATTATATCTACTGCGAGCGTTCATTATAATAAAATAAGAACTATACGAATTCGAACCAGCACTATTTAATTCAGCGAATACTTTTTTATCAAAGCTGTGACGTTAATGTTAGTTTTGAGGGGAGTTGAACAGGACGATGGAGAACAAAACCAATATTTTAATCAAGAGATCAGTTTGTATCCTTTATTACGCGAAATTGGATTTAACGAACGAACACGGAGCAGGCTGGATTGGCGGGAATGCGCTGGTTTTTTTTGATAATCACTCAGACCTCATTTATGATCACAACCAAAAGTATGTTTTTTATCTAGTTCTCAACCATCCCTTTAAGCAAGATAGCATGATTTCAATTTTTATCCCGGAAGGCAGTGATGTGCATTTGGAGAACAACATTTATCCAAACTGCTTGGTTAAGGTGATTGAGCATCCTATTTCAGCGGAAAGCACGAATACTACCTTTGCTAATTCAAGTCTTATCAAACACATCATCTCTGCTGGTCAACTAACTAACGATGAAGAATCCATGGATCGATCCTTTTTAATCAAAGTGGGAGGCACCCCGAGACTGATTCAAAATGAAGACTATTATTTGGCCAAACTTAAGGAAGAGTTATTTTCATTCTTTTTCCAAGTCGATGAAGACGGTTATCCTGACACATTGATTCAAGAGGATGGCAGTTATCCTTTTTATTTTGGTTCACTATATATTTTCGCTAAAGCAGGAACCGAGATCGAACATCCCATTTCAGGTTTTTGGCAGTTTTCTTAAACGTAAATAGCGGGGCAGTAGACTCTCAGAGTTTCATGCATTTTTTTGAAGAAACCATACCTACAACTATATAAACAAACGGACAAATTCAAGCAGAAAAAGACAGGCTAGTGAAGCAACCATCTTGTATGCTATGAATCAAGGAGTGATCACAACATGAAATGGATTCAACCCTTACAAACAGCTATTCAATATATTGAAGATCATCTGCTTGAGGACATGACCATTGAACAAATTGCAGCTAAAACCAACCTGTCTCTCTTTCATTTTCAACGTACATTTTCTTTGTTAGCTGATGTAACAGTTGCAGAATATATCAGGCGGAGACGCTTAACATTAGCAGCGTATGAGCTACTACAAAGCGATGGCAAAATCATTGATCTAGCGTTCAAGTACGGATATGACACGCCAGAATCATTTTCTAAAGCTTTTCGCAGACATCACGGGTTCTCCCCTAGTGAAGCCCGCCTGAATAAGATCTCTATCAAGGCGTATAACCGCCTAGCTATCCAGATTAGCTTAAAAGGAGCAGAACCCATGAATTATAAGTTGGTAGAACATGATGAATTTTCGGTGGTAGGAATCCAACAATCCTTTTCGTATATAAACGGAGAACACTTGTCTGGAATCTCTACGATGTGGCAAGATGCATATCACAGTGGAGCTGAGGATCGCTTGTTTCAACTAAATAACGGATTGATTCAAGGCATTCTTGGTGTCTGTGTGGATCAGAACGAGATTCATGAGAAACAAATGGAATACTGGATTGCTACCTCATACGATGGAGAAGTACCTGAAGGATTATCGACGCTTCTAATTCCTGCTTCCAAATGGTGTGTATTTGAAGTGCAAGGACCGATGCCCGCAAGTATGCAGGCTCTGTGGAAACAGATCATCACAGAATGGTTCCCCTCCAACCCTTATGAACATGCTGGCATCCCCGAATTTGAGGTCTATCCCGGGCCTAATCAACCACCTCAAATCTGGATACCCATTAAATGATGCGTTGATATATCCTCCTAGATTTTACGAGTTTTCATTGATCCAGGAACGCAGCTTGTCAGCATAAAGAGCACGTTCCTCTGGATCAGAATTAGCACCTTGTGATAGATACAGTTGATCGTCCACATATCTAGGGTAGACATGCAGATGATAATGCCATACGTCTTGATTGCCGGCAGGTTCATTATGTTGCCGCGTAGAAATCCCATCACATCCATATGTATTCTTCATGGCAAGTGCTGTAAGCTGAGCCGCGCGGTGGATTTCAGCAGCATAATCGGCAGGAAGGTCAAAGATATTCTCGAAATGTTGATTAGGAATGATGAGCACATGCCCCTTATTGTTCGGCCACCATTTACGTGCGATAAATGCCGTTACCTTTTCGTTCTGATAGATGATCTCTCTTTGCTTGGTTCCTTGATTAGACCCATCGATACCCCATATACAACAAAATGGACACTCGTATCCTTCGGGTCTATGTGAGAATGATGCTGTCATGGATTCCATACAACTCCTTTGATATGTATTACAAGGTAGTTAGCTATAGCCTAGTCCATCAGCGGAAAGCATCTCTCGATTTTTGCCAAGTCCGCCTCATCTAACTCCCAATCTAGGGCTCTCAAATTATCATCTATATGCTGTATACTCCCCGCTTTGGGGATGGCAACTATACCTTCCTGCCTTAAAATCCAGTTCATTGCAACCTGATATGCGGTTACGCCATAGTTGTCTCCGATGGTATCGAGTATCTTTCTCTCTGGGGAACCTACTTGCGGAAATCCTTTATTACCGAATTTAGATGGAGCATATCCAAAAGGTGAATATCCCATAATAGTTACACTGTTCTCTATAGAAAAAGGTAGTATTTCCTTCTCAATTCTTCGATCATGTAAATGATAAGCTAATTGATTACATACCAACGGTATTTCACCTAAATGGTACTGTGCCTCTTTCATCAAATCGAGCGTAAAATTACTAACGCCCACATGTTTAATTATTCCTCTACTAACTAGTTCCGACATAGCCTCCATCGTTTCAGCAACTTCGTATTGTGGGCTTGGCCAATGCTGCAAATAAAGATCTATATAATCCGTTCTCAAACGATCTAAACTTTCCTCTGCCGCTCTAAGCACACCTTGGTAAGAACAATGCTTGGCTGATACTTTAGTGACTAGGAATACCTCACTTCTGATATCATGAATGGCTCGACCAACCAATTTCTCGGCACCACCATCTCCGTACTCTTCTGCAGTATCCATTAGAGTAAGTCCATTTTGGATACCATGGCGCAATGCCTCCACTTCATCTCTTTCTTTCCTCGGATCTTCACCAAACTTCCAAGTCCCTTGACCAATCACCGGAATGTCTATATCCGTATTCCCTAGCTTACGAAATCGCATGAACAAAACCTCCTACTCAAGGTATACTTACGCCTCGCAGTTCCTCAATAATCCATCAGTATCATATATTAATTCGTTATTCCAGTGATTGTCGGTGTATCCACGGCTATTATTCCATGCTGCTAACAGTTTTCTTTGTCTCATCTCTAGATCTCTGTAAGGAGCAGCAACAAACTCAATATTATGAAACATATCATTATAAATGGGTAATCCATTATCTAATTCCTTGAATTTTTTGAAAGCACCTATGTCCGTATCATTTGCAGCCCAAACCACTTTTTTAATCAAAGACAATACGATTGTACCTGTGCACATAGGACAAGGTTCACAAGTGGTATATAAGGTAAGCTCGTTATTAGGAATAAATCTCTTACCCTCAAGATTAAGGATCTTCGCTCCAGCTTTCCTTATAGCGTCCATTTCGGCATGTGCTGTGGAGTCACCACTCGAAAAAACTCTGTTCCTACCGCGACTCACAACCGTCCCATCTGCATCAACAATAACTGCACCTATAGGAAATGTACCTTCATCTTTTGCCTTCTCTGCTTCTTCAAAAGCTAACAGCAGGTTGTCGTAATGTTTGTCCATCCTATACACTCCCATCTCAGTAATTTCGATTAATAATATATTCCAGAAATATACTGGTGCTCCTTCATGGATGTCTAGTTATGTAAAAAAAGAACCCCTATGACAAGCAATGTCATCAAGTTTATTACCTCAGTGACATTGCGATATAGGAGTTCTTTGCATTCAGGGTCTATTCTTGCTCTTTCATATGCATACCAACATTACAATTCTCTCTTACTCTTCTTCCGCCAGATGTGGCAATGTAATAAACTCAGCCCCGCCCATATATGGCTGGAGCGCAGCCGGAATTCGAATGCTTCCATCTGCCTGCTGATGATTCTCTAGCAGTGGAATGAGAATACGCGGTGAAGCCACGGCTGTATTGTTTAAGGTGTGACAATATACTAGCTTCCCTTCTGCATCACGACAACGAATGTTCGAACGGCGTGCCTGGAAGTCATGCAAATTCGACGAGGAATGTGTCTCTCCGTATGCCTCCCGGCTAGGCATCCATGTTTCAATATCATACTGCTTATACGTCTTCTGCCCCATATCCCCGGTACATACTGCTACAACGCGATAAGGAAGCTCTAACAATTGCAGCAATTGCTCAGCGTGTCCTGTAATCTCCTGTAACATGCGTTCCGACTCTTCCGCATCTGGAGCGCAGAGAATCACCTGCTCCACCTTGGCAAATTGATGTACACGATACAATCCGCGTACGTCCCGTCCTCCCGATCCCACTTCGCTGCGGAAGCACGTCGATACAGCAGCCAGCTTCACAGGTTGTTCCACATTCACAATTTCATCCGCATAATAGGACACGAGCGGCACCTCCGAAGTACCCACCAGCCACTTGTTCTCACCGGTAAGCTCATACACTTGGTCTCGTCCTGTTGGGAAAAACCCTGTGTTGAGTAGGGCGTCCTCCCTTACCATGAGCGGAACCTCTAGCGCTGTGAATCCCTGCTTCAAGAGCAGATCGAGCGCAAGCTGTTGCACGGCGCGGTGAAGCTGTACCCCTGCTCCCTTGAGCACATAGCTCCGTGTTCCACCGATTTTCACCCCACGCGCAATGTCAATCAGGTCATGCATCTCACCCAATTCCACATGATCCTTCATGCTATACTCAAATGTCGGGACTTCACCCACACGGCGTAGCTCTACATTGTCCGCATCCGAAGTACCTACAGGTGTGTCTGGCGATACAACATTGGGTACGAGCCATTGCATACGCGTAACTTCTGCTTGGATCGCTTCAAGCTTAACTTTGAGCTGTTCCAACTGCTCATTCCGTTGTTTTACCTCGTTACGCAGCCCCTCTGCCTGCTCACGCTGACCTGCTTGCATCATTCTGCCAATATCCGCCGACAACGCGTTACGCACCCTGCGACCTTCTTCGGTTTCCTGCAATAACGCTCTGCGTTCCTCGTCTCGCTCTAACAGTTCTTGAATGTTAATATTGATTTTCTTTCCATTTGCCGCCGCTTGCACCTCTTCTGCATGCGCTCTGATCCACTTCATTTCAAGCATGGTCACCGTCTCCTTTGGCTGTAAAAATACAAAGAGCGCCCTCATCCCTTGGGACGAGGAGCGCTCTGCTCGCGGTGCCACCCAACTTGCCGAAACAGTTCGTTCACTGCTCCAGCCGCTTGGTCCGCGATAACGGGCGGTTCCGGTTAACTTGGGGAAATATCGCTCCCCTGGCGAAAACACCTCCGAGTTGGATGCTCTTCAACGGCATGTTCCGATCTGTAATTGTTGTTTATCAGTATATACAAAAGTATCGTTTAAATGCAAGTGATAAAGAAGGATAACGATTTTATATTCAGTCATACTTATAAACCACATTATTATCCCGATCTATACCCTGAACGGATGTCTCGATCATCTTCTCATCTGTTGTTACATCCAGAAATGTCTTGCGATCATCAATTGACATGCCGTGCATTGTGACGTTCGAGTATCGAATTCGACCAGTTTCTTCACCACCTGTTAATATTCTTGATGGCAAAAATATTAACACTTTTCTCCTCTATTTTCCAATTAAGCTTCTGTATTAACAAAGGGAGCCACATTCCCTTTAGCTTTTAGGAATTTACCGAATATATATCGAACGAGCGGCCCAATGATAAGCAACTGTAACGGTAGCGCTAGACTAAAGTTCCGCAGTATGGTGTGAAGATACGTTTCTACGAGAGACTTTCCGTTCAATTGATTGGCAAGATACGCCGTAAGCATTCCATACATCGACATCATCAGAACCATCCCCACAACCATACATACGGAAATCGTCAAAATACCAATCACCTTATTCGATTTGTTGAATGGCAATGCAAAGGCAATTTTCTGAGCCACCGGCCCAACGATAAAGCTTTCCACCACAAAAGCTACAATAAAACATAGAACAAACTGAAATAAAATCTCTAGCGGAGACATACTCCCCATTAATCCGTTATACAGTAAATTGAAAGTCATCATAACGACTACCATTCCTGTGCACATCATCAATCCAAAATACGTATGTTCTTTCTTTGTTGTTGGCAATTCTCTCATCCTCTCTTCTACTTGGACAATTATAAAGATGAGGAATAGGGTCACATAAGTGAACACTTTGTGAACGTTGATAATATACCTTTATGTTTATATTGAAATATAGAACATTTCATCTACATAAACTCATTTTCCCTATTTGACAACCCGGATTTATACCCCTATGATACTCCTTAAAATGTAAACCATATTCACGAATCAGTTAGGAGGATTACTGTACAATGAGCTTTCAAAAACGTATCGACCACATCGGTATCGCTGTCCGTGATCTGGAGACCACGCTTCGTTTCTATACCGAAATCGTTGGGCTTGAGCTGAAAGACCGCGTTACCCATACCAATGGTGTCATCCAACTTGCTTTCCTCGGATTCAATGGCAGTGATGAAACTGAAATCGAGCTCATTCAGGGATATAGCGACAAACTTCCCTCCGAAGGAACTGTGCATCATTTTGCGATTCATGTGGAGGATCTTGATGCTGAATATCAGCGTATACGAGCGACGGAGGCCGAATTTATTGATGGAGAGATTATCACCCTACCGAACGGTTATCGTTACTTCTTCATCTATGGCCCAGAGAAGGAATGGATTGAATTCTTCCAGCGTTAAAGGTAAACGGATCTATTAATGATCCCGATTGGCGCACAGGTAGCATCTATGATAGCTTAGATCCACTTCGTAAGATCCATCATCGGATATTCCAGTTCATGACTGGACACGTTCTGCCCGCTGTCCTATAATTACACCTAGTAATACCCTTAACTTCATAGTTTCCCAGGGGAGTCGGAATTGGCCGGCTGAGAGTGTATCCCACAAGATACTAACCCTTAGACCTGATCTGGATCATGCCAGCGTAGGAATCGGAGTATATCGAATAGGCCCAGCTATATCGCTGCGCGCTACTTCTCTAACGCCTGCACGCGTCCCGGAATCCGGGGCGCTTTTTTTATGTTCTTTTGCATATCACGTTACATAAAAAAACGACATCCAGATCATAGCCGGTATAATTCTGTTGATTTATGCACGATGCTTGGATATGAAGCCAAGGAGAACCCTCGCCATTTAGGCGGACAACATGAAGGAGAGAATGAAGATGAGATGGCGTAAAACGATCGGCTTGTTGCTCCTATGCGTAACCTTGATTGCAATCACGGCTTGCGGAAGCAAGGAAGCTGGCCCTGCCCAATCTAACGGAGATACCAACACCGAGAACAATAGTGAAGGTGATAACGCAGCACTCCGGGATGTTAAAGTTGTACTGGACTGGACACCGAATACGAACCATACCGGCTTATATGCAGCGGTAGATCAAGGATTTTACGAAGCCGAGGGCTTAAACGTGGAGATCGTGCAACCTGGTGCTGGCGGCGCTGACACGATGGTCGCTTCGAATGAGGTTCCTTTTGGCGTAAGTTATCAGGAAAGTGTAACTCAGGCGCGTACCCAAGGTGTACCGCTCGTCTCGATTGCTGCCGTTATTCAACATAATACATCCGGATTTGCAGCCCCGACGGATCGGAACATTAAATCCCCTAAAGACTTCGAAGGTAAAACCTATGGAGGCTGGGGCTCCCCAGTAGAGGAAGCGGTAATGCAATCCATTATGGAGGGCGAAGGCGCTGACGTGTCCAAAGTGAAAAACATTAACATGGGTGATGCCGACTTCTTCACCGCCGTGAAACGCGATATCGATTTTGCCTGGATTTTCTATGCATGGACTGGGATTGAGGCTGAGCTTCGCGGAGAGCCGATCGACATGTTGTATGTCAAAGACTACTCCGAAGCACTCGACTATTACACACCTGTATTGGTAACAAATGAAACCACGATTGAGAACGATCCTGAACTGGTTAAAGCGTTCATGAAAGCCACGTCCGAAGGATACCAATATGCGATTGATCATCCCGAAGACGCCGCTAATATTCTGATCAAAGCCGTACCGGATCTCGATAAAGACCTTGTGCTTGCAAGCCAGAAGTGGCTTAGCCCGAAATACACAGACGATGCACCACGCTGGGGCGAACAGAAACAGGAAGTATGGCAGAACTATACGGACTGGATGTACAGCAAAAAACTGCTGGATGAACAAATCGATGTGAGCAAGGCATATACGAACGATTTCTTACCCCAATAATTATTGTTTAAGTTGAACTTTTTACACAAACGAAGAGTGCAGAACCCATCTGGAGAAGCGGAGCGCTCACCTTTATCCCCGGATTTACTCCATTTAAAATTTATTCATGAAATCCGGGGATAACAGTGATAGTAAGAGGGTACTGCAATCGGAGTGTTAAGTGTAAAGCTGATTCAACTTATACAACCCAACTCGAAAGGAGCCGTGAACTCCATGGCAAGCACATTACTCAGTATTCAAGTTATCCCGAAGACGCCAAATGGTGAGGACTCATACCCGTATGTAGATCGCGCGATTGAAGTCATTCAACAATCTGGTGTGAAATATCAGGTCAACCCTCTAGAAACAACGATGGAAGGTGAGCTGGAGGAACTGCTGGACGTTGTTCGCAAAATGCATGAAGCACTTGTGGACGCTGGTAGCCCAAGCATCATCTCCCAGATCAAAATCGCCCATAGCGGCGGTGCCGGCTTCAGCATGGATAAACTAACGGAGAAATATCGCTAATGCACGCCTACTTCAAAAGCGTATGGCCGCCCCTCGTGGCGGTTATTCTCTTTATTGCGATATGGCAAGGAGCCGTCTCGCTATTTCATATTGAAAAGTGGATGCTACCTGCACCTTCAGACATTGCTCGTGAAGCAGCTTCACAGGCGGATCGACTTGGTATGCATGCATGGGCGACGATCCAGTTAACACTCATCGGATTCGCCGCAGGAACGTTGGTGGGACTGCTGATTGCCATGGTGCTTCACCTGATCCCATTTTTAAAGTCCGCGCTCTATCCTTTGCTTATACTAAGCCAGAACATTCCAACCATCGCGTTAGCACCGCTCTTGCTGATCTGGTTCGGATTCGGATTGCTGCCCAAATTAATTACCATCATTCTGGTCTGTTTCTTCCCTGTTGCCGTTGCCGCCATGGATGGATTAACCCGTACAGATGCCATGATGATGAACTATATGCGTATGGCTGGCGCCAAACGTGGACAGCTATTCTGGAAACTGGAGCTTCCGCACGCGCTGCCTTCTGTCTTTTCTGGAATTAAAATAGCCGCTACATATAGTGTGATGGGTGCCATTATTGCCGAATGGATCGGAGCAGATAAGGGCATCGGATACTATATGATGTTACAGAAGTCTGCATATCGAACGGATCGACTATTTGTAGCCATTATGATTATTGTGGCGCTCAGTCTGTTGCTCTTCCTGCTGATTGCACTGCTTGAGAAGCTACTCGTGCGCTGGCGGCCACAAAAACGATAATAATGGCACTGGAAAACCTCGTGGCAAGGATGTGAAACCGGGATGAGAGACGAACAGAATAAACTGAACGATTACCTTACCGATAACCTAACGAATGAACGTGTAACCAATGAAAATTCTACGACACAGACAACAATTCAACAGTCTGATTCTACATTAATACCAAGAGGGATTACCCAGGCCTCTCCAGCACTTGAGGTTACGCAGGTTCATGCCTCATATCGTGAGCGACGCAAAACACTCTCCGTATTGGATGACCTGTCCCTAACGGTTGGGCAAGGCGAATTTGTAGCCATTGTCGGTCCATCCGGCTGTGGCAAAAGTACTCTTTTTCATATCATTGGCGGTTTGCTCAAGCCGCAGGCTGGACGAATTCTCATGCAAGGGCAGGACGTTACCGGACAACGTGGCAAAATTAGCTACATGCCGCAACAACCCGCTCTACTGCCCTGGCGGACGATTGAAGATAATGTGGTATTAGCTGGCGAAGTATCGAAGACAACTCTACCTCGGACAGAAGCAATTGCTGAAGCACGCAATTGGTTGGCAAGTGTTGGTCTAGCTGGATTCGAACGTGCTTATCCTCATATGCTCTCAGGAGGGATGCAGCAGCGTGTTGCTTTCCTGCGCGCGCTACTCAGTCCACAGGAGCTGATGCTGCTTGATGAGCCTTTCAGTGCACTTGATGCTTTGACGCGCAGCGATATGCAGCGCTGGCTACTGGAGATTTGGGAGCAAAATCGCCGCTCGGTGTTATTCATTACACACAACATTGAGGAAGCTCTTCTGCTAGCGGATCGGGTGTATGTTCTATCCAATCGCCCAGCAACCGTGCTGCAAGAGGTTATTGTTCCATTTGATCGTCCACGACGTGAATCGGTGACTGAGGATTCCGCCTTTCTTGAACGTAAACGCCAAATTTCACAGTGGATGCGAGAAGAACAGCACAAAGCCCGCCTATCTAGATAGTGCGGGTTTTTAGAATTTTTTTAGAGCATTATCATGAGTCAATTAGAACAGTAAGAGCCCCATAAGATAAATGTATCATTTCACCTAATATGGGTGATCCAACATGAAAAACACGACGTACTATGACTAGATAGACTCATAGCAATCATAAGGAGGGAAACATGAATACTCGTGCTTTAGCACCGTTAATTGATGCCCATATCCACCTGGATCAATACACGCCAACGCAACAACAGTCTATACTGCAATCCCTCTCCTCCCGGCAGGTGGAAGCCCTCATTGCGGTCTCCATGAATCTGGATTCCTGCCACGCCAATCTGGAACTTGCTAAGCATAACCCACGTACGGTATTTCCCGCCTTTGGCTACCACCCAGAGCAACCGCTCCCTTCTGCAGAGGATCTCCATCTGCTCCTTGGTTGGATCAAACAGCACATTGGACAAGCCATAGCCATTGGAGAGGTGGGCTTACCCTATTACAGCAGACAAGAAGCAGAGCAAGCAGGGAACTCATGGGATCAGAGCGGTTATATTGAATTGCTGGAACAGTTCATTCAACTTGCTAAGCAGTACAACAAACCTCTAGTTCTTCATGCCGTCTATGAAGATGCTGATATCGTCTGCGATCTGCTTGAGAAACATCAGTTCCGTCGTGCCCACTTCCACTGGTTCAAAGGCTCACGCCAAACCATCGCACGGATGGCAAACAACGGTTATTTTGTTTCATTCACACCTGATATTATGTATGAGGAAGAGATCCGTGAACTTGCACGGCAGTATCCATCGGAGCAGGTTATGGTTGAGACTGACGGCCCCTGGCCTTTCGAGGGCCCTTTTCAAGGACGGATGACTCATCCAGCGATGACAAGACAAGTCATTCAGGGTTGGTGCGAAGTAACGGGAATGAGCACTGAACGTGCTGCACGGCTTTTCTACCAGAATGCGAAACGGTTCTACGGCTTGCCATTATCATCGCTATAAATTTATGTAAGAAAGGTCAGTCAGGCTCGAAGCCCAACTGACCTTTTTTTGATTTATCATTGCTCAAATATATTTGCCCGAACATTAACGCTTCATGAACCCTTTGCCTTCCAAGAAAGGTTTCATCTGCAAACGTACTGGCTCCGTGAGACGTTTAGCCATTGATACAGACCACGGTGTCTTGTTCGCACCTTGTGTCCGCTCATTCATGTAGGCAGTTGTGGTCTCGTCATATTGCGCCATGCCTTCAAGTGTCTGCTCGGCATTATACTGATTCTGGTGAAGAACAGCATCCAGTGGTAAGCGCGGACGGATGCCTGTCTCCTGATCAGCAACACCAATACACATGCCATAGACCGGATATACGCCTTCGGGTAGCCCCAGTAGCTCAGAAACTTCCTCAATACGTGTGCGAATTCCACCGATATAGACAATGCCAAAGCCAAGTGATTCTGCTGCAAGTGCTGCGTTCTGTGATGCAAGCGCCACATCAATGGTGGCAACCATGAAGTTTTCAGTGGAATCTGCATAGGTTTCCTTGTCTGGCATATGCTGCTTCGCCGCATCCTTCAGTCGGAAGAGGTCTGCGCACCATACCAAGAAAACGGGACATTCGTTTACGTAACCCTGATTGCCTGCCAGCTCAGCAAGCTTCGATTTCAATGTCAAATCCGTTACCGCAATTACACTATACGCCTGCACACTGCTGGAGGAAGAAGCCATCTGTCCAGCTGCAATGATCGTTGCCAACTGTTCTTCACTTACAGGATCTGCCTTGAATTTCCGTACAGAGCGGTGCTTCATCATTAATTCAATCGTTTCGTTCATGGTTCGTCACTCCTAATCCTCGAAGTACAAATTCAATGGTTTGCTCAGCTAGTTCCTCTGTAGTTATTCCCTGATAATCCGCTAGAAAACGTGAATTTTTGGCTCGTTTATGCGCCAAAGTTGCCCCCATCACCTGTAATGTGGCATATGACACGGATTCAATATGAAAAATCCCCTGATCTTTACCTTCTTGCAGTAAATCTCTTACCTTCGTCCAGATTGGATCTAGGAAACGAAAGACCGTAGGCGTACGATGTGTCCTCAGCGTAATTTCAAGCTGCACAATGTCGCTCATCTCGGTATCTGTCATCGTAAACTTCACAACTTGACCCACAATCCGCCGGACACCTTCCACGGGAGACATAGACGCTGCAGCTAGCTCATTCAGCATCTGACCAGGAAAAAAGTGTTCAAATAAGGCTTCAAACACCTTTTCTTTACCGCCAAAGTGATAAGAGACCAGGGACACATTCGCTCCCGCTTCATCACAGATTTGACGGACACTCGTCCCGTCATACCCCTGACCTGCAAAAAGCTTCTTGGCTGCAAGCAATATCCTCGTTTTAATGTCCAATTCTGGTTCCGTCATTCCGTTCGCTCCTCTAATCCGTTCTCTTGTAAATGTTTAATGAAATTATACATAATTATCTATTATGAAAGTTTGTGCAACAAAGCGCAAGGCATAGCCATTCAGGATGGCATATGTGAAGTTGTATCCCTCCAGCTATTATTACACCAAGCCCCCCATTGGCAATCAATGGGGGGCTCAGTGTACGTATACGTTGTAAATCCGTATATCCTTAGAAGTGTATTAAGCGTTAGATGGTGCTGGGCTTGGCGCACCTGCTGATACACGTTGCTTCTTCAGAAGTGTAACCAGCAGCGAGAGTGCGACCACAATCGCCAGAATAAGAACGATTGAACCTGCAGCAGACTGTATTCCTGGGCCGCCAAGTTGAGCACTCAAGATACCTTGAACCGCATAAGTAGCCGGCAAAAATTGACCCACGCCACTATAGAATCCATTCAGCAATTCACGTGGTACCATCGCTCCTGAGGATACAAGCTGCAAGGATAGCGAGATAACATTGAACAAGCTTCCTGCAGGCCCGAAGCAGATCAAGAAGAACTGCGAGAAGAACATGAACGTGCAGAGGAACAAGGCTTGGAATAACCAGAATGCAACGAATCCTTGTTCAATCTGTCCGCCAAGCGCAACGATCAGTGAAGATCCGAGTAAGGATACAACCAGGGCTGAACCTACGTTAATGACAATTCTTGCACCAAATAGCGTCCAGCGAGAGAACGTTGCGGACAACATCCCCATAGCCGTTTGCAGATTCATCCCCATGATCATAGCTCCGACATAAGATGCCAGCACCATCATCATCGGTACCATCTGATTGTTCATTCCGTTCACCGGGTTAATGGATGTTGTTACACCTTCCACACGGGAAGTCAGGTTAGTCGCCACATTAGCGGCTTGATCTGCTGGCGTTCCTGTTGCTGTTAGCACAGTTTGCACACCTTGAGCAGTAGCCTGCTTGTTGATCGTGTTGGTTACGGACTGTGACACACCTTGCATCATGCTTTTGATCGTCACCGGGTTAGCTTCATTAATGGTGTATTTAATCTCAGCAGTTGAGCCAGCCGTTTGAAGCAATTCATTAAAGCCAGCCGGGATTCCGAGTACCATATGAACTTGGTGATGATTGAGCTGATCTACTGCTTCTTCCGAACTTAGATTCGACACGGTATGAAACGGTAACGTCTCTGCCAATCTGTCGGCAATGCCTTGGGACAGTTCTCCATCCTCGTTCACAATCGCGACGGTAAGCTCATTCGTGCGATCATTAACTCCTGAATATGCAGTCATCCAGATGATGCTGAAAATCACTTGGAACATAAGTGCTGTTACGATTCCAACAATCACTGGTGGTTTTTTGAACAATACGCGTAAAGCCTGTACCATAGATCTTATCCTCCATTGCAAAGTAGTTCTAATTTGATATAAACATTTGTTTGAATCAAACGAATGTTTAAATTTTAAGTGTATATGTCAGTATTGTCAATGGAATTTCTGAAAATCAATGAAAGAAAGTAACTTTTTTAGAAAAAAGTCACTACTCTCTTTTCATATCATTTATCGAAATAACTCAGGACATATCTCTTCGTACAAGCCTCACCTAATTTAATGGATATCTTACCTATCCCAATGAGCTTGATTAAATTTCTAGCTGTTGCTTTATGATTTATGTTGCAACTTCATCCGTTGCAAGCGTAAGGCATTTAATACAACAGATACCGAGCTAAACGCCATCGCAGCTCCTGCTAACCATGGTGCAAGAAAGCCCACAGCAGCAATGGGAATACCAATCACATTATATCCAAGCGCCCAGAACAGATTCTGCTTGATGTTACCCATCGTCCGCCGGCTCATTTCAATCGCGTCAGCAATGCTATTCAAGTCACCACGCATCAACGTAATATCCGCCGCTTCCATCGCTACATCCGTTCCTGTCCCAATAGCCATCCCAATATCGGCTGTCGCTAGAGCTGGAGCATCATTAATTCCATCACCAACCATAGCTACTTTACGGCCATTAGCTTGCAGCTTCTTCACTTCAGCCGCTTTGCCCTCTGGGAGCACCTCTGCCAGAACGTTACGGATTCCTGCTTGTTCCGCCACTGCGCGTGCTGTTCGTTCATTGTCGCCGGTAATCATGATGACGTCGATTCCCATCGCTTGCAGACGGCTTACCGCTTCGCGTGACGTTTCCTTAATGGTATCTGCAACAGCAACAATGCCTGCCCACGCACCATCAATGGCAACCAACATCGCTGTACGCCCTTGTTCCTCCAGTTGGTTCATCTGAGTCACTGTACCATCTGGAACATTCACCTTAGCATCGGCAAACAAGCGCCGGGTTCCCACGAGAATCTCTTGTCCCTGAACGTGAGCTCGAACACCGTAGCCAGGTATGTTCTCGAATTGCTCGGATTGACTCAGAGCGATCTCTTTACCTCGGATTCCTTCCACGATAGCCTCAGCGAGTGGATGCTCCGAATTTTGTTCTGCTGCGCCAACTCGTTGTAATAGCTCCATTTCCGTCCAGTCCGAAGCTGTTACAACGTCTGTAAGCACAGGTTTACCCTGAGTTACTGTACCCGTTTTGTCCAATACAACAGTTTGAATCTGCTGTGCTGATTCCAGATGTTCGCCGCCTTTGAACAGAATGCCATATTCAGCAGCTCGTCCCGATCCAGCCATAACCGAGGTTGGCGTAGCCAAGCCTAGAGCACACGGACAAGCGATAACCAGTACGGCAATGGCTTTTTCCAATGAACCAGCGAAGTCACCTGAACTTGCGAAGAAGTACCAGATAAGAAATGTTACGACGGCAATACCCACAACAATCGGGACAAAAATACCTGAAATCACATCTGCAATCCGCTGAATTGGAGCTTTGGAGCCCTGCGCTTGCTCAACGACTTTAATAATCTGAGATAGCGCCGTATCTGCACCCACTCGGGTCGCTCTGAGACGTAACATGCCGTTTTTGTTCAAGGTCGCACCTGTAACGGCATCCCCGGGCTTTTTGTCTACAGGTAAACTCTCTCCACTGAGCATTGATTCATCTACAGAAGACTGTCCTTCCTCCACGATGCCGTCCACCGGGATACTGTCCCCTGGTTTCACAAGAACGATATCACCCACAGCAACATAACTCGCAGGGATAACGACTTCCTGTCCATCGCGAATGACGCGGGCTTCACGCGGAGCCAATTCAATCAAGCTCTTAATTGCCTGAGAAGAGCGTCCTTTCGCTACAGCCTCGAACCATTTGCCGAGTAATATCAGTGTGATTAGAATCGCACTCGTCTCATAATAAAGCTCCACCGCAGGCATAGCAGCTGTGCTCGCTCCCATTGCACCATGATCCATCGTAGTCGCTGGTAGATAACCACTAGATAACGTCAGATAGAGACTGTAGAAGAATGCCGCACTTGTACCCAAAGCAACGAGCACGTCCATGTTGGCGCTACCGCTGCGCAATGCTTTGTAGGCTCCCACATAGAACTGCCAGCCAATCACAAACTGAACCGGCGTTGCGAGCAGCAATTGGAACCATGGGTTCATGAACAGATCGGGTACCCAAATCCACGATGTGAAGGAGAAGTGACCTACCATCGCCCATAATAAAGGAATCGAAAGTGCTGCGGATATCATCCATTTCCACTTCTTACGTTGCAATTCCCGCGCTCTGGCAGATGAAGTTTCCTCTCCCGTCTGTTGTAATTCTGCGCCATAACCAAGCTGTCTAATCTTAGCAGTAACATCGGATGCTTTTAGAGCGCCTGCTGTAAATTCGACATGCCCTGTCTCCAGCGCTAAATTCACATTTGCACGAGATACACCCGGTAAGCGAGATAACCCTTTCTCGATCCGAGCCGAACAAGCAGCACAGGTCATGCCCGTTATATCCAGATCTACCGATTCCGTAACTGTGCCATAACCCAATGCTTCAACCTTATCCCGTAGTTGATTAACATTAATGACTTTCGGATCATACCTAACGGTAGCCTGCTCTATCGCAAGATTTACGTTAGCCTGATTGACCCCTTCCATGCGGGACAGCCCTTTCTCAATTCGAGAAGAACATGCTGCACAGGTCATGCCTGTAATTTGGAATGTGGTGAGTAAACCAGATGCTACCTCTACGGGTGGTAATGCTGAGCCAGTTGCAGTGTTGTCTGTTGCTGGCTTATCCATGTCGTCATCTCCGTTCAATGGTTTTTCCATACCCTATAGGGGTATAATGATTAGAAAAAACAAGGCTCAAACGATGAACTTATGCAGAGAAGATCTACTGATTCTTCTCGCCCTTGAGTTACACAAGGAAGTTCTGTTCAAGCCAGATCATCATAAATCATTCATATGAATCATACGAAAATTGAGAGAAAATAATTAGGCTACATCGTATCCTTGATCTTCAATTGCCGCCTTGATCTGATCCACGTTAACCTTCTGCTCGTCATACTCTACCGCTACTGTTCCAGCTTGCAGGTCAACCTGACCACTCGCACCAGCATTCTTCACGGCTTCTTCAACCGACTTCACACAGTGATTGCAGGACATTCCTGCTACGTTTAATGTAACATTAGACACGATATATTCCTCCTTAAGGGCTATATATAAGTTCAATTAAAGAATGTTACACTTACCACTCCGATGACAGAATAACCTTCCGATCGCTGTTATCCCCAGATTTTTTGATTCTCTTTGTCAACGGGTAAAATCCGGGGATAAAGGCGAACGCTCCGCTTCTTCATGTTATTTCTGTCCTCTACGTTCTCGTGTAAAAAGTTTAGTTGAACTTATATAGATTTAAAAATACATGTTACTTCATTAATTTCCTTACCGTAACCAACAGTTCATCGACTACTTCATGTTCCCCTGCTTGAATTCGCTCAACGATACAGCTCTTCATATGCCCTTCAAGTAGTAGTTTCCCTACTGAATTAAGCGCTGACTGGGCTGCCGCAATCTGTGTCAGTACATCATCACAATACGTATCCTTCTCAATGAGCCCTTTAATTCCACGAATCTGTCCTTCAACACGATTCAACCGTGAAATCAAATTACCCTTCATCTCTTGTGAGTGATGACTCTTACGGACGTGCTTCCCATCATCGGTATGAGCATGGCATGAATTCGCCGTTTGCGTAGATTCTGTCTCTAATACTTCAGGTCCATCGGTTCCGGAAGGTTCCATCAAGTCCTTGGGATGGCTCTGATGATCCATCATAAACACCCCTCTTCATCGTTCTGACCTCAGAATAACATACCCCATGGGGGTATTCAAGAGAAAATGTTTTTAGAGTATGTATTCCATTCTGCTGCTACGGACGACCAGACCTAACTTTTCATAAAACTCTTGTGCCCCTTGGTTAAACGAAGATACGGTTAGCTCCAGATGATCTGCCTTAAGCTCTTTCCCTAGCTCGACAAGCACCGCCATCATCTTCTGTCCAATGCTACGTCCACGATGCATCTGATCAATTATAATCTCATTAATGTAAAGCACATCCCGATCCACCAACAGCTCTACATTCTGAATTTTATTGAGTTGGGCACTGACATACCCACAGATTTCCCCCTGTTCTATTGCTTCAGCTACATACAGGTAGCGATGTTCTGCACTCAACAAGTCCTCGAATTCCTGCTGACTCATTCTAGGCTGTAGCGGTCTATATACGTCAGGTCGTGCCTCGACATGCATACGGTGCAGTTCATCCATTAACGCGGACACTCCTGAATAATCGCTACTTATGGCTCTGCGGATGCTCACTTCATTCATTATTTACCCACTCCTCACCCTAGATGTTCCCAGTATTATACATCTACCGTACAACCACTGTACATCCTTGTACATCAAAAGGCAGATACCCTGAAGGTATCCGCCACAATTCAGCCATAGCTTGTTCTATTCTTTGGAAGAAGATTTTACACTGTTAAACGCTACAGGAGACGGTTTCGCAGCCCACTCATCTGCTTGTGGCTCAATGTCTACACCACTTAGGATCTTTTTTTTCTCCATCAAAGAATCCCCATCTTCATCCAGTTTGTTACGAATTGCAGCCTCATCTTGAGGTTGATTGTTCTGTGTCATGTTGGAATCCTCCCTAATCTCTGTATTCATGATGATGTTCCTTTATATAACGTACCCACTATTGGCAGGATCATTCATTTGAGAAAGTCTACGTTATTCAGGAAACAAAGGTTTAGGGTAAGCATTAATGGTATATTTATTAGAGATATTAGCTTATCTGCAAATGTTTATTAAGGGGTGAAACATGAATATCACTCAGAACAATTGGAATAAGATGCTGACAGCTGGTGTTTTTAAATTTTGCTTTCTTAAACCTTTTCTAGTCGGAATTTATACATTTGGATTTTGTATCGTTTTGATTATAGCTATGCACATGTTTAGTTACGGTTTCAACAATACTTTGAATGCTTTCCAGATACAATGGAATTCACCTGGAGTTATTATTTTGATCACATTGTGTATTCTGACTTCAATATCAGGTATTATAAAAAACTGTTATCTATGGAAAAAGCACTCTGATAAATACAGCAAAAAAAGTATGTAATCTCAAACAAAGGCCGGATCTCCATTGAAGGAGTCCGGCCTTTTGATGCATCCATGCAAAAAGGGATTATCCCCCTTTGCATATCTGTATTGGATTTTGCAAGACGATCTATCTCTAGCAATGCTCCTTGCTAATTACGCCTGATCCTGACGCGCCAATGTAGCGAGCGCTTGTAGCGCTGTATTGATCTCGTGTTCCACTGCATTCGCAACCGCATCCGTATGCGGATCATACTCGGCAGCCAGATCGCTGTCCGCAAACCCATCAATCGCCACAATTGCTCCAGCACGAGCACCACGCAAGGTGCTGATGATGTAGAGTGCAGCAATTTCCATCTCTGCCGCAAGCGCACCTGCCTGCTTGTACTTGCGATGTGGAATTTCTTCTACGCCGGTGAAGAAGGCATCTAACGTTACAGTAATACCTACGCCCACTTTGGTTACACCCGCTGTCGGTGCATCGGAAGCTACAGTTGCTCCACCCGTCCCGCGAGCAGCTTCAATCAGCGCTTGTGTAACACCGATGTCCGCTACAGCTGGGAAACCATCTGGTACGAGCTGCCGTGTCAATCCATCGGTGCGAACTGCTGCCGTGCTGACAATAACGCTACCAGCTGGATAATCGGCGGTATACGAACCCGCAGTTCCCACACGAATTAGCGTGGTCACACCTGCACGAATCAGTTCTTCGAAACATACAGCCGCTCCCGGCGAACCTACACCATGACTCACCACAGCCATCTGTACACCTTCGTATTGACCTACAAATGTGCGATACTCGCGGCTGAATGCCAGTTCTCTTACCTGTTCTAACTTACGAGAAATCTTCTCCGCACGTGCCGGGTCACCACAGACGATGGCATATGCCGGCATGTCCTCAGAGTGAATTTGCAAAATCGGCATCAACATCTTAATCAAACTCCTTCTTCGTCCATTCGTCTTCTGGGATCGGCAGATCCTCACCCGAGAAGCGCTGCTCCTTGAACGGATCGGCAAAATGGTGGAACCCATTATTCTCCCAGAAGCCATTGCGGTCTTCGGTCATGAACTCAAGCCCACGTACCCATTTCGCACTCTTCCAAAAGTATAACTGCGGCACAACCAGCCGTAATGGATACCCATGCTTCGGCGTAAGTGGCTCGCCATTATATTTGAAAGCTAGCAATACATCGTCATGCATAAGCTCTTCCAGTGGAACATTCGTTTCATAATCATGATCTGCATGAACCATCACATATTTCGCCTCTGGCTTAACGCCAAGAAGCTTCACGAATTCCGAGAAACGAATGCCTTCCCACGGCGTATCAAACTTGGACCAACGGGTCACACAGTGGATATCGCTCACCGTATTCACCTGAGGCATCGCCTGAAGCTCTGCGAAGGAGAATACCTTCTCCTCTTCAACTTCACCGAATACCTTTAGATCCCATGTAGACAAGTCGTATTCGGGCACTTCTCCTTCATGCAGGATCGGGAATTTCTCGGTCAACATCTGCCCCGGCGGCAGGCGATCTCCATGCTCAGCACCTACTTTGGGTGCGGGTGATTTCGTCTTTTTCAACCGTTCAGCCTTATTTAGCAACGTGCTCCCTCCCTTTTCATAAGTTCTCAGTGGTGGAACAATAACAAATTAACGCGAGCTTCCGCCCGCTTTCAATGCATCCTGTTGATAGGTACGGTCTTTGAAGAAGAACATGGCTACCAGCGTTACGATATACGGCAACATTTGCGTGAAGTGCGTTGGCAAAGTGAAGCCCTGTAGACGAATACTGAATGCCTCCATGAAACCAAACAGCACGCTAGAACCCATTACCCCGAGCGGATTTGCCTGTCCCAGCATCGTAGCAACGAGTGCAATGAATCCACGACCAGCCGTCATACCTTCGGTAAACATAGTCACTTGTCCAAGCGACAATTGCGCTCCAGCCAGTGCACACAACACACCACACATAAGAACCGCTCCGTACTGGATACCGCGTACCTTGATACCGATACTCTGTGCCGCAACTGGATTTTCACCCACTGAGCGCAGACGGAATCCGGAGACGCTTTTAAATAGATAGAATTGTAGTCCAATCACAATGAGAATGCCAAGATAGATTAACGGACTATGACCTGAAAATACATCCCCCACCCACGGGATATCCTTAATCAGAGGAATGTCCCATTTTGGAAGACCTTTCATGTCTTTATCGTAGTATGCGCCTTTCACGTCGAAAATCGCACGCAGTGCAAAGGTCGTTAGTCCTGCGGCCAGGAAATTAAGCGAGATACCGACGACGATGGCGTTCGCTTTTAGATTAATACTTATAAAGGCAAATAGCGCTGAGAACAGCATAACAATAATGATAGAAAAGATCACGGCAAGCAGTACATTGCCAAACAGGTAATTACCCACGATTGCTGAAAAGGCTCCAATGAGTACAAGCCCTTCCAAACCCACATTGAACAGACCAACCCGGGAGCATAAAGCACCACCGAGCGCCGCGAGCAGGATCGGAGTCATAATCCGTAAGGTAGAGCCGAACAAGGCGGCATCAAACAGTTGTTGCATTGGACTTTTTCTCCTTTCTCCGCTTCAGGAATGAATATCCAATCTGAGCCGATACAAATAACGTTAATACAGCCTGAATTACACTACCTACTTCCAGCGGAACATCCGTATTCCGCTCCATGCCCATCGCTCCGGTCTGTAGTGCAGCGAGCAATATGGCTGCTACAGCTGTACCGAGCGGATGTGAGCGAGCAAGCAATGTCGCCATAATGCCGCTCCAAGCATAACTTGCCGACGATAACGAACCATCAAGGAAACGGTATTGGGTGCCGAGCACTTCCCCTGCTCCAGCAAGCCCAGCAAGTCCACCACTAATAATCATAGATAGCATCATCATCCGAATGCGGCGAACACCACCATACGTAGCGAATGAAGGGTTGCTGCCTAACATACGAATTTCATACCCCGTGACCGTTTTATGAGTGAACCAATAGATTAGAATGGCAGCTACGATCGCGATAATAAATCCAGCATGTAAGCTCATTCCTTGAAACAGCTTCGGTAGCCATACCGTCTGATCAATCATGGGCGTCTGCGCCATAGCTGCAGAACCCGTCGTATCTTTAAACGGATAGGATACCATATACCCGCCGAAGTTAATGGCAATATAGTTTAATAGTAATGTCGTGATTAATAGATTCATGCCAAACCGTGCATCAAGCCAGCCTGCAAATAAAGACCAGATGCCTCCGGCAATAATTCCTGCCACAATGGCTGCTATACATACGAACCAACCTGGCCCTGGCAGATAGAGCGCCGTTAGCGCCGCACTAAGTCCACCTAGAATCATCTGACCTTCTGCACCCATATTGAAGAATCCCGCACGGAATGCCAGCGCCACGCCAAGTCCCGCCAAGATTATTGGCGTAGAACGAGCCAATGTATTGGTGAAGAAGTAGAAGTTCCCGAAGGCTCCTTTCCACATCTCCGCATACGTATCGACTACAGACCCGCCAACAACCATAATGGCTATAGCGCCTGCCAGCAGACCAATCAATACAGCAAGCAGCGGCTGTACGAGCCCACGAAGACTTTCCTTTACCCGATTCATACCCGCTCTTTCCCTCCTGCCATTAACAAGCTGATCTGTTCTTCCGTCGCTTCATCTGCCTGCAGCTCTCCAGCAATCTCGCCTTCATACATCACCAGAATGCGGTCAGACAATTGCAAAATCTCAGATAACTCAGAAGAAACTAATAAAATTCCCGCACCCTCATTGCGCTTACGCAGCAATTCAGCATGAATTGTCTCCATAGCGCCGATATCTACACCCCGCGTAGGCTCAGCAGCAATGAGAAACGGAGTATCTTGAGCAAACTCTCGCGCAGCAATCAGCTTCTGGAGGTTACCCCCGGATAAGAATTGTGCTTTCGTTTCCGCAGAACCGGTTTTGATGCTGAACTGCTTAATCCAGTTCTCTACCATGGTACGAGCTGCCTTTGCTTTGATGATACCGCGTGATTGTAGCTTATGGTGGTGTCCCATCAATCCATTTTCACGAACACTTGCATCCTTAGCCGCTCCCCACATATAACGATCCTCAGGTATATGGGCTAGTCCATGTTCACGAATGCGGCGCACAGGCCAATTCGTTGTATCCTGCCCTGACAATAGGACACGACCACGCTCCGCTTTTCGAAGTCCGGCAATAATCTGGATTAGCTCCGATTGTCCATTGCCGGAAATTCCAGCAATCCCGACAATTTCACCTTTCCGAATGTTCATGTGAATGTGATGAAGCGCGGAACGATCCTTGCCTCCAGATAGATTCACATCCTCCACCTGAAGCACCGTTTCAGTCGGAGCTGCCGGTTGTTTATTCATCCGCACAAGCTCACGTCCTACCATTAACCGTGACAACTCTTCTATATTGGTATCCTTTGCGTCTAGTGTACCTGTAACCTGACCATCGCGAAGAACGGTAATCCGATCCGCCACGTCCATAACTTCCTGTAGCTTGTGTGTGATTAAAACAAACGTCTTCCCTAACTTGGCAAGTGATTTCATATTCGCCAGTAGTTCCTTCACTTCGAGCGGTGTCAGTACCGCCGAAGGCTCATCCAATATAATGATATCTGCACCCTGATGCAGTACCTTCAAAATCTCTACACGCTGCTGCAAACCAAGCGGGCACTCCGCTACTTTTTTCCATGGATCAACGGGCATCCCATACTTTCTACCCAGCTCATTCACTTGTGCAGCGGCCTGTTTACGGTCAAACACCCCTGCAGACGCTGGCTCACGACCAATGACAATATTCTCGGCAACCGTAAAGGAAGGAAACAGCATGAAATGCTGATGCACCATGCCAATACCGCTGGCCATGGCTTGAGACGGGGTTGCGAAGCTTACCTCACGTCCACGAACCTTAATTGTGCCTGATGTAGGCTGCTCCATCCCATACAACATGCGCATTAAAGTTGTTTTACCTGCGCCATTCTCACCCACGAGGGCATGGATTTCCCCTTCACGCAAATTAAAACGGATATCCCGATTCGCCGTGAATTCGCCGTACTTTTTCGTAATCTGATCCATCTCCAGCAGCATATCTCGCGTTCTCTCCTCTCAGTCTGTTCATTATAATAGCAGCAAAACCGGCTGCCTGAACGGGCAGCCGGCTAATCAACACATTCACATAGAACACGGTAGACTATTGTTGCAATGGATCTTTGACTACGATTTTACCGGATACGATATCATCCTTAATGGCTGTAACCTTGTCGATGACCTCTTGTCCAACAAAATCACTTAATGGAGATTCGCTATCACGAGTAACAAATGTCAGACCTACACCGTCTTCTTTCAGACCGTAGTTCACAGCACCTGCTTTGAAGTTACCTTCTACATAATCTTTCACTGTCTCGTAAGCAACCGTATCCGTTGATTTCAACTGGGACAATACGATGTGCTCTGGATCTTCAACTGTGCGGTCCGTATCTTGTCCAGAAGTATAGAAGCCTTTTTCCTTAGCAGCCTCGAACACGCCAAGGTCACCTACAGCAGATGCACCAGCGATGAAGTCAGCGCCTTTGCCGAATTGTACCAATGCCAATTCTTTCGCTTTAGCTGGGTCATTGAATCCACCAACATAGTTTACAAGGAATTCTGCATCCGGGTTAACGGACTCCAGACCTGCTTTGAAACCTTCTGTATATTTCTTAATCAGTGGAACGTCCATTGCAGCGATCATGCCGACTTTATCTGTCTTTGTGGACAATCCAGCAGCTGCACCAAGCAGGTACGCTCCTTCATATTCACGGAAACCAACGCTACGAACGTTAGGCAGATCAACCGTTGTGTCAACAATTGCGAACGATTTGTCTGGGTTCTCAGCAGCAACCTTTTTCAGTGCATCCTCAGCTTGGAACGTCGCAGTAATAATTAGATCGTAATTTTCAGCAACAGCAGCACGCAGATTTTGCTCGAATGCAGCCGGATCTGTTGATTCGATTGTCTTCGTATCTACTTTGAACTCTTCGCCTGCTTTTTTGAAGCCTTCATCCATCTGTACAAAGAAAGGGTTAACCCCTATTTTTTCGGGAAGTACCAGAGCCATCCGAAGGGATTTCTCAGAATCGCCACCTTGAGCGGATTGTTCGTCTTTGGAAGCCGAAGTTCCACAAGCTGCCAACAAAATAGCCAACATAATGATCGATAAGACGAACGATAAACCTCTTTTCATTTCGAAAATTCCCCTTTTCAAAATTCTTTTTTTATTATCCTAGCGGAAAGTGTCGATCCTTGTCAATAAATCTTTGAGCGTATACACTCATTTAGAATACAAATGTGGATTTGCATTCCGCAGGGTTGTGGAAAGCGCTCTAATTCAGGCTTTTTTCTGTTGACATGTAGAGACGCTCCATGCTAGAGTCAATCCAACTTATTTATTCAGATAGGATTTGTCAGAATTATATCGCAAACCTACTCTATTTACCAACCAATTTTAAGGAGGCTATTCATTTGAAGAAAATCACCCAGATCACACTTGCGGCTTTGCTTGCTGCTCCGGTTACACTTGGCAGCCTTAGCTTGCCTTCTTACGCTTCTGCAGCTTCTGCCGCACCTGCTTCTGCCCCTTCGGTGTCCGTAAAAGGACCAGTAGCTCAAGCACCAACAGTCTATACAGAGAGTGCAGCAGATTATGCACAGTTCCTGCAAGCGAAATACAATGTGAAATTGCCGCAGCAGCCTACCAAAGGCGACTTCATCCAGGCTATTACAGCGATTATTGAAGCTGATACAGCTAGCGCTAGCACAGATGAAGCAAGTGAAGTTAAGGCTCCTGCCTTCACCGATCTGAAATCGGGTGATTCTGCTTATGATGCAGCCGTTTCCTTATACAATAGCGGCGTTATTACAGGCACAGAAGTTCGTGCCAATGACAAGCTCAGCACCTATGCTGCCGTATTTATCGCAGTAAAAGCAGCAGGCTTCAAAGAGCTGGCTTACACGTATCCTGAAGCGAAAACAGCGAAAGCGCTGGCTAAGCTTGGAATCGGTGCTGGACGTGTTCAAGGTCTAGCTGCCCAAGAGCTAGCTGCAGCCGTTGATACAGGCTTGATTCCAGAAAGTCTATATCCTGCCCTTCGTAAAGGTGGCGTAGCGACTACTGATTTTGCTAACATCCTGCTTGGTCGTGTGTTATCTAGCCAAGGAAATTACAAGAATGAGATTGGCCGTTCAGGCGATGCGGATATCTATTCCAAGTTGTACGCAGCTTATCGCACAGCCGATCTCATTGAAGCACCTGAGCTGAGAGAGATCGTGGATCAGGCATTGCGTAATGATCTGGTGACTGGTTATAACCTGAAAGACAGTCGCTTTGATTCCAACTTTATTGACGAATTGACGCTAACTTACGGTCATTCTGATATTCAACATGCCGTGCAGTTGATTGGTCTTCTGCGCAGTGAAGGCATCGAGGCCGATGTGCAGTTCCAACCGAAGACTTCAGCCTTCATATATCTCAAAGAGTGGGGCGAGCCTACAGAGACGCCAGATTACAAAGTTACACAGATCGAAAATGGAAATTATATCGCCTATTCCAAAGAGTACGATATTCAGTTCGAATTCAATACTACGGCTGACAAAGCACGCTTCAATGATATTATTCTGAAGTACGCGAAGAAAAGCACAGGCAATACGTCGAACCTGATTCACGCTTCATGGTGGCAGCCGCTCTACTACTCAGCTACTGCTATTGATGGGTATCCGGTGATTGCCAATACCAAGATCTCGCTCGGTCATTACTATGCACAATCCTTCTCTCTTAAAGAGAAAGCAAAGGATCTTCAAGATGGCTTCCGTAAGCTTGCTCCAGACGCAGATATCAGTAGCTATAACTTCTGGGTGGATCAACCATTCCTTAACTACTTGAACGGCGAATCCGAGTAATTTAGATATACGCACTCATGCAATAAACGTCATCTTTTGACTTCCAAAAAAACCGTTTTTACGAAACCTTATGGCACTTGACCCTTCGGTTTGTAAAGACGGTTTTTTCTTTATTTCTACAAATGCATTGTGAAATCAAGCCTCATCTAGACACGTAGGAACAGCAATCTATAAGGAACTTAGCCATCCAAATTCACCTTATAAAATTTCTTTGTCGAGCCTATTTTTCTTGCAGGAATTACCAATAAAAGGTCGAATATTTTAGGTACACAAATACGCATTGATCTTACATATTTCTGCATGAACAGGAGTTAATCATGGTATATGACGGCATTATAATCGGCCTGATCATTGGACTATTTCGAGGTGGGATTCGCAATGGCCTTCGCCAGTTCTCAGAACTCAAGCTGCGAGGTGGTTGGATCTTCCCCATGCTGCTGCTTGCTCAATTTGCGATCTTTTTTGTACAGGAAAAGTGGGATTGGGTTGCGTCCATTAACGGTTACCTATTTGCGTTAATTTACATCACAGGTCTTGCCTTTCTATGGTTGAACCGGAATCATACCGGTTTTACACTAATCTGGATTGGTGTATTCCTCAACTTTGTCGTTATGGCCGTGAATGGCGGGCGCATGCCTGTATCGGTGGAGGCATCTAGCGTGCTTGGCCCTTATTATGTTGATATGCTGCTACAAGGTGGGGCCATTTCGAAACATCATATGATGGATGCGTCAACACATCTGGCCTTTCTAGGTGATATCATCCCACTATCCAGCCCTTATCCGCGTACGCAAGTCATCAGCATCGGAGATGTGGTTATGAATATCGGCATATTCCTGTTTATTCAGAGCATGATGGTTCCACGTCATCGCAAGACTACATCCGTTCCAGCATCCGTGAAATCCGATGAACTAAAGTTAGACTCCAAGGAAGGGAGGTCTTTTCCATGAAAAAATTCGAAGGCATTAAATATTCCCGCCTTGTCATCAACGCCATTATCGTTGCTTCGGTCGTTGTTGCATTAACTTCGGGATACAAGTTGGGAGGCTAATAGATCCTACCAACCTTGACTAAACAGGCTGCCTGCGGCCTGTTTTTTCTTTCTGGATTTTTGGTGAGCAACTTGTTATGTTATACATCGATATAGTATAAGATGTTATTATTCTTTTACATCAAGAGCAGACTAAATCAGGGTGTGCCTGAGAACTCTTCAGTGAGATGTAGGACACGCCCTAACCAGGAGATTATTTATGAACTTTATTCGTAACCTTATCCATAAAGCAGACCGAAGCCTTATTTATGTAATTTTGCTGAGTTGCACAGGCATCGGTGTTTTTCTCTACATGAATAAGTGGTCTTATCTTAACTTGTCCACCGATGGATGGGTCATGGTGTATACCATGTTAGGTGCAGCGTTAATCCTTGATTATTTCACGTTTCAGATCCCGCCTAAGGGCAATCAGCAATCGATGGACTCTTCTGTGTATCTTGCCTGTATCTTCATGTTTGGCGGAGCGTTCAGCCTATCGGTACTACTACCCGTTTCCCTTATCCTCTTGATCAAGGAGCGGAAGTTAACCTGGTGGAAGCATGTCGTCAATTTCAGTATATATACTTTAATGATCGCTGGAGCCTCCTTCGTATTCGAATGGACAGGTGGACAGCCCGGAGAGATCAATGGGTATAATTTATTGCCTTATTTTGCAGCACTTGCCGCCTACTTCATCATCAATACGATGACACTGGGACTGTTCTTCCACTTCTCCACGAAAGATGCATTACAACAAATGAAGCGTGCATTCGTGACCGAATCGCTCTTGGTTTATCTGTGTACGTTGATTCTAGCCCTTGTTCTGACAATTCTCGTTGTACACAACGGCGTACTGGGGCTGATTCTCTATCTGAGTCTGAGCATTCTGCTGTCCCACGCATTCAAGCAACTATTCGTGATGTATCAGAGTATTGAGGAGAAAGCCAATACGGATCAACGCACCAAACTGTTTAATCACAGTTATTTTGAGACGATGCTAGAAAATGAACTGAGTGAAGCTCGTAGACTAGGAACCCCACTGTCGCTAGGGCTTATCGATATTGATGATTTCAAAAAGTATAATGACAGATTCGGTCATCTACAAGGCGACAGCCTACTCGCTTTTTTCGGTGAATTTCTGATTCAACGGACGGAGAATACAGATGTTACCGCTTTTCGATATGGTGGCGAAGAATTCACCTTGCTCATGCCAGGTATGGAGCTGGACGAGGCATATATGTTTATGAATAAGCTCCGTAAACAGCTAAACGATACACCGTTTGAAGGTGTCGAGGTATTCCCTCATGGCTGCCTTTCATTCTCTGCTGGTGTTGCTCCTTATCAGGTTGATATGTATAACAAGTCTCAGCTTGTGGACCAGGCGGATAAAGCACTCTATTATGCCAAAAAGCAAGGAAAAAACAATGTGCATCGCCATGGTATTAACGAAGGTATGGAGCATGAGATCGATCTCGTACAGGATGTACGTGATATTGAGCAGCAGCTTAATCTTTTTCGGTACAAGGATATCGATACTTTCAAGCATTCGAAGAGAGTTTATAAATACGCTCTGGACATGAGTGAGATACTGGAGCTGGACAATGCGGAGAAACGCCTGTTTGTGCTGGGAGCACTGATCCATGATATTGGTAAACTGGAGATTCCGTGGTCTATTCTGAACAAGAAGGATACGCTCACGTGTGAAGAATGGGAAACCATCAAGGGACATGTTACTTGGGCAAAAAAATGGTCATGACGAACGAACGCTTTAATGATCTCATCCCTTATATCGAATTACATCATGAGCGGTATGATGGACAAGGATACCCTTATGGGTTAAAAGGACAAGAGATCCCTCGATTATGCCGTATGCTCACGGTGATTGATTCATTTGACGCGATGACTACTGAGCGGCCATATCAGAATACGAAAAACTTACTTGAAGCGATCTACGAGCTGCGTCGCTGCTCTGGCTCACAATTCGATCCAGAACTTACGGAGATATTCATCCATTATATTGAGAAGCGAAACATGCAACAACCGCTGTTCTAACACGCTTAAGATAAAAGCATACTTGTCCTAAAACGCCAAAGCGCTATCTCCGATCTAGTCGGAGATAGCGCCATTTTTCATTTTCGTCAGGGGATGAAATCGTACCAAATTGTACGAGATTATACGGAAACTATTCCGTACGGGCGTTATTCAGTTCATGTGAGGTCTGATGCAGCTCTTTAATCATCTGCTGCAAAAACATGTTATCCTGGCGGCTGATTCCGTGCTGATTGTCTTGAACGAGCATTTGGTGAATGTTCTTCTTGAGCAACTCACTGCGACGTTCCAATACCTCTTGATTCATGTTGATGCTTCCACTCCTTAACATGGTTTGTCATGAATTAACGTTCTATATTAAGTATAGAGGACCTCCGCCATTAGGGAAAACGGACACAGACCTGCTCACCCCTTCACATCCAGGCTCACATCGCTTGACAGTATTTCAACACATGTTGTTCTTAGATATCCTTCTATATCCTCCCACATCCACCCCAAAATCCTCTTAACCTTGGAGACTATGGTCTTAAGACAAGCTTGCGTTATACTGTAGTCAGACGATGTTCTATTTATGACAAAGGAGTTATCTACGTTCATGTCCTATAAACAAATTAAATGGATGATCCTACTGATTCCTACGGTCACCGTCGGGATCTGGGAATACATACGCCATCAGTTTCTCATGCCCTATCTTTCCATGGATGCAGGGAACTGGCTCACGCCCCTCATTGTCTATCTCGTCAGTGTGACCTTGCTCAGTCGGTTGTTCCTCATGCTCGAAAGTGCTAGAGCTGCTCTGGAGCAGGAGCGCGCCTCGAAGGCAGCACTGGAAGCACGAGATCAACTAGCTCGCGAACTCCATGATGGAATTGCGCAATCTCTCTTTCTTCTATCCGTGAAGACAGACAAAGCAGAACGAAGTCTTGCAGGTAGCGGTCATGAACAAGACATTCAGGAGATTCGCAAAACGGTACATGAGGTCAACGCTTACGTCAGACAAGCCATTGCTCAGTTACGACATGTGCCTGCGCGAGATGCCGCTCCGGAAGGCATCGCTCTAAGAGGACAGGTCGAAACGCTTGTTCGAGATACGGTGCCTGCCACTCAGATTAGATGGGAGCTGGATGATTCCTTTTTCACACCGAAAGAACAAGTAGAGTTGATCGCATGCATCCGGGAGGCACTTATGAATGTTCGTAAACATGCTCAAGCTACTAAGGTTGAGATTCAAGCCGCCGGAGATTTAAGGCAGTGGCATGTACAGATTCAGGATAACGGCAAAGGATTCCTTGGAGACCCCTTGCATCTTAAGGATCGATACGGTCTGCGCATTACGAAGGAACGTGCCGTTCAGATGGGCTGGTTCTTGACGCTGGATTCGGAGCCAGGGTGTACTCGGATGACGATTGGAAAGGAGCATATCTAACATGGAACATGTACGTGTGTTGGTTGTTGATGATCATGCCCATGCGCGTGAAGCAATCTGCAGTATTTTGGCGGAAGATACAACATTCGAAGTGATTGGCACGGCTTCGAATGGACAGGAAGCCTTAGAACTGACGGAGCAGTGGATGCCTGATTTAATTCTCATGGATGTACAGATGCCTGATATGGATGGACTGGAAGCCACACGTCTGATTAAGATGCGCTTCCCTTATGTCATTATCGTTATGGTTACTGTATCGGATGATGTAACTTATCTATTCGAAGCACTTAAACAGGGGGCTCAAGGATATCTGCTGAAGAATCTATCTCCTTCTACTTGGCTTGAATATTTGCACGCCATCGTCTCCGATGATGCTCCACTGAGCAGGGAACTCGCCTATCGCATCCTTCAGGAATTTCCTGCCCCTCGTAGCGAAGATGTTCCGGATAACCCACTCACCGCAAGAGAGCTTGAGATTCTTCAATGGGTATCTGCTGGTTACACGAATCGGGAGATTGCTGACCAGCTTGGGATTTCCGAACAAACTGTGAAGAATCATCTGAAGAACATCTTGCAGAAGCTTCAATTGGAGAATCGTGTTCAATTGACCCGATATGCGTTAGAAAGCGGGATTGCTGGACGGAAACTTCGAAAATAAGTTGTAAACTAGAATGCCAGTGCATTCATGCTTTTGTCACAATTATGCGGATTAAATCATTTTTTTATAGCCCTATGTAGTCATACGCCATCATTTTGGACAAAGTTATAATGGTATAGATTGTTGTCGGATCGATAAAAGTGCGTGTTCAAAAAGAGCGGTTTTCAGTACCAAGAAGATGGGATGAAGATAGAAATGGAGTAGCGGAGCGTAGGCAAAACTACGTGAGCAACTACATTGTTTCCGAAGGAAACAAACTTCGTAAGCCTCGACTTATTTCGGCTGAATCCCAGATTCGACGCTGAGATGCCACTCGCGCATCCTTCGTAATCAAAAGCGGACTTTTTGAACAACCTCTAAAAGAACTACAATAGGGACTACAATTCTATAACCTGAGGGTGATGATTTTTTGAGTTTAGTAAGCTTTACCCTGAAACGAAGCAAACGGCATTGGGCCATTGTTGTTGCCCTGATGTTGATCTGCTGTCTTGTTATGCCGCAATGGGCATCTGCCCATGCCTATATTGTTAAGGCTTCTCCGGCAGAGAATGAGCTGTTAACTACTGCTCCAGAGCTTCTATCCTTGGAGTTTAACGAATCCTTGCAAACTGCCTTTTTTGATATCAAAATAACCGCGCCTGACGGGACAAGAGCGGATGACGGAAATGTACGGATTGATGCTAAGCGACCACATATTATGGAGACAGGTCTTCAAAGTGGATTAGGTAATGGTACGTATGCCGTCAACTGGAAAGCCGTCTCTGCGGATGGTCACCCCATCCAGGGTGCCTATGTGTTCCACATCGGAGAACCTTCCGGAGCACCCGCAGGACTGGCAGACCTTACTTCGGGTGCTGGTGAAGGCAACGGGCCGATCAAGTGGATTTTATCCCTAACAGATTGGGTTCAATACCTTGGCTTGTCTGTGATTCTTGGCACACTCGCCTTTCTATTGTTCCGCATCATGCCTACATCTATGGCAAGGGAACCACTGGATGTTCCGGGAAGCCACAAGCTATTGTGGATTAGTTACGGCGCAGCTTCAGTTGCTGCACTGCTTAGCCTACCACTAAGTACATTATACGAATCTGGTGTATCCCTTAGCGAGCTGAGCTGGGCACTGATCGGGAGCGCACTTAAATTAACTTCGTTCGGCTTGATCTGGATCGTCCAGATGCTCATCATCATGTTGCTAGCAGTCACCATTCTATCTGGCTATGATCGAGACCGATCCATGCGAGCTCGCATCTGGTCTTCGTACGGCTCCCTGTTGCTCGTGCTGGGCTGGTTGTTCACGCACGCAATGACGGGTCACCCTGCTGCTGCGGAGCAACGGGCGCTTGCAATTACCATGGATTATGTTCACTTGATTGGGGCTGCATTCTGGATTGGTGCCCTCACGGCTATGGCGATCTGCCTACCGCCACTGACGGATCAACTGCCTCGGAAACTACGAGGAGATATTTACTGGACAGCCATTCGCCGCTTTACTGCTTGGGGCGTTGGTGCTGTTGCACTCTTGGTCGCTACGGGGATATATAGCAGCCTTATTATCCTGCCTGCACCTATACTTACGTCGTTGTTCACTACAGGATATGGTCTTGTTCTGATTGCCAAAGTTGTATTGCTCATTGTCATGCTCGCCTTCGCTTGGCGTCATGCTCGACTCGCTCGTTCAGGTAGTGGCGATAGACTCGCCGGCAGTCTCAAAGCCGAACTTGCAGCAGGAGCAATCGTTCTTGCCCTGGCAGCTGTATTAACTCACCTGTCTCCTGGACAGCCTGCACCAGTTGGTCCATTCAACGAAGTGCAGACTACCGATGATGGCACAACCATATCACTTCAGGTTAGCCCCAATGTGACAGGGGAGAATGTCTTCGAAGTTGGTGTTAAGCGTGCAGATGGCAGTATCGTTAATGATCTGGAGCAGATCACCTTATCATTAACACATCTGGATATGGACATGGGGATATACGAGATTACTATTCCGAAGAATGACACCGGCGTCTACAAGGCCGAAGATTATATCTCTATGCCTGGACGTTGGAATATTAAGGTGCATCTTCTTACGCGCAGCCTGGATGCGCTGGATGCAGAGTTTGAAATCGACACCGCTAGTCCATAGTATATTAACGAAATCAAATTGATTCGTAGCTCAATCTTAAAATGAAGTTTGGGTGTAATGCAGAACGTAGTGAAGAGGACGAAATCGATTCTGAAGAAGCAAAGCGCTCGCCTAAAGCCTTCTACAAGAAGGCTACATCGGAAGCATAAGCTTATTCCCGGATTTTCACTTATAAAGTGGAATCAAAAAAATCTGGGAATAACAGCAATCGTAAGAACGATTCGTACGCGGAACGGCCTCTTAGCACAACACCAGCACTTATTTTTTGAAATGAGACTGAAGCATATATGATAAGAACCGAGAGGGGTAATTAATTTTGAAAAAAACATCATGGACTTCCAAACTTATATCTACTGTATCCGCAAGTGCTGCAGCACTTATGCTGTTCGCTGGACTCGCCAGTGCACACGTTACAGTGAATCCTACGGTAGCACAGACGAGTGCATGGCAGACGTATACGATTAAGATTCCATCCGAAAAGGAACTGCCAACAACCAAAATTACGCTGAAAGTTCCAGAGGGCGTAGCATTTAAACAATACCAGCCACTCGCAGGCTGGAAGATTACTACTGAGAAAAATGATTCCAATGAAGTTACTTCCATTACATGGGAAGTGGATGGAGATAACGAAGGGATTCTAGCGGGACAATTCCAACAGTTCAACTTTGTAGCCCAAAACCCAAAAGCTGAAACTGAAGTAGCTTGGGACGCTTTCCAGTACTATAGCGACGGTAGCATCGTAGAATGGACAGGTGAACCGAGCGACAGCACGCCGCACAGCATCACAACCATCAGCGAAGACCCGGCAGCAACAGGTAATGCCGCAGCGAGCGGAGATCATCACGGCAGTGCAGCTACAGGTAACGAGGGACACGATGATACGTCCACTGAAGCAGGTACTGGTGACGCTAACACAACCGACGATGCCAAAGCTGACGATGATACAACACTAGGGGATGCTCTGACAGATACAGTGACAGGTGAACCAAACAATACGGATTCCGATCCAGGCACACTGAAGCTGCAACAAGCGACATTGATTGTATCCATTCTCGCATTGATCATGTCTTTCCTGGGGATCGCTCTAGCAACACGCCGCAAAAAACGCTAATCTAGATTGATCACAAAATATGCTACAGATTAGCAAGCTGCACTCTGAGAATATCATGAATTGAGCGTAGCATAAGAAGATAAACGCAAAGGAACCGTTGGCTTGGAGAATTCTCCACGTGCCAACGGTTCCTTTCTTTACGATTGCACACATCAACCTTAGCGTTCCTGATCCGTCTGAATCATGATCTCGATATATTGAATCAAGGTCCTCTTCTGTTGTTCAATCGAATGAATACGTGAGGATAGACCTGCAAAGAACGCCTCAATCTGCTCTCGTGTATAGTCTGCCGATTGCCCTTTCCAATCGTTAAGACGCGCGTACAGCGCTCTCGCCTCTTGCTCGTCGGCTTGCAGACGGACAAGCAGTTGCGACAGTTCTTTTTCCGCAATTCGCAGGTCATTCAGTTCCACCAGCAATTGTCCGCTCACTCATGTTCACCTCTCCTATGTAAATTTCAAGGTTTGGCGGATTCGCCTGTCCTATTTAAAACTCACCTGAGTCTGATCCGCTTGCCGGAAGGCATCTGCCTTCTCATCAATAAAGTTCAGGAACTGGCTCGTATGCTTCATATGCCATGTGCTGAGCTCATTAATGGATGCATCGAGCTGCGTAACAATCGGTTCGAGCCTACGACTACGACTAGAATGCAGATACTGTGCCATCCGATGTCTAATCTGATTCAGCTCCGAATTGCACTGCTGCGCATTCTGCTTCCAGCGGCTTGCTACGCTTTTTAGTTCTTCCGGCGTTACCTGAATCAACCCAGAAGCTGCTGCCGCTCCTGCCATACCTTTGGCGAGACCACTTGCCTGAACACCTAAATTACGCATAAATCCGGCGAGATCGGTCAACACGTTGGAAGGCTGGCGCGGGGAGTAATTGATTTTTTCTCCAGTAACAGGATCATATAGATCGTTAGCAATATATCCGTTCCCATCGAATTTGTATCGATCAAGCTCGTGATAATTTTCTCCGCCAAACGTATTGTCGACCTTCTCCTTTATGTCTCCAAATCCAAATAAACTACCCTTATTCATGCCTTTATAGTTGGAATCGATATAGTACGTTGAACCAACATGGCGATCATATCCATCGAAGAACCCACTCGCCACAAAATCACCGGGATGAGCGTAGTTCGTAACCTGCCCATCAAAGCCACCCTCTTCAGCTTTACGTTTCATCTCTGGTGTGAGGCTGGAGATGACGGACGGTGCGCTAAAAGTGACCGCTTGTAATCCCGTGTAGGCGGCCGCATACTGGGCATTACCGCCTCCGAGTGAGTGTCCTGTTAATGAGAAATTCAGATCTTTATGCTTATTTTGCATATCCTTCGCATAATCTTCTGCTTCGTACATTTGATTGGGCTGAACACTCAAATGTTTATCTACAAATTTATCAACATTACCCTTGGCATTCTCTAGATGGGTTATTCCAGTAACGTCCTTCACTTTCTGCACGGTGCCCGATACCCAATCCGGTGTAAAGTCTGTCTTCTGCTCCCATTTTCTCCCAAGCTCTGGCAGACCTATCTGTGCATCGGCAAATAAGTCAGGCCCTTTGCGACCCCATCCAGCACTTCCCTCTGTTCCACGGTACGCAATAACTGCCTCACTTGTCTCAGGGTTATAGAAGGTTACCGCATCAAAGCCAGAATAACCGTTGCCATGCGTGTCCTCAAGAACCTTCCATCCAGGGAGTGTATCGTATTCATCCCCGGCTTCTAGATCTTCATAAGCAAGCCTCGACATCTCTTTGTACGTTTCATCATCTATTTTACTCAACTACGCTCTCCTCCTAATTTAAGAAGTCGTTAAAACTCACTTTTTGAACGGATCATAACCTTTATCTAATAACAGCTTCTTAAACTCTTCACTCATTCCCATACTGGTTACTTCTTTTCTCTCATAATTCACATACAGGTTGAATCGTTGCTCTTCATGATCAACGACGTGGCCTTTCAGTGATATTTCAGCAACTGCTATACTAGGAAGTTTCTTCTCACTAGTGACGACAACATCAAGATCATATTTTTCCTTCATATGCTGGATAGCAATACTTTCTGCTTCTTGTAACAATGCTTCGTCCTCATTTTTATTCATACTCTGACAACCTCCTAAAATAAATACAGATAGTATAATTAAACAAAATAAACACGCAAATTTTTGCATTGGTTTCACACGGGTCACCTTCTTCGCATTGTTTTCATGTCTTACATACATCCTATGAAAAAGGAACATATCCTTGCGTTATAATGGCTTTTCTTCTGTTACCTGCATCATAGTACAAAATCAACATTAGCCACATCGGCTAGCAGAATCGTTTTTATGTAACTTTATTCCTAGATGATTCAAAGGTGCATCCCGGTGTATATTACCCCTTTTCCCGATACCTGCATCATATTTGCGTAAGGTAATTTGATTATTTTTCCAATGTACGACAAAAAGAGCCTGCTCTTGAACGAGCGGCTCTCTCTGGTACACTTTGTTTATTTAACTTATCTATCCGGCTTCGGGTATTGGGTTACACTATTCCAACACGATTCGAAGCGCGGTCAATGCGATACCAATGATAAATCCTGTAACGGCTCCGTTGATTCGAATCCATTGCAGATCCTGCCCAACCTTATCCTCAATTAAAGAGACCAAGGATGCATTATCCATTTTATCGACATTCTCGCGCACGAGGTTCCCGATTTTGGAATGATTTTTCTCCAGCAGAGTCGTTACACCTTCCACGATCTTCGCATTCAGACCTGCCAGTAGCGCCTCATCTGCTCGCAGATCAGACAACACCCGCTCAATTGCAGGCAACGCATACGTATCCACATACTGCCCATCTTCCATGCCAGCCAGTGCTTTGTCTCTCAGTTCAGTGAGCTTATTCAGCACCGTTTCCTCAGCATTCCAGCCATCCAGCATACTATTCTTCCAATCATTCAACCCCTGCTGCACACTCTCACTCATCGCTAGGCGAACCGTCTGCGTCCGCACCAAATCAAGCACCTTGTAACGAAGAGCACTGCCCTCCCGTTTCATGTCCTCTACGCGGTCAAACAGATACCCTTGCAAAATACTACCTAAACGCTCTTCATTCAAATAACCCATGAACGCATTCATCGCAAACTGCATTAATCCATTCAACTGTATGCCGCTGACTGCTTTCATGCCCGTTTCACCCAGGAACATGATCGTTTCTGGCTTCACAAGCCATTCTTCGGCCTGCTTCAGTCCATAATCCAGCGCCTTAACATCGTATCCCCGCTCACTCATCTGAATGGAAGCCCGCTCTAGAATCGGCCCAAGATCAAAAGCACCCGCCTGCGACTTAATCTCTCGTGCCACAAGTGGAGCAATCTGTTCCACAGGCAGTCCAGCAAGGATTCGTTTGCAGAGTGTATCGATCATCGTTTTGGCACCGTCGGTATGTAGCTCTCTCGCCAATGTATCCATTACCGTCTCCGCTGCTTTGAATCCCGTAATTTTCTCGGTAATACTGTCTTTGTTAAGAAGATTATTCTCAACCGCAGAGACCAGACCTTCGGTCATCTTATCTCTATTCTTCGGCAGCAATGCCGTATGTGGAATCGGTATGCCTAGCGGATGACGGAATAGCGCCGTTACAGCGAACCAATCTGCGAGTCCACCCACCAGTCCAGCCTCAAATGATCCAACCAGCATTTTACCCACTAGACTGCCCTGAAATGGTAACGATGCGGCAAATCCCGCCCCCATGATGACGAGTGACCATGCTGCTGCTTTTTTCGTTTGTTTAGGTTTAGCCATTAGACTTGCTCCTTTATGATTAATCACACCGTTCCAGCCGGTCGTGTATCACATCTTCATTATGTACGCGCTACTAATCGAAATAGACCATTGCCTTTTTCGTATACTTCATCTTATCACCCGAACGCACCAAATCCAAACCTCTACCGGGCAAAAAGCATAAATTTTCACGATATGTATGAGTGGATCGACATGTGCTAGCATCTTGTTCTGCACCAAAGTACAAGACTATAATTATGAGGTACTCTATTGCTTGATAGGGTAATACATACAGAGGACGAGTGAGTGAGTTAATCCATCTATCTTAAAGGAGGAATTCGGATCATGAAACATGTGCAAGATTCAACTACACTGTATAACGGCGTCAAAATGCCTTGGTTAGGTTTGGGTGTATTCAAGGTGAAGGATGGAGAAGAGGTTGTTGAAACGGTTAAAACGGCCATTCAGGCTGGGTACCGTAGTATCGATACTGCCAAAGGTTATAACAATGAATCTGGTGTTGCCCAAGGTATTCGTGAATCCGGAATCGCCCGCGAAGATCTATTTATTACGACCAAAGTATGGAACGGCGATCAAGGTTATGAATCCACATTGGCCGCATTTGATGCAAGTATGGAACGACTCGAACTCGAAGTTCTTGATCTATACCTCATCCACTGGCCTGTAAAAGGAAAGTACAAGGATACATGGAGAGCACTAGAGAAGCTACATCAAGAAGGACGAATCCGTGCCATTGGGGTGAGTAACTTCCAGATTCACCATCTTGAAGATCTGATGACAGATGCTAAGATCAAGCCTGCCGTCAACCAAGTGGAGCTACACCCATTGCTGATCCAATCTGAACTAAGAGAATACTGCGCCAAACATCAGATTCAGATTGAAGCATGGTCCCCCCTGGGGCAAGGTAATCTAGTAAGTCATCCATTATTACAAACGATTGCAGCCAAATACAACAAAACAGCTGCACAGGTCATTCTACGTTGGGATCTGCAAAACGGGATTGTCACTATACCCAAATCCGTCACACCCGAGCGTATTCGCGAGAATGCTAACCTATACGATTTTGAATTGACCGCAGAAGATATTGAGCAGATTAACAGTCTGAACGAGAATAAACGCTTCGGTTCCGATCCAGATAACTTCAATTTTTAGAGCAAACGAAAATGACATGCTAACACATGATATTACAATCAAAATCCCGACCCTATGCATGACTGCATTGGAGTCGGGATTTATTATCTTCGGGTCAACGTATGCCCCTATTCAGCTTAACCTTTATTTAACTTAGCCTTTGGATACCAGCTTGAAATCATCAAAATGGAAGCCTGGCGCTACAACGCACGTCACGAGTACGGGCTCATCGCCCAGCGGGCGAGCTGTCTGCCACACGCCGGCAGGAACAAGTACTTGTGGTGATTGTCCAGCAGCGAGATCCATACCGAGCACGAGAACCTCTTCATTTTCTGGATTCTCTCCATTACCACCCAGCTTCAATTCAACCGGGCTACCGCTATGCCACAACCACAGTTCATCAGATAACACCGTGTGCCACTCTGAAACTTCATGCTTGTGCAGCAAAAAGTACGTCGAGCTTGCTGAGAACCGAGGTCCCGAGTATGCTTCCGGCAATACGGATTGTGGAATTTGATAAGAAGCCTTCCATACTTCCTTATACCAACCGCCTTCAACGTGAGGCTGCATGTCCAGTGCCGCGACCAGAGGCGATAATTCATGATTCGTCATATCCTAATTCCTTCCTTCCACATCTAATTGGAGGCACTCTCCATCTAGAGTTTCGCCTCGCTCTCCCTACTGTAAAACATCATTAGCTTTTTGTCACCTTTAGGCTACATCACAGCCGCCCAATTTGATTGTCTCCTCGTTTGGCTCTATCTCTACAACATGCCACAGTCTTAATTGATAGCGTTTACAATAAACTGGATTTTCCGTTATGATACAAATATAACCGTTAACCGCCGAAGCAGAGAGGAGCCGTGTTATGAGTGTAATCGAAGATCGAATCGGACCCAAATATCGAATTGGAGATAATTCCTTTACCATAGAACATATGCGAAGACATGATGGGAACGCCATGCCACAGCCCCACGCTCACCCTTTTTACGAGCTATACTATCTGCTTGAAGGAGAACGTGTGTATTCCATGAACGGTCAGCTACTCAACGCCAGCAAAGGTGATCTGATCTTAATTAATCCACACGACGTACACATTACGTCTAAAGGAAGCATTCCTAGTTTTGAACGTATTCTCGTCGGATTCTCTCCCTCGTTCGCTACGGGAATGGAGCTTGGTATCTGCGGTCTGCTTCCGTTTGAACGATCACGATTACTGCATGTTCCCGAATCGGAACAGCCTGAGATACAACGCTTGTTGGAACAAATGCTACGCGAGTGTAAAGATCGTCGTCCGTATTATGAAATTGTTGTACGCAGCCTGCTCTCCCAGCTATTAATCAGCATTCACCGCGCACTAGAAATGACACGGCAAATGACACATGAGCCGATCCACCCTATGCATGACAAAATTACCGAAGTTGCCCGTTACGTGAACACTCATTATGACGAACCGCTTACGTTGGAGGAAGCCGCCGCTCGTTTCTATATAAGCCCGTCCTATCTGAGCCGCATGTTCAGCCGGTTAACTGGTTTTCGATTTAGTGAATATCTGCGCGTTGTCCGGGTTCGGGAAGCCCAGCGTAGATTATTGTCCACACAGGAGCGCGTGCAGTTCATTGCGGAGAAGGTGGGATTTGAGCATACGGCTCATTTTAACAAAACCTTTAAACAGGTCACCGGCACCACACCGCTTCGTTATCGCAAAGAGCATCGGTAAGTGATGTTAGCTTAGGAAACCTGTGCACCAGCATGCAAGAGATCTCTATATTCATTTAATGGTTCAAATATCAATCAGAAATAGACCGCATGGTAACATGCGATCCATCTAACATCAATCCAGTATGGAATACAGGATAGCCGAGTGGGTAGCCTTAATGATCCAACTATATTCTCCATCTCCATATAGACATGCACCATTCATTCAGCCCTTCATCGGAGATCATCGCTACACCACTTCGGCTACTATCGATCCCATTTTAAAAGGTAATTATTGACGAATCAACGCACCACTTCTTACATTTGGCCCAATGGAAATCTGTCTTCCCTCGGTATCAGCTACTTCTCCCCGGCACACAATACCTGTCGTATCATGTCCTGTAATCCGTAAAAGTCGACCATCCGCGCCTGTCCCTTCGATACCTTCAAGCTCCGCCCCTTTGCACTGATGAAGCTCAATCAGCGAACCTTCAGCTACTGTGAGTTGCAGATCGGCAATCCGCACATGTTTGGCATGTGAGCATTGCACACCTTTCTGGGCAGACACACGGTATCCTTCAATCACTAATCCATCTAGCGGCATTTCCGGTAGCCCACTCACCAATAATGCAGTGTCGGCCTCAGAGCATACTACATCCTTAATTCGAATATCCCGGAATACTGGCGTCTCTTCAGTGACTTCATGTGCAATGTCACTTCCTCGTGCCGAGCCTTCCTGATTCGCATAGAAAAATGAAAATGAGATCGCTTCCATAATAATGTCTTTCATATAGATTCGCTCAATTTCAATGTCCTCCACTACGCCGCCACGCCCACGTGCACTCTTGAAACGAAGCCCAATATCTGTTCCGATAAACGTACAGTCTGATACACGCACATGTCTCACACCCCCAGACATTTCACTGCCAATGACGAAGCCGCCATGACCGTGGTACACAGTACAACCTCGAATCGTAACGTACTCCGATGGCAAACCCAGTTCGCGACCTTCGGTATCCTTGCCTGACTTCATACAGATTGCATCATCTCCAACGTCGAAGACACTATTCTCTACCAGAACATAACGGCAAGATTCAATGTCCAGTCCGTCCCCATTCTGAGAAAACCACGGATTTCGAACGCTGACGTTACGAATCGTCACATGCTCCGAAGCCCAAGGGTGAAGATTCCAAGCTGGAGAATTCTGAAAGGTTGGCCCGTCCAACAATACTCGTTTACATCTACGTAAACTTACCATATTCGGTCTAAGGAAATCTCTGATCTCCTCGTAAGCCGATAGGTCACGCACTTGTTCTACATGCATCCGATTAGCAACTGCATTTCCCTCAAGCGCGGCTTGGGATGGCCACCAGATCTCTTCCTCACCGTTTGTTTGTTCGATTACACCACCGGAGGATACTAATGATTTCCACTGCGAATCCGTCATTTTGGAACGTTTGACCGGACGCCATGCCTCACCATTGCCGTCCCATACACCTTCACCCGTAATGGCGATATCCTCTAACTGATCTCCATCAATCGGAGATTGACAGCGTACAGCCTGCCACCCTTCAAAGGTCGATGCAATCAAAGGATATTGATCAAAGTTTCGACTGAAGGTAACTAACGCTCCAGCCTGGACATGCAGCTCGATTCGACTACGTAAAATAATCGGCCCCGTGAGCCATACACCAGCTGGAATAACGATACGCCCCCCGCCTGCCTCAGAACAAGCAGCGATGGCAAGCCGGAACACCTCTGTATTGTCGCTCACACCATCTCCTACAGCCCCAAATTCGGTAATCAGAAAATCCTGAGCAGGAATGTTAGGTAAGGAAACGTCGTATGATACTTTATCAGACGTTAATTGCTCACCAGCACGTATTGCGGAATTATATGTATTCATCGCGTAGTTATCATCCTTTCTGCTTCTTATTGGATTATATAAATTGAGCCTATGAAGTGTATTCTCGCTCCATCATATCAGTAGCAGTGGGATCAAAGGTTGATCTTTTTTGCCAACTACGAATAGAACTTGATGTTATTTGTTCGGATTATGGATGGCTCAGCGGAATATTCCTTCTATCATACTACAACCATCTATTCCAATGTCTGTAAAAACACTAGGAAAATCGGATCATTTTTCTGTCAGAATTCGTCACAGCAAATCTTTTAACATAACAAAGATATAACATATTATAGGTGTTAGCCCTACTTAACCCATTACTTATGTCACATTTTATAACAAATTAATTGCCACACACAGGATGACTATGTATGATGAAATAACCACTTCCAATGTTTTCCTTAATCTTCCTTTTTATACTAACGTTGCAGAAAGGATGGGATGCACTGTTGATTGAATTCAAAGGAGTTCAGAAACATTTTGGTCACTTCCACGTTCTCAAGGATATCCATCTTCGGATTGAAGAAGGTGAGGTCGTCGTCATTATCGGACCTTCTGGCTCAGGCAAAAGCACATTGCTCCGCTGTATTAATCGTCTAGAAACCATTTCTGGAGGTGAGCTCGTTGTTAGCGGGATTCCTTTACATCAGAAAAAGGTCGACATTAACCTCTTTCGCCGTGACATAGGCATGGTATTTCAACACTTCAATCTCTATCCCCACAAAAAAGTCATTGATAACATCACCCTGGCACCGATAAAGGTGCGCAAACAATCCAAAGAACAGGCTGCCGCTACGGCTATGAAGTATCTGACCCGTGTAGGTATCGCCGAGAAAGCAGACAGTTATCCTTCTCAGTTGTCTGGTGGACAACAACAGCGTGTTGCGATTGCCCGCGGCCTAGCTATGGAACCCAAAATCATGCTGTTCGATGAACCAACCTCTGCATTAGACCCGGAAATGATCGGGGAAGTGCTTGATGTCATGCGTTCCCTTGCACACAACGGGATGACTATGGTTGTGGTTACCCATGAGATGGGCTTCGCCCGCGAAGTGGCTGATCGCGTTATTTTTATGGATGAAGGCCGCATTGTGGAAGAAGCTTCTGCTGCCTCGTTCTTTGACAATCCTAGAGAAGAACGTGCCCAACAATTCCTAAGTCGTCTGATTCACCACTAAAATCATTCCATTGGAAAAGGGGTCTTTAACAAATGAAGAACATATTGAAGTGGCCGTCACTCGTGCTCGTTTTGATTCTGGCGCTTGTTATCTCTGGTTGTAACACAGGTGGGAATTCATCATCTGGGTCTGGTGGATCAGGGGACAATACAGCAGAAGCAAAAGGTACCATTGAACAAATTAAAGAACGGGGTAAACTCATTGCTGGCGTGAAGTACGATACGAAGCTGTTCGGGCTCAAAGACCCTGCGAGCGGTGAGGTAGAAGGCTTTGATATTGATATCGCAAAGGCACTCGCCAAACAAATTCTGGGGGATGAGACCAAGGTCGAGCTGAAGGAAGTAACATCTAAGACTCGTATTCCGCTGCTGCAGAACGGCGACATTGACATCATTATTGCCACGATGACGATTACAGATGAACGTAAGGAGCAGGTTGATTTCAGTGATGTTTATTTTGAGGCAGGGCAATCCTTGCTTGTGAAAAACGACAGTGATATCACCGGGTTAGAGAGCCTCGGAGGTGTAAAGGTCCTGGCTGTGAAGGGATCCACTTCTGCTCAGAACATTCGTGAAAAGGCGCCCGATGCCGAAGTGCTGGAATTCGATAACTATCAGGATGCCTTCACAGCGCTCAAAGCAGGCAAAGGTGAAGCATTAACAACGGATAACATCATCCTGATTGGTATGCAACAAACGGATAATAACTACAAGCTGGTCGGTGGAAATTTCACCAGTGAGCCTTATGGTATGGCGATTCGCAAAGGCGACTCTGCTTTTGTATCCGAAGTGAACAGCCTGCTCAAAAGCCTGCAGGATAGCGGAGAGTATGACACCCTACATGAAAAATGGCTAGGCGCCAAGCCTGAGTAACTTCGATTAACTGATGGTTCAGCGGCGATGGTATGTGTGCTCCTCCCTGTAAGGATAGGCTATCATCGCCGCTCACATCTGAGGAACGGAGGTTTACCCTGAATGGGCAATTTGGACTTTAACGTTCTGATCCGGCATTCCGATCGATTCCTGGAAGGATTCTTGAACACGATTCAAGTAAGCATTATGGCGTTGATTGGAAGCTTTATCCTCGGGACGATTATTGCAATATTCCGCATCTCTCCGATCAAGCCATTAAACTGGATTGGAACAGCTTTTGTGGAGTTTATTCGCAATATTCCTTTATTGCTTGTCGTATTTTTTTTCTATCTGGGGTTGCCCGCCATTGGCATCTCATTAGATGGTTTCATCTCCGGCACGTTGGGTCTAACGATCTATACTGCGGCATTTATCGCCGAGGCCATAAGGGCGGGAATCCAGTCCGTACCACGAGGTCAGCTAGAGGCAGCGAGATCTTCCGGTTTATCTTACGTGCAAGCGATGAATCTAGTCATTCTGCCTCAAGCGATTAAAATTGTACTGCCGTCTATCGGCAACCAATTCATTAATCTGGTCAAAAATTCATCCATTCTTGCGGTCGTTGCAGGTATGGATTTGATGTATTTTGCCGATCTCATCAACTCAGATACCTTCCTACCTTTAAGTGTGTATACCATTGTCGCTCTCTTTTACCTGGCTCTGACGCTCCCCCTCAGCTTGCTCGTTCACTATATGGAGCGACGATTTGGACAAAGTGACGCTGATTCAACCCCCACTAAGGGAAAATCGAACAAGCCGAAGCCAACAGGTCAGGTCACCATGTGATCAGGTGATATCTTGAAAAGGAGGTCGATGAATTATGGACTTCAGCGGGGCCTATGCCTGGCCCAACCTTCGCTTTCTATTACAAGGATTTCTACTTACCCTGCAAGTCGCAGGGTTATCTATCGTATTTAGTTTCGCACTGGGCACGATTCTAGGGACGATTCGGTATACCCGCATCCCCGTGCTGTCCCAGATTGTCGCAGTCATTGTAGATACCATTCGTAATTTACCATTATTACTAATCATTTTCTTCATCCATATCGTATTGCCTCAAATGGGGATCAAGCTGTCCGTGTTCTGGTCTACCGTCGTGGGTCTAAGTTTGTTTGAAGGAGCTATGATTGCGGAGATTGTTCGCAGTGGTCTCAAGTCTATTGAACGTGGGCAGATTGAAGCCGCTCGCTCTTCTGGGCTAAGCTACATGCAGACACTCAGCGGTATTATTATGCCTCAGGCGTTACGACGTATGTCTCCGCCCATGGTCAGCCAGTTTATTTCACTACTCAAAGATACGTCGCTGGCAATCATCATCTCCCTGCCTGAACTGATGCACCATGTGCAGATTCTAGGGGGACAGAGCTTCGATTATATTATTCCTGCTCTCTTGCTGGCAGCCGTGCTGTACTTTGTTGTCAATTACGCCCTGTCCATTGTAGCCAAACGGCTCGAAGCTCGGATGAATTAAGGAAAAAAATAAACATAACATGTGTACCTCCCGGTATGCCTGTTATGTTTATTTTAGTTGAAGAGACAACTTTCTAAGCGTTACAGTTGTTATAAGTATAGATCATTCAACAATGAAGTAGAGATGGCTTGAGCTGAGTTGGACCGAGTACATTGCCTTGGCAGCTTATGTTGATTTATTGCTCAAGTTACGTATGGAGGAGCTACTATGCTTACTAGAAAAGCAGCTTTGATTATACTTGTGCTTGTCATGGCAATCATATTCGTCGCAATCTACACGATGGCAAATTCACCGAGCAGAGTTATACAGAAATACATATCCGAACAATCTACAACTGTTAATCCCTCAGGTTCTTCCACTAATCCGGTAGCTCAATTCAATCAGTATGTTACAGATTATCAATTACCGACACCAAGCGTGACATTCAATACAATCAAAAAAACATTTTCCTCTAGAGAGGTTCTAGTCTACTTTGCGGCGTTTACCTACTATGCGGACGATGGTCAACTCAAGAATATCCACAGCGGTACGTTATCGTTCTCATTAACCCGTGATCTACTTCGCTGGCAGATCCACTCCGTTGATATTATCAACGATATGCAGCTAGCCAATAACGCCCCATAGCCGTGCAAGGTAATATGTGTTTAGAGGTGGTTATGGTTGGGTTAAACGTATGCATAAAAAAACAGCCAATTACCTAGGTAATTGGCTGTCTGTTTAGAATGTGTTTCTTGTACTTAAAACGATTATATTCATTAATTAGTTCATCTAATATCATGGACTGCTGCAGGACTTGGCCGTCTTGCATGCCCTGATTCTCCGCCATACGACATAACTTTTGCCTGCTCCATTCAATTTGGTCGCTGATCTTCTTACGCTCATTCACAGCATGCACCCCCTTTATTTGTACTATTATAGAATATATTGCTAAAAAATTTACAATGAAATCCTTTGCAAAACAATATGTTTATTTCCATCCCAATTCTTTCACAATCATACCTTTTTCATCTACACTTTGGTAATCCCATAAGCCTACTAGATATAGTCATTCGAATCCTCATACCTTCCATATATCGCATCAGGGAAAGTACAACTCACATGAAGTAAGAATGTAGAGACGTACATGCAATAGAAACTATGCATTAAAGGGAGGCCCGATTATTCCATCTCTAAGATTAATAAGTTGGATGTCACCGCTAATACTCGTTCCAAACTATTAATGGAGGTATAACGAGAAAAGGTTTTCGATCCATTCATTGAACTTTCATTAGAAATGCATCATCCGGGTTTTCTCCCTCTACGTTCTGAATAAACTCAGCGTATGAACCACTAAAGGATATTCTGCCTTGATGCAGTAGATGGAGAGTACATTTAACCTTTTGAAAATCATGTAAGTGATGGCTGGATAATAACACCGTGCATTCCTTGTGTAATGCCAGTTTCTCGATTCTTTTTAATATGTACTGCCTCATCTCGGGATCAATGCCAGCCAACGGCTCATCAAAGATGTATAGTTTCCTCTTCATCAAAGTAATAGCCAAAATACACAGATACCTTCGTTCTCCAATAGATAATTGTCCAAACTCCATATTCCATACCCGTCTCACCAAATCAATCTCAGAGGCGCTCATATCATCATCGACATAAGGCTCATTCGTAACTCGAATAAGGTTGGCATGATCGGAATATAGAAAGAAACGAAATACATCCTTCGATTTCAACGTAGGTGGAAACAATAAGCCTTGAAGTTGATAGATCATATCCTTCTCCTCAGGCACACCTCTGATTTCGGGAGGACGTTTAATGACATTGGTAATGAGGTCAAATAATGTTGTTTTGCCTGAACCATTCTTACCAATAATCATGTTCACAGTTCCTGCCCGGAACTCCACACTTAAACGATCCAAGTTCTGGCGCGCCGACTTCCGGTAGGAAAAACTTACATTGTCTATTGTAATCATGCATCCTCCTACTATGTCCGATGAGTTCTTGATATGACGTTTACAAGTTTAAGGGCAATCAATCCACAGATCACATAACATGCCGATATTATACCAACAACCCCAATACTCTCATGAGCAAATGAATGACCCGTAAACCAATCTGCGAAGATAAACGTGATATTTCTGACATATTCAAGCGGATTCAATAGTACAAACAGGAAGCTATACTCCGTAGAATATGCAAATCCTTTGGCAGATACAAAAAATAACACCAACAGACTCATGCTAATCACAGCGTTCAACGACTCTTGTCTAATGGGGATCAGCATCAGAACCAATGTTAGCAAAATAAGAATGATGGATCCCAGGATACAGCTCACAATGGCAGTGATCAGAAACGTCACGAGTTGTGCCGGGTCTAAGAACATTACACCTGTTACGAATGACACCAGAAAGATTGTAGCGATAATGAACAAAACCTGATTCAGAGCCTTACCCCAAATAAATGGGTACTTACTTCCAGAAATGAATTTAAACATTTTATAAAAGCCGTTCTCTCTTAATGTAATTAAATGGGTAGCCACATCAATCGACATTACGAATGTAATATATGAAATAAAGAAGCTCGTTTGAATGTAAAAATCAATTGTGGTGGGTCTAGAGTCAAACCAGGAATAGTTGAAAATAAGAAAAGCAACGAGCGGAAAAATTAAATACCACACAAAGGCTATTTTGTTGCTTAACATCATCTTTACAAAAAGCCTGAGATACTCATATGTTATTCTCATAGTACTCTCCAATTCACCATTTGCAATTGATAACAAATGTAATTTTAATCCTTATTTTTACAATGGTCAATTCAATTTTTCAAAAAATATTTAGTACCTGTGTAATAATTCTCAAGAATAGATTCCATTCGAAAAATACCAATAAAACGGGTTGCTTATGCAATCCGTTTGGCTTCTTTTCACTATGTCTCAGCATAAACCATTCTTGCTTGTTTATTTGATAGGTGAAACTCCAGAAACTCCTCCAGTTCATAAATAATGCTATAGCTATCTTGGCGCGTTGAATGATTGCGAATTAAAATGAATGAATTATCCATGATTCCTATAGGTTCCTTGAAGATTTCGGCTACCTGTACAGCCATTACATTCCATTTTCTCAACTTAATCTTATAAAACCACTCAGGCCCGTTATAGATAATCGCCCAGTCTTCTGGAAAATGCGTACTGTAACCCTCAATTTTAATAAGATCTGCTGTGTTAAGAAACAGTATATACTTTATTTTTTGATCTTTTGCATTGTCCCCCACTTGTTTAAAACTCTCTTTAAAAAAAGCTATTTTTTTTCGTTTACTGATTACGATAATACCGCAATTGATAACAGACAATATCATCATAATGAAGGAAGCTACTATCATACTTTTGCCCCCCTTTTGACTTCTTGAAATACTCGTATATTTTCGAATATCAATGTAATTAGCACCACAATAATAAAAACTAGAAATGCGCGTTGCCATTCAAACACGTATGGGTGATGAACAAAAGGACTGACCAATAAAATTAAGATAAATATGATATTTCGCTGTATTGGGAAACTGCTAAGTAGATGATTCTTACCATAACAGGAGCATTCCTTGGAGAAGCCATCTTTTCTGATGGTCAATAGTGTAAGTACTATCAAAAATATTATACCGATGAGCTCCTTATAAAATCCAATTTGAATTGGTAATAAGAAAAGAGTGGATAGACCCAATTCTGCACACAAAATGAGAAGAGGTAACACACTTAAATGACTTAGATTCATGATTCTGTAGGCTCGTACTTCATACTTGAAATTTTCAAACGATATAACCTTAGCAACGAATGAGGAAAAGAAAATAAAGACCACAATGATATCTAAGACGAATCTAATCATGAAAGATCCTCCCTCTTAACCAGCCATTTCAACCAGGTTGATGTTAATTGGATATCTTGACTTCAATTCACCATCCACAATACATTCAATGTATATATTTTCATTTTGCTCAACTAACACCTTAAAATCGAAATATTGATCCACACCAGGAACCATGTAATCCTCACGATAGTTCCTATGAACCTGGAGCAACGTGTTACCCATTACTTCTGCATTGGAATTGACAATTTTCAGCTCCGTTTGCACAGTATCTAATTCCGGAAGGCCTGCAATTTTTATAAGACAAGAGAATTTGATAACAAAAGGATACGTAGGAACCGCAAGTTTGTTTACAATTCGTCCTAAAATAAACTGATTATCTCTCACATCAATCTTGTCACATATGAGCATATTCACCCACATACCCATTCCTCCTAAGCAAAAAGAGGGTGAATTCATATCCCCCTCTTTTGCAAATATTAGATTAATTACAGCAGCCCGCTCTGATTGTGCAGATCGACTCTGTCGTTGTACCATTGCTTTGTCTGCAAAATTGTTTCTTGTCTGCATACAATATTTTGGTATAGATAGTAGAGCCAGATTGACAACTTCCTGTAGTGCAGTAGGTTTGCAGATCAACCAGACCTGCATTTGTTCCGCTAGAACATCCACATGCCATTGTTTTTCACCTCCTTTCATGACTAAACCATTGTCTAATCATTTGATATGAGCTTCATACATTCGAAGAACGTCTTCCGTAGTATAGACTACCGTAGAAGAGTGAATAATTCTGTCTGCGTCAACAATGATCATATAAGGCTGCATTGTTACATCAAAATGTTTATGCATTTCCAATTTCTCCATCTCAATTAATGGGAAATCCCACTGGAAGTATTCCACCATTTCCTTATGGTCTTCCTGTGAGCCAGAAGACAATAAAACAATATCAACATTCGGGTATCTGTCTTTAATTTCATTGAGACAAGGAATTAGATCGATACAGTAAACACAATGAAGGGTTATGAAGAAATAAGCAGTATATCTTTGCGGTACAATTCTCAGCTCTGTTCCATCCCAGTTCGAAAACACTTCTTCCCGCAAATGTTCTTTAAGCTTGTTATTTGTATCAGACAGCATAGTTAGGTTGAGCCTCCTCTTCATACCATTCTTTTTGTGTCTTCCACATCATGTAGTAGGATTTCTTTAGGCGCATTAACTCTTCATGCGTTCCAATTTCAGCAATCCCCCCATTTTCCATGACTATAATTTGGTCAGCATGTCTTGCTATTCCTACCCTGTGGGATATAATAATCGAGGTAGTCGATTTACAGAGTTCTAGAATATCCTTGAATATCAGATATTCTGTCATGGGGTCGAGCGCAGCCGTTGGTTCATCAAAAATAATGAGTTCCGCGTCTTCTTTAGCATAGAATCTAGATAAAGCCACACGCTGCCACTGACCACCTGAGAGATTAATCGCATCGGGATCAATGTAACCTAATTTGGTATCCAGCCCATTTGTAAACTTGTCATAAATGCCTAATCTCTTAAAAATGGCAATCAAGTTTGGGTCATTGTTATACATATTTTGAATATCACCCATGCCGACATTTTCCCTCAAATTCATGTGATACTTCATAAAATCTTGAAACACAACGACCGTACGCTGTCTGTATTCATCCATATCCAATTCACTAACTGGAATTTCATCGAAGAAAATATGTTCTCGATTAGCTTCATATAATCCAAGAAGAAGTTTGATTAAGGTCGATTTACCTGATCCATTTTCTCCTAATATAGCTACAGTTTCGCCTCTTTTGATGTCTAGACTAAGATTATCTACTGCATTCTCCGCAGTGTTAGGATAGCGAAATGAGAGATTTCTTACTGATAGGCTATCTTGAAAAACAAAAGGTTTACCTTGTTTGTTCTCCGCTGACATGATCTCCACTTTCGTTTGTTCTTTACTCACTTCTTCAGCACGATTCATATAACGATAGTTCTCAATTAGACGAGAAGCATCTTGCATTAACAAGGAAATATTTATAATAGTAACTGATACAGCCATTGTAACCGCTACATAGTCACCGATTGTCATCGTGTTATTTCTGATCTGCGAAGCAACCATAAACATAATCAGTGCTGTACTGATTACAGTAAACATTTCACTGCGCAGATTAGTAATAATGTTTAACTTTTCTAGCGATACTTTATGTTTGTCTATATACTCTTTTTCTTCTCTCCATTTTGTTTTCAAAAAGGAGTAACTATTATATGCGGAAATTTCCTTCTGGGCTTCAGCTCCCGTTATTAAATTGAAATAATATTGATACTTTACTGAACCAGACTCTATGTTTTCGTTTATCTCAGTTCGTTTACTCACACTTCTGTAATACAGTACTCCTTTGAGCACTCCAACACTTACTGCAATAATGGCAAATACAACTAATGTTGACCCCAGGAAGTGCACACCTAGCAACAATGTAATAACTCTCAACAACAGTTGGTTGCACAGCAGGAACATCTCATATGTTCTCCCTGATGCAAATCTTAGGAAGGAAAAATTGGCGTTAAACGCTGGATTTTCCTTACTCATTAAGTCCATTTTAGAAATTTTATTAATTAACGCTTCGTCCGTATAATTGCTGTATGCAATCTGCAACCTATTATTTCTTGAGGATGATATTGCCTGTAAGTATAGATTTAATAGCTGTATCCCTAATAAAATGAGAATGTTAATAACAAAATAAGAGTTGTTTTTTTCGAAAATTTGATCAACTACTTGTTTCGAGATGATAATACTTAAATAGGATTCAAAAGCTCCGTATATTACAATAGCGATAATAATCATAGAAGATATGGGGTCAAATCGAATCAACTTCATAAACGCTTCAAGCGTGACCCTTGTTATTTCACGAGATGATTTCATCATTTTCGGTTGGCTAACAACCGCGTAAGCGGTGATAATAGGTTCTCGATATGCTCCTCATGATTACAGACACCAGCCGTTATTACTTGTCCAACGTTGTTAACTACCAGTTGAAATGGAGCAACTTTAACTAGAAGCTCTTTTTCTATTTTGGCCAAATCACAGTAGTAATATTGAACCTTCTTTTCAACAAAGTACGCTTCCTCTTCACGAGTCGGCCCCTCATAAAAAACTGCAAAATCTAGTCCAGGATAATGTTCTATCGTTCTTTTGATCGGGTTAATATCACAGGCCTCACAGCCACCACTTAGAAAAAAGAGTACACTCCCAAGACTTGATTCATAAATCCAAGACAAGTCTACTGAAGCTTGATTCTGAAAAAGCTGAACTTTCTTAGGGATGTACTCTCCTACTTCATATGCGGTAGTTGAACTTTTCAAGAACCTTCTGTGGTCACTCATCCTTTAGCATCTCCTCACGATAGATATTACTCCCCTGACTAACGATTTCTTTGTATATCTGCTCTGTGCTCTTCTCATCTTTCACACCAGCGTCCAAAACAGATTTCAGCATTCCACCAAACTTCTCTTGAAAACCTTGGGATAGATCATCGTAATATCCTCTTCTTGTATCGACTTTTTTCTGAATTACATGGTTGATCTCCACACCGCTATAACTTCCTAATTTAGAGTTAAGGGTCGGTAAGCTCCCTATATAATCCTGCGTTTGAAGATGATCTGCCGATTCTTCGCTCATTAAATACGCGATAATCTTCCACACATCTTCCTTGTTAGCTGATTCCTTGTTTATCGAAAGCACATGATTAAATTGCAAGCCTGAGCTCAGCTCCGTATGTAGAGGATCACTCGGATAGCTTACCACTCCCCATGAAAAAGAATTTTGTTGTTGCAGCTTAGGAATCATACTTATATTGGAGGACAACATCGCAGACTTTCCTTCTAAAAAATGTTCTCCCGTGCCCTCAATTAAACTGCCTTGCTTCTGTAAGTTCACCGCTAGCTCAATCATTTTGAGCCAATCCTTCTCATTAAAGATAAGCTCTTGATTTTGGTCATCCAGCAACCTTATTTTATTTGTGGCAAGAATTGTCATCACTACATTTTGGGGTGTAGCTTCTCCGCCCTCAAATCCGTACCTGTCACCATCAGCAAATCGATTAGACAAGGATAATAATTGTTCCCAACTCATTTGATCTGTCGGGTAATCGACCTGTATGGAGTCAAATAAATCTTTGTTGTAAAAAATCCCCGAAACCACAACCTGGGGTGCAAGACCCAACAGTTCTCCCGATTCGTTCGAAAGGACTTCTTTCATTTGATCATAGTAATCATCAAGTTGTATTTCTTTCGTTGAATTTTGCAAATACGGGTTCATACTTTCAATTCGATCTGTTTCACGCCAACTGCGGAATGTAGGCAGATACGAAATAATTAGATCCGCATGACTATCTTCGAAAAAACGTTCGTCCTCATATAAACTATCGTTGTTTGATGAGATCACATTAAAAGTCACGCCCGGAAACTTACTCATGATATGATTGCCATAGTATTGATAGAATGACTCCTCACTCTGAGGAGTCAGAACGGTAAGTTCCTTATTCGTTATAGGTTCAATTTTTTCTTTGGTAGATTCACCAAACAAGCCACAACCTGTTAACAGACTGAGTAATAAGGCAATCGAGAACCAAGCTAATATGTTATTTTTTTGCTTCTGTATATAATACATGCGTTAAATCCTCCTGCATTTTATCAATAATGGAATGGAGTGAATCCAGATTTTTTATTGCATCTTGTATGCCATCATTTATAATTCGATCTGTCTTCTGCTTCAATTCTATATGCAAAGGTACTCGCTCCATCAGAGTACTGACCGAAGGCTTTAACGTATAGAAAACATCTTGTTCTGTTCCCGGCTTTAGCTGCCTTATAGGCGTGGTGAATTTATCCATACTTGAGTTAGAACGCATCTCCGTAGTTCTTTTATTGTTCAACTGCTTCCATACTTCAGTGGCCGTAGCCAAGTCTTGAGCATTATTGCTTATTCCGCTCATGATTGGGTATGTTATCGTTGTACTGACATCAGGATTCTCCGTACCCACAGGTTCCGTTACAACACCCCAATTAATCTTCGGATTCACACTCTGAACTTGCTTCATAAAATAAGGCGTTTCCAAGATCATCGCAACTTTCCCCTGACTGAACAGGTCGATTGGAATACCTCCCTCGATACTTATACCTCCACTTGAATATGCTGTGACTGCATTAGTTATCAAGTCTTTCCAAAATTCAGTTCCAACGTGAGCCTCTTGCTGTGAAGCGTCATACCATCTTCGATTATCTGCCTTTCCCATCTCAATTAACAAATCAGCGTAATCATAATATGGTGTGTACAGACCTTGGAGGTCGGGATCACCAGAGAAACGCTGGGTCAGCAATAGCAACTCCCGCCATGTCATTCGGTCAGCAGGCTCTGGAATACCATACTTTGAAAATACATCTTTATTATAGAATAATGCCTGGGATACCATGGATTGAGGGTACGCATAAATACTACCGCCCCCCATCTCATTGAGCGTAGTTAATACATACTCATTAATCCCTGCAGTAAAGTCTTCATCTGTAGAAAAGATATTGAGATCCTTCAGCATATTCTCGTTCTGCAGCTCCATATAAGCTTCCGATGGAAAAAATAAAATATCTGGACTTTCTGTTTTTATCAAGTCTATGTAGCCCTTAACGTTCCAATCGAGGTCACCTGTAGGAGTATATTTCATCGCATCCCAAACCCCCTCTCCCATGACACCCTTGTACTCTATAATTTCTATGTTGGTATCGCTAAATTGTGCGTCTATTACACTCCCATAATCTCGTTTGAAATCCACATACGAACTATACAAAATTTTTATATTTTTAGTTTCTGTTGCTTCAGGATGACTACAAGATGTAGTGATCAACAGAATTGCAATCCATACTATCAGACACTTCTTCATCCTACTTTTCCTCCTAGTGTATCCTCCAAAAATGTTAATATGATTAAAATTTTATATTTTAACTTTATGAGTAATTATTGTATTATTTGTTTTTATTTGAATATATTTGGTTAACAAGACTATAATTCTTTTTGCGTTACTCTGATAAATGGTTTTTTCGGAAAACTTTGGACTATGTTTCATTTGAATAAGTTTTGGGTACATAAACAAAAACAACCCACATGAGTGAAGCGGGTTGTTACAGTGTGTCTTCTTCACAACATATATTTTGCTTTTAATATAAGCTTGTATTTTCTTCTGGTTTCTTCAGAAGCAAATGCTCTATATTCACCGAACAAGCTCACACATTTTATTAAAACCGAATCATTATTAATATAATCCGAGAGTTCTATACTTCGTATTAGTGCATCCATACCCGCTTCATAATTGCTCCTACTCAGATGATATAACGCCATTTCATATAAAAATTTTACTAGGATGGTTCCCCAACTTTGTGTCGTATATTCCCGATTGGAACCAATATGAATATGATCGAGCTTAGTCTTATACTTATCTAATACAAAGTTAACATCCATCCGGAATCGGTTCGCTGTCTGCACGATATTGTACAGTGCAACAACCAATTCTTCGTCCTCTCCCTCAACATGATTTATGTAATCCTGTAAAACTTCATTTTGTCCCATCATTAATTTAAATAGATAGGTATTCATTTCACCCCATTTTCTAAATTTTTCTACATATAACATATCTTCTTCTGTTGGATTATCTACTGATAATTGATAATAAGTTTGCGTGCACTTTAACGCCTCTTCATATTGGCTTGCTCTAGAGTAACACGAGGCTCTCATCAACAAAGAATACCCTGTGTACACAAAGATCGGATATGTTGTTTTCCTATTAAGGTTACTAAATCGCTGCCCTTGTAAGACTGTAGATAACTTCTCCAATTTCACCGTTAATGGATACAACCTTTCAAAATCATGGATTGCTAAGTATAGGTTACCCAAGTCCTTCAGAGCATCCAGTTGATACTCCTCCTCCAACCGATCTACAAATGGCTCAAATCGAGTGGCTGCGCGCGCAGAAGCTTTTTGATCACATACACAGCTAAGCAAGAAAATCCGATACTGACAAAGAGCCAATCGCTCAGAGTGTTGATATTTTTCACATTCTGCAACACATTCATACAGAATAAGTGAAGCTGATTTCATTCCATTGTCATACATGTTCTCGGCAACTTTAAACAGTCCAGAAGTATATGAGCGATCCTCAGTCACTTGGATAACCACTTTCTCAATACAGTCCAGCTTATCAAGCTCCGCACAGCGATAAAGGAAAGGCTCCAACCTTCGCCAATCTGGTGCCGCTTTCATAAAAAACTCTATAGTATACCTCTCATAGAAGTATCCCTTCTCAAGACCCATACCCGAAGTGATCAGATCAAGTTGATTCACAGCTATTGGCCTCGATCCGTTGATTATTGCGCTGATTGTACCCACGTTAACCCCGCAAACTTTAGCAAACTCTTGAAGCTTATACCCGTGTTGCTTAATAAAACCTTCTATATGTGAGCGTATCGTAGATGTAAGTAACACTCTCCTCACCCCCATAATATTGTGGAGTCCATTAAACAATTCAATAAATGTAATATTAATCCTGTATCTTATAACAGTCAATGCATATAAAGTTACACCATTATTCATATATTGAGAGCTTCCCTGTCTTAACACAAATTCTTGAGACTATTGCTCAAACCCCAAATCTAACTTCCACACTGGTGTCGCCTTACCTAATTACGCTATATTAAACATCGAGAAACAGTGCAGTCCTGAATCGGACTGCACTGTTTCAGTAAACTCTATTTCACTATTTATTGCATAACCTATCGATTACAAATCGCCTGTCCCATGAATAAATGCGGTCGTGTAGGTGTGTACTGTATCAACTGCTGAAAATAAGCTTCCGTTGATGATAATAAAACTAAGCAAGATTATATAAAGGATATTCTTTCTTTTCATAACTATTCTGAACCTCCATTAATAAGGATTTGTATTGATTCTGAATTTCATCTGTTGCTTTATTTCTGTATTTCTCATATAGAGCCACACAATGGATAATATCTGATTGATTATTTATTTCGATAGCAGACTTGAGACAATTCATTATTTGCCTCAAACCTTTTTCATGTCTACCACGTGTAAGATGATATATCGCTAGTTCAACCAAAAAGGTTGTATAAAGGTCGGATTTAACTTGTTTGCTGTATCCTTGCGTTAACGTTTCAACCGAGTTAATTTGAAAATCGAATTTCAGAAGAATATGATCAATATTCATGCCATATTTATTGGCCGCCTCCATAATGCTAACTAATGCAGGCAATAACTCTGCTTGGTTTTTCTCAATAAATTCAACATAGGTTGGCAGTACACTCTGATCCCCCATTAGTAACCGATAAAGATAAGTGTTCGCCTCTTCCCAACTTTTAAATTTATGAATGTATTCAAGCGCTTCGTCATCAGGTTCTGCATCCTTCACGGTCTCAGCAAAGGACTTGGTATACCGTAAAGCCTCTTCGTACTTCCCCATTCTCTCGGAAGCGGTTGCCTTTAGTAGATTAGAATAAGCCTTGTATACAAATAATGGATACACTGTTACACGGTTGAGTTTGTCTTCATTTTTCTTTTTATACGATTGCAGGAATTCTGTCTTACGTTCCAATTCTTCCGCGTGTATAAATAACTTTTCCCAATACCGGAGCGCAGAATATGTATTGGCCAGATCCTTAATGGCGTCAAGTTGTCGCTCCTCATCCAGCCGATTAATATACGGTTCGAACAGCACGGCAGCCCTCAGATTTTGATTCTGATCCTGACTCAGCGAGAGGGTGAAAATGCGGTAGTGACATAGCGCAAGTCGTTCCGAATGCTGGTACTTCTCACATTCAGCGACACATTCATACAACATCAGCGCGGCTTGATTCTGCTCTCGTTCGAACATACCCTCGGCCATCTCGAATAATTCCGAGATATATGACCGATCATCTGTCACCTGCTGTATGACCCTATGAATGCAATCCAGCTTGTCCAATTCAGCACAACGTTGCAAAAATGGCTCCAGTCTTCTCCAGTGTGGGGAAGATTCCACGAAGCATTCTGCTCCATACAGTTCGTAGAAGTGGCCTGGCTCCAGATTCATACCTTGCGTAATGAGATCCAGTTGAGCCATTGCGATGGGTCTTGTGCCTTTAATTATTGCACTAAGTGTTCCAGCATTTACACCCGATAAATCGGCAAAATACTGCAGCGTATACCCCTGTTTCCTGATGTGATCCTCAATATAGGATCGTATCGTAGTTGTAGGTTCCAATACCTCCCACCTCCACAATAATAAATCCAAAAATTTGAATTTATATGATATACACAATTTTAATCCTAATTTTTACATTGGTCAATAAAAACAGTGGCAATTCGATATCCATGTCAACTTATTTTTGTATGCCGTCGAATAATGAAGTTACTACACGATTAACGTAACCATCCTCTATTGGTTCACCAGAAACTAACATACGGTAAAAAATAGCGCCATAGACCAAGTCGATACATAACGCAATATCACAGTCCGATTTCAGTTCTCCGCGCTCCACACCTTTTTCAATAATCCCCCATGCCTCGCGTCGTCTTGGCTGAATGTAACGAGTCTGGTATTCCACCGCAAGTGCTGGATCGGACTGGCCTTCACCAATAATCTCTGTAATCACTTTCCCCTCACGGCTGGTCAGAAAACGAGATAGATTCGACGCATGAAGCTCTATGTCTTCAAATACAGAGCCTGTATCAGGTACAGGTAGCCTCGCCGTTGCTTCGTGCATATATCCATCCATGATAACCGCACCTTTATTAGGCCACCACTTATATATCGTTGCTTTACTAACCTGTGCTCGCTCTGCAATTTTTTCAATCGTAACCGATGCAAATCCGTGCTCCAAAAGCAGTTCATACGCTGCCGTCAAAATTGCATTTTGTGTTTCGACATTACGAGGCCGTCCTCTCTTGCCAGTCATTCGGTTTCCTCCTCGGTGCAATATCTATGTATCCACGATACATCATACTAAAATTCCAGTTCATTGAAAAATTCCTATTTACAATACTAAACGTTTAGTATATATTTATCAACAATAAGTGTACGAAGCGTTCACTAATTAACTTTTTACGACTAAGCTGATACAAACTGATTCCCATCTTAATCTCGGAGGATGATAAACATGCCAACCAAACAAGCTTCAACAACTTCTGCTCAACCTACGCTCTCACCATGGATTGTGTTGCTTCTCGCGTCCGCTTGCGGTTTAATCGTAGCCAATCTCTATTATGCTCAGACCGTAGTGGGTCCGATCAGCATGACAACAGGATTATCTTCTGCCGCTTCCGGGCTTATTGTGACCTTAACCCAATTGGGATACGTGATAGGGCTGTTATTTATCGTACCGCTCAGCGACATTATTGAGAATCGACGTTTAGCCACATCTTCTTTATTCGTATTGATCCTAGCTCTGATTATTGCCGCATTCGCTCCTCAATCGGGTCTATTCCTAATAGTATCGCTATTCATTGGCTTAGGCTCTGTCGTAGCTCAAATTCTAGTCCCTTACGCCACTTATCTGACCTCAGAAGAGCAACGCGGACGTGTCGTAGGTAACGTCATGAGCGGTCTACTGCTCGGCATCATGCTCGCTCGCCCCGTAGCAAGCTTTATTACGAGCATCTGGGGCTGGCAAGCCGTATTTATCTTCTCCGCCATCATGATTGCGCTATTGACCATCCTTCTATCCCGCACGCTCCCTGCACGTCAGCCAGAGCCTAATTTAAATTACGGACAACTCATCATTTCTCTAGGTACTTTATTGAAAAAACTCCCTCCATTGCGTCGCCGAGCATTGTACCAAGCTAGTCTGTTTGGTGCGTTCAGCCTATTCTGGACGACAGTCCCTATGCGACTTGCCAATGACTTCAATATGTCACAGCAAGGTATTGCCTGGTTTGCATTAGCCGGTGTGGGCGGTGCGATTGCAGCACCAATTGCGGGAAGACTAGCCGATCGCGGGTTAACCCGGATTCTTACGGGTGCTGCAATGGTGATTGCATTACTGTCATTTGCGATAACTTATCTATTCCAAAGCAACTCCACAACAGCTCTGATTGTATTGCTCATTGCAGCTATCACCTTAGATATGGCCGTATCCGGAAATCTCGTGCTTGGGCAACGCGTCATTTATTCTTTAGGGAATGAAGCGAGAGGACGAATCAACGGGATCTTCATGTCGATCTTTTTTATCGGCGGAGCTGCTGGCTCATCTATCGGAAGTTGGTCTTATGCCTATGGGGGCTGGGCACTAACATCTATCATTGGAATTGCTATGCCACTTCTCGCTTTCTTGTACTATTTTACGGAAAAGAACACACGCTAATTCAAAGGTCAATGACACACTTCCTTCTGTAGTTACACACGAAAAGAGCCGTTCATCGTCATAACGATGAACGGCTCTTTTATTAAGAGTGAACCAACAACGATAAGAAGCTTGATCTTAAACAGTACAGCAGAGCGAACATTTGCTTATAGAAAAAATCCATTAGAAGAAACACGGACAACATGTTACAGTTATATCAACTTACATACCACACTATTCGGATTGGATTATATAATAATGTAATCGTTTCTTACTTCAATCAAGGAGAGGGTCAGATGAAATTTGCGTTATTTAGCCTCATGATGAATCTGCCCAATGCCATCACCGGAGAAGCGTTTACGGCACAGCAGAAATTCCAGAACATTCTGGAACAGGCCAGATTGGCAGAACGGCTGGGATTTGATGCATACGGAATTGGCGAGCGACATGGTGCACCTTTCCTCTCCTCTTCTCCGCCTGTGGTGTTGACGGCAGTTGCCGCAGCTACCTCTCGCATCCGTCTATTAACGACCGTTACAGTACTCAGTGTACTTGACCCTGTGCGTGTCGCAGAAGACTATGCCACACTGGATCAGTTATCCGGCGGGCGGCTGGAGATGATTATCGGGAAAGGCAATGATCCTCGGCATTACCCGCTGTTTGGGATCACAGAGGAAGAGCAGTGGGATTCATTGGGTGAACGCTATCGTCTGCTCAAGCGTCTATGGACAGAGGAGGAAGTGACCTGGGAAGGCACATACCGTCCGCCACTAGACAAAGTAACCACTCAACCACGTCCACTACAGCAGTCCATCCCGATCTGGCATGGTAGCGCATCGAGTACTTTATCAACGGAGCTTGCAGCGCAGTACGGTGAACCGCTTTTCACATCTAACTCGTTCCACCCTCAGGCCAAATACAAAGCACTCATTGATCATTATCGAGAACGCCTCGATCATTATGGTCATGATGCCAAGCGAGCAGTGATTGGATCTGGAGCTGGTAGCTTGTACCTCGCCAATACGCGAGAAGAAGCCATTCACAGATACAAGCCCTATTACGATGCATTCCATGCTACTGCTTCTGTACAACATAACCAGTCTCCCTTCAAGGATCTGGAGGATAACATCGCGAACGGTCCTGTCTTGATTGGTAGTCCAGATCAGGTTGTTGAGAAAATCGTAAATTATCACGTAGCCTACGGACATCAGGTGCTCAGTATTAGTGTCGATGGACTCAGTCATAGCGAGCAACTGGAGCAGCTAGAGCGTTTCGCTGAGGAGGTTGCCCCCGTATTACGACGGGAACTGCCCAGCTCCGTCTGGGACAATGCCCCGATCTTAACTCAGCAACCCGCCACACCCACTCAATCGGCACCCCCTGCCATCTCTCCGATCTTTCAGGTCTAATCTCCCCTCTAATCCAGAAGCCATTCCTGTTCAACGTAAATAAGGCGATTCGTCTGAATCGCCCCCCGCCTTATCTTCTGAACCTTATCCCCACAATTAGTTACCATAATCGTAGACTAATTCCTGAAGCTCCCTGATGTTGTAGGTATCGTCTACAATGAGCCACTGCTTGTTCTCAAACAGGAAAGTAAGCTCACCTTCGAGCGGTATGTTGCGAACTTCTTTACCCTGATCATCTATGAAAATAAGATCTAGCGTGTATGACACGAGAAGAGAATCGCCCCTATTTTCCTTCAACGTGAAATTCATATTTTCTCCACGCAGTTTCACCTGCTCTTTATAAGCCACCATAAGAGGCAAAACGATATTGCGATCAGCCATCTGTTTTTCGAAGTACTTCTCGGTCAGGAACGGCTTGATCAGTTCTCCCCTGGCTAGGGCAGACTCCATCGTTGTTGCGCTTTTCTCATCATTTTCATTTACTTCAAATTCAGTAGTCTTATACTCTTTCGCAGTCTGGAGCGCTGCCCGCTCATCCTGATCTGTTGCCTTTGGAACCTCATTATCCACTTCGATAGGCGTTGTTATCGTTTCTTCCATCGCTTCTGTACTCGTTTCAGTCGTTGTAGATGACGTACATCCTACCATTAATACACTCGTGATAAGAACCGTAAGCATTAGCCACATCCAATGTCGTCTCATCTCAGACCTCCTTCTATATAGATAACCGTAATCACCCATATTTACAATTTTTATATATAAACATTATACTGCTTTTTAGCTTAATATCCCAATTATATACCATTTATTAATGATTCCACTTGAACCCCGTGCATCTGTGCATCTCCTCACCTTCTTCTATTCTCTCTGTTCTCTTGTAAAAAGTGTAGATATACCCAAAGAAGCCCCTTGACCTGCCAATCTAACTGGCACTGGCACAAGGGGCTTCTTTGACTTCATTCATGTATCCTAACGCTCTTCTTTAACGCTTTGATTTTGCTTCCGTTACTTACTCAACCTTGAACTTGCCAGCAGCATCAGCCAAATTACGTGTTAACTGGTCGATGGTATCCACCATGTTCGCCAGTTGCTGTACAGTTGCTGATTGCTCCATCATTGTCGCTGTGACTTCCTGAACCGAAGCAGATACCTGCTCCCCTGATGCCGACAGACTATGCGCTGACTCCAGCACATCGTCCTTGTTCTGTATCATCTCCTGCATCTGCCCTGCCATCGCAGCGATCTGTTCATTGATCTCCGTTACCTTCTCCAAGATCACGTCGAATGCCTGGCGAGTCTGAATAACAAGTTCATCCTGCCTAGACGAGATCGTATGGATTTCCGCAACACTTTGATTGTTCTCGGCTACATCAGCTAGATTTTGGGTAATAATGCTCGAAATTTCTTTCGATTGTCGGGAACTCTGCTCTGCCAAATTACGGATTTCTTCTGCTACAACCGCGAATCCTCTACCATGCTCTCCAGCCCGAGAAGCTTCAATGGAGGCATTCAATGCGAGCAGGTTCGTCTGTTTGGCGATCTGGCTAATTGCCTCTGTAATATGACTAATACTGCCTGAACTATTCTGCAGCTTGACCGTAATCTCAGAGATTTTCTCCACTTCCCGCTCGTTCATCTCATTGATCCGCATTAGTTCATTGACGACTTCACTTCCATTGTGGAACACACTTTCAATTTCATCAGCGTGTGCCTTTACATCCTGTGCACTGCTATTCATAGCATTTACCTTATCGCCGAAGCTGTTAAATTTACCTGCAATCTGCTCCGTATCCTCCGATTGAGCCTCCATAGCCTGCGCTATACTCATTAGCGTAGCAGACGTTTCATCCACAGATCGAGCAGTTTGTTTGGAGGTATCCTCCAGTTCCTGTGTGCTCGTTTGTAGAACAGTGATAGATTGCCCCATATTGGTAATAAGGTTCTTGTTCTGTTCAGCCATACTATTGAAACTGTCTGCCAGATCCTTGAACTCACTGTTGTACCTGCCCTCTGCCTTCACCGTCAGATTCCCCTGGGCAAGCTGTTTGAACAAACCTGTAAGTCTAACAATCGGTTTCGTAATATTGCGAGAGATTAACATGCCGACTCCAACTGCTATCACAATGGCGAGCAACGTAAGCCACAACATCTGCTGGAGCATGTCCTGTATCGGACGCTTAATATCGTCGTAGCTGTCAATAACAACAACAAGAAGATCAGCACCAGGGATCTGGTTAACACGATAATACGTGTTATCAATCGTGGTTGTCGTAATCTTCACTTCGTCTGTTGCCTTTTCTTGAAGAAGTGCCTGCACATTCTGATCTTCTGCAAGCGATTGTCCAATCAAGGTCGGATCGACCGAATCGTACATGATTGTGCCGCTGCGGCTAAGCACTTCAATCTTACCCTCACCATTAATTTGGATATTGCCCAATTGGCCTAGGAAAAAGCTGCTGTCCATTGACATCGCGAGTACACCAATCGTGTTACCTTCGTCATCCTGAATGGGCTCTGAGAAAATGATCACCAGTTGTTTGCTTTGCTTAGATACAATCGCATCACTGATAAATGATTCACCCTTAATAGACTTCTGAAAATACTCGCGGTCATCTCGCGGTTGGCCAATGACTTCGGTCTGCGTTGACGCTACCATAATCCCGTTTTGATCCAGCAAATACAGGTTAGGCTTAGCTACTACTGTATCCGATACACTGTTCGTCAAAATCGTATTTGCTTTGTTAAAGTACGGATTGGCATCCGAGAAAAACTCTTCATCCGTCATGCTGTTGGTATTACGCAGTTCCAGCATCTCTTTAAACGTATTATGTACAGATATCGCGTGACTCATCTGCTGTTGAAGCTGTACGGCTGTCCATAACCCTTCCCCAAGGCGATCGGACATGCCATTAATCTCTGCCTCACTCTTCATCACTACTAGTTTGGATGAGACAAAATACGTTGCTGTGGTTGTTCCCATAAGCACCAATATGACTAACAAGCTTAACATAATCGGTAGCTTAACCTTCAGCGAGACATTTCTAATTCGATAAAACAAGCCTTGTTTCTTTTTCCCCATTTACGATTTCCCCCACTTTCATGAACCATCTGAACGATGTACATTCATTATCGGTATATTGAAGTGGGAATTTGATGTACATGTCTATTATCTGTATAAAAAGAAATCAAAAAACTGTCTAAATACACGAGCCAACCTCTTCACACTGGTACATGTGAAGGGATGTTTTCGTACGTATCAGACAGTTTAATGAGTCCTTATCTTGTTACTTACCGCGAATTATCCACGCAATCTGCGGGAACTTAACGCATTGTGTCCATTTTGCAGAAACGTACTGCGTGTGTTCTTCATCATCTCAATTCGGCGTTCAGCAAGACGATCTGCCGCCACATATGTCGGGATACCTTCCGAACGGGACGAGGCAAAGATGTTTTCCAGCGTGTTGTAGATCTGGCTCACCTTACTGTATGCCCTTTCCGCATTGTATCCGTTTAATTCATCGGCAATGTTGATCACACCACCCGCATTAATGACGTAGTCCGGTGCGTATACAATGCCCATCTGATGCAACTGGTCACCGTGCCTTGGCTCAAGTAACTGATTGTTGGCACAACCTGCCACCACTTTAGCCTTGAGCTGTTTCAAGGTATCATCATTAATTGTCCCACCTAATGCGCATGGGGCATAGATATCACACTCTACTCCGGTGATGTCTGCTGGGTCGACAGCCTTAGCGTCGAAACGGTCTACGGCTTGTTTTACCAAATCTTGATGAATATCTGTCACAATCAGATGGGCGCCTTCCTCGTTTAGATATTGGCATAAGTGCATGGCTACATTCCCCACACCTTGGACAGCAATCGTTTTGCCTTCCAGTAGATCCGTGCCAAATGCTTCCTTAGCTGCTGCCTTGATCCCCCGATATACACCCCACGCCGTTGCAGGAGATGGATTACCTGACGAACCGTAGCTTGGAGAAATGCCCGTAACATAATCCGTCTCTTGGTAGATAAGATTCATATCTTCCTCGGTTGTACCCACATCTTCTGCGGTGACATAACGTCCATTCAACCCTTGTATATATCTTCCAAATGCTCGGAACATCGCTTCATTCTTATCACGCCGTGGGTCACCGATGATGACCGCCTTGCCACCACCAAGGTTGAGACCTGATATTGCATTCTTATATGTCATCCCTCTTGCGAGCCGCAGAGCATCTTCCATGGCTGCATCTTCTGATGTATATGTCCACATCCGCGTGCCGCCTAGTGCAGGTCCAAGTGTGGTATCGTGTATTGCAATAATGGCTTTTAGCCCGGAGGCTTTATCCTGGCACAGAACCAATTGCTCATAATCGTGATGCTCCATTGCTTCAAACCAATTCATATTTATAACGCTCCTCTAACCAAATTAGCGACCTGAATCGCTATAGATCTGTCTGTTGACCACTCTCTATTGTACATATGAATACGAAGTTTGTGCAAAATCACATCACGATGTAAGGCATCAGCCTATCATTAAAAAACCTTTCTCTCCTTAACAGGGAAAAAGGTGTGCATCATTTATGATCTTTAAGTTCGTCATCGAGAAAGTCAGGAAAGGACTTCAATGACGTTAATCGGATGCAGATCCCCACCTATTGCGAAGGATGCTTGCCCTGTCTCCTCTGAGACAATAAGTACCACGGCGTCTGTGACCTCACTAAGCCCCAGAGCTGCCCGGTGGCGAGTTCCCATTTTACGCTCATGTACTTCAACCTGTGATAATGGTAATACATTTCCTGCGGATACAATCTGGTTGCCCCGAATTAACACAGCCCCATCATGTAATGGCGCACCAGGTATAAAGATCGACTCCAATAAGGCATGCGTTATTCTCGCATCTACAGCGACTCCCGAATGAATGATGGAATCAAGTGAAGTTTCACGTTCAATCACAATGAGTGCTCCGTATCTTCGATCAGATAGATGCTGCACACTGGCTGAGAGCTCGGCAAACTTTTCAGTGAATGGAGACAGATAACAATCCAGGTAAAACGATGAGGCTAACACCTCGATCTGCTTGATCTCGGCTCGAATCTCAGCGAATTGTCCCAGCAAGCAGGCATGATCATTGTCAAAACGGGATAATGTTATGTTCATGCGTTCCGCCACACGATGAAGATCCCCCTTTAACTTTTGTCTCATTGAAGAACTGTCACAGTCTGCTTGCCGCTGGTTCATGGATCGTTGCCTCCTCGTCTTCGTCTTCTGCATAATTACCCTATACGTTTCCCGTAACATAGGTGATCTATTCACCTTATTCTATGTACAACAACAACTCTACTTCCTCATATAAATAAACCATTGTATAATATTTACATTACATCATTATTTCGTGGAGGACGTAGAATGAGAATTATTGCAGCAACAGAATCGCACTATGAATATATTCGAGAGCATGATCGTCATATCGTAGAAAGCTTGATTTTGCCCAAGATCAGAGGCAATGAGATTTATATGCTGCAAAATGATGAGGATCAACTCATTGGCTGGATGCGGCACAGCTATTTCTGGGACAATACCCCTTTTATGAATATGATCTGGATTGATGAACCCTATCGCAACAGAGGATTCGGGAAGCAAGCCATTCTTTTCTGGGAAAATGAGATGAAGAAACTCGGGTTTGAACTGGTCATGACCTCTACTTTAGCCAATGAAGGTGCTCAGCATCTGTATCGAAAATTAGGTTATCGTGATGCGGGAGGCCTATTGCTTGAGGGTGAGCCTTTGGAAATTTTAATGACCAAAAGGTTATAGTTGTGAACTCTCTACGTTGTGATAAGATGCAACTATTCATGGTATAGAAGGAGCGTTCGGAGAGATGCAGCTAATAGAAGTTTCAGAACAACATCTGGCACGACTACAGGCCATTTATAATTATTATGTGAGCCATACGACCGTTTCCTTTCACACGGAAGAACTAACTTTGGATGAGATGCGAAGCAATGTAATGAATGGCCACCCTCGCTACCAAACCTACGTTATTGAAGAGCGAGATGTAATTATTGGCTATGCACTCCTTACTCAACACAAAAACAAACAGGCTTATGATGGTACTGCAGAAGTAACGATTTACATAGATCCTGACTATGTTGGAAGTGGGATCGGTACAAAAGCCTTATCGGCACTTGAATTACAAGCAAAAGCATTAGATTTCCATGTACTTGTAGCAACGATATGCACAGAGAATGAACGAAGCATCCGGTTGTTCGAGCGTCTAGGGTATGAGAAATGTGCCCATTTCAAAGAGGTAGGTTATAAATTTGACCGTAGATTGGATATCGCGAGTTACCAAAAAATCATTGGACAGGAACCGCATCATTAAACAAATAGGAAGTACACATGTACAATAAATAAATTGCAACAGCAGCCGAATCTCCGGTTGCTTTTTTTTTCATTGATGGACGGATACGAGGGGCATTGTAGATCATAATTTTTATCAAAAAAACTAAAAACCAAGGCACTTGCCATTGCATTTTGCCTTCAACCCATGCATAATGATATTAAGCGTTTGATAATGATTATCATTCTTGAACTTGTCTCTCTTCTGTTTACTGTACATGAATTAACGATCATATAGATAAAGGGGAACGAACATCGAATGGATACGACTCTGCAAAAAACGACACTGCAGCTTGATGATTATCTGGATCTTCTAAACCTGGCAAAGAACATTGGTGATGTGAAATGGCAAAAGGAAATCATCCGTAAGCTATCCGCAGCTTATCCAGTAGTGGAATGTAAACAGCCACAATAGATTAGAATATAACAGATATGTTCAATATAGCTCGTGACCGATTCGTACAGAATCAGTCATGGGCTTTTTTTGCGTCTTATCGTATTGTGATATGCTTGGGATGTAAACCAATCCCATCATAAACTGTATACGTAGAATGTATTCATACCAGTTAAGGAGGTTACACGATCATGACTTTTCCGTTCGTGCTTCTAGATGATTCAACCGATCTGATCATAGGACATTGTACAGATATCGTTGGGCTAGATGGAACATTAATCAACCTCAATGAGGGTTACCACCAGCTTATATTGAAGCATTTCGTATTTTCGTATAAGTTCCAACAGTACATTTTGCAAAAGAAAGAACCCCTATCAAGATATGCCTATGTCGGAATGTTGAATAAAGATAATCACACGATAGGCAACCATGGTTTTTTTATTCATGACACGACAAAGTATCATAAGCTTGGTTTCCCTACAATTGCTACAGATCTCAAGTTGAATGTATCCATCCATCGTCTGATCTCAGCGCAGGAGCTTCAGATCTGGGATCAATGGAGAACATCACTCCCTTCAACGCTTAACCAGTGGGCTACCTACGATGAGAATGGAAGAAGAGCATGGCTAAGTGTGGTGAAGAGCCATAACAATATGAATATAGCAACAGAAATTGTTGAGAAAACTAACGACATAAACGAAGATCAGGCAAAGACATTTCAGATGGACGGTACATATATTACTAGTTACGCTTCCTTTTTCTGTGCACTAGGTGAAGCCATGAATGGACCAGGTGGCTATTATGGATCGGATTTTAACTCGTTCATCGATTGTACTTATGGTGGATTCGGAGCAGTCGCCCCTTTTACCCTAATATGGACTAATCATCAAGTCGCCAGATCATATCTGGATATTAACGCATGGCAGAGAGAGATTGACTGGATGCGCGCAGAGAACAAACGCTTAGGAGAAGAGGATTTCGAGGTGGAACTAGGGAATAGACCTTTATATGATACGATTATTGAAAATCTGGAATGCCAAGGGATCACAGTTATTTTACAATAGGTTAAGGATGGTGACACATGATACAGCTAGAAACAGAACGATTAATCATTCGTGAGATTGTAGAGTCAGATTGCGAGCACATTCATACATATACTTCGCTACCCGAGGTTACCACACATACGGCATGGGGACCGAATACGGAAGAAGATACCCAAGATTATGTGAAGTATGTGATCGAGCTACAACAAGCAGTGCCACGAGAAGGCTATGAACTAGCAATATGCCTGAAACAAGAAGGTACACTAATTGGTGGTATTGGTCTTCATGTCATGGACACCAATGCCGAACTAGGCTATGTGTTGAACCCGAGCTATCAAGGCCAAGGTTATGCAACGGAAGCCGCACGTGCGATGTTGGAATTGGGCTTCAACACACTTAAAGTACATCGCATCTTCGCCAAATGTCGACCAGAGAATAGCTCTTCGGAGAAGGTGATGCTGCACATCGGCATGGAGCGCGAAGGTCTGATGCGAGAACACTGGTACTATAAAGGGAAATATCATGACTCTTTCCTTTACTCCATTCTGGCGAAGTCATAGCAGAAAGGGTCAGCCCGCAGGCTGACCCTTTCTCCGTACAACAACCGTCCTCCGTAACGACCCCAATCGCCAATGAAGATAAACAGTTATTCTTACTTGTGTTGCATTGCATTACATTCTGCACAACTCTGTTGGACAGCTCGGGACTGTAGGACACCCACACATACACCGTAACGCAGCTAAATCCCGAATAATCAGTTTGCCTTCAAGTGTATCTAGTGTCCCCTGCTCTTTCCAAGCACCCAGCATCCGCGTTACACTCTCACGGGTTGCGCCAATCATCTCAGCAAGCTCTGTATGGTTCAGCTTCATCTCCAGAACGATGCCATCTGGCGTCATCTTGCCGTACGAATTACTAGCGCGGATAAGGGTCGATGCCAGCGCACCAGCTTTACCATAGAGTAACAGATCACGAAAGCGCGACTGAGTAATACGTTGTGCGAGCGCCATCCATTGCAGGAATTTCAGCGCAAGATCGCCATCTTTACTTAGCACACTCTCCAGTTCACTCAGCGAGATAATCGCGAGTTCCCCTTTATCCGTCATCTCAGCACTGTAGCTGTGCATCTGACCACCAATGCCACCGAATTCCCCGATCAGATCGCCTTTTTGTTGAATGGACAAAATAATCTCTTTGCCATCCTCAGTGGATTTTGTCAGCTTCACACGTCCCGAACGAATGAAGTACAGGTATCCGGCTTCATCGCCTTCTAGAAAGAGACTATACCCCGACTTCACCCGTTTGGGTTGCATCATGGTTTCAATCGATGCCCATTGTTCGGCTGTTACGAACGAAAGAATTCCGCCAGTATTCCTCTGTGTCATCTTGCTTCCCTCCGTCTGTTCTCGTTCCGTCGCTTGGGTTGCTCTTTCTATAAATACCGTACCCATAATTCATCGTCCCCCTCGTGTTTCCTTATGCATCTATCTTACCGCGAAAAGTCCATAAAGGTTATCGGGGGATTACCTGAACCTTACGGATAAATTCCCTGAATTTGCTGTGAGAAAAGTCACACTAGGCGCTAAACCTACAACCTGAGTTGTATTGTATGCCGCAGTAGGTCTGGGCTGAGGGCACTTGGGCAAGGATGATCAGTAAAATCTAGAAACGAAATAGGGGTTTTCCCTGAATTACACGGAGAAGGAAAAGGTCTACAATAGAAATGAACGTAAGAACACATATACATCTTCATATTATTATGATGACTCAGTCTATTTAGTTAACGTTAGTTCATTCGACCGGATTCTACGGTATGACCCTAAAAGGAAGTGTCTCTCATGCATGATGAACATCCATCTGGCATCCAGGAGATGATTGACCGCTTGCGCCTTAACACCTCCAGCGATTTCTGCGGTCTCGCCTGTTTGTCTGGTACGCTGCTCCGCTGGAAATATACGTCTGGTGCCAGCAACGAACGTGTACAGCGCATGGAAATGCGTCCCGGACAAGACCTCGTCGGCACAGCGCTGCGAACTGGGCGAACCACGCTGTCAGATGCACAATCTAGTTCAGAGCATACACCCGGGAGGTGTCCGCTCATGCTTGCTGAACGGCTCGTATGTGCCATTGCGGTACCTGTCTTCCAGTCAGGCAGCTTGCCTGAAGCTGTGTTGCTCGTAGGTAACCGAATGTCCTGCACATTTTCAGAGGATATGATCCACGAAGTACAGCAACTGGCACGCGACCTAGAACCTCTCATTCGTGGATAACCTGCGCAATAGACTTTACGTACAAAGGCTTGTTTCGCCTGTTAAGGTTGAGCAAGGCCTTTATTTGTTCTTGTATAGATATCCAGCCATTTTGAGATTACTTCTCTGAGTGGCTTTCTTTTTTGGTATGATAGAGATAGACATATGCATGCGGACAGGGGGAAAATGATGTGATTCAACTATTGGTCGTTGATGACCATGTGGTCGTACGTTCCGGGCTTATCGCCTTGTTGGACGGAAAAAGTGATATTCGGATCGTTGGAGATGCAGCGGACGGGGATGAAGCTATTGCCAAAGCTCAGCAACTGAAGCCCAATGTGGTCTTAATGGATTTCAGCATGCCGCCAGGCAAGGACGGTTTAACAGCTACTGCTGAATTAAAAAAATTAATGCCAGACATCGCCATTCTCATACTGACGATGCATGATGATGAAGAATATTTATTCCGTGCCATCCATGCTGGAGCCTCCGGATATATCCTCAAGAGTGCCCCACATGAAGAGTTGCTCGCCGCCATTCGCTCCGTTGCAGAAGGTAGTGCATATCTGTATCCAAGTGCAACGAAACGACTGATGAGTGAGTATCTCGATAAAGCAAAACAAGAGAATGCCGGACCATACGACACGCTCTCCGAGCGAGAGAAGGAAATTTTGTCATGGATCGCCAAAGGGTACGCCAACAAGGAAATTGCCGAGCATCTCGTCATTAGTGTCAAAACTGTAGAATCCCACAAAAGCAATCTCATGGAGAAGCTCGGGCTCCGTACTCGTCCTGAACTCGTGAAGTTTGCGATGAAAAAGGGGTTGCTGAACTTTGAATAGCGAGCATGAAAATAGACTCAGCGGACTTGCCGACCAGCCTGTTCTGCAATTACTTCTTGAGCTGGATGAGCATATCACCGATGACCAGTTTCGCAGCAGACTGAAAGGTTCACTGCATCAACTTAGTGACCTGAAGTTTGCTCTCGACGAATCCTCCATCGTGGCGCTCACCGATCGTAAAGGGAAAATCCAATATGTAAACGATAAATTCTGTGAGATCTCGAAGTATGATCGGAGTGAGCTGATAGGTCAGGATCATCGGATCATCAATTCAGGTTATCATGGCAAAACATTCATGAAGAACTTGTGGGATACGATATCCTCCGGCAGGGTATGGCATGGCGAGATACGTAACCGGGACAAAGACGGCAACTATTATTGGGTGAACACCACCATTGTGCCATTCCTCGATAACGAAGGACAGCCCTATCAATATTTAGCTGTACGAAGTGAAGTGACCAAGCTTAAACGTGTAGAGGGTGAGCTGCAGACGATGATGTCTCAGGTCATGAACATTCAGGAAGAGGAACGGCGACGGATCTCGCGCGAGCTGCATGATGGAATCGGTCAGAGTCTATTCTCTCTCGTCATCCAGATGGATCGCCTGCTCGCAGATCAGCCACATCCTGGCGTCGAATCCCTGCGGAAACAAGTGACCGGGATTATGGAGGATGTTCGTGGAATGGCTTGGGAGCTCAGACCTTCTGTATTGGATGACCTCGGGGTTGTACCTGCGATTCGCACCTACATAGAGAATTACAATCGGCACTACGGGATCGAAGTTAAGCTGGAGTGCAATCTACGCAGACGACTGGAGATGAACCGTGAGATCGCGATGTACCGGATCATCCAAGAAGCGTTAACCAACATCGCGAAGTATGCCGATGTATCTGAAGCACAAGTGACCGTAGAAGATGCTGAGGATGCAACCGTAGTCATCATAGAAGATCAGGGCGTCGGCTTCAATGGAACGAAGGTAGGTAACGGCGTTGGAATGTTCAGCATGGAAGAACGTGCGCGCGGAGCTGGGGGAACACTTAGGGTATCTTCAGAGCCAGGTGAAGGGACAACCGTCACCCTCGTTCTACCAAGGACATCAACGAAGTAATGCAACGAGTACGATCAGATGTGACTGACCACCCCGTCATGAAGCAGGGCACTGCGTGCTGGCCTGGATTGGATTCATCATATCGCATTCGAAGTCGACGTTACGTTGAGGTAGATGTTACCGTAACATTCAAGCACTTCATACACATTTGTTGACTGCTAAGGATCATTTCTTGAGCAGTCTTTTTTCTATTTTTGAGACAACTTCTGCTCTATTTAGAAAGTAAACTTGGTCAATTTAACAAAGTGAAAGTGAATTATCAGGTATAATCCATATTTATTATAAATATATTGACTCGGATTACGTTTCGTCATTAAAATTAAGAGTGCTACGTACAAAATGTATAAATGCTCATTTCATGATCTAACTGTAATTAGTGATAGAAAAGGATGGTCAATCATGGCAGAGAAACGCTCTTCTAAGGGTGGAGAAATCCCCCAAATGCACAATCTGGATGACATAGATCGCAAAATATTGGCTGCTCTGCATCACAATAGCCGGATGTCCTATACCGATCTGGGACAACAGATTGGGTTATCTCGCGTAGCCGTACAGGCACGGATTAATGCACTATCCGAAAAAGGCGTTATTGAACGATTCACGGTTGTCATCAACCCCAGCAAGGTTGGACTACAGGTCTCAGCTTTTTTCAATGTCGACGTAGAACCTCCTTTTTTGGACGAGGTAGCGGAGAAGCTGGATGAAGAACCAGCCGTGACCAGCCTATACCATATGACAGGCCCAAGTACCCTGCACATGCATGGTATTTTTGCCGACATGGAGGAGATGGAGCAGTTTCTACTAGAGAAGCTCTATAAGATGCCTGGAATCGTCAAAGTAGAGTCACAACTATTGTTAAAACGTTATAAAAGTCGGATGGGCATGAGACTGTAGGAGGATAACAGCATGAGTTGGAAAGTTTATAGCGGTCTCGTCACAGGAATGGTGCGAACCGGAATTTTGGGATATGGCGGCGGCCCTTCGGTAATTCCCTTGATTCGTTATGAGGCCGTTACACGTTATAAATGGGTCAGTGATGAGGAATTTGGGGAAATTTTAGCTATCGCTAATGCTCTCCCGGGTCCGATTGCGACCAAAATGATTGCATACTTAGGTTATAAAACCAAAGGTCTCTTGGGCGCGATTGTAGCAGTACTAGCCCATATATTGCCGACAAGTATTGCCATTATTGCACTGCTCGGCTCGATGTATGCGCTGCGAGAATCCAAAGTGGTTGCAGGCATGGTGGCAGCCGTACGCCCAGTCATTTTTGTCATGCTAGGCATGATGGCTTATGAGTTCGCCAAGAAGGCGTGGAAGGGGCTCGGCAAAGCTTTTGCTCTGCTATTCGGAGTCATTGCGTTTGTGCTCTTGCTGCTATTAGACGTTCACCCGGGCATCGTCATCGCTGTCTTTCTCGTCTATGGTTTCTTCCACTTTGATGTGGTTCAGCGCTTCAAGTCGAAGGACAACGCCGATAAGGGGGTGTCCTAGACGATGCTACAGACATGGTGGGAGTTATTTTGGGGATTTTTTGTAGCCAATATATTAGGATACGGGGGCGGCCCAGCCTCCATTCCGCTTATGCAAGAAGAGATCGTGAATCACTACAAGTGGTTGACGACAGAGCAATTCGGTGATGTGCTTGCCATTAGTAATGCGCTCCCAGGACCTATCGCTACCAAAATTGCCGCCTTTGTCGGTTATCAGGTCGCTGGCTGGTTTGGCGCTTTCATTGCCAGCTTCGCTACGATCGTGCCTTCGGCCGTCGCGTTAATTCTGTTGCTGCGCTTACTTAACAAATACCGTACCTCTCCAAAGGTCAAAGGTATGACACTGTTAGTACAGCCTGTCATTGCCGTGCTCATGATTCTACTTACTTGGGAGTTTGGCCAAGTCTCATCTGAGTCGATCGGAATCTGGCAAACCCTCATTATTGCGGGAATCTCGCTATGGGTCATGACCAAAACCAAGCTTCACCCTGCTATTTTGATTGTCATTGCCTTTGCTTATGGCGCATTCGTTCTGCCTCATTTCATGTAATTCAACTGCTCATTCTAGAAGACGAATTGCTCATTATTAATATATTTTAAAATATTACTACAAAAAACGGTGATACCTGCTCACAAGAACAGGTATCACCGTTTTCTATTATTAGTATGTTGTAGCTAGTAATTCTTACAACATGTCTACTGTTATTTAGCTTAGGCTTGCGAAGAGATTACTTCGCTTCAACAACGATCGTCACTTTCGTTTTCACGCCAGCATACGTGACCGTAATGGTTGCTTTACCCTTACCATTCGCTTGAATAACGCCGTCCTTCACTGATGCTGTTGCAATACGAGAAGACTTCCACAACGCTGGTTTGGATACGTCTGCTTCACTACCATCTGCAAATGTTGCTGTTGCGATTACGGTCGCTTTGTCACCTGGCTTCATCGTCAGTGTGACTTTGTCGGTTTGCAGATATTTCAAGGTATCCACATCCACCGCAACCGTAACGGATTTACTGCCGTATTTCGCTGTAATTTTAGCTTTACCTGAACCGATTGCTTTTACAGCACCTTTGCTCACCTGTGCAACCTTGTAGTTACTTGTTTTCCATTCTGTTTTGTCCGTTACATCACGCTCGCTACCATCACTCAATAGAACGGTAACGGTTAGGTTTGAAGTGTCTCCTGATTTCAGAGAAAGTGCTGGCACGGATGCTTCAATCCGTGAGATGACGTCAACCTCTACCTGAATGGTGACTTTCTTGGAACCGTACTCTGCTGTGATGTTTGCTTTACCACTGCTGTTCGCCGTGATAACACCTTTTTTCACATCAGCCACTCGTGCATTGCTTGATTTCCAAGTTGCTTCAGAGGACACGTCCTTCGTTAATCCATCCTCATCCATAGCAGTAAGCTCAATTTGTTTCGTTTCCTTCGCAGACAACACAACGAAGTTCTCATCTGCTTCCAGATCATTAGCCATGCCAACTTCAACTGGCAAAGTCAATGTTTTCCCTTCGATTTTGGCTGTAATTGTCGCTTTACCCGTTGCTACACCCGTTACATTACCTTTGCTGTCAACTTCAGCGATTTTGTCACTGCTGCTGCTCCATGTTGCATCCTCAGATACATCCTTGGAAGTTTCCCCGAATATGGCAAAAACCTTAGCAGCGAACGTGCCACCTACTGCAACCGAAGCCTTTTTCTTCTCCATCTCATACTTGTCCGCTACATCGACATTAACCGTGAATTTAACAGTTTTGCCGCCATAGGCAACGGTAATGGTCACTGTACCAGATTTGTATGCAATCAGTTCGCCGTTAGATACATAGACGACATCTGCATTACTGGAAGTCCATGTTGCTTGAGAAGTTACGGTTTCGGTACTTCCATCAATATATTCTGCTTTCACGATGAGGTCCTTCGTTTTGTTATTGTCCGCAAGGCTCATGGAAAGCTTGTCCTCAACGCCAGCAATATCTAGGTATCTCGCTGTATCTACATCCACTGCAATTTCTACCGTTTTACCACTGTGTGTCGCTTTGATCGTTGTTGAACCACTGCCCACTGCCGTAATTTTACCTTTGAATACGGTAGCTACCTTCTCATTGCTGGATGTCCATGTGGCAAGATCTGTGACTGTCTTATCCGCACTATCCGGGTAAGAAGCCGTTAGTACAATGTCTGCTGAATTCTTGCTTTCAGGGCTTGTACCATCGACACGCAAGAACACGCTTTGTTTATTTGCGCTCAGTTTGCTAGTCAGATCAACATCAACATCAATCGTTACAGACTTCGTACCGTAAGTTGCTGTGATTTTGGCTGAACCCGCAGCGTAACCTTTAATCTTACCTTTGATTGCGTCTGCGACTTTCTCGTTGCTTGTTGTCCACTCTGCAAGCTCAGTCACAATTTTCGTTGAACCGTCTGGATAAGTTGCCGTCAGTTCTACATCATCTTGACCATTCAATAACAGATTAATCTGCTTCTTGTTCACATCTACACGTTTAACGACTTCGACGTTAACATCTACCGTTACGCTTTGTTTACCAACCTTACCTGTGATCACGGCTGTACCTGCACTTTGCCCGGTAACCTCTCCATTCACTACAGTTGCTACCTTGTCATCACTAGAGGACCACTCAGCAATCTTCGATGCCGCTTCCTCTACCGTGTTATCACTATATGTCGCTGTCAAATTGATCTTCTTTGAAGCTCCGATGCGCAAATCCAGCTTCTGTACATCCTTGGATAGCGCTTTGACCTTTTTCGTCACGTTGACATGAATCGTTTCTTGTTTGCCTTGATAAATTACCGTAATCGTCGCTTCACCCTCAGCTTTGGCACTAACGGTTCCAGTACTTCCAGCCGTTGCAACTGAAGGGTTACTACTGTTCCATTCCGAGCTGATCGTCACACTCTGCGATGTATTATCGCTATATACCCCTGTGGCCGTCACTGAAGTCGAATCACCCACTTCGAGCGACAACTCGTTCTTAGATAATACAATTTTGGATAATTCTTTATCTGCCGCAGCGGCCAGGCCTACGTTGGAAATACTCAGTACCAGTACCAGCATCATCACCATATACTTGGTCAATCTTGGCTTTAACATCATTTCCCTCCGATTGTAATCATTTTTTTCCTTACGTTTAATGTCGGCAGGTTCTTTCCAGATGTTTAGACTTTCAGGAAAATTAGTGGAAATTAATTCTTATTGCGACGCAAAAAGCACTCAAGTACATATAGGATAAGTTCCCGCATACGCTAGTATAGCGGCAATTGAAATTGATGGATGATTGGGGGACAACGATGACGAAGTCTTTCGACTACATTGAATATTGGGAGCAAACCTATCGCTCGGGAGAAACATCTGGGAGAGGCTCTTACGGTGTACTGGCTGAATTCAAGGCTGAGATTGTGAATGAGCTCATTCAGCGAGAAGGCATCAGCAGCGTAATTGAGTTTGGATGTGGGGACGGTAATCAGCTACAGTACATGAACTATGGCACGTATCTCGGCATGGACGTAGCAGCATCGTCCGTTCGTTTATGTGCTTCTAAGTTTGCGAGCGATACATCCAAAAGCTTCATGTTATATACACCCGGTCTGTGGATTAACCGAGGTTTTCTTCAGGCGGATCTGACCATCTGTCTCGATGTACTCTACCACATTACAGATGAACAAGATTTCCGTAATACACTGTATGATATCCTGCATACCTCTGGAGAGTGGGTTGTCCTCTACACCCGGCTGAAAGGGACAGGAAACCCAGGCGTTGATACGATCCAAGATCGCAATCTATTCCATTATCTATACGATTATCCGGAATTCAAAGTGCAAGAGATCATCCCGCAGCGTTATCCGGATCAATCATCAGCGGATTTTGTTATTTTGAGACGTAGCCTGGAACATAAAGATGTGCATGAGCGCACACTGTAAGGTCTTGACGGTTAAGCTATTCACTCGATACTGTTCTCTATTATTGGCGGCATAACAAAAACAACACAGTGGTAAGATGTGCTCATGTAAGGATTCTTGTGGATTCCACAGAAACTCTACTCTGCACACTCAACCACTGTGTTTTTTTATTTATAGATTAGATTAGTTATCATAATTCATGAATAATTGCAGGAGGCTGGTGAAAGGAATTAAAAGAACCCGGGACGTCCTTGCAGCTTCGCCAGTGCTTCCATATAGAAATAATCACCATAGATAATTGGGACATTTATGCCCCGTCCCTCTGGATAATGCACGGTTCCCTGCATAATCAGGCCTTCCTCAGCTGCCGACTCACCCGAGCTATACCGCTCGTACAAGCCACGAGCGATGCGCTCACCTGCCGCAGCGTATTCCGCTCCGCGTGGCGACAGCTTCGCGAGCTCCAACAGTCCACTCGCGGCAATGGCCGCAGCGGACGAGTCCCACGCCACCTGATGCTCCGCAGGTGCGCGGAAATCCCACATCGGCACGATCTCTTCGCCAAGCATGGCGAGGAAGAAATCGGCCGCACCTTCCGCTGTCTCCAGATAGCGGACTTCGCCCGTATGCCGGAATGACAGCGCAAACCCGTGCAGCGCCCAGGCGGTACCCCGCGCCCAGGCGGAACCCGGAGCATGGCCTTGGCCGCCATGCTCCCGAAGCTTCTGCCCCGTGTGTGGATCGAACTCCACCACGTGGCAGATGGACCCGTCCTCGCGCACGAATTCACGCGCTACGGTGTCCGCATGTGCTTCCGCCAGCCAGCGGAAGCGCGGATCGCCGCTCTGCTCTGACGCCCAGTAGAGCAGCGGCAGGTTCATCATGCTGTCAATGATGGCAACGCCGCGCGTGTCCATCGTTGACGAGCTAAAATTCCAGGCGCGGATGAACTCACCGCGCACGTGGAAGCGGGCAGCAAGTAGATTCGCGGCGAGTAAGCCTCGCCGCTTGCCATCTGCGCTGCCCGTCTGGCTGTAGTTGGCTACGCCACTAAGCAGCCAGATAAACCCTAGATCGTGATCGACAGAGTCCGGATCACGAAGACAACCCTCCAATTGGCGCTCACAGCTTTCAGCAATACGCGCCAAGGAGGCAACAGCCTCAGCATTCGGCGCTGCTTCATGGACCAGCCAAAGTAGTCCTGGCCAGAAGCCCGCCGTCCACCACTCTGGATCATTCTGATCATATCTGCCTTGCGGAGCAATATGTGGAAAGGTATCTTTAATCCGCTCTGCGTTGCGAAGTACTTTTGCTGCACCCTGCCGCCATGCTTCTTCTACCCAATTAGCCGTTTCTGTCATACGTTGTATCCTCCTCTAATCAATCTTTTTGGTCTATTAATAGGGCTGCTACAATAGGTGCACACCCAACGCTTCCATGTTCACATGCGTTTCATAGCGATAAGAGCTACAATGCCAACCGATTCTCCGCTACACTCTAGGCTGAGTGATAAACTTCATTCTGCACCAGGTCTCCTGCACAGATGAAACTGTGGTTTCCATACCCTGACTGGATGTACGCACCAATGCAAGCTCGGTAACATACAGCCTCAGGGGAAGATGATCATGGTCAACCGTATCCACCACTTGAAGACGAGGGCTCCAATACTCATCACAATGAACCGATTCGTACTTCATATTCACGATCGCCTTATCGGTCTTCCATTGAACCATACCCTCGTGGAACACAGGTTCAACGTGGCTGACCAAGCGCTGTATCACATGTTTGTATATACGCGCACAGTCACCTGCATTTGTACTTGTACTTGTAACTGTACTTGCATTTATATTTGCTTTCACACTTGGAGTCTCACTTACATTTCCAGTTGGATTTGAAACTTCATTTATTTCTCTATTTCGTCCTGCATCAATACCCAGATTCAGCTCACTTGCTCGTGCCACATCATCTATATCCATATCTATACAATCAGGATCTTGGGCGGACTTCCATGTAAAATGATCCTCTACCAACAGCTCAGCCTCTTGAGCTGCCGGAGGACAACTCCAATTGAAATGCCTTGTATATCGAGCCAATGTAGGTGCATTCCCATAGGCTGACGTGAGGTCGAAGGTAATGGCTACGTAATGCGGTGATGCATGCTTCATTTCAAGCAACCTTGCTTCAGCTTCTCTTCCAGATTGTTGCACCGTTCCTTCAATGATTGGCACATTATGCCCCTGAGAACCTATCTGGAGAATACTCTCCCGTCCAGGACTGAAATAAGCCTGAGTATACGCACCTGCACCTGGATCACAGAGAATATTGTCACCCGACGCATGAAGAATAAAATGCCCCAGATCATTGTGATTATGGGGTTCATCGTTATGCCCACCTTTCACCGAGTAAGCAATCTCGATCCCTGCCATCTCTTCGGCATGCATCAGTTGAGCCTTACCCATGATCCATGATAGATCCTCCAGTACGATAAATGTCTGAGACGGGGGCGACTCAGCCTGCTCACGATGATCATCAAGTACAGCCCTATCCGTCCATAACAGATTACGTGCGACATGAGCCCAGCGCCTACATGGATCATCTGTCAAAAGAGGGATGGACAACCGCCAGTTGACTTCTCCTTGCGCTCGCTCAGCTAACCTCGATAACAAGCCTGACGGAATAACCTCCCGTTCATGACTGTCTGAATAATTAACAAATGTGCCTGCAGACATATGAATATGCTGGGGAAATAACGCAATAGCTCTCGTCTTAGATTCAGATAACATATCAAGTGTACCTGCACTGAAGGTTCGTAACATCTCCGCATAATACGTATAGAAGCCAAACCCATATACCCAATAACCGATGCCCTCTGCACACCCACCATCCTCGCCGTAGCCATGCAGAAAGGCATCCATTGCTTGCAAGGTATGTTCTACAGCCTTAACCCGAAGCGATTGATCCTCCAGCAGAAGGAGTGCAGCCACCCCGCAGCCACCGCTACATACGGCCGACCAATTGTGTTCTGCACGTTCCCAGCCGTACGTTCGGTCCTCACGATATAGCGGTGTGAAAATCCGGCGCTCCATCTCAGAGCGAATCCGGCGCTCTACTCGCTCATCTATGATGCCACCCAGCATGACCATGATCTCTGCAAGCATCTGAGCCGTCTCTGCTGCAAACAGATCAATCCATGTGTAAGCATTCGCTTCTTCTTCAGGTGGTATGTGGGCAGACAGGCACCAGGTGTGTTCATTGCACACACTCCAGATCAGATCCTCCAGCAGAGATACGTATGTAGAAGTCTTCGACGTAGCCGTTAATACACTAAGAGCCACTATTCGTCCACGACGTTCAAAATAAGCTGCTTCATACGCCTTTCGTTCCCCAGTATCCCTGAATTGACGCAAAAGGGTAAACGATAATTCAGGCAAAGGCTCACGGCTTGCCCTTAACGCATACATCTCGATGTCCTTCCAAAAATCACGGTATTCCTGATCATCCCGTGTATTCGCAATCTTGCCTTTCCACTCGGAAACGCTTACTAAAGCTTCCGAGGTTCCCTGCTCCAATGCCTCTGCAATCTGCCTCGTCGTCCAGTTCAGTCCAGGATGGACGGTCATGAGAAAAGCCTCCTTACCACTGTAACCGATTTCAATTTGAGCTATTGCTTGATATGCATATGATCATTTTAACACTCTTTAGGGAGTAACTTCCAATTCACAAAAAGAACTACTCTCTTCGACCTACTTGTTCCTACCGCATTGTAATAAGCGAAGAAAGTGCACATTGCCTTCCTCCGCTTACGATATTATTGCGTGTTTTAAAAAGGGCTGTTTTCAGTACCAAGAAGATGGGATGAAGATAACTACCTCTATTATTGTATTTTCAATGGGCTGTTCTGTACCACATCCAACCACTGGCGAGCAATCAGTTCATGTCCTGCTGCTGTTGGATGAACACCGTCCCATAACCAATAAGCAGCTTCTGCCTGCTGAAGTGCATCGTTGAACTGCTGTTGCAGCGGTACAAATACAGCATCAAATTCATGGGCGAGCTCACGAACCAAGTGCTGATATTCACCAATTCGCTCCTGCCAACGATCCCAATTCTCTATAGTTGCTCCTGTTTGCAAAATAAAAGGCTCCATCAGCACCAGTCCTGTATTTGGAATCACTTCACGTGTCTCTTCCAAAAGGTGGCGATACGCTCGTCCAAGACGATCAGTGAATCCGCTCGCTTCACCATTCATGCTACGCCAAGCATCGTTAACGCCAATCAGGATGCTAATTAGATCCGGCTTCAAGCTGAACGTATCCTCATTCCAGCGTGCATACAGGTCGGATGCGCGGTCACCACTAATACCTCTATTGTAGAAAAGCGGCTGTCTAGCTGCTAAATCTACACTCAATCTGCTTGCGATTAGATAAGCGTACCCGTGACCGAGAAAATGATTCGGGTCATCATTACGGGATCTTCCTCCATCTGTGATTGAATCTCCCTGAAACAATATAACGGATGAATGTGTACTCGTCATTGATACCGTTCCTTCCTTCGAATAATAATAGAAATGAACATCTGACTACCTCATTCCCCATTTTATCCCTTTCCCGCCCAATAGAAAATAGCGTTTTCATATTAAAATAAAGAAGAACCTAGACACATGTCTAGGTTCCCTTTTGCTCCTTCGCTGTATAACCGCCGCCTTGATAGGCCGTTTCATCCTGTTTATCAGGTGCGCCATGACGTTTGGCTTCCTCCCATAGATCTGCCGCATCATCCAAGGGAGTGTAACCAATTTTCTCTTTGAGGTATCCGATATCGTAATAATTGTCTGTATTCGCTGAAGTTCCATATAAGTTAAGGTACGTAAGGTTCGCGTCTGCCTCAATACAACAATGGGCTAACTGCACCATATCCCGTGGCGAAATCCAGATATGTGCGGAACGTTCGGAATGTGGATGTGTGTCTCCAGAGAAGTTACCAATTCGGATGTTGAATGAAGACAAGCCATGCTTATCAACGTAATACCGTCCCAACAACTCGATATAACACTTGCTGAGCCCATAGAAGCTGTCTGGCCGATACGGATCATCAACCTCTATATCCTCGCCTGTTTTATAGAACCCTGTTGCATGGTTCGAACTTGCAAATATGACACGTTTCACACCATTTAATCGAGCAGCTTCATACAGATGGTATGCCCCAGTCACATTAATCGGTAGCACTTTGCCTAGAAAATCCTCTTCATCCTTTGCCCAGGCAATATGCAGGATCGTATCCACACCTTGAGTGAGTTCCTTGATTCTCTCCGCATCCGTAACATCCAGCTCTACAATGCCTGCCTCATCGTCCTGCTGCAGATCAGCAGCTACGATATCATACTTTTCCAATGCTCTTAGTCCCGTAAGTAGACTTCGACCAATTACACCAGCCGCTCCTGTGATTAACACTTTGTGCCTTATCGTTCCCATTGATCTCGCTCCCTTCGCTCTTCAGCATCATGTTCTATCATGTAAGACACTTCTATAGAGCATTATTAACCGATTCAGCCGAAGGTTTACTCCTAATCACTGGAGATTTTGACGTAGAACTAACCCATCCAATACCTCAAAATCATCATCGTAACAATACCTACCAGGACGGTTCCAAGTAGGCTTCGTGTCCAGATTGCGACAATAAGCGTAGGCAAGGCAGCCCATAACGCTGGATTCTGTGTGATCGGTACTAGTTTGTTACCAGACATGAAGAGTTCCTGTCCAATTAGAGAAGCCATAACCGCTACAGGTACGTATTCAAGCCAGCGTAGCAGCCACATCGGAATCTGTATTTTACTGAACAACATCAAAGGCAGCACCCGAGGAATAAATGTTAACAATGCTGAGCCCATAATGATCCAGAATACATCCCATCTTACTTCCATCTTTCCATCACCACTCCCATGGTCGCCGCAATAACTGCGGCTACAATTATACTCATGCTGCCTAGTGACGCCATGCTCGCGATAATGACACATACTACTGCGATGATTGCGACGTTAATATGTAGCTTTTTATTTTTTCGTTGTACAAGTTGAAGCACGATCAGACCGATGAACATAGCAGGTAAAGCAAAATCAAGCCCTAACCGCTCTGGATTCGTAATCCAGCGCCCAAAGTACGCTCCTGCCATATTCGCTGCAAACCAGTTCAGATACGCGGTAATATTCAGTCCATGCATCCAGCGCTCACTTAATCTCTCGCGCCCAATCGCACGAGTCATGGCTACACCGAATGACTCATCGGTGAGCAGAGAGCCAATCCACATATTTTTGAGTGGAGTCAGATGGCGAAAATACGGAGACACCGCCGCACTGAGCAGCAAATGACGAAGATTAACAAAAAATATCGTAAATATAATTGCAGCTGCCGACCCATTCGATGCAAGCATACCAGCAGCAATAAATTGGGCTGATCCTGCGTATAAGATCAGACTGAGCAAGGCCGTTTCCGCTAAACTTAGACCTGCTGTCATTTCAATAACACCTGCAGCAAAACCAATGCTTAAATAGCCTAACAATGTTGGGATACAGTCTTTAACCCCTTGCATAAAAGAAGCTGTATCCTGCACGTCTGCTGCGGATGAAGGCTCAGCCTCGACCGTGACTGCTTTACTCAATTCGGGTACAACCCCTTCCTACTCCTCTTGGTGTATAGGTGTTTTTCACACATTAACCTAGAAATATACCACAAGATGAAAGATTCGGGGAGAGGTAAAATTTTTTATGCAAAAGCACTCAAATAGACCTAATCCAAATGACCTATACAGCCGAATATATATTACATGATCACCTAAGTCATGATGGGACAAGCTCAACCTTGCTTATGTCGTGATCCAAAACAATAACAATGTAGGTTGTCGCTGTTTTTGCTCAAACGTGGTTGGTCCATATTATTGCGGGTGTTGCTTAGAGGGGGAATATGTATGAAGAAGAAACATGAGGTTGTTGCCAAAAGGTCTATACAGATGAGAGAGAAACTGATTCTATCATTTGCGATTGTCCTACTCATTCCAACGATCAGCCTAGGCATCATCTCGTTCCAGACAGCTGAAGGCAAAGTGGAAGAAAAGATGTATGAAAGTGCCATGAGCAGTGTGAATGTGCTTAATCAGACCATTGATGAGATCATTGGTGCTACACGAAAAAATGTCGATTTCCTGGCTTCCCAGATGGATGCAGGCAATGTAGGCCCAACTCAAGGTGACGAAACAGAAACCATTCGTACCCTACTTGATGCATATAAAGAAACCCACAATGACGTAGAGCTTGCCTCGATCGGTACGGATCAAGGTGTGTATATCAATTCTCCCGTAACCGCGGTCAATAAGGCAGGGTATGACCCTCGTGAACGCCCGTGGTATCAAGCCGCAACACAGAACAAAGATGTCCCAACCGTTATCACACCATATATCTCCAGTAACACAGGTAACGTGGTTGCCTCAGTAGCTCAGACCGCCGCAGATGGTCATGGCGTCGTCTCTGTCAGCCTTTCACTTGAGGGCTTGTCGCAGACCGTTAACAACACCAAAATTGGTACAAAAGGTTATGTGTACATCATTGATAATGCCAACAAAATCATCGTACACCCAACCGTAGATCCTGGAACAGAAGGTACCGCTGCTCCTTTTCAAGACATTTTCAATCAGAAAAATGGTTCTCTCACGTATACATTAGAAGGACATAAGGAACATGCATTCTTTACAACGAATGAAACAACCGGCTGGACAGTTGTAGGTGTTATTGACGGTGATGAAGTGACTGCCTCCGTTCGTCCTATTCTATATACCACGCTAATTGTCGTTGCCATTGCTGTTGCCGTAAGCTCCATTATCATTTACTGGATCGTACAATCCATTACACGCCCACTGAATCGCCTGGTGCAGGCATCTAATGAGATTAGTGATGGTAATTTGGCGATAGAGGTACCGGTGACTGGTCAAGATGAATTCGGTAAACTGAGCACTAGTTTCAACAAAATGAGCCAATCTCTGCGCAGCGTGATTCAGGATGTAAGACAGACTGCTGATGAATTAACCAGCTCATCTAACCAGCTTGCTGTGAACGCATCTGAGACAACGAAAGCAACCGAGCAGGTTGCGCTGATCACCGAAGAATCTGCAACAGGCATCGAGAAACAAGCTAACCGTCTGAAGCATACTTCTCAGCAGATGAATGAACTTGCTGGAGGCGTTGGACAGGTGACGGACAGCACTCAGCAAGTATCCGAAGCTGCTTTGCAGGCTAGCGAGCTAGCTAAGCAAGGTAATGCCTCCATTCAAACTGTCGTCACTGAAATGGATTCAGTAAGCCGCTTTGTCGATAATATGACCAAAACAGCGGAACGACTTGGACATCATTCTACTTCCATTGGCGAGATGGTTTCAGTCATTACCGACATTGCTGCTCAGACCAATTTGCTTGCCCTGAACGCTTCTATTGAAGCCGCACGAGCTGGTGAGCATGGACGTGGGTTCTCCGTTGTTGCTAGTGAGGTTCGCAAGCTCGCAGAACAATCCAGCGAGTCCGGCCAACGGATTGTTGAGCGCGTTGCCTCCATCAGACAGGAGATTGAGCAGGCGAATAAGGATGCCCAAGCTGGGCAACAGGATGTGGCTAGCGGAATCCGTGCTGTTCGCTCTGCTGATGAAGCTTTTGCACAGATCAATCAAGCCGTGGATGTAGTTAATCACCAGCTAGAGAGTATCGCAGCGGCTTCACAGCAGATGGCTGCAAGTACAGCAGAAGTGGTTCAATCCATCGATCATATTCACTCTATTTCGGAAGCGAATGCAGATGGTACAGAGAATATCTCCGCAGCAACAGAGGAACAAGTTGCTTCCATGCAGGAGATTTCATCCTCGGCTGACTCTCTGGCGCACTTAGCGCACAGACTGCAGAAGTTGGTTGACCAATTCAAGCTATAATCCTTCTTCAAGACTCGCTTAGCATCGTTGAAGTTAAGCTGTGGTAAATCATTTAATATTGAGTATTACTCCAAATAAAAAGAGTGAGCCCCGCTGGTCAAAATTAACCTAGCGGGGCTCACTCTTTTTATAGACCATGCTATAGAACATTAGAGATTCACATTTTACATACATCATATGAATACATCTTCTACCTTTTTTATTTCACTAATTTAATTTCACTTTTCACTTTACCTCTGCTGCCTCAACTTATACCTGGGTTGAATCAGCTACTCTTGCTATCTCCATGGTAACCTTGCTCCCCATAAGGCTGAAACTTTTCCATCCATGCCTGCAACAGCTTCGCTAGCGCATCTTTTGTATCAAAAAACGGATTATCTTGCCTTTTCAACTTCTCCACGACTTCGATCGTAAAGGCAGACTCTCCATATTCATTCCATTCTGCTTGTAACGATCGATTAAGATGGGTTCCCATCTGAAGCATGAACTTCTGTCCATTCATCGTTTTCAAATTAGGGGTGCTATCCAAAAACACCTTACCATTTTGTTCATTGCGTATTTGATATACACCTGCCTCAATTTTAACCTCTTTGGCCTGTTCTTGAAGTTCTTTACGGCGATTCATACGTTCCAACTCCCCTTTCTTCACTTTATTCTCTTCAGCCGTTTTTGAGTTTGCACCTCTGGAGCCTGCACCTATGCTACTCTGCACACCATTAACTTGATCAACTTTCCGCCAATACTGACTGCCATCCTCTTCTCGACTGAGAAACCCATAGTCAACGAGATAGCGACGGATTTCAACATCATCATGATAGACCTGCTTTAACAGCGCTTTGACTTGTTTTTCCGTGTAGGTTTGCCCGGGTTCGAATCGTTTGATGATTTCAGTCAGCACAATAAACTTGTGCTTTTGCTGCATCTGGAACGTCGTAAGCATGCCGTCCGTACCTTCGGGGAAATATTTAGTTAACACCTTGGCTCGATCCTGATCGGATATATCGAATGATCCCCTATTCATTTGACCAACTGGTTTGGTCACAGGTGTCACGAATTCAGCCGGTGCATGGGTATCTTTGCTTTTGAGAAGCTCCATCAATGCTAAGAATATTTTTGCTTGCCGTTCCTTTTCCTTCAACATATATCTATGGTTGCGAATGGTGGAAGCACTGCCGATCCCAAGTGCCTCCTGCACTTCAGCATCTTTCTTCCCTTCATAGAATTGAGCAAGCAAGCCCCGCTGTACATCCGATAGTCCAGTTATAGCTTTGTCCTGCTCCAGCAAATATTCAAATACTGATCCATGCGTTTTCTCCAAGTGAACTCGAATGTAACGCTCTGCTTCATACAACACGCCGTCTTCGGGATAGATGATGCCCACTTCTGTACTGTATCCGCAGCAAATGCACATATAATTCGATGCTTCCTTCAAGTACCCTCGCTTAATCTCTTCTAATGAAGCTGTTTGCAAAATAACGTCCGTTGATTTCATGAAAGAACGCTCTCCTTTATCCTCTATCGTTAATCTCTTGTGAATGAATTCATTACTTTATCACTCAGAATGATTAAATCCAATTTATTTATAGACAATACTTTATTTAGTTTGTTTATTTATAGATATAATATAATTAAGTTTATTTAATGTCAACAAACGTTCTTACTCATATAGGTATAGGTCAGAACATGTATCCAGAAGCAAGTTCTCTCGTCAGCTTATAAGCTGGAGATCAAAAAAAGGCTGTAGGGTTACAACCCCACAGCCTTACATATCTTTTTCCACAACGCGTTCTATAGTTTGAAACGTTCAATCATACTCTGAAGATCCTCTGCCATACGGGACAGAGCCGCAGAGGACGCCGCAACCTCTTCCATCGTCGCCAGTTGCTCCTGCGCAGCGGCAGAACCATCCTCGGTTCCTGAGGCAATCTGATCCGACAGAATGATCGTGTCACTCACCGCTTTGGTTACATGCCCCATTCCACCATCAATCTGACGGGACGCAGCCGATACTTCCTCTGCTTGCGACGCGACCTGCTGAACAGCATCCCGAATATCTTGGAAAGCCTCTCCCGCTTCTGTAATCATTTGCGAGCTCTTCATCATACTTTCGCCTGTTTGGGCAAAGGTTGACTGTACCGCATTGGTCTTCTCTTGCATCTCCTGCATCAGCTCATTAATACGCTCAGCCGAACTACCCGAGCTCTGGGCAAGTATCTTCACTTCATTAGCTACAACGGCGAAGCCTCGACCTTGCTCACCTGCACGTGCCGCTTCAATTGTGGCGTTCAATGCCAGGATATTCGTCTGTTTAGCAATTGCCGTGATCTCGGTAACAATCTGAATAATCTCATCATTTTTGGCACGCAAATCCTCAATCACAGCTTCAACTGCCTTACTCTCATCATTGACTTGATGCATATATGCTACCGCTCCATCTACCGTAACCATACCTGCCTCGGATTTCGTAGATGCTTCCAGTGCGATTCGTGCAGTACTTTCGGCACTCGTTGAAATTTCCTTAACACCTAAGGACATCTCTCCAACTAATTGCCCTGTAGCCGAAAGACTGTGATTTTGCTTCGTCGTTCCTTCCGCCGCGCCTTGCATCAGCTCAGCCACCTGTTCCGTCGCTTTGGATGTCTGTTCTGAACTCGCCATCAACTCTTCCGATGAAGCCGCCAGTTGACTCGATGTACCATGAACTTCGCCAAGGACTTCACGCAGAGACGAAGTCATCGTGTCAAAGCTATTGGCTAATTGACCGAATTCATCATTTCGCTTCATGCCGATATGAACAGTAAGATCCCCTGCACTCACCTGCGAAGCCGCCTGTGTAAGCTGCGTCAATGGACGATGGATGCTACGGATGATAAAGATAAGCAAAATAATGCCGACCAATAGCGAAGCGCCTACCACCATGTACGTCCGAATCAAAATAGGTCTTACTGCTTCAGCAGCTTCAGAAGGAACCAGCTCGCCAACAATTTTCCAACCCGTCGCTGGATTCGTGAAATATACGGCCTGTAACTCTTGACCTTCATAGGTGTATTTCACAGTACCCCGGTCTTGCGTGTACATCTCATTAATATAACTTGCATCAGACTGTACCCCAGATTCAATATTGTAATGGAAGAGAAACTTCCCTCCATTATCCAGCATGTACAGCTTACCTTCTTTACCGATATGTATGTTATCTACCGATTCCTTCAGATGATTGAGACTTACATTGGCACCAAATACCCCTTTACCATCGGCTAGCTTGGCCGACGCCGTCACAACCCACTCCCCTGTTGTCGCAGATTGGAACGTGTCTGAGATAATAGGCTCCGATTCAGCCATAGCCTGCGTGTACCAGCTCCGCTCACGTGGATCATAGATCTGTTCGCCTGGATCTGGGGACTTCATCCAACTACCATCCTCAGCACCTATGGTGAGTACAGCAAGTTCATCATGGTTTTCAGACATGCGATCCATCTGTTTTTGCACAGCAGGCGATTTGTTAATTACATCGCTAGAAGTTACTCCTGCAGCTAGTTGTGCGGCATTATCCTTCTCCATATCGAGCATTTCACTGATCTGCAGACTAAGCATTTCTGTTTTGGCTTCTGCAGAACGAATGAGCTCTTCGTTAACCCGCTCCGCTGCCTTCGTGTAGGATAACCAGCCTACGCTAATACTCGGTATAATCAGGAACAAGAGCAATGAAGCGATTAGCCGTTTTTTGACGGTCAAGGTAAACCAGTTTTTCATCGATTTCTTCATTATTTCTATCCTCCATTAAATTCATCACCCTTCTTTTTATCGGATAGACATCCAAAAAATATTACGTATAAATACTAAATATTTCGAATTTTGGAGATTGGGCTTCAATTTTTAAGATAGCTCCATGAACATTCTTAATTTTTGACCGCTTGTTCGAGATCGTTTACAATTGCTCATAAAGCTGGTTATTCATGAAACGTTTGGAAGGAGAGGATTCAAATTATACGCAAGTCGCAAGTGCAACAACCTGTTTCTAAGCTCTTTATATCGTTATCTCGCATCATGCTCGTACTTATGTTGTGTGCTAGCCCGGTGCTGGGACAGGCCGGGAATGTCGCTACGGCCGCTCAGGCGGCTAACACTGTCCATATTGAAGTGAATGGTCAAGAACAGACCTGGAAGAATCAGCCCCTTATTTTTCAAGGATCAACCTTCGTACCGCTTCGAGATGTTGTGCAGTCCTTAAATGGTACGCTCAAATGGGATGCGCCTACGAAGACAGCTACCATTAAGGTGGGAAGAGACACCCTCATTCATCAGGCAAGCACCAGCTCTATTCAAGTCAATAACGTTCAACTGTCTACAGGCGTTAAATCTCGGACGGTGAATGGTACAATGATGATTCCGGTTCGTCCGCTTGCCAATGCGCTCAAGGCAGATATCAAGGTACAACGTACCGCCTCCGGACAGATGAGTGTAAATGTGAAGACAGACCAAGTCAGCGTATTAAATGCTGAACTTGCGAGTGTGGATACGTATCTGCGCGAAGCTGAGTTTCCTGGCATGGCATTGATTGCTAAGAACGGCGAGGTGTTACTCCGCCAAGGTTACGGCCTGGCTGATGAACACACCATGAATCGTCCGGATCAGAAGACTCGTATTGCTTCACTAAGCAAGTCATTCACCGCTGCATCCATTCTGCACTTAGCAGAAGAAGGGTTGCTCGATGTGCAAGACCCGATCTCCAAGTACATCTCAGGCATTCCAGAAGGGGATAAAATTACGCTACATATGTTGTTATCCCAAACATCAGGTATTCCTTCCGCATTCGGCCGAGGAGAAGGGACTTCTTTGGAGAAAACGGTAGAGGAGATCCGGCACAAAACGCTGAAGTTTGAACCAGGCAGTGCTTATCTATACAGCAACAGCGGCTACGTGTTACTCGCTTATGTCATTGAGCAAGTATCCGGCAGCAGCTACGCTGATTATGTACAACAAACGATTCTGAAACCGCTCGGAATGAAAAACTCAGGAGAAGCCTCCCGTCAAGTTCATACCATCAGTGGATTTGTTTCCGAAAATAACGCTTGGGTGCCTGCACCTTATTATGTTTCACAATCGGGATCAGGAACGATCTACTCCACAGTGGATGATATGTTGAAGTGGGATCGTGCGCTATACACCGATCAGATCTTGAGCCAAGATACGATTGAACAAATGTACAAGCCCTACTCTAGCAAAAACTATGGTTACGCTTGGATTTTGAAAGAAAATGATCAGAACCGTACCGTTTTCCATAACGGTAGTGGTGGTGGCTTCGCCACTGCGTTCTCTCGTAATCTATCCGATGACATCACCATCATCTTGCTCGGTAATCATGCGGGCATGGACATGACTACTCTGATGAGCGAGGTTGAAGCAGAGACAGCCAAAGCACTGCATTTGCAATAATGATGTTCTTCATTTTAATTAGCTAGAGTTAATATATTATCAAAAAAGGACGTTTCCTTGATTACCCATCTCCCGATCTATGTGCAGGGAAATGACTCTCATGGATTCGTCCTTTTTGCTGTGTGCACTAGCCATAACCACGCACTCTATAGCACACTCTACATTAGTAAGCTACATCATCGTTTTTATCTCACTTCACTCGATCGACACAGGTGATTTTCCCTGAAAAGGAATTCGACCTAGGAGCGCTTGAGCAACACTATTCATCGCGAGCGGCCGACTCTCGTAAGCTGCTACATAAACCTTCACGGTAGGTAGAGCAAGCAGATCATATGGGCTACGTAGCGCTACGACTGCTAGAGGTTTTCCGATTTGCTGCAACGCTTCAATTAATCTGCATTGTGATTCGCCAGAAGGACTTCCAGCATTGTAGGTGCCTACGATAATTTGCTCCACTTCTTGCTCTCTAGCAGCCTGTAACATACTCGCGGAGGAATTGGAGACATTCTCCACATTGGCATACAGATCAATAACCTCCAGCCCATAACGTGATAATACAGCACCCAGCGTGGATGTTTCACTTAATTGTTCATCAACAGCACTGGTCACCGATGATGCAACCGTGATGACCAATGTACGCTGCATTTTCAGGGGTAACATCCCAATCTGATCACGTACAAGCGTGATGCTCCTCTCACTGATGCGCTGAGCTACAGCCTGATGTAGCAGGCTGTTACGCTCTGTTTCAGTATCCAAGGCGGGCATATCGGGCTGTGCGGGAGACAAATTAACATCCTCACTTCGATTATCTGCATTCATTCTGCTGTCTAACAAACCATGCTTACTCTTATACATCACTAGCCGCATCACCGACTCATTGATTCGTGCTTCGCTAATTCGACCCTGTTGTACCGCAGAGATCAGTGCCTCATACGCCTCTATCTGTAACCTCGGCGTGTGACTAATGAGTACCAGATCTGCTCCAGCCTCTACAGCCATCACTGCTGCCTCAACCGTTCCATAGTGTGCAGCAATGGCATCCATCTCCATACAGTCTGTTACAATCATACCCTCATAACCAAATTCCTCGCGGAGCAACCCGTGAAGTACGGATCGTGATAAGGTGACAGGTAGACGCTCTGATTCGAGTGTAGGAAAATAAATATGTGCCGACATTATCGCATCCACACCTGCTGCTATAGCAGATCGAAAGGGAACCAGTTCAACTCGGTTCATCCGCTCTCGGTCATGATGAATGATGGGTAGATCAAGATGGGAATCTGTATCGGTATCCCCGTGGCCCGGGAAATGCTTGGCTGTCGCTACAACTCCAGCATTTTGGTAACCCGATACGGCTCTAACCCCGTAATCTGCTACGATATCAGCATTCTCACCAAATGAGCGCACACCAATGACAGGGTTAGCCGCATTATTATTAATGTCCAGGACGGGAGCAAAATTCATGTTAATCCCCATAGATCTCAACTCAATGCCGCTAATATATGCCGCTTGATAAGCGTCATCCTGGGAACCAGCAGCAGCAATCGCCATCTGTCCGGGCATTAACGCAATCCCCTCCGTAATCCTGGATACCATACCGCCCTCCTGATCAATGGAAATCCAGAGTTGAATATGGTTACTGACGGAAGCAATGCTTTGTAATCCCTCTGACAGTTGCTGTACCTGCTCGGGCGATTCTACGTTACGCGCAAAATATATAACTCCACCAACCGGGTACTGCTGAATTAACGCTTCAATATCTCCGGCAGCTTCCGTGCCATGGAATCCAATCAATAACATTTGCCCAACCTTTTCCTGTAAACTCATAGACTCCAGAATGATCCGAACCCTTTCCCCTTGCTCACTCATTTCCATTCCCCTCCCGATAAACTAGTATTCATCGTATGAAAATATGAAATTAGTTAGACCGTATGTCCATATCCTACATCTGTTTGTCTGTTTGATCCATTAAATATATATCTTACTGACTGAAGGATGCATTGATGATATACAAACTTTTAAATATTGATCACATGAATCAATTTCATAACTCATTAAAACGAGATTTATGTAACTAAATATAGACAAATTAAACCATTTTGATCTATATCTAGCCCTGATTTTAAGCAGCTAAAGGTATTATGAAATTTATTCCACATAGAAACATTTTTACATTTTTACCGTTTATATAGTGTAGGGAGATTATGGAATTAGAATGACGTGTGAACAATCCATAGGCAATAAAGGAGATGATGCGATGCAAAATGTAACTGGCTGGCTATTGGTCGGCGTGCTCTTAGCAGGATTGACGACTACAGTACCTTCTATGGTGGTGGCTAAACAGAACCTATCCGAGTCTGTGACATCCAACTCTGTTCTAAGCGCTACGACCGCTCCATCTATGTATGCCAGTAACCATACGTTCCAAAAAAGCAGCAGCAACCCCCTCCATTGGAAGGGCGGGAACGTTACCTTAACCACAACTTCTACTAAGCGGGAAGGCGTTCCATCTTTTGAGCAACATGTCATTCAATCCATTGTCGTTACTCAAGGGAAACAGCAGTATACGATGCAAACTGCTGATTGGAAGGACAAGCTACTTCAGATTACAAGTGTCGCTGCCTCAGACTCGAAGACATGGATTGCCATACAAGCAGAACGTAGCGCAGGAAGTTCATTGATTCTCCTGAACCTTGAAACGGGCGAGTGGAGGAATCTTCAAGATCGATTACGCCAAGCTGGTCAGAAAAACGTAGAAACCATCATGGCTTATGCCTGGGCACCTTCTGAGGATCAGATCGCCTTCTCTTACGGGGATACCTCCAAAAGCACCATATCCATCTACAATGCACAACAAGACAGCCTGATGAAGCTGCCAAGGACAACGAACTACATCACGACCTCACTGATCTTGTGGCAAAAGGAAGGCACATGGCTAGATTACATCAGTGAATATCCGTCAGACCAATTTATTTTGTACAGATACACGTTGGCTAGTAACAAGGTAAAGCCCGTGAAGAAAATGAAACGACAAGAATTCCAAGAATGGATCAAGCTTAATCAAGCTCTTAGATCTAAATAATAGAGGTGTGTAATGAAGAAGACCTTGCTACTCTTATGGATGAGTCTGTTCGTGCTGTTCTTACTCCCAAGTCCAGGGTATGCTGCAGCGAACACGTCAAAGATTTTTTTGGATGGTGAGCAATTAAATCTACCTAATGATGTTCAAGTCACAATCGTCAATAAAAACGTGATGATTCCCATCCGGGTCGTTGCCGAAAATCTAAAATTCCAGGTCGACTGGAATCAGAAAGCAAGCCAAGTGAAGATTCAACAAGATAACCAAATACTCGCTTTAACTGTTAATCAGAAGCAAGCTATGGTGGGTGACAAGGAAGTAAGTTTAAATACCGCCCCGCAGATCATTAACAATACAGTCGTGGTACCGATTCGATTTGTCAGTGAACAGATGGGATTAACGGTGAAGTGGAACAACCAAGACAAAATCGTATACTTAGTCAATACCATCAAGACCCCTGCCCATGAACCCAGCACAAATCCAGGGCAAGATGATAGCTCTACCCTAGCCCAAGTGACAGATATCCTGTTTACAAACAACCAACTCGTGGTATCTATGGATCAAGATGTGCAACCGATTATTACCACACTGAAGAACCCCGACCGGCTGGTGGTTGACTTGCCTGGAACCGTATTTGGCGATATGGCTCAACCTCTGGATCAGGGGATGAATGGAAAGTTAGATGTGAGTGGATTCCCGAATGTGACCGATGTAAGATATTCACTGTTCAAAAAAGATCCAGGTCAAGTTCGGATTGTCGTTGAATTGAATCAAGTGAAAAGTGTTCAGTTCAGCCAGGAGCAAGTCGCTGGTAAACTCATAGTGGATCTGAACGTTTCCGGAGAGAACGTCATCCCCGTAATTGTCACGCCAGTAGGTGAACCAGGTCGCAAAGTGGTCGTCATTGATCCAGGGCATGGCGGAAGTGATCCAGGAACCATAAGTATCACGAACAAACCTGAGAAGGATTTCACCCTCGCTGTAGGGTTGAAAGTACAAGCACTTCTTCTACAAGAGGAGAACATTCAACTGGTTATGACACGTGTTACGGATGTTTATCCCACACGCCCTGAACGTGTCAAACTTGCCAATGATCTGAATGCAGATGTGTTTGTATCCATCCATGGCAATAGTGTAGAGTCCGCTCCCAAAGTATCAGGAACAGAGACATTTTATTATCAACGCAGCAGTAGCAAGGATTTGGCGAACGTTATCCATAAACATTTGATTCAAGCCATGGGACTTAAAGATCGTGGTGTGAAAAATGGGAATCTAGAAGTCATTCGAAACACTAAGATGCCTGCGGTGCTGTTAGAACTCGGCTTCCTCAGTAACGCCGAGGAAGAAGTTGCTCTGTTATCCGAGGATATGCAGATGAAGGCTGCTCAAGCGATTGTCGATGGTATTAAGGAATACCTCGGGCTCTAAATTAATCAATACCACTTAGAAGGGATGTGCTCTATTGAAAGCTAAGCTAGGATGCGCACTCATCTTGTCCATCTTAATGATTATTGGAATTGGTTGCGCTCAGAAGCCAGTCACTGAATCCGGATCGAATGAACCGAGCAGTGTTCAAGGACAGGGACAATCCCCGAGCCCAGCGGAAACTACGGTAGAACCAGAGACAAGAACCTCACAATCTGTGGAGGTCTATTACGCAGATGCAGAATTACTGGAGCTGGAGCAACAAGAGCAGACAATTGATTTCAAGGAAGAAACAGAGAAGTATCAAAAAACATTCGAAGCATTACAAAACAGCTCCGATGCTAACCTCCTTTCATTATGGAATCAGGTGGAGCTACTCTCCGCAACGTTTGAGGATGGGGCACTTACGTTAGATGTTCATATCCCAGAGGAAGCCAATCTGGGATCCAGTGGAGAACTGCTTGCACTTGATGCACTGACCCAAACGATGTTTCAATTCGATGAAGTGAACAGTATTGATGTGTTAGTGGATGGCGAAGCATCCGAGAGCTTGATGGGTCATTCTGAACTAGAGCACCCCATTCAACGTGCACCATAGTTGAAAAAGAATTGATAATTCATGTATGTATCATTTGCAGACACGATGATAAGCAACACTTGTCATCGTGTCTTTTTTATTTTCATGAAATGTAAAAGAGAGAACGCCCAGGTAAGGGCGTTCTCGTTATTCTCACTAATTTCAATAATCTCTCACTGCCTATCTAATTCGCACTCGCCAATCACACCACAAGCTCATCTCCAGGTGATAAAGAATGAATCATCTGATCAGGCATAGCTCCTTCAGCTTTACTTAACCTAGCTTCACTGAGCGTATCTTCGCTTAGAAGATGATCCCGAAGTTTATCCGTCTCTTCGCGATTGGTGTGCACAAGGATCGTGTGTCGTGCAGGAAGTCTACGGATCATTCTTTCCACATCCAGCCACCCTTGATGAACCTTGTAACGAACCTTCCGTACTTCACATTTCCCATGCTCTTCAGGAGCCTGCGATAGTTGATCTGCATAGGTACCCTCCGATACATGGCCAGTAAGCAGCACCATATTGTTCTGATCTTCGGCTAGCTGGCTATAATACCAGCGGGCAAGAGCAGACTGCATCATCCCATCCGGAATAAACCATAGCGAGGCCGTATGCTGCTTCAACCATTGCTCCCGCTCCTCTTGCGTCACAGGGGTCTGCCATCTTGATCCGTTCAAGCATTCCATAATTGCTTCGGTCAGTAATCCCTTGTTATATGATTCGTTCTCTCTCAACCAGTATGGTGAATGTAGAAGTTGCTTCATTCCCTTCATTAACCCCTGTTCGACGAATAGAGGAATGCCAGGGTACTGCTGCTCTGCCCATAACATGATCTCCTGCCCACGTCCTACCACAGGCATAGGCAACAACACTTTCCCGCCACGCGCAATCGTCTCATGAATCGCATGGTCTAACTGTTGTAACTTATCAGCCTGCGTGTCTCGGTCTGTACCGTATGCAGCATCCATGATAACGAGATCCAGCATCTCCCCCAACGGTTGCATAGACTGTACCGACAAGGTTCTGCTCTCACTAGGGGTTATTGCCTCCACTGCCTTAGGTGCTGGAGCTGATCGCCAGATCATGGACTGCTTATCGTCCATTGCTACCGAGCCATGAGCAAGAGAAGAGACCTCAGGTTGCTCCATTTCATCAAGCGACGCAGCTGTAGACACATTGCCCCCTTGACTACCTACAAACTCGGCTTCCTGACCCACAGCGATGTTACTTCTTAACGCCGTATGATCTACCCGACTGCGCATCGGTTTGCTCCTCTGCTTGCTATACAATCGGCCTGCCCTACGTAAAGTCTCTAAAGGATCATCCTCCTGTAGCAGCATGGATTCAGAGGTATAGTCGCCGGAGTAAAATATGCGCTGATCATCCATCTCAATGGCAAACCACACAGAACCCGCGAGATGACCCGTACGTCCCCAGATCGCCCACACGCCAGGGATAAGCTCAAACCAAGCTCCGCACGCTGCCTCTTGTTCCAAATAGCGATAACGAATAGACTGCACATCACTCTCTTCATAGGGTACAGCATACCCTGCCCGTTCCGTATTATTTCGCCATGCCTTAAAGTACGTGTCCAACTGCTCCCGAGTCTCTCGTGTCGTCCACACTTCACCCTGGTAACCTAGGTTATACAGCAGAGGGATGGCTACGGAATGATCCTCATGTGCGTGAGATAATAACACAGCATTCAACTGCGGTACAATTTCTTGATCCAGGAGAGGGTACTCCCCTGCTCCACCTTTTTTGACGCCACAATCTAGTAATAGACGTTGTGTACTCCCGCTAAGGAGATACGCAGAGCGGCCATGTTCTCCTGCACCGCCCCATACGTTCAGTTTGATCATGATGCATTCCACTTTCTCTTCGAATTCAGAATTTCGATCCCAAGCAGCATAAGTACCGTCATCCCTACAGTAACAACGGCCATTGCCATACCCAATGAAACCTGACCCTGTTCAAACTGGGCAAAAATATACGTCGCCGACGTCTGCATCGACGGCGGAAGAATTAATAACGAGGCGACCAGTTCTCTTGTCGCAATCGTAAAGGTCATCATCCAACCAGCAAGCATGCCAGGGATAATTAAGGGAACAAGAATACGACGTAGGATGTACAGCGGCTTGCCGCCAAATACTTGACCTGCCTGAAATAATGATCCATCAATTTGGGTAAAGCTTGATTTTACATATTGCACGGTGTAAGGAAGGAACAGCACAACATAGGTCAGAACAACCATGCCATAGGTGTTATAGAGCGTGAATGGCATCCAAGGTGAATTCCAGAACAAAATCAGCCCCACAACCATGACGATCCCCGGCACAGTGTTCGGCAGTAGGCTGAACAAATCGATGATACGCTGCATCCACGAAGATGATTTGCCAATGGTTAGCGCAAGCCCCGTACCAATGAACACCGCCACCGTTGAAGCCGCGAGTGACAATCCTAAGCTATTTCCGATTGCCTTCAAACTAACAGAGCCCCACGACAAGAGATCACGGTAATGCTCCAGCGTTAGGTTATCCCAAGCCAATCCGGCTCCGCGTAACTTCATCGTTGAAGCCGCAATAATGGAGAAATACGGAATGCCCACAGAAAGAATCAAGAGCAGGGCAAGGTACGAACCACAGAGCACTCCAGTCAAACCTCGGAGAGAATAACGTTTGGAACGTTGTCCCTTCCCTCCTATTAAGCGGTAAGTGAACTTGCGGGACATCGTAGACTGCATGTACCACATGACGAGACAGACCGACAACAAGATGGAAGCGAGTGAAGTTGCCTTACCAAAATCAATCGGCCAACTCGAGATATACTTGTGAATCTCTGAAGTCATAACGTAATAGCCAATCTTTCTGCCGAAGGTGGCAGGCGTTCCGAATTCAGCAATAGTCTTGACGAACACCAGCATGATCCCCATGCCGTAGGAAGACAGTAACAACGGAAGAATAATACGGCGGAATCGATATCCCGCAGGCGCACCGTGTACTGCTCCCGCTTCTTCTAGATTGCCGCCGATGCGAATTAATGCATCCCGAAGCAGCAAGTATAAGAATGGGAATAGATGCAGGCTCATAATGAGCACCATTCCCCAGAAACTGAAGAACAGCTCACTCCATTTCGAAGCCGAGGGAATCCATTGCTGGAGGTAGCCCCCTTTTTGCATGAATAGTATCCAGCCCATCGAGCCGATGTACGGTGGAGCCATAAACGGAATCATCAAGATGACGTCTACCCAGCGATGCTGACCCATTCGAGTCTTAGACATCATCCAGGCGAGCGGCAAGGCGAGCAGTGTTGTTACCATCACTACACAGATGCCGAGCCACACTGAATTAAGCAATACCCCAGACAAATGATGCCCTGTGATCGTACGAATAGGAGCCGTCCAGTCCCACTGGCCATCTGGATATATACTTTGCCAAAAAATAAAAAGCAAAGGTACACCAATGCTTACCGTTAACAGAAAGAGGGCCAGAACCACGCCGACCCTCCGTAGAATAGTTTGATTATTCATCTTATTTGAAGATTTCAGAGAAGCGTGCTGCCGTCTCATCTCCGTGCTCACTCATCCAAGCCCAATCCACTTTGAGCTGTGGAATATCTTTCACGTTTGCGCGATTCGTTGCTTCAATATCTTCACGTCCTGGAATCAGGTAAGCATCGGCAACTAGTTTTTGTGCTTCGTCGGATATGAGATAGTCGATAAATGCTTTGGCATTATCTACATTCGGGCTTGATTTCAAAATAGCTGCCGGTCTTGGGCTAATCACTGTTCCCTCTTCAGGGTACACAATGTCCAGTGGCTCACCTTTTGCCTTGGAGGAATACGCCATGTAATCCACACCCGCTGCTACGATGCTCTTCGCACCAGTAATGACCGGATCAAGTGCTTCCTGATTTGCACCTGCCATAGCTACACCATTAGCTTTGTAACTGCTCAGCAGATCCCAGCCCTTGTCTCCATTTGCACTCAAGTAACCTGTGATAAAGTCCAGTGCTGATCCTGAGAGTGTAGGATCGGGAATGTTCACTGCATCTTTCCATGCAGGTGTAGCGAGCTCAGCCCATGAAGTAGGCGGTGTGGATACAAGCTTGGTATTGTAGACGATTCCTAGAGCAGATGCACTGCTGCTGAAATAATTGCCTTCGGCATCCGACCAATCCTTGTTCAATTTATCGGCGTTCGCCGCTTCTGGGTAAGGCAGGGTTAATCCATCTGCTTTCAACGCCTGTGCTGAAGGTAAAGAAGCAAGAATAACAACGTCTGCTACCGGATTTGATTTTTCAGCTTCCATCCGAGCTAGAATTTTGCCTGTAGTTCCTTGGAACATTTCTACCTCAATGCCTGTTTGCGCTGTAAATCCACTAACGATATTATCAGCCAGCTTTTGTGGCCCTGCGCTGTAAAGTACCAGCTTGCCGCCTGTTTTATCCGTTGTTTCTGCAGCAGCTGCCGTGTTACCCTCGCCTGCCGGTTGAGCCGCTGAACCTGTAGTCGTGTTACCTGTGCTACATCCAAACAAACTGATACTCATTACCGCGGATAAAATCAGCATTGCACTTTTCTTACGTGTATTCATTCCAAACATGTCATGACATCTCCCTTGATTGGTTTTATAGTAGTGGTCAATCACTTAATTTACTGCTGCAATCTTGTTTCGCGTAAAACTTGTCTCGCCCTCTATATTCATTCGATGTATGCGCTCAGGAGACACATAGAGATCTACCTGCTCGCCTATACCTACTCTGTTGTTCCGATATGCCGTCCAAACGCCCAGCCCATCCATCTGCACCCGAACTTCATAACGCTCACCCACATAACTAACACTGAGCACGATCCCGTGATACCTGAGATCATCGTGATTGATTTTGCTCCAGGTGACATATTCCGGTCGAACCATGGATTGATTTGGCGTCAGCCAATTTGATTTACCGATAAATGAAGCAACAAACGGCTCGCTCGGTGTAGCGTAAATGGTTTCTGGACTGCCTTTTTGCAATATTCGCCCTTTCTCCATCACAACAATCTCGTCCGACATAGACATCGCTTCGACCTGATCATGTGTGACATACAGTGCCGTCAATCCCATATCTCGTACCAGTGACATCATCTCAATCCGCATCTCTTCCCGTAGTACAGCATCTAGTGCGCTTAAGGGTTCATCGAACAAGATCACACCAGGTCGAACGGCCACAGCTCTGGCAAAAGCAACCCGCTGTTGCTGTCCACCGGACAACTGGTGAGGATAACGATCCTCCATCCCTTGCAGGCGTACCATGTCGAGTGCTTCTTTTACTTTTTGTCGCAGATCGGACTTCTGTTTACCAGCTCTTAGGCCAAACGCTACATTTTCATATACCGTCATATGCGGCCACAAGGCGAAGTCCTGAAACACCATGCCCAAATTTCGCTTATGTGTTGGTACATCGATCCGCTTCTCTGCTGAGTAGATACACTGTCCGTCTGCATATATAGCTCCCGCATCCGGTTGTTCAAGCCCAGCCAGCATACGCAGCAATGTTGTCTTACCGCAGCCTGATGGACCGAGCAGTGTTGTAAACTGACCATGCTCTAGTGTGAGATCGGTAGGTAGTAACGCCGGAGTACGATTGAATGATTTTTGAACCTGTCGTATTTCTAATTTCATAAGCATCCCTGCCTGTCTTCTAGTACTGTTATCAGTCTAACGTTCGCCTTCGAGAGTTGTATGTTAGGAATGTAAAATGATAATTAACTTTTTAGATGAATTCTGTTGATGTTCATAGATTAAATCTATATAAGGGTCAATTAATGATATTTTCACTGCCTTTTGCAAGGATAGAGCACCAGGAAGGTTTGTTTTGAGAACCTGAGTATCTAAGGTTTTAGGTTGAGGTTGGATTGCTTGTTCTTGTTAGGCTTTGTTCGTTGGGGCTAGGTTAATAGCTAACTTACGAACTAGAGATTTATAGAACTGAGAGGAGTGAGTATCCATTGAATCTGATCAAATTACAGATCGTTGAGTTGATTGATAAACATCATCACATGACCAGTGTTGCTGAGATTTTAGGCATTAAGCAGCCTACAGTTACATTTCACATGAAGTCATTAGAAGAAGAAATGGGTGTGCGGCTATTTGAATCACGGAGTGGTAAAACATTTCTGACCGAGGCTGGACAAGCGTTGCTTCATTATTCCGTCAAAATTAATGCCCTCACCCAAGAGGCTCGCCGAGTCGTTCGGGAATATGACAGTCTCTACCGGGGAACCTTGCACATTGGGGCAAGTTATGTACCTGCAACGTATCTATTGCCGCCGATACTTAATGCTTTCTCTCATGAGTTTCCTGGCATTCGAATTCATTTGTCGGTTAAACCCTCTCCTGTCATTCGAGATATGTTAGTTCGACATCAGATCGATCTAGGGATCATTTCATCTGAGCCGTTTGTCGGCTCGCAGCTACAGACAGAGACACTGTGTGAAGATGATCTTGTGCTTATTTGTGCCCCTCAACATGCCTTGGTTCAACGAGAGGATGTACAGCCTGAGCATATTGCCCAAGTGCCGTTTGCCCTGCATGGTCATGAATCCAGCACACGCCGTTTAACCAATCAGTGGCTGGAGCAACATGAGGTGCGTTTACGTGGAACGGTTGAGATGGATTCGTTGGAAGCAATCAAACAACTCGTCCTCCTTGGAGGGCATATCTCGTTCATGTCACGAATGGCTGTACAGTGGGAGGAACAACAGGGGCTCATTCGAGTTCTTCCGATTCCGGGGCAACAGGCACCTCGCCATATCTATACGGTTCATAATAAGGATCGGCACCCTTCTGTTCAGATCAATCGTTTCGAGGAAGTTTTACGAGATTGGAGTCTGCAGGCAGAGCTAACTTAATTAAAGTTAAGCTAGATATAGACATTTAACGTTGTACACTCTGATCACAGATGCCCTATGACGCTGTCAACAGATCACCTAGAGAAACTATCGTTCGCCATTCATCAAATCTATGCAGGGTTAACGCAATGTGGTTCTCCCGTTAATCACTTCGACATACTCGAACGATAAAGTTGGGTCTGTACAATAAATCAGCCTAGGGAGTGATTGGTTTTGAAAAAGTGGAAAAAGGTAACGGCGTCGTTGATGCTGAGCATCGTGACATTGGGAAGTGGACTTACGGTACTGGAAGCACCACAGGCCTCTGCTGCAGCAAATGCGGTTCCTGCATATGAGGTTAAATTTTTGGCTAAACCCGACCTGGTATTGAATGCAGATGGTACTCCACGTACTGAAGTTGTGCAGACGCTTGGTCTTGATTCCACTCCAACAGCTATACAGACAGAATACTTTGACACCCATGCGCTGGAGCTGAACGAAGAAGGTTGGAATGTGCGTTTTCGCAAGAAGGAAGATAAAAATAATTATGAACTGACGTACAAGAAGCGCTATCCTATCATCAATGGCGATGTAAATGCGGCTCTTACACTGGCTAACCAAGAAGGATTCGATTCTTCAGATGATAACTATGAAGCTGAGATCGACTGGGGATATGGCAAACAAACACTTAGCTTCTCTAATACCAAAAAAGTAGATTCCCCGAAAAATAGTGGCATTAACCTGCCTTCAGATCAAGAAGCATTGAAGATGTTGTTGGACAAGCTGCCGGGTAAGTTGAACAAATGGTCTTCCTCCAACTGGGGCAAACAAAAGCTAACAGACTCCCGTGTGTATGGTCCAGTTACTTTTCAACGGTACAAAGGAACATGGAATGGACAAGAGATGAGCTTAGAGGTATGGCCTATCCGTGATGCAGCTGGTACTGGAGTAGAGAACATTGTTGAGGTCTCCTTCAAAACAGATAATGCTTCGACTGTATCAGATCTCCGTAATCAATTAATGCAGGTACTTGAAAACAAACAGTGGCTCCTTCCAGCAGATGGCCTGAAAACACAGCTTATTCTGGAGAGATACTGATTTGCAGATGTAGGCAATGCACAGACAAGTTGAGTCAAGAAATAGCGATGAGTAAGCGCATGTTATAAGTATGAGTTAAGGTACGAGTCGGGATTTAAGTTGAGGTACAATTTGAGGTTCAGGTAAGCGTACCAATTAAAGACAAACTTTGTAGAGATCAACGTAGAAGGACATGCATTGGAGTTCACTCCAGTTCATGTCCTTCTATTTTTGATCGTGCGGTATATTTATTATTTTATCCACTTTGGATTTAGAGATGGTTATTCATTAGAGCGAGGTGTAATGCGTTTGGCGCATCACGCTGGCCTGCCGTTCGGCCAACCCTACGTGTCCTATATACACACGGGGTCGAGATGAAGGCATTAATATACTTTGAAATTCTGTGCCGTTTCAATGCCAAGTGCACTTTGAATAAACGTATTGGCTACACGCTCCACAGGTACGGGGTTGAATCCGATAAAGACACCTTTATACTTCTCTGCCGATTCCTCGAACAAATTAGGGCTAACTGAGTTCAATCGTATGCCTCTAGGCAGTTCATAAGCTGCTGCTTTTGCAAACGAATCGATTGCACCATTAACCATGGCACTTGAGGCACCCTTCACAATCGGATGATCCTTGATGATTCCACTAACTAAGGTAAAGCTCCCCTTGTCGTTAACGTAGTGCTGACCAATCAGTACAATGTTAACCTGCCCTAACAATTTTCCATGGACACTGATCATATTGTCTTCAGGCGTCAGCTCTTCCAGTTTGGCATAATGCGTCTGACCCGCCGCTACAATGACATAATCAATAGAGCCAACGGACTCAAACAGCGCAGTAATACTATCAGTTGAAGTCATATCCACCTGATAATCACCAGACTTTCTACCTGCTGTAATCACTTCTACAGGAAAATCCTTTAACTTTGCAACAATTTCCTTCCCTAACGTGCCACTTCCGCCAATCACCAGCGCTTTTTTCATACGATTCCTCCTCTGTAGTGTAAAAGGTGTATAAGCATATAGAAAAAAACATGTAGAGATACATCTCTATAGTTGAAGTTATTTCATTTAATCAAACATCACAGAAATAATCAAACTATTCGCCTTATTAACCAACAATGATGATATGTCGATCATTACATCAAGCGTTAAGATGCGAACTTAGTTAGCGGGAAAATACGGAATAAATTCGTCCAGCATTATTATTAGAAAATATCATTTTACACAAATAAAAAGCCCTTGCTAAGCGCAAGAACTCTTTCGTTATTACAATAAGCGGGTGATGGGAATCGAACCCACGCTATTAGCTTGGAAGGCTAAAGTTCTACCATTGAACTACACCCGCACAAGTAGAATCGGGATGACACGATTTGAACATGCGACCCCCTGGTCCCAAACCAGGTGCTCTACCAAGCTGAGCTACATCCCGATACAAAAAAAATAATGGCGCGCCCTGAGAGATTCGAACTCCCGGCCTTTTGATTCGTAGTCAAACGCTCTATCCAGCTGAGCTAAGGGCGCAAATATGGAGCGGAAGACGGGAATCGAACCCGCGACCCTCGCCTTGGCAAGGCGATGCTCTACCGCTGAGCCACTTCCGCATAATAATTGGTGCGGTCGAGAGGACTCGAACCTCCACGGGGGGTTAGCCCACACGGACCTGAACCGTGCGCGTCTGCCAATTCCGCCACGACCGCAAAATATAAAAGTGAGTCATGAAGGGCTCGAACCTTCGACACCCTGATTAAAAGTCAGGTGCTCTACCAACTGAGCTAATGACTCAAGTAAATGGCTGGGGATATAGGATTTGAACCTATGCATGACGGAGTCAAAGTCCGTTGCCTTACCGCTTGGCTAATCCCCAATGAGATAATGGGGCGATCGAGGGGAATTGAACCCCCGAATGCCGGATCCACAAACCGGTGCGTTAACCACTTCGCCACGATCGCCATAGTTACATCTCATAACTTGCTTAGAGTAATTCAGTATACCCATCTTTATCTTAAATATACAAGCTATTCCAGACTCAGATGTTAAAGTATAAATGGTGCCGGCGAGAGGACTTGAACCCCCAACCTACTGATTACAAGTCAGTTGCTCTACCAGTTGAGCTACACCGGCACGGTGTAAAGTTAAATTCAAAAAAATGGCGGAACCGACGGGATTCGAACCCGCGATCTCCTGCGTGACAGGCAGGCATGTTAGGCCAACTACACCACGGTTCCAGATCACTTTCGTGAGAAAGTATAATTGCGGGGGCAGGATTTGAACCTGCGGCCTTCGGGTTATGAGCCCGACGAGCTACCGGGCTGCTCCACCCCGCGTCGTTAGAAAAAATATATATGGTGGAGGCTGAGGGGATCGAACCCCCGACCCTCTGCTTGTAAGGCAGATGCTCTCCCAGCTGAGCTAAGCCTCCATATCGGGATTCTCATCCCTCATTGAAACAATAAAAATTGTTATGACCCGTAGGGGATTCGAACCCCTGTTACCTCCGTGAAAGGGAGGTGTCTTAACCCCTTGACCAACGGGCCTTGCTTAAAAATTATCTGGCGGAGAGAGAGGGATTCGAACCCTCGAGACGCTTGTGACGCCTACACGATTTCCAATCGTGCTCCTTCGGCCAGCTCGGACACCTCTCCATATGGCTCCCCGAACAGGGCTCGAACCTGTGACAACTCGATTAACAGTCGAGTGCTCTACCAACTGAGCTATCAGGGAATGGTGGAGCCAAGCGGGATCGAACCGCTGACCTCCTGCTTGCAAGGCAGGCGCTCTCCCAGCTGAGCTATGGCCCCATTCTTCGATATTGCTATTTTATTTATGGTGGGCCCTGGTGGACTCGAACCACCGGCCTCACCCTTATCAGAGGTGCGCTCTAACCAACTGAGCTAAGGGCCCACATATGTATCCCTTATTTCTCTACGAGGGGGGCAAAAAAAATACCCCAAAGGGAATTCGCTTGGCGGCGTCCTACTCTCCCAGGACCCTGCGGTCCAAGTACCATCGGCGCTAGAGGGCTTAACGGTCGTGTTCGGGATGGGTACGTGTGGAACCCCTCCGCTATCGCCACCAAACGCATAGCTTAGCCTTACATTTCAGAGTGTTGCTCTCTGAAAACTAGATTCGAAACGAAAGTCTGCGATGTAGAACTTGCAATTGGATAAGCCCTCGACCGATTAGTACTGGTCAGCTCCATGCATTACTGCACTTCCACCCCCAGCCTATCTACCTCGTCGTCTTCAAGGGGTCTTACATACTGGGAAATCTCATCTTGAGGGGGGCTTCACGCTTAGATGCTTTCAGCGCTTATCCCTTCCGTACATAGCTACCCAGCGGTGCTCCTGGCGGAACAACTGGTACACCAGCGGTACGTCCATCCCGGTCCTCTCGTACTAAGGACAGCTCCTCTCAAATTTCCTACGCCCACGACAGATAGGGACCGAACTGTCTCACGACGTTCTGAACCCAGCTCGCGTACCGCTTTAATGGGCGAACAGCCCAACCCTTGGGACCTACTTCAGCCCCAGGATGCGATGAGCCGACATCGAGGTGCCAAACCTCCCCGTCGATGTGGACTCTTGGGGGAGATAAGCCTGTTATCCCCAGGGTAGCTTTTATCCGTTGAGCGATGGCCCTTCCATGCGGTACCACCGGATCACTAAGCCCGACTTTCGTCCCTGCTCGACTTGTAGGTCTCGCAGTCAAGCTCCCTTATGCCTTTGCACTCTTCGAATGATTTCCAACCATTCTGAGGGAACCTTTGGGCGCCTCCGTTACTCTTTAGGAGGCGACCGCCCCAGTCAAACTGCCCACCTGACACTGTCCCCGCACCGGATTACGGTACCAGGTTAGAACCTAGATACGATCAGGGTGGTATCCCAACGGTGCCTCCACCGAAGCTGGCGCTCCGG
>NZ_JAKRNP010000006.1:0-310840 GCF_022346845.1 Paenibacillus sp. ACRSA | reverse complement strand
GGTTATTAAGCTATTAAGCGAGAATAGAAATATCAAGTTATTAGAAAGCATTTTTCATTATTTTGAAGAAGTATCAAATTGCAATGATGATTATTTAATTAATAGCATTTTTTCAGTTACAGTGTTGGAAATATTGGGTAACGACACAACAATTCTGGGGGTTGCACAAGAATATATGGGACCTAAAACCATGCGACTTCAATTAGAGGCTGATAGAGGATTAGGGAGGATCAGGTAGAATCTAGCCAGCTTAATTTTCTATTTAAAGGCATTGATTTGAGAGGGATAAGAGCAGTATGTCTGTATATCGAAGAAGACAGAGGCACCTGCTAACATAATATTCAAGCTTCGACTCCTTCGGAGCCTGGGTCTGCGGGAGGGAATTCGAGGAGGAATTTCAGCAGACAACCCCTTCGGGGTTCATGAATACGGCACGTTATACGACATAATCAAAACAGTTAAACGAAGAAATTTAATAGAGCTTTAAAACCAATTAAAGAGGGTGATATTTTTGAAAATTCAATGGGCCTTTTATGATAATGGTAATGATACTGAAGAAATCTACTATGAAAATCTTAATAAAAAGTTATATGAATCAAAGTATCAAGGTCACCTTTATTGTATTAGTGATGAATGCGATGCAATGATTAAATTTACACATCGTCAAGATGAAGTCAAATTTTTTAGTACTTGGAATGGTCAAGGGGACCTTCATGATATTGAATGTCCATATTTCCTCCATGAGAAAGGAGAAGTTGAAAGGAAAAAAATACTTGATCAAATTGAGTCGGCTCCCGTTACTGATGAACATATACTTAATACTATTCTTAATAAAAGTAAGAATTTGAAATCTAAAGAGAAGAGGAAAAAGGAAAATAAAAGAAATACAACAAAAAGAAGAGTACAAGGTGAACAAACAAGTAGAACAGAAAAAATTGATAATGGTGAAATAAATTCGCTTGGTAGTTCAATGATAAGAATCTTTAGTTTAGATTCAAAGCACATGACCCCTGATTATGTGAATTATAGGAAATGTGTATTCGGAAAGATAAAACATGTTTACTTTAATGAGGCTGACGGTTACGTCTACTTGAATCTTGATAATGCTCAGTACAGAGTTAGTATTTATTTGCCTCAAGCTTTTTATGCTGATCCAGAGAAGACTACAAAATCAGCATTAGTTACCTTTGTAAATAAAGTTAAACAAGAGTTACTAGCTCTTAAAGAGCTTGTTATTATATGTGTGGGGATGATCCGATTTAAAAAAGGAAGCTCACAAGATATGAATGTTCATATTATTAGTCCCTCTCATTTACTAATAAATGATATGAAGTACTATGAGATAATTACGAGTAATTCAATTAATACTAATCCTTATAATTATTTATAGCTAATGCGATGTGAACCACAATGGAGAATTATTGGAACACATAGCAGAGCAATGACTGAATAGAGTTCTGAGTAATTCAAAGAAGTAATTTTCTTGTATAGCATAAATTCAAGCTATGCTCCCGACTGAGTTTGGGTCTGGGGGATAGGGATATAACAAAGTAACAAGAAGGGTGAATGTTAATGACTAAACGGCAGTATTACTCTGCACGTGCTGGAAAAAATACAGGAGAGAATTTTCCTATTGAAACACTACGAGAGTTGATTTTTAGAACTTATCATTTTTTTTATGAGAAGGAGTATTATCAAGAGGCTTTTGGAAAAATATGTGTAGATGCAGGATTTATTTCTGGAACGTGTGGAAGTGATATTGACGGCTATTTTTTAAGGAAGCTCCGCAAACATCGCATATGGCCTATAGATGATTTTTATATGAATTATTCAGATGATGATATGTTTGATTTGATAGAAGTACTCTTTGATCTTGTCTCAAAACCTATTGAAGGTACATACCATAATTGGAGCGATTGTGGATGGCATTACTATGAATTTGATAAAAATTTAGGCCAAGAGGAATTTAGAGTAGAGATTAATGAAATTTTGAGAGATTATAAACAGGGCTATGAGTTGTCATACGAAGGTGAAATTCTTTTGTTAGGAGATAAGGGTCTGAGTTTTCTGTTAGAAGCTAAAATTCCGGAATATGATTTGAGTAATGTTGATAACATAGTAGAAATTGCTATTTTGAAATTCCGAAGATATCGTGCTAGTTTAAATGAAAGAAAAGATGCAGTAAGAGATTTAGCTGATGTTTTAGAATTCTTGAGACCACAAATTAAAGAGCATATGTTATCTAAAGATGAGTCTGAACTTTATAATATTGCAAATAATTTCGCCATCAGACATCATAATGATAAACAAAAGAAAGATTATGATGCGCTTTGGTTGAATTGGATTTTTTATATCTACCTCTCAACTATACACATGATGGTAAGAACCATAAAAAGGGCTAAGAGTAACTGAATGAATAAGATCAATGAGAGCAAATTCAAGAAGTGATGCCGTCGTATAACATAATATTCAAGCTGCGGCTCCTTACGGAGCCTAGGTCTGCGGAATGGATTTCGAAGAGGGATTCCAGCAGTCACCCCTTCGGGGTTTTATGAATACAGGAACGTTATCGGAAAGATAAGGGCAAAGACCAACACGTTCTGAGCGGATTTTGAAAGAATTATATTAAAAGAATATGCCATATAATACCTGTGAAATGAAGCTAAACTGGAAATTGTGGGGGGATTAAAATAGAAGAATTAAAACCAAACGAAAAAGAGAAAGAAGTATTATCATTGTTTTATAATAGATTCTATGATTTATATGAAGAAATTGTAAATGATGATTTTATTAATAAGGATGCTAATATAAGATTTTATAAATTAAGAGAATCATTTTCGATATATAAAGAATTATTGAGTTATGAGCCGATTAAAGAATATATTAATTGGATGAAAAAAGGTGGACGACCTCACTTTGAAGGGATAATTGCAGATGATTTGTTTAGTTTTATAAGAAATTTATTATTACACTTTCCTATTTTTGATACATGGGATGAAGTTTATATAAATAAAAACTTAGCCACGTGGAGTAAAGTGGGACAAATAGATAAATTTCTAACTAAAGGTATTAAAGGGAAAATTGATGGTAAAGGTACGGTGAAATATAGAATTTGGGAAGAAAAAAAGAAAAAAATGACATATTTTTGTATTAATTTTCCTGAGAAATATGATAATACAAATATTTACTTAAAGGATATTATATCTGAAGAAGTTGGAATGAAATTTTGTATGGCATTAATGAGAGCGATATTAGATACTCAGGTAGAGAATTCAGAAGTACCAGAGATAAAAATAATGTCTCAAGTATATTTACCAATAAAATAAATAGTATTTGAAACTGCATAAATTCCAATTTATCAGTGAGATTATGAGTGCAATGGGTATTTTAAAAAAAGATAATTCAAGCTCGTATTATCCATGTTATGCAAATAGATTATAGGGATGTAGATAGGTGAACTTTAAGACTCCAACGTTTAGTCCTACTCTAGCTTGGGGGGGCCTCATCCATCCGATAACAATGCACTCGAGTTCGCTTTGTCTGTTTTGGGTCATTGCTTCGAAAAAGCAAAGCACATTCCTCAGCCTAAGATAGGAGCTAGTTAAGGCTGAGGAGAACGTCTTGAGTGTGGAGCCGTTATAACGATAGAATAAAATGCAAAGAGAGCCGTTTGGCTCTCAATTAGAAGTTATATTTAATTCATTATGTAATTGAAGAGCATCTTTAAAACCTTGCAAGTAAATTTCACGTTCTAGAATTGTTTGAACTGAGAGGTCTGCGTCATCGTAAAGAAATAGAGTTTTATGCATATCTTGAGGTAGAAGTTCATGTAATTGTTTGAAGTAAAGATTTCGATCAGAACAGAATTGATTGTAAATGGTATTGTTCTTGAGAAGATCACTATATAAGGCTTCAATTCGATTACGTATCAACGAATCAAGTAAGACTTCTAAGGAATTGTACATAAATGATCACCGTCCGTTATGTTTTATTTTGCGAATAAAAGTTTAATTTATTAAACATTATTTTATCATAACGAAAAATATAATCAAGACATATCAAAGATATTTTTGATTAAGGAAATATAATTTCATATAATTAAAGAAAAATTCAATTCAGATACAAAGGAGTACCAGATGATAAGTTATAAACCATTCCAAAAATTATTGATTGACAGGGAGATTAAAAAACAAGATTTATTGAGAATGACGGGGATTTCATCAGCAACGATGGCAAAGCTCAACACAAATGAGTATGTTTCTTTAGAAGTCATTGATAAATTATGTACGGCATTGGAATGCCAACCTGGAGATCTTTTGGAACATCTAGCAGACTAATGAAAGAATAGAATATATGAGGATGTTGGTTAACTCGAAGATGTATTCCGTCGTATAACATAATATTCAAGCTGCAGCTCCTCTGGAGCCTTGGTCTGCTGGATGAATTTCGTGGAAGCGTTTCAGCAGACACATCCGACTTCGTCGGACGTCGTGAATACAGGAACGTTATATGAAATCATCCCACAGAAGAAAATAATGCTTAGAGGTGCAAGCATTGATAAGAGTGACGTGTGCAACCTTACTTTACTCTGTTTCTTCCCCAAGCAAATACCCCACAGAAACCTCCAAAGCCCTTGCAATTACCACCACTTCATAATCCTGAACAAGACGATACTGACCTTCCAAACGTGAGAGACTGGTCTGACTGATATCCAAACCCAATGTTTGCAGTCTGGCGAGGAATTCACGTTGTTTAATACCTTTACTTTTACGAATAGCTACGACTCGGGAGCCGATAATATTTTTGTCGCCAGGTGGTTCTTGTCTATGCTTCATTATGTACACCCCTCATTTCAACCAAATTGTATGAGAAATAATGGTTTTTTTTAATGCGAATATCGAATTAAAATAAAATAAACCGATAATCGCATTAAAAATGACTGTTCATGTCTAGCATTAACAAGACATGGCTCAGTTTAGACCCATCAGAGAGGTGGATGTATGAGCCGGTTGCTTGACTTATTGGAAGAGGAACGGCGCAAGCTTAATCAGCTTGGAGAGACATCTTTGAAGCAAGCGATTCCGTTGTGGGACAATCCTGAGGTTCAGGAACAGAGCCGGAGGGTGGATGAATTGGTGGCACGAGTGAGCAAAACGAAGAATAAGCATAGCCGAGTGGTACGATGATGAGTACGGTACATAATGCATAGGGGAGGATATGCTATGGATTTTCCACCATGGATGCAGCGAGCAATTCGGGCGAGGCTAGATGAGGTGAGTGCCCAGATTGAGCACGAACCTGAACTGAGTCGAGTACGTGGGGAAACCGACAAAGCCTTCGAAGCTTTGTTTCAAGACAAGGATGTCGAGCAGACACCTGAATATGCCGAATGGGAAAATCGTTACATTGTCAGCAAAGGCATAGAAAATGAACGGTTGTACATGCAAGGGTTGCGAGATGGGATTCAGCTAACGGCCTCCTTGTTAGGTGAGTCAATGCTGGTGGAGAAAGGTCGTGAATCTGACTAACGCTAGGTGCTGGTTGAGATTAGCAGTGTGAGTATGCATGGCAGGTGAGTGAACGACTAAGCAAGAGAATGAATGATGAAATGCATACTAAGAGCTTCATGCGGGATGAAAAGCAACATTCTGTCCATATAAATGATTCATAATTTAAGTAAAGACTTTTTAAAGTCTGAAAGGCCTTTGTATATTTACAAAGCTTCATAAGTATACAGAGGCTTGATCTACTTACGCGAACCTATAGGTCATGGGGGAGCTACATTGATCTTCACTAAAAAACCCGAGCCGAAGCGTGTATAACCGCTTCGGCTCGGGTTTTTAATGCTCTACTTTCCCAAACACCCAATCCTTACTTCCCACTTACCGACTTAAACCAATCATTCACTTCTTGCGTGATCTGGTCTCCGCCGTTGGACTTCCAGTTGGCGACGAATTGGTCGAAGGCATCGACTGGCAGTTTGCCGTAGATGATCTTATTGAACGTTTCCATCTCGGACTGACGAAGCAGGTTCCACTTGGAGACCATGGTTGGTGTGGCTGCGCCAGTGAAATAGTTTTGTTTGCGAATGTCGATCTGAGACATGACGACTTTCGCAGCGGCCCAGTTTTCAGGTTTGCGGAACTCGGCCATTTGTTTCTCGTAAGGCGTCTCGGGCTTCTCGCCGTCAGCTAGCTTCACAAGGGTTTTCATGTACAGGTCTGGAATACGCGCTGGACCCGTCAGGAACGGGAATTCGTTGGAGAAGTCTTTGATTTTCTCCTTGTCACTGGTTGGTTGACCGTCGATGATATCCCAGTCGTATCCTTTGGCGAAGCCGTATTCGTAATCACTGCCTGCAGCCGGGTTAGCCAGGTTATCGAGCAGGTAGTTATAGTACAGGAAAATGGCTTCTGGATGCTTGGCATCCTTATTAATCATGATACTGGCGTTCACACCAGAGTTCTGCCACTTCGTACCGATCTTGCCGTCTGGACCAGCCGGAATAGGGTAGGCTTTGTATTTGGCACCAGGTACGTTCTTCAGCAGGTCAGGTGCAGGCCAGTCGGGTACCCAGTTCGCTCCAGGCAGAATACCAGCAGTGCCAGCAGTCCAGCTTTCAGCGGATTTACCTTCGTCCCACAGTGCGGAGTCGGCGTGGATGTACCCTTTGTTCATCCATTCATTTAGTTTGGCAAGAGCTTGCTTAGCACCTGGGTTAATGGAGCCGTATTCGAGATTACCATCGGCGTCTTTATTCCATTGTTCCTGGATCGTGCCGTATGCACCGAATAACCAGTCGAGCGAGCCCATCCAGGTATTGGTGTTATTTTTCAGCGAGATCGCCAGAGGGAACACTTTATCTGGAGACAGACCATCCGGGTTCTCATTCTTGAATTTGTCCATGATGTTCTCAAGGTCTGCGATGGTTTTTGGAGCTTCCAGATTCAGCTTCTCCATCCAGTCCTCTCTGAGCCAGAGCAGGGTATCATCGTTATCCGTGTACTCCATGATTGGCATGTTGTATTTTTTGCCGTCCTTGGTAAACGGGTACCACAGCTCAGGATGCGCTGCTGCGTGATCTTTCAGTGTTTGGTTCGCGTACTTGTCGAACAGCTCATCGATGGCGATGAATTGACCGGAGTCGATCAGTTGATTCGTCAGAACAGCGTTGGTTGGCACGGTTACGAAATCAGGCAATTTCTCGCCAGACGCAATCGCGAGCTGCAGCTTCTGTCTGTATTGATCGTCATTGGCCGGATACCAGGTATCCTTATGCTTCATACCCAGCGTTTCGAGCATCCAACGATCGTGCACATTGTTTTCTTTTGTATCGCCTTGCACGTATTTCTTCGGCATCAACACCGAACTAAACTCGATAGGTGGGTCGTATTTTCCATTAGCAAAAGCAGCTTCTGCTTCAGCTGAACCGACGGTTGCCGGCGTATTATCGTCAGTACCATTTTCACTCGCTGTCTCACCACTGCCGCATGCAGTGATCGTGATGAGTGCGATAACCATGAGCAGTGACCACCATGTTTTGAATTTGATCATTGTTCAATCCCCCTACGATGTATGATCTTTATTAATGCATGTTCAAAAAGGACGTTTTTCAGTACCGAGAAGATGGGATGAAGCTAGAAATGGAGTAGCGGAGCGTAGATAGAGCTACGTGAGCAACTACATGTTTCCGAAGGAAACAAACTTCGTAAGCATCCCGCTTATTTCGGCTGAATTCCATATTCGATGCTGAGGATGCCGTGAGGCATCCTTCGTAATCAAAAGCGGACTTTTTGAACAACCTCTACAAGTGTAACTGTACCAATTTGGGTGGGAGGGCATCTATATGAGTTTGTTAGTTTTGATAGGACTCTATTATGTTATTAGTGCTGGTCTCTATACTCCTGTGGTGTAACGCCGAACTGACGTTTGAATACTTTGATAAAATAAGCCGGGTCCATATAGCCAATCTCCATGCTGATTTCATATACTTTTTTGCTGGTCGTCACCAGCTTGTGACACGCTCGATCCATACGCAGGCGCGAGATATACTCACTAATGCCTTCGCCTGTTTCAATCTTATAAATCTTGGACAGATGGGTCGGATGCAGATTGCATGATCGGCCAAGGCGCGCAAAGAGACATCCAAATGCAGGTTCTTATCTGTATAATCCTGAATTTTCTTAACGTACTCGGAGCGAATATCCTTGATCTCGTTGGACGTGCCTTCCTTGAGTTTGCCAAGCACACTAAGTGACCATTTCCGCAGTTTGCCAATTGTGGAGAAGGCTTCTCCGCTCTGAAGTAACTCGATATCGCTTCCCATTAGGTTCGCTAATGTGAGCTTGTTACGGTGCGCGAGATTAGTGAATGAAGCCGTAATGAGAAAACCAGCCTCCATGCAGTGCTCCCACGATTCCGACCATTTCTCATCCAGTTCCGCGCAGACAGCGAGAATCTTCTCTTCCGCAGCATCCCACTGCCCACTCTCTAGAAGCTGTACCAACGTAGGTGGGGTATAAAGCTCATCCAACGGGCCCTGCGCTGTATGTGATTCCACATCACTGACTCGCATCACGAATTCACGTTCGTCTCCAACGATCTGCCGGAAATACGCTGAGGCCTGACGAAAACGGGGATAGAGCTGATCCGGAAAAGCAAACCACTCGGTCATAACGATAGAGAGGGAGCCCTTGAGGAACTGCTTGACCTTGGATTGCAGCTGAATGGACTGCTTCTCCAGAATGGTTTCTTTGCCAATATCGCCTTTGCGCTCCTTCAATTGCAGTAAGAACACGAGATAGCCATGCTCTTCCTTGACACCCCATACCTCCATAAACTCACCCATAATCTCCTCCGCCATATTAATGATGGCATATTCGATCAGCGTCTGATCATGGCTGTCATATTGACCGAATTCCTCTTCCAAACGCACCAGCATGAGCGCAGCATCTCCCGTATGGAAGGGCAGATCATAGTTAGCAAGCTTCCGATCCCATTCACTAGCTGAGTAGCGATGTCCCTGCAAAGCCTCCAACAGGAGTCGTCCCCGCAAATGAGGCAGATTCTCCCGTAAAGTAAACTGAGTTCGCGTAAGTGAGCTTACAAGCTCCCATTCGTTATTGAGTTGGTCGATTGCTTTCTGCACGGCACCCATTAATTCATCATCTGTAGGCGGCTTGAGTAAATAATCTACGGCCTCATACTGGATAGCTTTTTTGGCATATTCAAATTCGGAGTACCCGGATAAAAGAATGCATTTTATTTTTTTGTCACGGACTCGAATCCGTTCAATCAGTTCAATTCCCGTCATTTCTGGCATTTGAATATCTGAGATCACCATATCAATCGGGTGTGTATCAATCAATTGTAAAGCTTCATGCGCCGAATAGGCTTTATGCACCTGTTCGATCCCCAGCGTATGCCAGGGCTTGGTCATGGATAGGTTATCTACCCAGTGTGCTTCGTCGTCTACGATGATCATCTGCATGATGTTAGTCTCCTTGGGTGGTATATAAGTCTTGAGGTTAAAATCAAGGGATAGATGATGTGAACAAGGGCGCTACGGATTCAAAGGTTCTTTCGATCGCTGTTATCCCCTGATTTTATTGAATCTTTTCTAAAGGTGAAATCCGGGGATAAAGGCGAACACTTCGTTTCTCCAGAATCCCTTTGATCCTTCGCTTTGGTTCACATAAAGTTCCCCTTTATTTTAAAGAAAGACTTTTATAAAGGTGAATTTGTAATAATTTAAGGGCGGAGCGTCTGGCTTCGCTGCAGCCCTCTATTTAGAAAAGACTTCTTACGCACACTTTCGATGCTTAAACTTCTTCAGATTTTTTTACTGTGCTTCAGGTTTTCTCGCTTCTGTCATATTTCATCAGATACTTATTTCCCCTGAATCCTATATCCGATGCGATTTGCCTCTAGGCATACTTGTCATCCCAATCTGACTTTTTAAACAATCTCTCATATTAGTTTCGGTTTCCTCGCTCGGGATCTGTATCTTCCTTCGGAATCTCCCAGACGATCTCGGTTCGGAATCCGCCAAGTGGGGATGGGCCGAAGCGGAGGTAAGATTGGATGCCGAATAGGTGCATGATGCGCTGGTTGGTATTCCAAAGACCACAGCCCATTTCCTCCTGCAACGGCTCCTGCATTTTCATGTTCAGTGCTTCGTACTGATCTGCACTTAGTCCAGGGCCGTCGTCATCAATATATATTTTGCCTAAGTCCCCCTCGCTCTCGCCAGTTATTCGAATCTCCCCGGAAGAATAGGACTTCGCCACGCCGTGAATAACGGAATTCTCGACCATCGGTTGCAGCATTAATCGCGGCACGGACTGACTCAGCATATCCTCCGGAATATCAATGTGATACTCAATGCGACCGTTGCGTAGCTTCTGAATATCCAAATAGTTGATGAGCAGCTTAATCTCTTCCTGAAGGGAAGAGGTCTCCCGTTCCATTCGAGTCGTATAGCGATAATAGGCACTTAGGTTATGCGCCATGGACACGACGGCTTGCTCGTCCTTCATCTGAGCCATATTGATGATATAGCCAAGACAGTTATATAGAAAATGTGGATTAATCTGCGCTTGCAACTGCTTCAGTGTTGCTTCTCTAGCTCTAATTTTCTCATGAAATACATTCTCGATCAGGTCTTGAATCTGGTGAGACATGTCGTTGAATCGGCGGAACAGGAACGAGAACTCGTTCTGCTTGTTACTATGCAGCCGCACGGAATAGTCTCCCTGCTCTACACGGCGTAGGCCTTTAATCAGTTTTTTGATTGGATATTGCACATTCCTGTAGAGCAGGATCGATGCCGAGATGCCCACCACCAGTAACAAAATCATACAAGCATAGAATAGATTCCGGCTTAGTGAGATCGGCTGAAGAATCTGATAGAGCGGGATGACATCAACCAGATGCCAGTCCAGATACGTGGATTTTACGGAGCTAACCAAGTACTTTTTCCCACCTAGCTCGACGACATCCTGTGTTGTATCTGCCGATGAGTGTGTGTCCAGATAACGGATGAGTTCTTGGGATAACTGCTTGTCTGCACTACGATTCAGAATGGGGGCGTCACCCTTGTGATAAAAGAACGGATCGCCTTGCCCACCAGCTTTATAGGTATCCAGCATATTTTGAATATTCTCATAACTGAAACTGGCCTCAATAACGAGGCTACTTCCAGTGAGCGTCCCCGGTTGAGCTAATGAATCCGTGAAGAACCAGTAGAAGGATTGCAGCCCTTCTTGAGGTGCTTTCCCTTGATCCCCGTAGGTCCACTGTCCACTCATGTTTTTCTTCAAATAATCCTCATCATACCCGGATGAACGGTTGTAGTTGGCGATAACATCCTGATTCTGTTGGGAATACACCGCATACCGAGTAGGCCATATATCTGTAACGCCAGATTGCAGCGTCATCTTCTCCTGTATGACATAACGGGTCTGCATCTGATCATACCGATCATCCCACATGTTCAGTCCATTGAAAGCTCGTACATTCGGATCGCGAGAGAGAATCAGGCTGAAATCCATCATCTGATTAATGCGCGAATCGATCTGGCTGGATAGGAACGTCAGCTGCTTCGTGTTCGAAATCTGCAACTCATTACTCACCACGTCATAGGTGACGCTATTCGAGTAGGTGTACATGATGAGAATAGGGATGAATAACACCACAATTAACAGATTTATTTTGGCAAACAGGCTAAATCGTGATCTCGCCTTGGCTGGAAATAATATTAAGCGCTTCCATGTATGCATGAAAATTCTCCTTTTTAAAGTATCTGAGGATAACGGCGATTGGAAGGTTGTTCTGTCATCGAAGTGTTTGTGTGAAAAATAGTGTTCAGCGATATAGATCAAACTAACAAAACCCTATCGAGCCTAACAATGTTATATAGTCAGACCTCAGAATGGCTTGATACTATTTATATCAGAGAACCCCATCACACACAAAAACTTTTTTTGGGAACAGGAGAAGCGCTATGGAGGCTAAATTGGAGGGTAAACGAGTCCCGCAGGCCAGTCTTGGAAACAAGCTGGAGCACAAGAGAAAAAAACGTTATAAACAGCCGTGGATTCTACACTTCATGGTGTTGCCTGCGGCCATTATGGTCTTTATTTTTTCATATATTCCGATGTCGGGAATTCTGATGGCATTTCAAGATTACAAACCTGCACTAGGTTTTTTAGATTCGGAATGGGTAGGACTGAAGCATTTCAGGTACATGTGGGAAAATGATTACTTCCTGCAAATTACGTGGAACACACTGTTTTTTGCCTGCTCCAAAATTGTCATGAACCTGATCATTCCATTTGTCTTCGCCTTATTGCTCAATGAGGTACGGAAGATGGCACTCAAAAGAACGATCCAGACACTCGTGTATCTGCCACACTTCTTGTCCTGGGTAACACTGTCCGGTATTTTGATCGACATTCTGGCGCAAACGGGCATCGTCAATCAGTTCCTGGTCTCGGTATTTGGTATCAAGCCAGTCTTCTTCCTCGGGGACGGTAACTGGTTCAGGTTCACAGTTATTGCAAGTGATGTCTGGAAAGAGTTCGGCTTCAACACAATCATCTTCCTTGCAGCCTTGTCGGGCATCAATCCATCACTCTATGAAGCAGCAGAAGTGGATGGAGCAGGGCGCTGGAAGCAAACGATCTATATTACCATCCCGGCACTCATCCCAATTGGGATTGTAATTGCAACTCTGGCGCTGGGTAATGTACTCAATGCGAACTTCGACCAGATCTTTAACTTATATAGTCCATTAATCTATCAGCAAGCGGATATCATTGATACGTTTGTGTATCGGGAAGGTCTACTAAGTGGGCAGTTCAGCTTCGCTACCGCGGTGAATCTGTTCAAATCGGTCATCAGTCTGATTCTGATCGTAATCTCTTACCGACTGGCTTACCGTTTCGCCGGATACCGAATTTTCTAGAAAGGATGACGAGCCATGTATCATAAAACGCTGCCCTATCGCATATTCAGCATCTTCAACAATGTGTTCCTGACCATCCTTTCGCTGCTCTGTCTGCTGCCACTCTATCACTTGCTGATGGTATCGCTCAGCGCGTCTGCACCTGCTAATGCCGGGTTGGTCACGTTCTGGCCGATTGGATTTACACTTGAAGCGTATGCCAAGACATTCGACAATGCCAACTTCCTCTCCTCCCTGTGGGTATCCGTAGAACGGACGGTACTGGGTACTGGGCTTGCGCTCATCGTAAATACGCTTGCGGCGTATGCGCTGTCCAAGGAGACAAGGGTGTTCCGTGCGCGTAACATCTATCTGTGGTATTTCGTTGTTACCATGCTGTTCAGCGGCGGACTCATTCCGGGGTACATCCTTATTCTGAAGCTGGGACTGATGAACACGCTGTGGGCGCTTATTCTGCCAGGTCTCGTGGCGGTGTTCAACATCATTCTGCTGCTGAATTTCTTCCGCACCGTGCCGAAGGATCTGGAAGAGGCAGCATTTATTGATGGCGCAGGATACTTTCAGTCATTTATCAAAATCTATCTGCCCGTCTCCGTACCTGTTATCGCAACGGTCTCTCTGTTCATGATGGTTGGGCATTGGAACGCCTATTTCGACGGGATCATCTATATCCGTGATTCGGAAAAGCTACCACTCGCGACGTTTATGCAGACGATCATCGTGCAGGCCGATATGACCAAACTTGATCCTGAAGCGATTGCGAACCTGTCGCAACGGACGATTCGGGCATCTCAGATTTTCATCAGCGCACTGCCGATCCTGCTGGTGTACCCGTTCCTGCAACGGTATTTTGTAACCGGGATTGTGGTTGGAGCCGTGAAGGAATAGTGTACGGTTGTATGTAGTAGAGCAACAAGAGGATTGTGAAAAGGGAGCTACTGAACTGGGGAAGGCCAGGGAGGTAGCTTCTTTTTGTGTAAATATTTCGTTTGAAGTAAGAACAGTTGCCTCCTTATATTTTTCCATTTCAATAGTATAATGATGGATATATATGTAAGATAATAATTCATAGTTGAGGAGAACAGATACAATGATCATAATGGTAGAGCCATCCGCTGAGCGGATTGGGTGTTGGATCGAGGGCTATGTTCCTAGTAAAGATCTATTTTTTCTCAAGAAAGAACATCTCATTAAACTAGAAATGTACCTTAACGATGTGTTGATTTTGCCGAGCAAAGAATTCTTTCGTCATTCCTCATATAATCAGATACAGCTTGTTAATAGCTTTGAATATTGGAAGATAGACAAAGAAATACAATATGTACTTGTCGCTGACCCGAATTGGTTGTGTTCTCTCTCAAGTGAAATGCAGAAATGGATCAACCATATTCAGCTTACGGTACATCGTGGTTTGATCTTACCGATCTCGTTGCTCTCTACTCCGTATATATTTCCTGAGGAACATCTGGTGAAGGATCATGAAGAAGAATATGTCGTTCTACACAGTAAACTATGGAGTGAGCTTCCGTATAAAGTGAAGGTGGATCTACTCAAAGAATATGCTAAGAAGTGGGATGACTGGAACGGTTATGCGCTGGACGATTCTGTTCCTTCTCATTTGCAGAGATATGCCAATACGTTTCCAGCTGAAGGAGGAGGGAATTGTTTAGCTGCAACATTGTTCGCTGTATCTCAGCAAGAATGGATTCTGAATGAATGGGTGCATCCAGAGACATTTGCAGAAGGACTTAAGAGAGCCCATTATGTCATGAGAGATACAGAGGAGCTTCGTACGGGTGATGTTGTTGTATGGATGGATGCTAACGATATCGTTCAACATGCCTCGTATCATATGGGTCAAAATTTGTTCTTTAATAAGGATGGTCAGACTTTTTTTAATCCTTGGAAAGTGATTGATTGGAAGACACTCAAGCTGGAATGGGCGAGTTACACCTATAAGGTGTATCGGAAAGAAATTTTAACCTAAAGGAACAAAGTCCATTGCCCCCACCTTCCCTATCCTGCTATAATGCCGGTATCTACTGTATTGGGGGTTATACCGTGGCAATATTGGCTGTGCCGGATTGCTCGTTCGCTAGAAAGGCCTTACGCAAAGCCTGAATAGGGGCGGACTTTGTGTAGGGCGCGACGAGAATGAAATCGATCGCCCTGTGAGTACGTGAGTACCATCAACATGTGTCATCCCGCTGGCTTTGCACCTTATTGGATTGATCAATAACTATAAGGGGCTGAACGCCATGCAAACACCATTTATTCATAATCATCAATTTAATTATATTCATAAGCAAGCCGATTTTCTGGTCAAAACGCTACGCTCGGTCGTGGATCCTAAAGTATTGGAGACCGTCCGTTATACGGTTGGTACGAATGTGGTTGAGGTCTTTAATGAACTGACGTTAGAACAGAAGCATTTACTGGAGCGGTTATCCACGTATGATACGCCCCATGACGTGCAATTGTATCTGAACGAGCTGGAAGCATATCTGATTCCGTTTCCGCAAATATCGGCAAAGCAGATTCAGAAGCTGTTTCCTAAGGCGAAAAAGCTCAAATTGCCTGATCTAGAATCCATCAATTATGCACATACGACCTATCTGAGATGGATCGACATTGCGACGAGCCGTTTGTTCATCGTGTACCCTCACGAAGGCAAATTCTTCGGTATTGAGGGACGGATCACGGCTACGAACAAGAAGGGATACTGTATGTTCTGCCATCGCCATCAGGAACTTGGGTTCTTCAACGTGAAGACCAAGAGCCATTCGCCAGATCACTTTAGTGCCATTGGTCAGTATGTATGCATGGATAACGATGCTTGTAACCATAGCATTAGTGATATAACGATGCTGGAGAAGTTTCTTTTCTCGGCAGTAAAATAAGGTAGTTACACAGCGAAAAAGGTCGCTCTTCGGAGTGACCTTTTTCGCTACATCAATGTGCTATGATCCTTATTGCGCCGGAATATCCTTAGCATAATCCAGCCCTAACTGATACGCATAGTTAAACAATTGATCATAATGCTCTGGCTTGGAACCCAGCGTTTCATACAGAAATTCAACCCTCGAACGAGACACGCCGCAGTAATCGGCGATCCCTACGTTGAGTAAATTCTGAATGGATTCATCATAGTTGCGCTTTTGCATCTGTTGTTCTGTCACACCCGAAAGGGCAATCCATAATATTTGCTGGTGATGAAGCTTATTTGCGCCATAGGCAAATCCGTTATTAAATACACGATCAATATAACCCTTCAGCATAGCTGGCAGATGCCACCACCAGAGGGGGAACACAAAAGCGACAGCATCATGCTTTTTCAACCGCTCCATTTCTGTTTGGACTTCAGGAGAGAACACCTGAACTTCTTGAGTAAGGTTTGGTTCATCTCCTTCTAGGAGGAGAGGGTCGAAGCCAATGCCGTGTAAATCCAATATCTCCGCACTGTGACCAGCCTCAGTTAGACCTTGCACAAAACGATCAGTAACCTGAAAAGTCAGGGAATTCTTCCTCGAATGCGACACAACAACTAATACGTTCATACGTATCGTTCACTACCTTTCTCGATCACGATTAATAGCCATACCCTATTGCCAATGCTATTATAGACAAGGAATGAAATCGTTGGGAAGAACGCACTTTGAAGTTCTATAGGAAGAAATAAGTTCTATAGGAATATGAAAGTACCCTAGTTAAATAGGAATTAATTAATAATAAACGGGAAGCAACAAGTAAGAAACAAGCAAGCAACAAAAAACGAGAGGGAATCTAACCGCTATAGCGACTGCTAGTTTATAAGGGGGAAGAACGTTGACGGAGAATGGGGAAGGTAGTGCTCCTAAGAAGTACAAAGTAGGCGTCGAAGCAGCCTTGGAAGTGATGGGAGGGAAGTGGAAGCCACTGATCATCTATCATCTGACGACAGGATGCAAACGTTCATCAGAGCTTCGCAGGCTAATACCAGAAATCACGCAGAAGATGTTAACTACACAGCTTAGAGGATTGGAAAAGGATGAGATTGTACAGCGAAAGGTGTATTCAGAGGTTCCTCCTAAAGTGGAATATGAGTTAACGGAGTATGGTTGGGGACTCAAGCCTGCTCTAGATCTACTATGTTACTGGGGTGAGGAGCATCTGGATAAGGTGTATGGAGATCGATTCAAGGTGCTTGAGGAGTTTGATGCTTCTGAGAAACGTTGAAGACGTGAGCGAGGGAACAGAAGCATGACTATGTGCCTATAAATCGTATTATTTTATTTATTATTGAAAATATGGAAAATGCGTACAAAAACCCATAGTGTAGCTAGAATAGTTGATTCTTTCCCTCTCAATGGATGCTGAACTTGTCTTGAGAAATTTTCAGTTGACACCGTTTTCATGAAATGATACATTTAGCCTATAATTGAAATGGGTGTTACTGATTCGATCAGGCATAACCATGTTAAAAATACGTAATGTATTTTTAAGATGGATTTTTGTGCTTTTTTAAGAGGTGGGGTAGGTAAAGTGAGGTATGTTAAAGCCTTCAACAATAACGTGGCTTTAGTTAAAGATCTCTCTGGACTTGAATGGGTAGTGATGGGCACTGGAGTAGGCTTCCAAAAGAAAAAAGGGGATTTGATCGAAGAAACGAGTATCCGCCGGAAGTTTGCAGCAGAGGATTCAGCAGCGAAGAAACCTCTCGTGCAAGTATTGGATCATATGGACCCGGATGTTCTCGATGTAGCGGTAGAAGTGGTTAAAAATGCTGAGGTCTCACTAGGTACAACGTTTGAGAACAACATTTATCTAACCATCGCCGATCATTTGAACTTTGCGATTATTCGAGCAAATGAGCAAATTGAGTACGTCGAAACGAACCGTTGGGAAGTTAAGAATCTATATCCGAAGGAATATCTCGCAGCGCAAGAAGCCATCCGGCTTGTATTCGATCGCCTTGATGTTCTTTTGCCCAAAAGTGAGGAAACCTTCCTTACCTACCATTTCGTAAATGGACAGCAGACCAAAAAGACACGGATTGAAGAAACGTTGAAAATGACGGAAGTTATTAATCGAATTATCGAAATTATCCAATATCATTTTCAAGTAAAATTGGATGAAGAATCGCTGAGCTACACTCGATTTATCACCCATCTGCGTCACTTTTTTATTCGTCAGTTCAAGCAAAATCACATCGAGGATCAAGAAGTTGATCTAACGATCGTTGAGGTAGTCAAGAGCAAGTACCCTCGTTCTTATCAGGCGGTTGAGAAAATCGCACATCTGTTGGAAAAAAAATATGGCTGGGCGCTTTCACCAAATGAAAGACTGTATCTTGCCCTTCATATCTGGCGTCTAACCAGCCAACTTGAAACTAAATAGGCAACCGTGGAATTGTTACTGAATCATGGATTCAGGCGTTACCCAAGCATAGGAGAGCCAACCAGGCTCTACGTTGTTTGGGTATTTTTTTTGGAGATTACAGAGAGGAGATTAGCGATGAAAGCATATCAAGAGCTAGCTAAACAGGTTGTAGAGAAAGTCGGAGGGAGGGAGAATGTTGAGCAGGCTTGGCATTGTGTAACTCGCTTGCGCTTCTTGGTGAGTGACAAGGAAAAGATAAAGCTAGAAGAGATCAAACAATTAAAAGGAGTCATCGGTGCACAATTTTCCGGCGATCAATTTCAAGTCATCATCGGTAATCAGGTGGCTGATGTATTCGCAGAAGTTGAGCCTCTAGTCGGAACTGGAGGGGCTAAGGCAGAGAGCGGAGAGAAAAAAGGAATCATCTCATCTGTCTTCGATTTCATTTCAGGTGTATTCACCCCGCTTATTCCAGCACTAGCCGGAGCAGGTTTGCTCAAAGGCTTCCTAGCAATGTTTGTGACATTCGGGTGGTTGAGTAATCAGAGCGAGACGTATTTAGTGTTGAATATGATCGGAGACGGGCTCTTTTACTTCCTGCCTCTGTTCCTGGCTGTAACCGCTGCGCGCAAAATCAAGACGAACGAATATGTTGCACTTGCTCTTGCCGCACCGATGCTATACCCGACGATGGTCAATGCGGTTAATTCAGGTGGAGAGATCACCAGCTTTACCATTTTCGGCGGGATAACCATCCCGGTCATCAACTATTCATCATCCGTTATTCCGATCATACTCGGGGTCATTCTGCTGAAATATGTAAGTGCTTTTGTGAAGTCATGGATGCCAAACGTTCTGACAATGATGTTCACACCGTTGCTGTCCCTCATCATCGTGGCTCCAATTACACTGTGGCTCATCGGACCAATGGGTACATATGCAGGTAACTGGGTGGCAAGTGGACTCGTATGGTTGTTCGATGTGGCTGGTCCATTAGCAGGCTTCTTGGTAGCTGGTTTCATGCCGCTGCTCATTATGACAGGCATGCACTATGCACTTGTTCCTATTATTTTTCAAAATTTCGCGAGCTACGGGTTCGACCCGATTGTCTCTCCGATGATGCTGCTTAGCAATGTTGCCCAAGCTGGAGCTGCATTTGCAGTCGCAGTGAGAAGTAGAAACTCTCAATTTAAACAATTGGGTGCATCTACAGGCTTCTCGGCACTTCTGGGTATCACAGAGCCTGCAATGTACGGAGTTAACATGAAATTGAAAAAACCATTATATCTTGCAATGGTCTCTGCTGGGGTCATGGGCGGAATTGCAGCATGGATTGGAATTAAGAAACAAGTATTAGGCGGACTGCCAGGTCTCTTCGTTTTACCAGCGTATGCTGATCCGGCAGGTAACTCGTATAACTTGATTATGACCTCGATTCTTTTTGCTGGAGCCCTGCTTGGCGCATTTATCCTTGTTATGATCTTCGGCTTCAAAGACATTCCGGTTGAAGGTCAACCGGCGGAGAAGAACGAAAAACCTGTTCAAACCAAGCCGAAAGCAACGGGTGCGGTATCAACTGACGCTGCTACCAAAGGACCAATCAACATCCATTCGCCATTGAAAGGACAGATTGTGAATCTTCATGAGGTCTCCGACCCGACATTCTCAGAAGAAGCGATGGGCAAAGGCATTGCGATTGAGCCAGAAGAAAACCGCATCGTGTCACCGGTCAATGGTGAGGTTAGTATTTTGCCGAAGTCTGGTCATGCTATTGGGATCAAAGGAGATGATGGTGAAGAATTGCTCATCCACATCGGCATTGAGACCGTCTCGCTCAAAGGCAAGCATTTCACGAGCTTGGTGAAGCCAGGAGATCGACTTGAAGTGGGACAGCCTTTGATTGAATTCGACCGCGCCGCTATTCGTGAAGCTGGTCTTGAGACAGTAACGATGATGATTGTTACGAATACCGCTGATTATCTAGATGTACTGACGATTAATGAGGCGGGTCCTATTTTCGAAGGAGAACGAGCATTAACGATTATGAAATAAACCTAAACTAAATTAAGGAGTGATTCGTATGACAACAGTTCAAACAGGTTTTCCAAAGAACTTCCTCTGGGGTGGCGCAACTGCCGCCAATCAGGTTGAAGGGGCGTATAACGTAGGTGGCAAAGGGCTCACAACAGCTGACATGGTTCCTTTTATACCAAAAGAAAAACGTGGGTTAAACTTCGCCATAGATGTAAACTCTGATTATATCGAGAAGGCTCTCAACGGGGAAGTAGATGATCGCTATCCGAAACGTGACGGCGTCGATTTCTACCACCGCTACGAAGAAGATATTGCGCTGTTTGCGGAAATGGGTTTCAAAGCCTTTCGCTTGTCGATTAACTGGGCGAGAATTTTCCCGAATGGCGATGATGCAGCTCCAAGTCTCGAAGGACTGGAATTCTATGATCGAGTATTCAATGAGCTAGAAAAGTACGGCATCGAACCAATCGTTACGCTGTCTCATTATGAGACTCCGCTGGCGCTGACTCGCAAATATAACGGTTGGTACAGCCGGAAGTTGATTCCACTTTTTGTTCAATATGCAGAAACGCTCTTCAACCGCTACCGCCATCAAGTGAAATACTGGATTACGTTTAATGAGATTAACATGATGGGACACAGTCCATATACGGGTGGGGGCGTCCTGGTTGATAAGCTTCCGAACCAAACCAAGGAACAAATTGCGTATCAAGCGTTGCACCATCAATTCGTAGCGAGCGCATTGGTTACGAAGCTAGCACACGAGATCAATCCAGATGCGCTGGTAGGGTGCATGCTTGCTAGGGGGCAAACCTATCCGGTAACCAACAATCCGGAAGATGTGTTACTCGCACAGCATTATAACGACCTGAACCTGTTCCACACGGATGTACATGTTCACGGTGAATACCCATCCTTTATGAATCGTTACTTTGCCGAGAACAATATTGTGATCCAGAAGGAAATTGGCGATGATGAAATATTGAAGCAGTATCCAGTGGACTATGTATCGTTGAGTTATTACATGTCCAAGTCGGTTGCATCCAACTCCGAAGATTATGAACAGGTATCTGGTAATCTCACGACGTATGCAGTGAAAAATAAATACCTAGATACGTCCGACTGGGGATGGCAGATTGATCCGAAAGGGCTTCGCATTACGTTGCGTGATATGTATAACCGCTATAGAAAACCTCTGTTCGTTGTAGAAAATGGTCTGGGTGCTTATGACACCGTTGAGGAAGATGGCTCGATTCATGATACGTACCGAATTGATTATCTCAAGAAGCATATAGAGCAAATGAAAGAAGCGGTTAAAGAGGGTGTGGACTTGATTGGGTATACGGCTTGGGGGCCAATTGATCTAATCTCCATGTCCACTTCCGAAATGTCCAAACGATACGGATTCATCTATGTGGACCAAGACGACGAAGGTAACGGTACATTGAACCGATCCAAAAAGGATTCGTTCGAGTGGTACAAGCAGGTTATTGCGACCAATGGAGAAGAGTTGTAAGTTTGAATTGATTTAATCGAACATGAGATTTCTATAAAAGAAAAGTGTCGGTTCGTGCACTCGTGCATGAGCCGACACTTTTTTGCTCTTTATTAAGGAGTATTATTAGAATGTAGCTATCTTAGAAATCACCTTCTATATTACATATCCATTATGGACACGGAAATGATCGCATAAATATGAGCGAAAAAAGGTTATTCGGTTATTACAAGATATGCCACACGGCTAGCACAAACTTGTACAAAAAGTAGACCGCGAACCCCAGTAAAAGTACACCCGCCAGAGCCGAGACAACTTGTATCATTTTGGAACTCATCATTTTGCGTGTGATGGACACGATGGAGATCAGACCCACATCATGTAGAAGAATTCCACAGAGCACACCGAGTCCAGCGAAGATAAAGCTCAATTTGCCAGTCGCTTGGTAGGAATCGGATAATACCGTACCGAACACGGATATCCAGAAAATAAGATTACCTGGCGAAACAGCAACCAGTAATCCATTGCGATATGTTTTCCAAAATGATTTGTTGGTTTTTGCGTTCTTTCCCTCGCTAGAGACCAGATTAAGATCCGAGTTTCGGATAGAATCGTACCCTAGAAAGGCTAAGAAGCCTGCACCAGCGAGCCATAACGGAATCTGAACATACGGAAGTGACAATATAGAGGCGAAGCCAAAATACATGGCAAGGATTAATCCAGCATCGACAGTCATTCCACCAAGGCCTACTGCCCACCCATGCATGAATCCATTCCGTAACCCCTGCTTGGTCATCTCTACGGTAATCGCTCCAACAGGCATGGCAATAGCGAGTCCAATGAGTACGAATTTAATATAGATTTCCATAATCATTTCCTTTCTATACATGGATGATTACATGAGGGCTTGTCCGCTGGTGGGTGGTGAATATGCCTGTGATGCATTCCGCTCTCCTCGGGAAACCGCTGGTACTCAGCTTATTCGGAGGAGAGCTTTTTTAGAATCGGGATGCCGTTATGACTTGCCTTTTTCCTGCAGGGATCGAAGAAATGGACATTTGGAAGGAGCGGTATCATCATCACGAAGAAAATACTGTTTGTACTCCAAGTTACCTTCGCTTCCATATTGCTTCAATTCAGGATGAGCTGGAATGTTATCATACGCAGCCAGGCGTGCACGAATTCTAGGAGCGATGGCTGCAGCTCGTTGAGGTTGTTCATTCCAAAGATTCAGCACCCAGCGGGGTGTTAGAGCCAGCATGAGATAGGGAAAGTTTCTACTTTGACGAGACGTATGTGCAGGTGTACCACAGTACACGAAGTATCGCTCATCCCCGAAACAAAATTCCCAAAGTGGATTTTCCGGATCTTCGGGAATATCACCTGGCCAAGGCTCACTGTCCAAATCCCGAATTTCACTTAATAAGTTCCAGAAGGTTTTTTCGTAGTCAAGAACACTCCGGATTTCATTTTCTTGCTCAAAGAACACAACGAGAGAAGAATAATCACCGAAAGAACGGGACGACTTCCCATATTCCTCAACAATTCTTGATAATTGCTTTGCAGGGAGATCGTGCTCAGAACAGGAGATGAATCCATATCGGAGGTGACCCAGCGCATGAGCCTGTGTAGCCGGAATACACGGAAAGCGAGCTTCCCGGTCGCTCATTTTGGCAGAAAATAAACGATGCGCATCCCTCATCCAGGGATCAAGCGTCAGTTCATGATTTTCAATCTCGACAGAAGAAAACAACAGCGGCATGAACAGTCCTCCTTTTTACTACTACTAGGATATAACCTAGCGTCGAAATGGTGACTGTCCACACCTCACCTTAAATATGTAGAAGGATGTCTCACAATTTATTTCATTGACACAGTCCTAACATGTTTCCACGCGAATGGGGCAGGCTACTTGAAGCAGCTTGGAAATGATGTAGAAAGGACTGACAACATGAGTAAGGCATCCAAATCGTCAACAGAGGAAAAGAAATTGAAATGGTGGCAGTTAAGTCTGCTTGGTGTGGCAGGAACGATTGGAACAGGATACTTTTTAGGCTCAAGTCTTGCGATATCCATTGGCGGCCCTGCGGTATTAATCGCTTATGCCTTAGCTGCTCTGGGTACATATGTTGTGTTTGATGCTTTGGCCCGAATGACTTCAGATCATCCAGAGGAGGGTTCATTCCGTTCCTATGCGAAGAAGGCTTTTGGGAATTGGGCTGGTTTTGCCAGCGGATGGGTATATTGGTTCTCTGAGTTGCTTATTATGGGGAGTCAGTTGACGGCTCTGTCGATATTTTCTCGATTCTGGTTTCCCCATGTTCCGCTGTGGGTCTTTGCCGCAGGATTTGGCGTAATCGGCCTATGTATCGTATTTTTTGGCAACAAAGGATTTGACCGGGTTGAGAATGTGCTCGCAATCATTAAGATTGCAGCCATTATTATGTTCCTGATCCTAGCTATTGCGCTCCTTGCCGGTTGGATTGGAGGAACGAAGTACGATCATAAAGTACCAATGGACATGGCAGCGATTTTTCCCAAGGGTGGAGTAGGCTTGTGGGCTGCATTTCTGTTTGCGTTCTATGCCTATGGAGGGATTGAGGTGCTGGGAATTATGTCTTATCGGTTGGAAAAGCCCGAGGACGCACCCAAGGCAGGCAAGGTGATGCTCATTTCCCTATCGACTGTATATGTCGTTTCCATTGGTCTTGCGTTAATCATGGTACCACTGAATGCATTTAATCCCAAAGAAAGTCCGTTTGTCCTGGCATTGAGCAGCGATCATCTAGCCTTTGTTCCGCACCTGTTCAATGGCGTGCTGATTGTGGCGGGTTTCTCGACCATGACGGCATCGCTCTATGCGGTGACCTCCATGATTATTACACTGGCGAAGGAGGGAGATGCACCGACGTTATTCTCGCGTAAGTGGAAGAAGAAATATCCCTTATTCGCACTCTCACTCATCGGGTGTGGGCTTATTGGAACGATTGTTATGTCTCTGCTACTGCCTGGTAAAGTGTATGAATATATTACGACTGCAGCTGGATTAATGCTGTTATATAACTGGTCGTTTATCTTGTTGTCCTCTGGTCGACTATTGAAATCAGGAAAGTTCGATGTCGTCAAACGTTGGATTGGACTGGTGCTCATTACGTTAGCCGTGACCGGTACGCTCTTCCACGCACTCAGTAGACCGGGCTTATTCATAAGTCTCCTGCTGGTGTTGCTTATTGGAATCAGTGATATCATTGTTCAGCGCAAACGCAAGAAAAAGTCCTCGGCTCAATCGGCAAGCGCTGGGAAGGAAGAGAATGAAGCGGATGAACCAAGTACCGAGGAAGCAGCCGGTTATCACATCACCGGCATACGTCTTCGCAGAAGTAAGGTGAAGTGACGGGCAACTACGGTCATAAAACCAACAGAACTTGTATGGCTTTGACGCCAAAATAAATGCCAAAACCAATCAGGGAAACTCCGGAGATCAGTCCGATGGCTCGAAGCACCGCAGACGTGAGATATTTGCGGAAAAAGCTGACCGCTGTCGCCATGCACAAGTCCCACAGTAGAACACCGAAGATGATAGCACCACTGTAGATCAACATCTGATCTAGTGGTGAGTCATTGACCGCTTTAGCCAGAACAGATCCGTATATGCCAAGCCAGAACATGATGGATAGAGGGTTGAATAGAGACATTAGGAACCCTTGAACAAATGACTTCGATAGTTCGGAATGACCTCCTCTCGTCTCATTGAGAGCGAGGTTTCCTGCATTTTTCATACTTTCTACGCCAGTGTAAACGAGCACAAAACAGCCAAATAGCCACAAGAATACCCTTACAAAAGGCAGTTCCAGTAGGTGCACAACGCCAAAGTATACGAGCAACATGTACAGGATATCTGCTGCGATTGCTCCCAGTCCAACAAACCAGGCGGGCATGAAACCTCCACGGACACCCTTGTCCAATTGTGCTGCATTTATGGGTCCCATAGGCGCCGACAGGGTTAGCCCAAGAAAAACATAGCCTAATAAGATCGAGATAGATGTCTCCTCCTTTCGCATACTTTACTAGCTTATTCTGCGAATAGCTCTTATAGGACAGGTTTATCTCCTATTCATGTGAGGATCGAGCGGAGTAGCGAAGATTTCATTTGAATATTAAAAAGTATATAAGGTACTATGTAAAAGAAGGAAATATTTGAAAAGTGATAGAGTAGGAGAGGTGTGGCTAACTGATAGGTCAATGGCATATAAATAATCATCTCAACGAATGGAGGAGAGAAATAACTCATGAGTTATTTGACGATCTATCCTAGAGCTAGGTTGAATTTAATTATGATGTTACTCCTTGGAGTTATCCTATTTATAATTTTTCACATTAACCAAGAAGGTTTTTCTAAGTATTTCATTCTATTTCTAATGGCTGTTACTTTTACTAATATCATCATCACGATCAGACGTTTATTATCTGCCAAACCAAGCATTACTCTAGGTGCCGATGATGTAATATCGACTAAAAATCGGAGATATGAAGCCTCTCAGATCGAGTGTGTCTACATCAATTACAAGCGGATCGGTATCAAGCTCTATGGGCGCAGGCTTGTGCCAGCGGATCTATGTTTTTATTTTGACTCTAGCCAAGAGAACGCAGGGTTAGAAGAGTTATATGAGTGGGCAGCACGGAACCAAAAAGAGGTGAAAAATAAGTTTTTTCAAACCTTAACGTAGACCTGTGCGTCTAATTATAAGGAGGGCCTTCTAATGAAGACAGTCGAACAATTGCTAACAAGTGATTGGTATCAGGCCGTTATAACAGAACTGCTGCAACTTAAACCTCGGATCCAATTTGTGGAGCATGGCAGCTATGAAGCGAGCTTATTAATGGATGATTTCAAGGAACGGAAGTATGTGCTTGAAGGGTTTGGCGCTTCTCTGCCAACAGAAGAAGAATGCATTCAATGGTTACTAGAGCAATACAACAATGATAAGGATAACATCATGTCTTTTGTGGTAGCTCGGATCACATTTAGTGAAGAATTAGATGATGATCCTGATGGAGAGTTTCCTGAGGGCGAGGAGCTTGAAGAAGGTGATCGCTCTGAAGTTGTGGAGATTTTGGGATTTGCAAGATCGGTCATCGCGAGTACGATCATTGAATATGATTTTGTCAAAAATCACCCTAAGCAGTTAACAGCTTATTATAAACGGACACGAATTCCAGGTGCAGCACAATTTTCGTCACAGATTAAGGAGGTGTATGCATCCATAGCCCAATAGATCATTGAAGGACATCCAAATGGAGATAGAGCCACAGAGCGGGCTATGAGAGAGATTTATAACACCAGTAGGAGCGATTATCTATGAAATATTTAACGGATGAATGGTATGAACTGTGCCAACGGACAGGACTTCATTTTGGGATGAAAGTACATAGCGGAGCTTATGAATTGGACGAAGCCCTTTTTCAACGACTGTATGAGAGAAAAGAACAAGCACATGTAAAACAAGAGCGCGAAATATACAATACTGACCCTCGGTTCATGTTAGAGCATGATGGTGAGGTCTTAACACGGGCTGACCAGTTTTTTAGCGGAGCAGAGGTAACAGAAGAAGATCAGATCGTTTATTCCATGCCACCGGAAGAAAGAGCACATATCGAGAAGCTCATTGCAGCGTATGATGCCCGCCCTCCGTTTGACGAGAAGAAATGCCAAGAAGAGTACCAAGAAATGATGGAGTGGAATTATAAACAACAGGCTGAGCGATTACCCCAAGAAATCTATGACCGAATTGCGGATATTCGTTTATTTACTTTAGGCTATTGCACGAGAGGCATAATGCGCCAATTGAAGAAACAGAGCAAACGAAATGAAGAACAAATGCAGCTTGTGCTGAAGGAGTACAGAGAAGTGAACGTAGCGCAAGACATTCCAGTCGAGGTGCGTCGACGATTGCATTTCCACGATTGTACGGTAACGGAACTCGTAACAGGTGATGAACTTGTCATTCGATTCGATACTCGCGGAGGCTTTACGAATATAAACAAGCTCACACTGATTGCACCCGAAATCATCAAACAAGAAGGAGATATTGTCGGCAGATCCTGGCTATATGAAGAACTTTATCGGATCGATGATGGATATGAGCTTCATATTCTGTTTGAAGGTGAAGGTATGCCTGAACTGATTGTTTGTTGTAAGGATTTTCTCGTAGAGATCGAGTAGGGGCATATTGAATGCGATCTGTTTAGAAAAATTGAAATAAGCACTCATGTGCAATCACAGATATATAGTTTCAGTTGAATCAATTTCATAACTCATAAAAACGGAATTTTTTGTAACGAGATATAGACCAATTAAACCGTTTTGATCTATATCTCGCCTTGATTTAAGCAGCTAACGGTATTATGAAATTGATTCAGTTAGTAAGGAGTTGTACTTGTATGGAATTATTCGGCGTTTTATTGATAATATTCGTGAGTATCTTTGCGTTTCTAATCATTGCCTTTGTTATACGTTATGCCATAGATTCATCCCAAACCTCGAGAAGACTTGATGTTCTGATTCAAGAAGTTAGGTACTTAAGAGCAGAAGTGAAAAGACAGAATCAAGATAATTCAGATGACAACAACCATATTTTTGATAAAAAAGTGTAGAAATTTGTTCAGATCAGTCTGTAGCTATGTAGTAAGTAGATGTACTTATGTTATACCATAGCATCTAAAGTGGACGACTCTAGCTACGTAGAATCGCCCACTTTTAATATCTTAAATATCCTTTGAGATATAGTACATGTTTTTTTTATATTTCATATAGATTCGATCATTGTCCACGTAAGTTAACACAGCTTCACGGCTGCTACGTGGCCCTTTGGAGATTTTGTGCTCAAGCTTAATTTTTTCTAGGATCTCGCCAGATTCGGGTTCGAGTTTGACAATATACGTCATCGGATCATCACTTTCATCTTCCAGATCATCTGCCAGTGCGAAGAGTGTACCCGCCATCAAGTATATCCCAAAGACATGATAACCAGAAGTATCTAGTCTCCAGCGTTCTTGACCTGTTTCGGTATCATAGCTCAAAAGGTAGAAGGCTTCCTCTTCTGAAAGGATATAAGCCCTGTTATCCGTAACAATGGGATTGGCTATGTTAACACCGATGGTGCTTCCTTCTGTTTCAAGTTCCAGCTGCTGCTCGCCTGTTATTGCATCAAAGCTGTAGATCGTATGATCATAGTCAAATACATAGACATGATCCTCACGCACGAGTGGATGCACTAATCGAAGTTGAGGTACCTGTTGCGTCCACATTTGCTCGCCACTTGCAAGATCAATTGCAGTGAGAATATTGTCATTATCGACATAATAGAGGAGATCACCATGCGAAGCAAATTGATAGAGGACTACAGTTGTATTCAGGCTCAGTTCCTGTTCGTGAGCAAGCTTGTTGGTTTGGCGATCATAAGCATAGAGCTTATAGTCTTTGGCGTCAGCACCCTTGGGTTGTTGAGCGATCACGTAATAATTATTCGTGAGATGTAGGTCTGACATGAGTTCATATTCGGGAATGTCGATGGAAAACAGCTGTTTACCATCCGATTTCCGCAGGCCTGTAATCTCTCTTGTGGTCAGGTATATTAATTGATCATCCACGTTGAAGTTAGGGTTAACGATTGTACCTGGTCTAAAATCATGCTCCCAAGTGTATTCACCTGTAGTGGAATCAAAGGGAGTATTAACTCGTGTCAAAGGCTTCATATAGAAGATGCCATTCTCTTCGTAGACTCTACCGTTCATCTCATCCTGATGCTCCGTGAGGGAACCCCACAAGCTGTTATCATACTCTTGGATTGGGATGTCCTCAGCCTCGGATAATGTAGCAGAAATGACAGTTTCAGTCGATGCGTCAGAGTTCTCATTGTCTACTTGTTCAGTATTCGTTGCTGTGCTATTCGTTTGTTCACTGGACGTTTCCTTTTTCATAGCGGTGTTCTCGTCAGTAGTGCTTGTGCCACAAGCAGATAATAGGGTCAGAATCAGCGCTGCAGTAAATAATCTTTTCTTCAATAGTGACCTCCTAAAAATATAAATTTAGTACTATTTTCCTCTAATTCCTTAAACGATCCTAATACTTCATGAAACAAGCAATGTGAGGGATGAAGTAAAATGTAATGATGAAAGAAATGTTCGCCATAGATGGAATAAAAGTGAAACTTAGTTAAAGGTAAATACGTTCTTTTTAATAAGTTAAGTTCAACGGTTGAATTCTAGTCGAATTATTCAGAGGAGGAATTTGAGAATATGGGCATGTCGGATTATTATCAAAATCTAAGAGAAAAGATTGGAAACGAGCTTGTTTTTATGCCAGGTGTCGCTGGAATTATCCGTAATGAGCAAGGGGAGATATTATTTGGTCGTAAGCATAAGGAGTCCACTTGGGGACTGATTGCCGGAGCTATTGAACTAGGTGAGACGCCAGCTCAAGCGATGGTTAGAGAGGCGATGGAAGAAACAGGACTTGTGATAGAACCAGAGAGAATCAACGGGGTCTATGGTGGCGAGGATCAACGCTTTACCTATGCGAACGGCCATCAGGTCGAATACTTAACGATAGTTTTTGAATGCAGCATTAAGTCTGGACAACTTTCTCCCGATCATGACGAGATGAAGGAGCTTCAATTTTTCTCTGAACATCAGATTCCTCCCATGGCTAACCACTACCCTAATGTTATATTTAGTTCCCAGCAGGAAGAGCGGGCACATTTTGTTAAATAAAAATCGTATAAACCTATACGCAAATAAAATGAAAATGATCGATATGGAATGGGACAGCAGTACATTTGGTTATATCTCCATTCCGGTGTTCTTCATGGGTGTGGTCTTTTGCTTTTTTCCAGATATTCTATATAAGTGGTTTGTTTTCTGGAGATACAGAACGGTCAAACCCAATTGGGAATTCGAGGATAACCCACCGAGTGGTGATATTCCAATATGGGTAGAAGTGATGTTAAAAATATGCGGAAGCGTTATGATGATCCTGGGGATTGTATGGTTTTGGTTTGCGGAGGAATTCTATGAATTTTGGTTTTAGAAAATGGGTCACAACAATCAGAGAGGAGGATTAGTTCTGAGAATTTCCAAATACACACCGTATTATAGTTACATTGGTATTGGATTATTTATCTTAACCTTCATCGTCAATTTGAGTTTTAAATATAGTACAACTTCGGATGTGGGCGTACTCTTTCTATTGTCTGTTTCAAATGCTGTATTATTGATGTGTACATTGCTCTGGGCAGTATTCGGAATCATTGAGTTGCACTTGATCATGAAAACAAAGAACAGGCTTCAATCCCGACTTCATCACGATACGGTCAGTACAGCAGAGTATAAGATTAGCCAGAAAAGTATTAAGTTCAGCCTCGTTATAGGGATAAGTTATCTGGTTCTGATCGTCATTCAAATTGGCTACGTCATTCTGAACTGGGATGAGATTAATATTTAGGGAGCAATGTAGTGAGAGTTTAAAGTGTTCCTTATTGGGCTAAGAGCATGGAACAATTTGTACCCAGGAGAGAATAAAATGAATAATCAATGGCAAATCAACAATGTACTAGATGAATGGACATGCCCATCCGAGATTGGAAAAGTCATTCAAGGGAATATATTCACATTGGAACAATACCTTCTTGTTGAAGAAGCATATATAGACACAATCATGGTGTTTTTAAAGGAAGCAGAACTGCAGACTCTACGGGTTATTCAAGTATCGGATCGATCAATCTCACAAGAAGATCAACATTCTGTGTTATATGAACAGGAATTCAGTCAAATTTTAATTCAGGAAGATGGGGTATATAACACCGATGAAATTCGCACAATCTGCAAGATGATACTCAGAAATTATGCGGATTGTCAGTTGTACGCCAAAGATCATTTTTTTGTGCATTGTGGTTGGGACTATTATATGTTCATCGGTAGTAGTCATGATTCATACCAGGCCATTGAATTTGCTAGGAGCAAAAATTTATCTGTGGAAGAGTGCATCTCTCCTTATTATTATGAGGAAAAAGATGTAACTAGATCGATAGAATGGAGTGAAGTAGACGCTGAGGTGGCTATCGTTATTGGTGAAGAGGAAATTCGAGATGTGACCATATGGGAATACCGTAATGTATTGGGTTTATCCGAAGAGCATCCTGTTTTTGGGTATTTTAGAATAACGCAAGCGCATCAAGAGTTCTTTCAATCCAAAATCAATCATACGTTGGACTTCACCAAGTATAGGTACGGATTACACGCTAGTTGTTAATGATCCATGCTTTCCATTGATTTATTACAAAAGGTAGACTTTTCTTTCTAGTAGAAGTTCTCGGACGGAGACCTATTTGGTGGACATCGTATCCATACAGATTTTGATGATGAGTATCGTTTGATCCAAGCAGATGTTTAGGCATGTCTTAATGTTGCTGTTTCTTTGCGTAATAATATAAAAAAGTAGGGAAGGTGAACCCGTGGGATACGATTTTAGAGGAATAGTCACATCATTTGATGCTATGAAACGATTAAAGGAGAAGTATACGAGCACTAAGATTATCCCGTTCTACAATGAATTAATCGTTATCCCCCTAACAGATGAGCTATATGATGAGATAAATATGAATCAAGGTACAACCATGCCTAACTATGAGTATTTGACTGATACCATTAGTTACTATTGTATAGAAATTTCTAAGTTTGGCTTGGTTGCTTATATTGAAGCAGAATATTTCGGAGGAACCGGCTCACAGAATGCAATGGTATGGGACTCCAGTCAGGTTATTTTCGAGGAAACGTTAAGTCAGTCTGCAATCAACCGATCACTTGAAATTTTGGGAGTATGCAAATTACAGGGCAAAGATGAGTTTGATACTGTAGGTTTGGGTAGGCATCGCGATATAGAAGATTGGGAATAGAAAGAATGGTGAATGATGAGCATCTATGGTTATATCAAAAAAAGCGAATTCGTAAGAGAAGGAATTATCTAGGTTACTTGTAATGAGGTGATCAGGTTTACATGAAGATTTCATACCAAACGATAGATGTATTGAAACAAAAATACACAGGTACGAGTCAGTTTTACTTTTCATTGTTTAGACATACTAAGCCCATGGATTCTGCATTACATAATGAGAAAGCTGAACTATTGAAATGCCTTCTTTCCAGTGAAGAATTCATGGAAGAGTATGCTGATTTTTTGCCAGTCCATGTTGATGAACTGGATCAAGCAACGTTGCTGAATCGCTATGAGTTCGAAGGTTCGCTAATCGATATGTTCCTCCGAGGTACATGTACAGAGCCCGTTGTAGCTGATGAGAACGAGGCGAGGGAATTAGCGCGGGCATTGCTCTCAGATCTGAGAGTTGGATTGGATCAATGGGTTGTCTTTAAGTTAGGAAATCCAGGCTGGTCGAAAGCTTCAATGGAGGCAACATTATCCTGCTTCTATATTGTGTTTTACGCAACACGCAGATGTTGGTTCATATTGCGGTTCGAAGATGTTTATTAAATATATGGCATTACGAGATAGATAAAAAAGTTTGCTAGAACGTAACAAAAAAGCCCACGGCGGACATCTGTGAATTAGAAATTTCATCATCACTCTATCCACAAGTTATAATCCACCGTGAGCTACATACATTTGTGTGTGATCGAATCACCTGTTAGAACTATTATGCGAGTCGTTCCAAAGTTCCGATTTTAATGATCGATATATTTTCTTCCTAGTTTCATTTCGTAAAGAATGGCAAAGCCTCTTTCAAGACTTCTGCTCCGGACAACGGACCTTTACCCAGTGCCCATACTTCATCATTTACAACTAGCACATGGTTGTTTTTCACTGCATTGATCGTTTGGAAAGTGCTGTTGTCCATCCATTTATCAAGGTCAGCCTGAGCACCATAGATCACCAGATAATCTGGATTTTCCTGTACTAGTGTCTCCAGATCAACGTCGGCAACATCGATTTTACCTGGTGTTTGCTGTTGACTGGATTTGGTTTCATCGAAGCTGTATTCTGCCCCGATTTTCTCTAGCAGTGTGGCGATATAGGATGTTTTCATCCAGATATAAAAGTTCTTCTCCAGCACCTTCACAACCATAACTTTAGGAGTTCCGGTAATTTTCGAATTTGTTTGGTCTATGTTCGAATTGAACTCACTCATCACCTGCTCGTACTCTTTGTCTTTACCGAGCAAAGTTCCAAGCACAGCGAAGTTCTGCTCCATGTCACCATAACCGTTGGTGTATAGGGCAATCGTTGGTGCGATCTTCTCCAGATCATCACGAATCGCTCCATGGACATCGGCATTTGCAATAATGAGATCAGGCTTAAGGGAAGAGATGACTTCCAGATTAGGCTGCTGATGATTACCTACGAAGGTATAGTCCTTCACTTTGTCCTTTAAGTATCCGAGTACCTCTGCATTGTAAGAGCCAGCGATGCCAACGGGTGTAATCCCCAGTGAGACTACTTCATCCGTAAAGGAGAAGTGCAGCGTTACAATTTTTTGGGGTGAACGAGGCAATGTAGTTTCTCCCCATGCACTTTTTACAACATAGGAACCATCGGAATTCGAAGTAATGGACGGTGCATTAGTTGCATTGTCTTCACTTGAGCTTTGATCAGTTGTTGTATCAGAAGCAGAGGTCGTCTGACTATTGTCTGTATCAGCCGTATTTGTAGATTGCTCCTGATCTGCTGTCTCCCCTGCAGTGTTTCCTGCTGTCTGTCCCCCACAACCGGCGAGAATCAGTGTCATGATTAAGATGAAGCTCCAGAGTAGTGATTTACGGTTCATTAGGTATGTTTCCTCCATATGCGTTATTTTTTGTGTCCTTGCTTGATAATGAGGTATACAAAATAAGGTGCACCAATAAGTGACGTAATGATGCCGACAGGGATCTCCATCGGTGGCACAATGACGCGACCCAGAAGATCGCCGAGCATCACAAGTAATCCGCCCAGAGCTGCCGTAAAAGGTAGGGAACGGATGAAGTTTTCCCCAGTCAGCTTATGTGACAGATGTGGAATAATTAGTCCAACAAAACTGAGATTGCCTGAGATGCTGGCAGCACTTGCGGATAAAGCCAATGCCACAAGTAGCAGTAATGTTCGGACAGTACGAACTCGGGTGCCTAAGGACACAAGCACAGACTCATCCAGCTTCAAAACATTCAGGTACCGAACAAGCAACATGGCGGCGATTAATCCAGCTACCGTCCATGGCCATAACAACTCGGCATGTTGCAAATTGCGTGCATAAAGACTACCTTTGAGCCAGACGAGTGCCTGACTGGAGCTCATGGCGTATTTGACAATTAACATCTTGATGATGGCTTGTAGAGCTGCACTGACAGCGATCCCCACGAGTGCAAGCCGAATCATGGAGTTCCCCTGACGCCGATAAGCCAAAAGAAAAATAAGTATACTTGCTACTGCGGAGCCTGCCATCGAATACACAGGCAGCCAGATCGCTGGCGTTAACGGCGCAAGCAGAATAATAAGCACAGTTACAAGCCCACCACCCGCGGTAGCGCCAATCACATCGGGTGAAGCGAGTGGGTTACGAAGCACCGTTTGCAGAATAGCTCCTGCCACAGAGGCAGAAACACCTACAAGCAGAGCACAGAGTACACGGGGTAACCGAAGTTCATAGATGGTGCCGGCATGCGCACGGAACTGGTTAGCAATCTCGCCAAAGGTAACCGGTGTAGCCCCGAAACGAAGTGACAGGATAAAGACCACAACAATCATCACCAGTACGGTAGTCATTAGAAAAGAGTAACTACCTTTGCTGCGGAAAGATAAACTTATCATATGTCTCATGCGTTCTTCCTCCCACGCATACGCATCAGGACAATGAAAAAGGGTGCTCCAATGAATGCAGTAATCAGTCCAACAGGTGATTCAATCGGGTAGAACAACATTCGCCCAACCAGATCAGCGTATACCAGCAGAACGCTACCCATAAGTGCTGCGAGCGGCAGAATGATACGATAATCTATACCTACCAGTGTACGAATGATATGTACGGCCATGAGACCGATAAATCCAATCGGGCCACATATGGCAGTCGCTGCACCTACCAGTACGATAATCGCTATCATAATTCCGCTACGAACAACCGTTAGTCGTTGTCCGACAGAGATGGCTGTGTCCTCACCCATGGATAACACATTTAACTGCGCGGCAAATAAACAGCAAACGATACTCATGGGGACAAGCGTGAACAAAGAGAAGATAACATCATCCCAGGACATACCTGATAGATCGCCCGCCATCCAGCGAAGAAGCTGGTACAGATCCGTATCATGAAAGATGATGAGGGTAGTTGTCATTGAGCTGAAGAACAGACTGTTCACAAGCCCAGTTAGCACCACACTACTGGAACTGAAACGACTGCGCACACTGAGAAAATAGATGATTATACCGCTAAGTGCTGTCCCAAGCATGGAGGCTGTAACGGTAAAAAAACGAAACGTCTGGAATTGCAGCAATACGAGCAGTACCGCAATTGCCATATTAGCTCCTTGATTAATGCCCATGACTTCAGGATCAGCCAGATCATTAGACGTTAACGACTGTAGCAGGCAACCAGCAATACCAAGTGCTGCTCCGACTATAGCCGCTGAGATGATACGTGGCAGACGAATCGTAGTGATTGAGCGAATCAGTGATTCGTTATCATACCAGCCAAACCAGTTGAACAAGATCGGGTCTTTGCGACTGGGCTGCAAATGAAATATCATGGCTAAGTAACAACCACACAAAAGTAGCACAATCAATGATAGGTAGATCCCTACCCGTTTCGAGAGACCCCAGCGCTTCCGAGCAGGAGAGTGATGAGATGTGCTATGAAGAGAGAGAGACATGCTGGAATACGTTCATCTCCTTTTCAACATTCAATTTTAATGAAAATGATTATCATTGTTGCTATAATACATTACAGTTGTGTGATTCATGTGTTTTTAGGGGGAGAACTGTGAGACGTTCCGTTTTATTAATAGAAGATGAGGAATCCATTCGTGAATTGGTCAGCGATTATTTCACGCAATTCTCTTGGCAAGTGATCGAAGCGGCTAACGGGGAAGAGGCACTGGAGTTATTTAAGACTCGTCCAGTCGATCTCGTCATTGTGGATCTGATGATTCCGAAAGTAAGTGGCTGGAATGTATGTAAGCAGATACGCTCACAATCCACGGTGCCAATCATTATCCTGACTGCCAAATCCGAGGAAGAGAACAAGCTGCTTGGATTTGAATTGGGAGCGGATGATTATGTGACCAAACCCTTCAGTCCAAGAGTGCTGGTAGCTCGCGCAGAGACGCTGATGAAGCGTGTCGAGCACACGGTGGGTCAGGAGGAGCCGATGATTTCTTTTGGCAATACGGTCATTTATGAGAGAAGACGTCTTGTGGAGATCAACGGACAGCCTATTGAGCTGTCTTATAAAGAATACGATGTGCTGCTGCATTTGCTGAAACATAAGAACTTTCCCTTAACGCGTGAGCATTTGTTAAATCAGGTATGGGGTGTGGATTATTTCGGTGACCCTCGTGTGGTGGATACACATATCAAAAATCTGCGCAAAAAGCTGGAGTCAGACGCTCGTTATATTCGTACGGTGTTTCGCATCGGCTACAAATTTGAGGTTGAGTCATGAAGCCAAGAGGCATCGTATTTAAGCTGTTTGTGGCGAACTTGATATTCTATATTGTCTTCTTCGCGGCAGTCGTGGCGGGACATTTCTGGTTCTTCGAACGTTTCTACCAGCATGAGCGTACGACTGAACTCGGGAAAAAGTTAGCATCCTTCGCTTCGGATTACACCCAGCAGAAATGGCCTGCTGAGAAGACACCGACTGTTATGGGCAGTTTCATTACGCAAAATCATGTGCAAATGGCGATTTTGGATACAGATGGAGAGGTGCGATACGATAACCCGTTTCGGATTCAACTGAGTACAGACGCAGGGCAGCCGTTATCCATTGCGGTATCCTTTTTTCCCGACATGTCCGCACTGACTGCATATGGCTTGCAACCCGGTGATCGTATAACGGTAAAGGGAGAGTATTATGTGGAGCAAGGGCATTCGTTATTCTCACCGTATGTCATCCGTAAGAATGGCTCGTCTGCGGTAGGATCACTGCCGTATAATGCGAATCGAGAAGGTGTTATCGAGGTGAGCGGAACCATTGATTCTGTATTGTTGCCAGCACCGGGGCAGTGGAATAACAGAGAAGGCATCATGGCTGCTGCACTCAAGGTGTGGTTCCCTCTGCCAGCAGAGTATAACGAGCAAGTGAACCGGGGAGAAGCCATTCATATCGAGTGGAAGGAACCCATTAGCGGGGTACATAATCTCGTATTTGTTCAGCCGATCCTGCGTGATGGAAAGGTGACCGAGTATTTATTTGCATTAACACCATTAACCCAGCTTGGTGAGGCATTTGGCGCACTTGAGGTGTATTATGCCTTTTTCAGTATTACCGGGGGATTGTTACTCATTGTAGTTCTTTCGTTCTTGTTCTCTAAAATGGTCTCACGTCCGCTCATACAGCTGAACCTAAATGCAGCACGTATGGCGAAGCTTGATTTCACTGCGATCTCTTCTATTGAAAGTAAAGACGAGCTGGGCAGTCTGTCAGAGAGCCTGGTCAGCCTTTCTTCGAATCTGGATCGCACATTGAAGGAGCTTCAACTAACGAATGAGAAATTAGTGCTGGAGATGGAATACAAAAGCAAGATGGAAGAACTGCAAAAGCGCTTTGTCTCTGATGCTTCTCATGAGCTTAAGACACCGATTAGTGTCGTGAAGGGGTATGCCGAAGGGCTTCTGGACCAGATCGCCGAAAATAAACGAGAGCGATACATCCGTACCATTTTACGAGAAGCGGATCGGATGGAGAAATTAGTGCTAGACATGTTGGAGCTTACTCGGCTGGAAGCCGGAGCGGTGAAGCTACATGGTGAGTTATTCTCGGTGAATCAACTTGCATTAGAGTCCATGGAGAAGATGGAGCAGCTTGCGAAGGCGAAGCGCATGGAGATTCAAATTCAGGGAGATCGGAACGTGTGCGCTTGGGCGGACCCCGAGAAAATCGAACAGGTACTCCTCAACTATCTCAGTAATGCCATTCGTAACGGTACCGAAGGAAGCCCAATTCAGATTCTCATCCAGCATGATGTACAGAAGCAGAATGTCTGTGTTTCGGTAGAAAATGAGGGGTCAACTATTGCAGAGCATGAATTATCCCTGATATGGGATCGTTTTTATCGGGAAGAGGATGCTCGCAGTCGCCAAGCAGGGGGAACCGGTCTAGGATTATCCATCGTGAAGGAAATTATGCAATTGCACCAGCAATCGTATGGGGTTGGAAATACGCCTAATGGTGTCAGATTTTATTTTACATTAGATGTTCCATTGGAGGGGTGAGCTTATTAAAGCGCAGAACTATAAAATCGTACCAACACCTAATGACACGTTCCATTTTTATGTTAATGGTCAATTGATCTCTCAAAATCTGTACGATCTGGACGCAGAACTCAATATGATCCAAATTGATGTGTGTGAACATTGTTTTTACCCCGGATGCTCGGATTCGGGATATGTAGAGGTTCTGGATCTCGGTGAATATGTTGTTTGGAAAGAACCACTCCGTAATCAATATTCATCTTTGAACCGAGAATTTATGGCGGCCTCGGGCATTCGATATGGAAGTATATTTTGGAGTCGAGAATTATACAATGCATTGCAGCAAGAGATCCAATCCTTAGGGAGAACAGTACATGTGGATGGAGAGCGTTATTTGAAGAGTGAGGATGTCTATGATCTGTGGAGAATCAATGGTTCAAGATCATATTCACCAGAACGGCATGATACGCATTCGCTCGAAACACTATTGGAGAACCAGATTGGGATGTACGCAGAAGATTTGACGGAAGAAGAATGCAGGGTTTGGTTTAATAAAGCGAAGAAACAGGGAACAGTGCCGAATCGTCAGGTCATTCGAGTTCAAGCAATCAATCATACCATGAAGAAAGTAGTGATGATGTTCGACCAACCTATATACAGAGAATGGGATTGCTTATATATTGATGAAAGTACATTTTATTACCATGTGGGAGAAGGTGTGGTTGCGAGTATTGCAACAAATTAGTGTTATGAATGGGTGTGTGATCAAGTTATAGGAGGACTGTTCGTGGAATTAAGACAAATTACATCGATGACGATGGATGAATTTACTCAGCTCGGTCATTTTGGATACGTATCCACACGTAAATTCGAATGTTCAAGAGAAGAGACGGAGATACCATACTCTTACACCGTACGAATCCATCTCATTGATGTAGATCCGCCGTATGTGAAGGAAGAAATGAATGATGAAGAGGATCTGAAGCGATACAACCAGCTTGTTACATTGGGATATTCATATGGGGTGTACGTCGATCAGAAGTTAGTAGCACTTTCGATTGCTGAGCCTCAATACTGGAATAATACGTTGTTAATCTGGCATCTTCAGGTTCATGAGCGTCATCAGCGGAAAGGGTACGGCAAGATCCTTATCGATAAGATGACCAACTTGGCTAGAGACAACGGGCTACGAGCGGTGACTGTCGAGACGCAAAATACTAATGTAGCCGCAGTACAGTTTTATATGCGATGTGGATTTCAGATCGAAGGAATTGACCTCTCGCTATACTCCAATAACGATACAGGAAGTGAAGAGGTCGCATTCTATATGCGTAGGAAAATTCCACAACATGAATAACGATATGATTATGATTCAGTATTCACTGAAATATATGAAAGAGCTTCTCTATAGATAGAGGATAGCATTGAATTAGGAGCGAAGAAATATGGGACAGAAGCAGTTCTGGTTTTATATCCAACGAGAGATGACGGATTTTATCCAGGACGTTAACCTGTTCAGTGGCTTGGATGATTCTCATCGAGATTATGAAGATACATGGGAATGGTACGAATATGGCTCTAGCGACCGGAACAATACAGAGGTATACATCAATATTTCAAGAGAGCACAACGGGGCACAAGCTAGTTACGAATGTCCGGTCAGATTAAAGTATCATAACTCAGAGGTAGATGTTCATACGGTTGGATTAGGGATTTCAATAGAATTAGGTGTGAAAGTATATTATGGTCAAGTCGCCTATGAAGGCGGGAATCAGTATACATATCAAGAGGAGCTTAGTTGGGGAGCATAACCAAGAAGCGGAGGTAGTAAAGATGAGCAGTGTTACGCTAAAACAACTCTCGACCCAGGATCAAGCAGCTATGCTTGATCGTGAATTCGTTAATCATTTTCCATGGTATCGTTCGGGCAATTACTTTGCGAAATGTTTGGAGGAGAATGTACAAGGAAAGCGAGTAACCCTGTTGGCATTCTGTAACGAGGTACTTGCAGGTGCTTGCCACCTGTTACATCACTCCGAGTATCCGTTTTTCAGTCATGAAAATATTCCAGAAATTAATGATCTTAACGTATTCCCTGAGTTCAGAAGAAGGAAAATTGCCAGTGCATTGCTTGATGAGATGGAGAAAATTGCAGCCCGAGATTATACACGTATTGGACTCGGTGTGGGGCTGTATCAAGATTATGGTAATGCCCAAAGGATGTACACCCAGCGTGGTTATGTCATGGATGGGAAAGGGATCATGTATAACAATGTTCAAGTGGTACCTGGACAACCTGTGATGGTAGATGATGAATTATTGCTGTATTTAGTGAAGGACTTGGGCATATAGTGTTGTAAAAGGATTGCATTCTAGAGGCAACAACGTATTGTCTCTAGTCATCGGGGAGAGTGGCTGTATTGATTATCATGTCAGAGATCATATTTGCTATATTGATCGTTGTCGTCATTCTCTTCCAAGCTGCATTAGCTGCTGGTGTGCCATGGGGCGAATACGCAATGGGTGGAAAATTCCCCGGTCGATACCCTCGGTTTATGCGTATTATTTGTTTGTTTCAGATCGCCGTTCTGGTTCTGATCGGTGTCATTGTTTTAAGTAAATCAGGTTTGCTAATGCCTGCATGGTCAGCTTTTGCCGATACAGCGATTTGGTTTATCATTGCCTACCTGGTGCTGGGCACGATAATGAATCTTATGACACCAAGTGTGTGGGAACGAAGAATCTGGACACCTGTAACCCTTCTACTTCTTATAACGAGCCTAGTTATTGCATTGTCATAAGATGATGTGTAGCAATAACATAACAACGATAAAGCCCTGGCATGTATGCCAAAGGGCTCTTTTCATTGTTAATGATCCTCATTTATACTAGATGAAAGTTGTGAACAGACATAGAGAGAAGCAGGAAGGGGAGACTGTGTTGTGGTGTGGATGGTTTACTTTGGAGCAGCTATATTCATTATCATAGGAATTGTAGTAGGGCGTAAAATGAAAGGAAATCGTTCCATAAGAGGCCGAAGAAGACGTCGGAAGAACATGTACAGAAGCACCAATTTACCTCAGAATCTTGGACTACGCAAAGAGATTGCATATAACCAGACCATTCAGAGACTGGAGGCTAGCTTCCAAACACATTTCTATACACATTCTGAAGACAAACTAGAATTACGGCTGCAACAGGAGCATCCTTACATGAGCAAGCTAGAGTATCAGTGGAAGCTGCTGGAGCTCAAGCGGTATTTCATTATGGCCTCACTGCTGAAGCAGGTGCCTATGTTCAGTGAACAAGTGGATCAGTTGTGGCATGAAATGCTGATGTTTACAAGATCGTACGCCGATTTTTGTGCAGAATTCATGGGTGCCATGGTACACCATGAGCCAGCAGTTAATCGCAGTGATACGCCAGGTGCGCGTGCTTGGTTTGACTGGGTGTATTGTCAGCTCTTTGAGTTTACTCCCTATAGTTCCGCGATCTGGGGTGATTTCTTCAGGTATCCGTTATCTGGCGACGTACAGAAGCTGATCGTACAGGGGGACCGTTCTGAACTGGTGAACCAGCTTTTCCATGCTAGGCGTACGCAGGAAGAGCCCGAGACAGCACAAGTGGTTACTTACCTAATCGAGCAGTTACAGCGATCAGCTAACCTGAACGAGAAAGAGTTATCTCTTGACAAGACAGGTTCAGGTACGAGCAATGTGGCTCTTCTCATGGCAAGTGCAATGGTGTATTACTCCATACAAGATGAGTCAACGTATGAAATGCACATGGAGAGTCTGGAACAAGACATTTTCCCGAGAGAGAAGAGTGCTTCGTCAAGTAGCGGGTGCTCGAGCAGTTCAAGTTGTTATGCAGATCATTCCAGCGATCATCACAATCATTCTTCTGGAGATTCCGATTCCTCTTCAGGCTCATCTTCAGACTCCTCTTGCAGCTCGTCCAGTTGCTCATCTTGTGGCGGTGGTGGAGATTAAGATACGGATATTGAGAAGAGTAGAGTATACGGATCAGCATAAAATCAGCATAAGAAAGAAAAGGGGGCTTTCCCACTTGCGGGAAAAGCCCTTTTTTTGGAATAGACATGTTGGCTGTCCATTTTAATGATGATGATGCGCGTGCGCATCTGGTGCGTCGCCTTTGACGGTGCATAATACAGAACGATCATGCATGTGTTTCTCCGATTCAACCTGTAAAGTCACATGTTTAATTTCCTTATGCTCCAGCAGATGTTCAATCTTCTGAACCAACATTTCGGATGCATATACATCCATCTTGCCATCTACGACAATATGAGCGGTGAGTGCATTCAGGTTGCTGGTAATCGACCATACATGCACATCATGGACACCTTGCACGCCGTCTACGTTTTGGATCGTTTGTACAAGATCATTCAGATCTACATTCTTAGGTGTACCTTCCATGAGGATATGTAAGGACGATTTGGTAACGAAGAAACCACTGCGTAACACTAATACAGCGACAATTACACTTGCTAATGGATCTGCCCAGCCCCAGCCGAAGAACATCATAAGCAGAGCGGCAGCAATAGCCCCAACAGAGCCGAGCATATCACTGATGACATGTAAGTATGCGCCGCGCATATTCAGATTTTTCTCCGTGTCACTGCCACGCATCATAATCCAGGCAACCAGTATATTGATGAGCAATCCAATCGTACTGATGATCAGCATGCCTACGGTTGCTACTTCGGGTGGGTTAATGAAGCGACCAATGGCTTCGTAAAAGATATATAGGGAAATACCGATAAGGGTAATCCCATTCAGTGTAGCCGCTAGAATCTCAAAACGCCGATAACCGTAGGTTTTACCTGTGTTCACAGCTTTCTCACCAAATGTGAATGCTAACAGAGCAATTCCCAAGGCAATCGAGTCTGAGAGCATGTGACCTGCATCTGATATTAATGCTAGGCTGTTCGTTATAAACCCACCAACGGCTTCAACGAACATATACAGGGTAATGATGATAAAGGAAATGAGCAGTACTTTTTTGTTATTAGTGTGTGCGTGATTATGACCATGGTCGTGGTTGTGATGATGTCCAGACATACGATGTTCTCTCCTTTTTGCAAAAATATCTCATTAAGAAGCAGTTGATGAAATTAATAAGCTATATTAATGATTTAATTATGAACATATGAGCAATCACTCATATGTTATATGGTTTTATTATAAAAGCACCTCAAACTAGTGTCAACCCGTTTCATCAGAATTATGAGTTATAAAATGGAAAGTTATTGAGTGAAGTTAGTAAAGCTTGTGGTATGATTGAATGAAGTATAAGGGAAAAACATGAAAAAATGGGTGTTCGTACATATAGAACGAGATTTTAATTCTTTAAAGGAAGAGATCAATTACGTGGAGGACATGTATGCAAGATCGGCGAAAGAAGATGTGGGTGTGGAGCAGTAGTGTAATATTATGTGCTGTAGCAGTTGGTATCATCATCTATGTTATGAACAGTGATGTCATGGAGCATAACGGGGGGAATCCAACAACAGCTGATTCTATAGCTGTGAATCATACCCTGCCGTCTGAAGATGAGACTCCGTTAGAAGCGGAAGAAGAAGTCAACATGATCGGAATGATTGAAACAAAAGATAGCAAGAATCTGGACATTTACATGAGTGCTTCAAGAAGCAATAACTTTGGACAACTTCCATTCAAGCAAGATGAATCATTCAAAATGGTTGTAACGAGTGAAAAAGTAAACGAACTTGAAATTGGACTTATGTCGATTGCGAATGAGCGAATCTATAGTGAAATTGTAAAATCCGGAACAGGCAGCGTAACGATCAAAGTACCCGAAAGTGGGATGTACCGAATATACGTGAACAATCTATCGCCTGAATCTGTACAATTTCAGTTGAAATTAGGAAAGGCGATCGAAGGGCCGATAGATTAAGTGTTGCTTTACGACTTTGCTAAGGCAGGTCGTTGTCTGTCTTTTTGTTAACGCTGACAATAGAGAGGTAGTCAACTTATGAGTGAGATTCCGTATAATTTAAACTTTGAGAAATTGTGCAGTGAACTGGAGCTTGGCAACTTAGTAGGAACGCCTACAGCCATCTCAGGAGGCTTGTTACATAGAACGTATGCCTTAGTAACTAACCTAGATAAATATGCAGTGAAGGCACTAAATCCTCAAATTATGCTCAGACCTAAAGCGGTTACGAATTATAGACAATCGGAGCGAATTGCGAATAAACTAGTCGCATCTATTGCTGCACAACCAGCCATGATCTTCAATGGTAATGCTGTACACCATATTGAGGATCAATACTATCTCGTATTTCAATGGATTGATGGGCAGACTTTTCAGTCTATGGACATTACTCCACTTCATTGTGAACAGATGGGTACGATCCTCGGACAGATTCATAGAACGGATTGTTCTTCCGTACTTGATACAAGTCTTCAGCCAGCCAAACAATTAGAGATCGACTGGAACGGTTATGTGAAAAGAGGTCTGCACGAAAATATAGAATGGGCTGCGCTATTGAGAAACCATGTGCAGAAGCTCTATGAGTGGACTGCAAAGGCTAACACTGCTTCAACAATACTGAGCATAGATCAGGTGATCAGCCACCGGGATCTAGAGCCCAAAAATGTCATGTGGCGGCATAATAAGCCTATTATTATTGATTGGGAATCTGCGGGACGGATTAATCCGCTGCATGATCTCGTTGAAACTGCAATCTATTGGTCTGTGCTTGATACGGGCATTGTCAGTCAAGTTAAATTCATGGCATTTGTCCGTGCATATCGGAAGCAAGCAGGTGAACCAAAGGCCGATTGGGGCATGGTGTTGAATCATGGTTATGAAGGCAAGTTAGCATGGCTGGAATATAGCTTGAAGCGATCCTTAAAGATTGAATGCACAGATCAAGCAGAACAACAGCTGGGAACATCTCAAGTCAGTGGAACGTTAGAAAGTCTGCAAAGGTACGAAAATATGAGTACTGAGATTGAAGGCTGGCTTAATGCTTGAACATGTCTGAAGAAGGGAGATGAATTCCATGGTGAAACAGGGCTTTACACATTGTTTGCAGATGTTTCCGAGTGTGAATATGGCCGCTACAGCAGGGTTTTACGAACGTATCGGCTTCCGGGTTGTACGTTATCTAGATGCGAGTGAACCTCATGTGTGTCTATATATGGATCAGATTGAGATCGTATTAACTCAATCGAACCAAGAAGCAATTGTTCCTAATCGAGAAGTGCACGGTTATGGGTACGATGCGTATTTCATCACAGATGCCCAAGAGCAGATGGAGAATACGTTAAGAGAGTTAGGTGTGAATATTGTACGACCGCTATCTACCACGGATTATAACAATAAGGAATTTGTGTTTGAGGATATTGATCGAAGATGGATTGCGGTAGGTAACAAGCAGTAAGAAGTAACTCTAAAATGATGATTTCTATTGCACATACGAGTTTACGAGTTTCTGAGAGAAGGACTTTAACATTTAGGGCATATAAAAAAACCAGTTGATAGTTAGCAACTGGTTCTTCCTAAATTTATATGGAGTATTCCATCAACCATTGCAAAGCTTGTTCATGATCAGCAAAGAATTTAACGGATTCGGTTTGATTCGATTGTTCTAAATAGTTCATGATCTGGCCTTCTTCAAGAAGAAACGCTATAGCCTGAGTGTGCTGCAGAAGGTGTTTGTTGAAGAACTTATCTTTCCAAGCCTTCTGCACAGAAAAATGATCTGGAATGTATCCTTTTCGATCGACCAACAATTTAAATGTCCGACCTTCGGAAATAAATTGCTGACAAGCTTGCTCAAAGCCTACAAACCATTCGTTAACATCATTTGTTGTAATCTTACCAGTTAGGTGGGTAACGATTAAATCTCCTGAAATGGTTGTGCTGATATTTTGCTTGTTAATTTAGAATCATCTCCCTTAGATATCATTATACGAATAAGAAGACTGGAATCAATCCGTTTGAGAGCTAAGGATGAATGATTTTTATGGATGAGCTTGATATGGAGGGAATTTAACATGATAACGAAGAAGAAGCTAGGTCAAGAAATTCAAAATGATCATTTTCCTAATCATATTGCCATCATGATGGATGGCAATGGTCGATGGGCTAAACAGCGTGGATTACCACTAACGGCAGGGCATTACGCTGGTATGAAAACGATGCGGAAGATTATTCGGATCTGTTGCAAGATGAATTTGAAATATCTCACACTGTATGCATTTTCCTCTGAGAACTGGAAGCGTCCTAAGGATGAAGTGGATTATATTCTGAGTTTACCAGCGCAATTTTTTGATGAAGCAACATTACAGGAATTTGATGAAAATAACATCCGAGTCCAATTTTTGGGAGACATTCGTAAGTTCTCGACGGGGTTAACGGATATGATGCAATCAACTGTGGAACGAACCAAGAACAATGATGGAATGATTCTGAATTTTGCGATGAATTATGGAGGTAGGGCTGATATTATGCATGCCATGGAACAAATTGTGGCATCCGGCATTCATCCTGATGAGATAACGGAAGAGTTGTTCGAATCGTATTTGTATACCGAAGGTCAACCTTCACCTGAACTCATTATTCGTACGAGTGGGGAGATCCGTCTGAGTAACTTTCTACTATGGCAGTCAGCCACTTCCGAGCTATGGTTTACGCCAACCTATTGGCCTGATTTTAATCAAAAGTTACTGAACAGTGCGATTCAGGAATACATCGGACGAAAAACAAGAGAGTGATATACAGCGAATGATGGGTTGCACCTCAGTTCGTTTAGCTTCGTAATTTATAAAGTCCAATGAAAGGGTGAGTCATGTTGGCAGAAATCAATAAGACATTACGAACATGTGAACAAGGTCACCAATATTATAAAAGCAGTGACTGTCCTACATGTCCAGAATGCGAGAAGAAACGCAAACCCCTAACCGGATTTCTAAGTCTTCTTAGTGCACCGGCTCGACGGGCATTGGAGCATGAAGGGATAAGGACAGTGCAGGAGCTTGCAAACTATCGTGAGCAGGATATCTTGAAGCTGCATGGTATCGGCCCTTCCTCAATGCCGAAACTTCGCAACTTCTTGGAGGAAGAGGGGCTACGGTTCAAAGATTAGTCTCAACACCATCTAATTAATAAGGGGCGATACCGATGAAAACGATTGCGGGTTACTTTGATCCATTTCCTATCCTAGAAACAGAACGCACACGTTTACGACCCATTACGTATTTAGATCTGGATGATATGTACGGCTACTGTTCGCACCCGGATGTCTCGCGCTATACCACTTGGGATAAGCATGAGAGCAAGGAGGATACAAAGGCCTTTATTGATTTTGTCTTAAGTCGGTATGAAGCTGATCAGTTGGGACCTTGGGGGATCGAGTATAAGCCAACTGGAAAGCTGATTGGTAGCTGCAATTATCTGAATTGTGATAGCCATACGATGAAAGCTGAAATTGGGTATGTTCTCTCACATGAATACTGGAATAAAGGTATTATGACCGAAGTTGTGAATCAAATCATTGAATTTGGCTTCACAGAAGTTGGACTTGTTCGAATTCAGGCAATGTGTATGGTCAACAATACAGGTTCCGCGAAGGTTATGGAGAAAACGGGTATGAAGTTCGAAGGTGTTCTGCGGAATTATGCCAAGTTGAAGCAAGAGCTCCACGACTTGAACATGTACGCTATTACCATCGAAGATTACAGATCGCTAAGGGGTGATTAACTTGAGCCGTAGAACAACAGGAACTTTATTATTATTGATAGCGGCATTTTTATATGGTATCCGATATTTGAGTGCTGCTATTTTTGCATCCAATGTTTCATCGTGGGACTCCGATCTGTTTCATTCTATGTTGGATTATGTCGGGACAGCTCCTCGGAATTTAAGCATTATAGCATTAGTAGTGGGGATATTTTATTTATTATGGGCAGAGTACGAGAGTCTTAACCCTAAGAAGCAGAAAGCTATAAAGCAATTTATGATTGATGGTACCTCAGGTGATTGAAAATAACTACATAGAATAGGAAGTGTTAGTGTAATGCAAGCACAGATAGAAGAGCAAAAAGTAGATTCTCGCCCGTTAGGTATATCAGGGCTTGGTGGGTGGCTAGTTTTTGTACAGATTGGACTTTATCTTACAATGATTATGGTTCTGGTCCAATTATTTCAGTACTCCTTAACAGCTTTGAATCCAGGGACATGGGAGATCTTAACGTCAGATCAATCAAGCTTTTACCACCCTTGGTGGGGAGCAATCATTATTTTTGAAGTGACCTATAATGTGCTGTTCTTCATATTTAGCATAGTTACGCTTGTAATGTTTTATCGAAAGAAATCTGTATTTCCTCGTCTGATGATCATATTTTATAGTATTAGTTTAGCTGTGAGCATCATTGATTATCTGTTGTTGCTTCAGATACCTATTGCGAGAGAGCTTGAAGATGGAAGTGGTTTAACCGGAATTGTGAGGTTGGTTATCACCTGCGCAATATGGATTCCTTATTTTATTAAGTCAGAACGAGTTCGTAACACGTTTATCCGGTAAGAGGTAGATATACTAGTTATATAAACCTAAACATCAATAACGTACATAATGTCATATCGAACATCCCCTGTAATCCGTTATAATCTCCAAGTTGAAAAACATGGACTAACGCAATCAGGAGGTACACCGAATTGGCAGCTAAAAATAGGTATAAATCACTCGAACTTGAAACGCCCGGCGTATATGAGCTAGAAGGATTGGAAGTAGGTGTGACATCCAATTGTAATTACAAATGTGACTATTGCTGTGCGTATAATCGAGATGATGGAGAATGTATTAGTGCTCAGGAGGTTATCCGGATTATCAGTGAACTTCCACGGCTCAAACGAGTGCGTTTGTCTGGGGGAGAGGTGACCCTGAAATATCAGGACTGTCTGGATATTGTGACGTACTGTGCAGCCCATGGCATTGACACACAGTTGAATACAAATGCAACCCTGCTGACAGAAGAACGAATACATGCTTTGCGTGATGCAGGATTATCCAATATTCATATTTCGTTTAACTACACGGAACCAGACGCGTATGCTGCTTATTACCGAGTACATCCACGCATGTATGAACGTCTGGAGCAGAACATCCGTCTGTGTACCGAAGTAGGATTAGAGACAGTGCTGGAGACCCTGCTATTTGAAGGCACTCAAGCGAATATGCAAGCCATTAGTGAAAAGGTCTACGACATGGGGGTTCGCATTCACGAGATTCAGAACAGCATTGTGATGCCACATAGCAATTGGAGTCAGATTACACCCAAGGAATCCCTTGTTCGTTCGGTTACGGAACTTATTACACATAAGAAGCCCGATACGACTCTGTATTTCACGTGTATGGATCGCTTCGCCGATCAATTAGGTTTCCGTGAGGAACCGGGCGTCTATTTCTCGAATTGTGTGGACGGAACCAAACAGCTGCATTTACATGGCAATGGAGATATCCTCATCTGTGAATTATGCCATCCGGTGGTCATCGGTAATATTTATCAAGGTACATCCTTAAAAGATATCTATGCGAACCAACCCCGTGCGTTATCGGATTATCTAGAAAAGCTGCCTTGTCCGGCATACGATGCGCTTTTTCCCAATGAACAAAACGCATAATTGAAGCTAGCGCAAGTGGCAAATGGCATGTTGCTTATCGCTCATCACTGACGTACTATAAATGATAAAATGCATTCGTCATCATACAAGTAGAAGATTGTCTGGACTCCTAAACTGGGGAAAAGGTGATCTTCTTTTTTTGCAAATCTATATTCAGATTCATTTAAGCTAATCAGCCTATGATGGCTGTAAGAACTTAGATGAAGAGGTGAGCTTCCATGTTGAAGATCTATGAGAAACCAACTAAGCAGGATTCATATAGAAGAGAAAATGACCCAGCAAGTTCGAACGAACACAATCCTCCGAAGCGACTGCGTAAATGGTTAATCCTTACGCTGGTCATTAGCATAACGATTGGTTCCATACTCTATAGTTTAGCTGACCGTTATCTAATCAGGCACGTGGAAGTGGTCGTTGCTGACAATACAACAAGCACTACGTCTTTCACATCCAGTCAGACCGCACAGACAAGCAGTGAAGTGAATGCAACATCAGATGATTGGAATTATTCCAGTGACGATATGCAGATTAACATTGAGAAGGTTGAGACCGGGACAGGTTCGGATCAGATTACTTATTATGTAGCGGATGTGACTGTAGCTGACGCAAGCAGTCTGCGCACGGCACTGGCGGATAACAGTTTTGGCACGAATATTATTGAGAACACATCTGATATTGCTGCTGCGAACAACGCGGTCTTTGCCATCAATGGTGATTATTACGGTTTCCGAGATGATGGCGTTATTATCCGTAACGGTACAGTATACCGGGATAGTCCAACGCGGGATGCGCTCGCATTGTTCAATAACGGTACGATCAAGACATATAACGAGACAGAAGTTTCTTCCTCAGAGCTACTAGCTGAAGGCGTGACCAATACGTTATCTTTTGGTCCCATTTTAATTCAGAATGGTGAGATTGTGAGTGATTTTAGTAGTGTGAAAATCGATACTAACTTCGGTAACCGCTCTATACAGGATGCGAATCCTCGCACAGCCATTGGTATGATTGCTCCGAATCACTATGTGTTCGTCGTGGTGGATGGACGCCAGGATGAGAGTCGCGGCATGACGCTGGCTGAACTTGCTACTGTTATGAAAAACTTAGGAGCAACGGAAGCGTACAATTTGGATGGTGGCGGCTCGTCGACAATGTACTTTATGGGGCGAGTGGTCAATAATCCGCTGGGGAGAGATCAGGAACGCGGCGTCAGTGACATCCTGTATCTTAAGGAGGGTGAAGCGTCATGACCGTATTAATTCCTGCATATGAACCGGATGTTCGTTTACTGAATCTCATTTTGCAATTACAGACATTTGGTCTTGGCTCCATTGTGATCGTGGATGATGGTAGCGGGCCAGCGTACCGAGGAATATTTGAAACGGCCGAAGCGTATGGATGCACCGTGCTCACACATATTGTTAATTTGGGCAAAGGGCGCGCACTCAAGACGGGATTCCAACACATTCAGGAGAGCAACACGACAGGCTATGTCGTCTGTGCCGACAGTGATGGACAGCATCTTCCTCATGATATTAAGTGCATATTTGATGTGTTGCAGGAGCAACGGACACCGGGCATCGTGCTTGGTAGCCGTCGGTTTAGTGGAAAGATACCGCTGCGCAGCCGTTTCGGCAATACGATTACCCGAGGTGTGTTCGCGCTAACGACAGGAACCAAAGTATATGATACTCAGACAGGTCTACGTGGATGCCCTTATTCCATGCTGGGCTGGTTACTTCAGATTCCTGGGGAACGATTCGAATATGAGATGAACATGTTGCTGGCTGCGCACCAAGAAGGATATGTGATCACGGAGGAGTATATTGATACGGTGTACCTGGATCATAATCGTTCGTCTCATTTCCGGCCATTGGTGGATTCTTTACGGATCTATCTGCCGATCCTAAAGTTCAGCACATCTTCGGTGGTATCCGCGCTCATCGATTTTGCCCTATTATTCATTATTCAATATTTCACACATCATCTATTTCTGGCCGTGGTTACCGCGAGATTGTGCAGTTCAATCTTCAACTATACAGTCAACCTGAAGTATGTGTTCACAGGTGGACAACCGTCCAAGGTTCGCCAATCGTTTCCCAAATATTTTGCACTGGTCATTCTCGTACTACTATTAAATTATGGTCTGCTGTACTTCTATAACGAAACGTTAATTCTTCCGCTCATTGCGGCAAAATTGTTGACTGAGGCGTCAATCTTCCTATTCAGTTATTGGGCACAGCGTCGATTTGTTTATTCCTAAGCGCATCATGAATCACACCAGGTTAGCCAGTACGTACTGGTTAACCTTTTTTGGTTTTTTGGTCAAAAGCATTTCTTATCGACTACAATATAGGTTACGATGTAATAAGCCAGAAGTAAACCTCTTATAAAGGAGCTTATCTATGTATTTAAAAAGTGTAGAGTTGTTGCACGATCAAGTTAGCCAAAAGAACCAGCATCCGTTCGATATTCCAACTGTCGCTTCTTTGGGACGGCTTGAGTTCAAGCGCAACATTACTTTTTTCGTAGGTGAAAATGGCTCTGGTAAATCTACGCTACTAGAAGGTATTGCTTATCAATGCGGGTTCAATACGGCTGGAGGCGGGCGCAACAATTATTATGATACACATGCGTCCGAATCTTCATTAGGTCATTACTTGCGGCTAGGGTGGTTGCCCAAAATATCCAATGGTTTCTTCATGCGCTCCGAATCCTTCTATCAATTTGCTTCACATGTCGAGGAGGTTGGTGCGCTTAGGCATTATGGTGGCCAATCCTTACATAAGCAGTCGCACGGAGAGTCCTTTTTGAGCTTGTTCATGAACCGGTTCAACTCCAAAGGAATCTATTTGTTAGATGAGCCAGAGGCAGCACTATCCCCGGCGAGACAGCTGTCATTACTGCGTATTTTGCATGACCTTTCGGACACCTCTCAGTTCATTATTGCAACGCATTCTCCAATTATTCTGGGTTACCCTGGAGCAAGCATACTGAGCTTCGATCATGGTTCCATTCAGGAAGTGGAGTACGAGGATACCGAGCATGTTCAGATTACCCGTAGTTTCTTGGAGAACCGAGACCGGATGCTGAGGGAGCTACTTAGAGATTAGTGATTAGTACATATGGACGTTAAGGAGGAAGCTTTAGTGAAAATAGGTTTGTTGATTGTCGATATGCAAGAGCATATTGTACGGAATCAGGTGGAAAAATCAAAGATAGATCACGCATGTGAGTACATCAATCATGTTGCTGATGTACTTCGTTCACAGAATCATGTGGTGATTCAGATTCAGGATGTAGAAGGTATGGATGAGGCTAAACCAGAGGAATACCGCTGTATTCCTGAGATAGATGTGAAGCATGGCGACCTAACCATCACTAAACAAAATTCGAATGCGTTCTGGCAGACGGAACTGGAGCAAGTGCTCAGCAGCCAGAATGTAGAGCTTGTCATTATCTCTGGATTTGCGGCAGAAGAATGCGTGACATTTACGTATCATGGAGCAGGGGAACGGGGCTTTACTCCGGTTCTATTACAGAATGGAATTCTAAGTTCACACCCAGATGCGATAACTTCAGCGCTTCGGGATCGGAATGTGGTGTCCTATCCTGTGATCGATTATTTGGTGAAATAAGTGTAGACTTGATAGGAATCGACCTTGGTCGGTTCCTTTTTTGTAGGAACAAGGGTATGTGCTATGCAATGAAACAGGGGCATTTTATATAAGAGTAGCCAAGGAGGAGCGTCATGTTTATTATTGTGGCTAGTAAGGGCATGCGAAGTTGGATCTCGGGTATATTTGATAATGAGACCACAGCAGAACAGTATATAGATACAATTCCAGATGAATTAAAAGAGTTCCAGCAACGGATCGTCATAAATAATCTCAACTATCCGTTTTATATCGTAGAACGAGATGGATTTCAATTTCTAACCGAAGATGAAGTTATTGCAGTATTGGAGCAGACGGAAGTTACAGAGGATGAAGATGAAGTTCATTTTAACCTTTATACCATTGAATCAGATTATCAGCCTAGAATGCCGGGCACCGACTATATGGGCATCTTAAGGCATGAACATGTGACCAATGAACTTATTCAGAGGTATAAGGTGGAGGGATTAGACTACTTATATCGAAGAGGTATCCTGTATTCAAAGTAATAAGTATGCGTAAATTTGATAGGTAAGGGGTCTGAGAACTTTAATTATGAAGCATTTGCTCTTAGTTGATGATGATGCCCATATACGGGCACTTCTGAGGTATGTCATGACAAAAGAAGGATATCAAGTGATTGAGGCAGAGGATGGTGTAGAAGCCATTGAAAGGTTACGAGAAAACAGCATTGATCTAGCCATCATTGATATTATGATGCCGCGGATGGATGGACTCGAACTATGCGATGTCATTAGGCAAAATTACGACATTCCGATCATCATGCTCACCGCAAGAGACCAACTCTTGGATAAAAAGCAGGGTTATCTGCAAGGCACAGATGAATATGTCACCAAACCATTCGAACCAGAAGAGATGGTCTTTCGAGTTAAGGCATTGTTCCGTCGCTACAATCGTACTTCTAGTGATATCATCCGAATGAACCGAATCGTCATTGATCGAAAAAATGTAGAGGTTACGGATGGAGAGTCTATTCTCTTCTTGCCAATGAAGGAATTCGAATTGCTTTCTCAGCTTGCTCAATTTCCGGGTCGACTGTTCTCCAGAGATGAATTAATTCGCCTCGTATGGGGAGTGGACTATGAGGGAGACGATCGTACAGTAGATGTACATATTAAGCGGCTTCGTCAGCGTTTTGCTGAATACGTGGATGATTTTGTTATTCAAACAGTACGTGGGATCGGTTATAAGATTGAGGTGAAGACTCCTTGAGGTCATCGTTATACTTTCGGGTGTTTATAATTACCATCGCAGTTATTGTAGTTAGTGGCATCCTGGGTTTTCTGTTCTCTAATATCTATTATCATGTCAAATTAAAGCCCTTTAATGATGAAAAGTTGGTTGGCATTGCGCAACAAATGAAGAGATTTGCTGAACAGCAGCCTGAAGGCATGGATTCTTATTTGCATAATGCCGCAGCACTTGGTTATGAAATCTATATGACAGATGGTCGAGCGGATGAGCGATTTTATGGTCGTGAGTTCCGGGAGAGGGATCTGGACGAGTCATCAATCAAGCTGGTGCTTGCTGGTAGTGTTTATCATGGTGTCGCCCAGTTCCCGAATCAACCGTTTATAACAGGTTTCTTCGATAATCGATTAAGTAATACTGTGGGTGTGCCAATTCAGATCGATAATCAACAGTATGCCTTATTTATGCGTCCAGATGTCATTCTGCAATTTGGGGAGTTACGCATATTTTTTGCCTTGATTGGATTGTTGACGGTAGGATTAAGTGTTGCCCTTTTCTTAATTAGTACAAGGTATTTAGTCAAGCCAATTGAAAGTTTAACCGATGCAACCAAACGAATCGCGCAAGGAAACTACAACCTGAGATTACCAACTAAACGACGGGATGAGATTGGACAATTAGCTGAACATTTCATGACGATGAGTGGTGAACTGGAACGAGTGGAGCAGGGACGTCAACAGTTTGTATCCAACGTATCCCATGAAATTCAATCACCACTTACTTCGATTCAAGGATTCGCCAAGGTGCTTGCTGAACGTGATCTCTCGCTGGAGGAACGTAATCACTATGCATCTATTATTGAGGAGGAGAGTCGTCATCTTTCCTTGCTTAGTAAACAACTGTTATTACTTTCTTCACTGGAACAAGGGCAAGAAACGTTGACTCAAAGTACATTCTCCCTAAGGGATCACATTCGCCAAGCAGTTCAAGTGTTACAATGGCAGCTTGAAGAAAAGGAATTACTTATAAAAATGTCTGTGCCTGACTCGATTCTGATTCAGGGGAACGATGTGTTGCTTATGCAGGTCTGGATGAATCTGATCGGCAATGCGGTAAACCACATACCGAAGGGGAGAAGCATTGAAATCTATGCTGAAGAAGTAGATAGAAAATGCATCATTATCATTAAAGATACGGGCGATGGCATCGCTCCAGAACATATACCGTTTTTGTTCGATCGCTTCTATCGTGTAGATCGTGCGCGTGAACGTGCTTCTGGTCATACAGGTCTAGGACTAGCTATTGTCCACAAGATTGTTCGAATCCATGGAGGAATGATTGAAGCACAGAGTACAACGGAGGGAACCCGTTTCATAATTACGCTGCCCCAACTGTAACATGTTGTTCATTTGCCGTTCATTTTCGCTTCCTATACTGAGTTCATTACGAGGGAGGGAAGCAGAATGTATTTGGCTATTCGAGAAATGAGATTTGCTAAAGGGCGGTATGCCTTAATTGCTACCATTATGGTGCTTGTTGCTTTTCTGGTTTTGTTTGTCACTGGTCTTGCACAGGGGCTGGCATATGATAATGCAGCCTCTGTTAAGAATATGACTGCAACTCATTTTGTGTTGGAGCAGAATTCGAATCATCGATTCACCAGGTCTCAACTGAACCAGAACCAACTAGAGCAAGCTCGCCTTGCCGTAGGTGAGGGGAATGCAGAGCCACTAGGTGTGAAAATGACGACCGTCATTCCGGCAGGAGATACGAAGAAGGTTGATGTGACCTTGTTCATGGTGAATCCCAATGGTTGGTTGTCTCCAACCGTCAGCGAAGGATCTTCTATTTCTGAGCAGCAGGTTGGACAAGTGATGGTTGACCGGAAGTTGTCTGAATCAGGGGTTCAACTTGGTAGCATTATTGAGGATCAAGCTTCGGGTATGCAATGGAAAGTGAGTGGATTCGTGGAAAATGAGTCCTTCAGTCATTCTCCGGTTGTGTTCTTGAATAAGCAGGACTGGCTTAACCTACAAACAAAATCAACCGCACCTCAAGGTGCTGAATCTGCAGAGAACCCCGTTTACAATGCCATCGCGCTTAAGAACACTTCGTCGGATCAAATTGAAAACGTAGTGAAAGTTTTGCCCGGAACAGAAGTGATTACAAAATCCGAGGCAATATCGGCTATTCCAGGTTACAAAGAAGAGCAGGGTTCACTAGTGATGATGATTGCCTTTTTGTTTGTCATCTCTGCTTTTGTTCTGGCGGTGTTTTTCTATGTAATTACGATTCAGAAAACGAGTCAATTCGGCATTTTAAAAGCAATTGGTACAGGTACTGCTTATTTGGCTAAAAGCGTGGCACTACAGGTATTGGTTTTATCTGTCGGTAGTTTGTTGATAAGCGTGCTTTTGGTTCAAGCCTTTGAGTCCATTTTACCAGCTACTATGCCATTCCAATTAGGTTTCTCTACGCTGGCCTTGACGTGTATATCCTTTGTCGTTATGTCACTGGCAGGCTCGTTATTTTCAGTATGGAAAGTAGCCAAGATTGATGCATTGGATGCGATTGGGAGGACAGCAGCATGAGAAATAGACTAGTACTGCAGGGAATTAGACAAACCTTTGAAGATGGTGGAAGTGAGCGAGTAATACTGAATGAATTAGATCTTGAGGTTGCCGAAGGGGAATTGGTTGCGATTATGGGGCCATCTGGTTCTGGTAAGAGTACATTCCTATCCATAGCGGGTGCGCTTCTGGAACCTCAGCAGGGTCAGGTATTGTTAGATGGAAAGTCAATTACGAGTAAAGATTCGAAAGACATTGCAGATATTCGACTTCGGAACATTGGATTCATTTTTCAAAGTGCTAACTTAATTCCGTATCTGAAAGTTGAAGAACAATTAATTTTGGTCGCCAAGCTGGCGGGAGTGGATAAGAGTGAAGCTTCTAAGCGGGCAGCCGCATTACTTGATACGCTGGGCTTGTCAGCAAGGAGAACCGCATATCCGGACAAGTTGTCAGGTGGGGAGCGTCAGCGTGTTGCCATTGCGCGAGCCTTAATGAATGATCCAGCGGTTTTGCTCGCCGATGAGCCAACAGCTAGTCTAGATGCAGAGCGAGGGCACGATGTTGTTAGCCTGATTGCGAAGCAAGCGAAGGAGCAACAGAAAAGTGCTGTCATGGTAACTCATGATGAGCGCATCCTATCGCTCTGTGATCGGGTTCTCTATCTGGAGAATGGGAAACTGAACGCGAAATAAATATTGTCTAAGGTTACATCCTAACTTTATATGTAATAGAAATCTTTCCCTCTGAAGTGGGCAGTTTGAGGTAACATCCAACTGCAGCATTAGAGGGTTTTTTTATGTAATATAAGCATGCTAAACTCTCCATTCATCGTATACGTTGATGATAGAACCACTTCGCATTTTCCATAACATGGGTTATGATGAAGAAAAAAGTGATCAGGTGATTAAGATAACTACGTATATTATGAATCAAGGGAAAAGGATATATGTCGAAGCCATGGGCGAGGAACATCTGCCTACTTTTCTATATTTGCATGGAGGGCCGGGTACAGGATGTTATGATTTCTTATTAACCCAGGGAGAACAGCTCTCTCAATTTATACGGATTATTGCTATTGATCAACGCGGTGTACTGAGATCTGATGCAATTACAAACGAGGAATCGTTCGGACTTATGGACATTATCGCAGATTGCGAAGCTGTGCGTGAGCATTTTAACTTGCAGCAGTGGGGACTAATTGGTCACTCTTTTGGCGGTTATCTGGCGGTGAAGTATAAGCTTCTACATCCGGATCGAATACATAGCATTATTTTGGAGTGTCCTACCTTTGACTTAGTAGATTCGTCGCGTTCTTTATTGAATGCTAGCTCGCGTCTATTTGAACAAGATAATAGAGTAGTGGAAGCAGAGCGATGCAGGGAAGTGATAGCATTGCAGAATTCGTATGAACTATGGCATGCGAGTACCGAAATATTACAGCAGTTAGGTCATCGGCGAGATGAATTATATGTTTACGGGCCAGATAAGCACTTTTTTGATCAAATGATTAGTGCGTCTCCTTTGTCGGAAGAAGAGTGGAGCAGAGCAAGTGTGCATCAGAGTAAACTGATATCCGAAGGTGCCATACTGGAATCGTTAACTGATCAATTAGCCCAGATCGACGGTCCCATGCTGCTTATTCATGGAACCAGTGATCTGGTAACAACTGACCATCAAGTGAATTGTTTTCTTCAAGGTGGGGAGAAAAGAACTTACATTACTATTGAAGAAAGTGGTCACTTCCCAAGATTTGAACAAAAGAAGAAGTATGCAATGGAGATTCAGCAATTTATTGTGAGCCTACACGAACTGAAATAGACCTGAGGAGGACGGGATAGCATGAATGAAATTGCAATGCCCCGATCAGCAGCATATCTGGTTGAATCGTTGCGAATGACCAATACTGGAACTTCTGTTTTTATCGAAATTCTAGTCCTCAGTGGTTCTTATATCGCGGAAACAGATCGGGAGAAGGAATTTGTCATCTGGTTGGCTCAGCGAGATCAGAATATCGTTGGACGTGGAACAGTGGGATTCGATCTGGACGAAATGCCCTGGTTAGAACATGATCTTGAACCTATGAAGCAGTTTACGTTGCGGATGATTGATGGGGCGAGAAAGAAAACCCAGTGGCAGATGTTAGACTATGAGCCTAGTGAAGATTGGTGCCATGTGAAACTTGATCATTTCTCCGCAATGATTCAGGCGTTCGACCAGAGTCATGTCGATGAACAACAATATATAGAATGGACTGCGCTTGATGAAGAAGATGAATACGAACCGACAATTCCTGTAGGTTATCCTAAGTGTGTACAACATGATGTGTATCTGTCCTGTTTGGGTTGTGTGATCTGCAATTCCAAGAAAGGAGAAGATCAATAATGAAAGGATACTGGGACAAAAGATTCGAGAGCAAAGAGATGGTATGGGGAGAGGAGCCAAGCCAAACGGTTTATCATGCGACGGACGTATTTGCAAGAAATAACGTTCAAACGGTGTTAGTACCCGGATCGGGATATGGTCGCAATACCCGACATTTGTCTTCCCACTTTTCAGTTGTGGGTCTGGAGTTCTCTAAGTCAGCAATTGAAATGTCCAAGGATTGGGATGAGAAAACCCGAATGATTGAGTGTTCTATTCTAGAACCGATAAATCTAGAGACTCAATGGGATGCAATTTACTGCTACAATGTGCTACATCTGTTTCTAATGGAAGATCGGATGAAACTGATCCGCAATAGTATGAAACAATTACGTGATCAAGGCATCATGTATTTCACATGTTTCTCTGATCAGGATCAACGCAATGGGCGTGGAAGCGTGCTGGAGGACAATACATATGAATATAAAGAGGGAAAAGCAGCTCATTTCTTTACAGAACAGGACCTAATTCAGCATTTTGCTGGGATGCGAGTTATTGAAACGGGATTGTTAGATGAAGAGATCACCTATAGTGAGACGGAAACTGAGAAATATAGTTTAAGATATATCATTGTACAGAAGGTATAATTTATGAACAAAGGAGTGGTTCTATGCCTTGGCCGATGGTTCATTTTGCCGTTGCGTCTCGTCTAGTAGCGAATCCATCACCTGAATTTCTATTAGGCAGTATTGCGCCAGATTCGATTCATGTTAGAAGCAATATCACTAGAGCTGACAAAGCCAAAACACACTTGATGATTGAAGAACATGTATTTGTTACGGATGAGCAACTGAAGGATTATTTTGAGATGAACAGACAACAAGCGATGCAGGATAAACGATTTATGGACTACTTGTGCGGGTACATTGCGCATATTTACACAGATCGGGTCTGGACATTCAATATCTATCCGCCATATGAGACTCTTCCAGATGGGAGAAAGATCTATACCCAAGATGTCACGAAGCTGGAATTCCTTATTCTACAGCAGGATGGTGCCAACGAATGGCTAGATAAGCTAAAAGTAGGTCGAGCCTTCGACTTAGGTGGTCTTCGAGAGCATGAAGTCTACCAATATCGAGAGGAGAAACTGCAATTTCTCAAGACACCGGAACATGAACCAATAGAAGATCCAAGCGTTATATCGTTAAGTCTAGTGAATGAGTTTATCACGAATACCGCCCATGAGATTAGGGAGCTATATCAGCCATGGGGAATTATGAAATGAGAGGACAAATAATAACATGACGAAATACATAACGGAAATTACTGATCTAATGCGCAAATATCCAAGGGTATCGGCAGTTATATTATCTGCTATCGCAATTAATCTAATCTATACGTTAGGCAGAAACATAGGCGCATTCATCTATCAGCTAATTCACTAAACGCATAAAAGTCAGATAAAGGAGCGCTGATTAAGAATATGAAAAATTCAATACGTCTCACACGGTATGATCAGCAGTATGATGATGCATTAGCGAATTTTTCTCTCACAGGTGAACAGTTTCGATTTACCGCAATGCCTGCGGAAGTGATCGAGGAAGCGATTCAGAATGAAAATAAATACCCCATCGTTATTTTGCATGAAGATACGGTAGTTGGCTTTTTTATTTTGCACCGATACTCTGAATATGCAGATGAACACGTTGATCGTGAGACAAGTCTTCTGATCCGGGCGTTATCGATCTCAACCGAATATCAAGGGAAAGGGTATGGCCTTGAAGCTATGCAAGTATTGCCGTCATTTGTGCAACAGCTTGTTCCAGATATGAATGAGATCATACTGGCCGTGAATGAGGATAACATTGCAGCCCAGAAGTTATATCTCAAAGCAGGGTTTGTGGATACAGGCAGACGAATGATGAAAGGGCAAGTTCTCCAGTTTATTTTTCATTATAAAATGAGATAGGAGTGAGGAAGATAGATATCGTCATGAATCTAGAACCCCATGGTTGGCTGGATATCTTCATCACACCGACATTTGGTGAACGTATTGAGATCCCGGCTTCATTTCTTACGGATGCCATTCGTGATCTAGTAGATAAACTTATTGCCCTGAGAAAGGGAGCAGACGATGTCGAAATTACGATCCAGACAGAACCAGGGGAATATCGATTCTGGATTAAGAAGCAATCGGCTAGCCGAGTTCAATTTGAAGTGTATGAAATGAGTGATAACTTTAGCTCAGAAGCAGTCCATGAGGGACGCCGTTTAATGTCAGAAGAAGTAACCAGGGTGAGATTGTATAAATTAATGTACAGAGAACTTAAGAAAATGAAAGATTTAGGGCTTGATGAGTATAAAAAGCGGTGGAGTGGAGATTTTCCTCAGAGTGGATTTACACAAATAGAGAGATATGTTCAGAACTAACGAGGTGAACGTTGGATTTCAGAATACTAATGAAGATGACATGAGGGGGAGATCATGTACGCTGTCATTGCTAATGTGATTATAGACAACCAGCTCCGAACAGGTGCCAAGGTGTTTATTTTATATTGTCATGGGATGGCTGAGAGTCCTAAGGTCTATGGAATGGCCAAAGGTGGCAAGCGCATTGAGAAGTATATCTCATACAAGAAACTCAAGAAGTTCAGGTCTCAGTGGATTCCCGAGCACATAAGGCATCGCGTTCGTTGGTCATATGAGGATCGAGCCAGTGCAGATCGCAGTGCCAAAGCACTGGAGTTGATGTGGACTAACGTCCGCGTATACGATACTTCTGGCAAGTTAATTAAGGATGGCGTGTCTGCTAGTAAAGTTGATGAGATAGCTATGAGCATGAACTTTGTGGATCGTCGTTATGTTTTTGATGAGAATGAGGATTAAGAGGCTGCTCTGTAGAGTGGCCTTTTGTGGTATAGAGAGCAAGCAAAGTGCAACAAACCTGCAAGTTCTTGCAACAAAACACGGAATCGTAGTTATAGCTTAGTTCGGCATGTATGATGAGTCGTAAGAGGAGGGACATTTACGTGAAGCTTATATTTGAAATCAGTTCATTGCTTGACCGAAGTACAGCCAAGATTGTTACACATCCAGAGGAACAACAGCACTGGGATTCGATCCGAGAAGCTATTCATCAAATGGATACAAAGATTGTGGTCATCAATGCTAAAAACAACCGCAATGTGCAAATTAAGCTCAGTTCGATCGCCGTCATCCAGTCGGAAGATCGGTTGTGCAATGTACGTCTGATCACAGGTGAGCACTACTTGCTCCCCAAACGCTTAAAATTTGTGGAAGAGGATCTAAGTGATCAGCATTTTGTGAGAATTAATAATCAAACAATTATTAACACAGCTTGTATCCAAACATTCGCAGCAACCCAGCAGGCCAGAATTCAAGTCGAGCTTGTGGACGGATCCAGCTATTATGTCAGTCGGTATTACATCAAACAATTCAGGGGGAAATTAGTATGATACAACAACTACGCCAATCGTTCTTTCAAGTATTCACATTGACTTCGTTATGGGTGACACTTCTGTTAACGGTTTTTGATCCGAACCATTCCATTCGGTTGACTTATCTATGGAATGTTGCTGGGATTGCTGTTATCGCAGCGCTAATATTCGGGGTGATGTATGATGCATTATGGAACTACTTTACCCTTAAGCCGGTATGGAATATTGTCATTACATCTACGTTGAATATACTCGGTGGAATGGCGATGGTTTGGCTATATTCGCCAGACATGTTTGATGTGATCGCACCTTGGTTCCCTGGAATGTGGTTACTATCCATTGTGCTGCATATCCTTGCTTTTTATTTTTATGCTAAAATGGATAACAAGAAAAAAGTGGAAGAATTAAATCGAATACTGAAGTAGGTAAGGAGAGTAATAATGCGTCAAGATGAACTACTTGCATTATATGGCTTAGATCCGAACCCGAAGTATAGAAATCAGATCAGGCAAAAGTTAGAAGAAGAGATTCATCAGCAGGATGTCGAAGACCATGAATATCTCAAAACACTTTGCATAATGTTGTTCTGTATGGGGAACGTGGAGGATAACCAGCTCATCTGGCAGGCTAAACGCAAAAATCAGGATACGGGCAGCTACATTGATGTGCAGCTCCTTTGTGGTGCAGGTTATGAGGAAACGATCTCTTACCTAGATCAACAGGATGATGCGCTCGCAGTAGCAGAATTACAATATCTTCGGCAGTGTGAGCCATATGATTTTGTGCAATTCTCCAAGGCGGAGTGGGTAAGCCATTACAAGCGTTATTATGGAATTTCGTGATAAGGAGGTTACATGAATAAAAAAGGTAGAAACGTTATCCTTGTTGTTCTATTTGCCATTTTAATTCTAGTGTTTACGAATCCTAATGAAGCAGATTATGAGCAGTGGTTGGCGGAGGAACACGGTATTCATTATACGAGTTCTCCCGAGATGGGTAGAGAGTATGTGATGTCCACGAATGGTGTGGATCAGAAGATTGAATACCGTTGGGGTGCTATCCAGCATGCTGGAATCTATACCATCTATGACAAGCATTATACGGATGCTGACGGCAACGATATAACTATCAAGGCGTTCGGTATTCTGAAAATGCTATTTAACCGATCTTAATCTGTCCTGGTAATAAAATTAATCAATGACGAGTGAATAAATTTTTTTATTTTCCTAGTTATGAAACTGAAAAAGAGAGCTAACTGCCATACGCCCTTAGTATGATTACAATCATGCTTCGTGGCGTATTTTGTTAAGGCATATATGGCAGGATCGTATAGATATTCGCAAATTCCACATTATGGGTTATGATGTTTTATAGTGAAAATTTAGCAGTAGCAATGATAAATAGCAGAGTTTCTCCTAGATCCGGTCGTAATGTGTGTTCCATAGTTGGGGGAAGTGCTATTGGGTAAGTTACCTTTTCCATTTTATAAAAGGGGGAATCGAGAGATGCGGAAGGTAAGTGTGCTTTTACTGGTACTCGTTGTTCTCGTATTAACTGCCTGTCAAGTTCAATCTACAAGCGAACGTGTGCGAGAATCAAGCTCAACGCCAACGACCAATAATGAAACAGAGCAGATCACTTCCGAGAACGAATCATCCAGCGAAGTGGTTGTTGAGCCGGTAATAGAAGAACCTGTATATCTGGATGAAGCGAACTATTCAGGCGATGAACTTGAAATTATACAACTAATCAACGCCCGGATACGTTATTTATGGGAAGAGGATGAACAGCAGTATTTACAATTGTTCCAAGAACAATCAGGCGTTTCTAGCATGCCAAGTTATAAGATAGAGGCCGTTACGTTCACGAGTGATCTTACTATTAAGGAGCAGCGAACATTATACGAAGGACTCGTATTTCTCGAAGAAATTAGATTTGGTGGCAAGAAATCACCGAGCATGTATGTGTTCACTAAAATCAAGGGCGAGGGAGACTCTGCTCGTTGGCAGTTTGCTGGGATTGATTAATTGTAGCAAGTCAGTTGCATGTTCCGCTAATAGGGATATGTAACTTGTACATATGTATTAGATTAACATTTTGGAGGTTCGATTATGTCAATTTATGCACTAAGTGTCATCGTAGCAACTGCTCTATTGTTAATTATAGGGAAATGGAGAAAGAACAAAGTTGTATTTAGGTGGGGCGTTGCAAGTCTTGTATTGATGGTAATTACTATGGGGCCTGCGTTTATATTTGGATTTATGGATGGATGGACTGAAGGCGTGTCAGCGCGTTAATTGCAAAAGTGGATGTTCGGGAGAGAATTCAATAGAATACGGCCATCTAACTGATGAAGATGAAGGCCTAGTTGTACACAAGGAGGGATACAATGGAATACATAGGTAAGCATGTACGCATTACGCAAGCAACGGAGGAAGATCTTGATTTTCTGTGTAGGCTGGAGTGTGATCCGAGCATCTGGGTGTACGAAGAGAGTATAGAGTCAGACGCAGAGAAGGTAAGGGAGAAGTATCGAGAACAATTTCCTACAAATGTAGATCGATATGCTTACGATTTTATCATTAGCCGCATAGATGATGCGGAGAACACGCCGATTGGACTTGTGCAGATGTGGAGCTACGTTGACTTTAGGAAGAGTTGGGAGCTAGGATTCGGCATGCTGCCGGATTATACTGGCCGAGGGTATGCGAGCGAAGCCACCAGGTTGTTGCTTCAATTTGCTTTTGCCGAAGTACAGGCTCATAAAGTGGTAGGGATGTGTAATGCAAAAAATACACGGTCAGCTCTTCTGATGGAGAAGGTGGGTATGAAGCGGGAAGGTATCTTTAGAGATGAATTATTTTGGAATGAACAATATGTAGATCAGTATTTCTTCTCGGTGCTCAAGAGTGAATTTTTTGCAGACGCAGGTGTAGAAGGAGTCTGACAATATGAAGGAAACGAAACAGGAAAAGTGGGAACGTCAAATAAAAAAAGGAAAGCTCCATTATATTATTATTCACGGAGTAATTGGATGGGGCATTCCGACGGCGTTGATCTTTACATTAATTAAGGTGTTATTTAATGATCGGCCGTTTGCATTAAACAATGAGTTTTATAAGGGTCTCTTCATTAATCTCGTCATATTTTCGCTAGGTGGGATATGGTTTGGTTTGTGGACGTGGAGAGCAATAAAGACGAGAAATAATGAACAAAAGTAGAAGATGATTAAGGAGTGGTTAGGGATGTTTGAGATCATTGACATTAGACAGAAGCCAGAACGGGTACAGGATGCTGTGCAGTATTTCTGGAAACAGTGGGGAACCGAAACGAGCTACCACTTCTACCGAGATTGTATGGAGCGTTCGGTTGAAACGGAGAGTGATGTACCCCGATTTTATGTAATGTTGGATGGGGATCGAATCATTGGAGGTTACGCTTTATTACGTAGTGATCTGAACAGCAGGCAGGATCTATTTCCGTGGTTTGCCTGTCTCTATGTAGAGCCAGAATACCGAGGGAAGAAGCTTGGCGAACAACTACAGAACCATGCGATTCGCGAAGTGCAGGCTAAGGGATACGATAAGTTATATCTCTGTACAGATCTAACCGACTACTATGAGAAAAATAACTGGACTCATATCGGCAAAGGTTATTTGCTAGATGATGAGGAGACACGGATTTATGAATACTCCATTTGAGACCTTAATATGTGCATACTTCAATCATGTGGAATATAACATAACGGATGTTCCTTATGGTCAGACGAATACGACAAAGATCCTGGAGATTGACGGACATAAATATATTATGCGGATCTATAATAAGTACACAAAGTCGATAGAAGGCATTGAACTTGAATCTGAAATAACCACCACTTTGGATAGTAATGTAGATTTGTTCGAAGTGCCTATATTTCTTCGAACACTAACTAATGAGAAGTATATCGAGTTGGAAGAAGGGTCATTAGGAGCCGTTACGACATTTCTTCAGGGAGATGTACCACAATTAATGAGTGCAGAGCAGGCTAGAGAGTTTGGTCGACTGGTGGGTGGTTTTTCTGCCCGAGTTCGTGAATTTAGTGTGGATAAAGACATCTACCGTGGGACATCATTTACGAAAATGTATGATATCCATCCGTTAGCTACTAGTCAATCGATTAGGTCGTTTGTGGAGAATCCCCCTTTCCCATTATCGCCGAAATTACTTGCGTTTTATCGCGATATAATTGAAGCTGTTGAGGGTTCGGGGCAGACATTAGAAGTATTGCCGCATCAGTTCGTTCATCATGATCTATTAATCTATAATTTGTTGGCTCAGAACAATAAAGTAACTGGGGTATTGGACTTTGATTTTATCTCTTGGGATGTTGCGTTTATGGAATGCATGATTAGCCTCAATCATCTAATTCATGAATCGGAAGGCTCATTTGAGATGATAGAATCATTTTTAAAAGGCTATTCGTCTGAACGCAAACATTCTTCTCAAGAGATCGAACATCTGATGCTGCTAACGCAGATATATTATATCTCAGTTTTACACTTTTATATTGGTCAGCACTATGCGGGTATTACAGTTGAACACAACTTCATTTTTATCCTCCAACAATTAGAGAGAAATGTACAATGGTTACATCAAAATGAATATCAATTACAAACTTTGTTGTATGAACATTTAGTTCACTAAGAGCTGTGATCGGTTGATCGGATTAAGAACGTTGGATAACAGCAATAGTTGATTGATTCTATATATATTGTATCCTGTGATTCCAACTGTGGAACGGAGTGAGACCATCGAACAGACCCTATATGTAGCTCAAATGTTGGCAGAGAAAGTGATTCGGACGGCAGGGCAGGTTGTCAGAGATTCGTTTGACCAATTAACCTGTGTCGTTCAAAAGGGAAGCTATGGTGATGTCGTTACGGCAGTAGACTATGAAAGCGAACGTATCATATGGGAAGAGATCACCGAAGCTTTTCCGAATCATGCGATTCACAGTGAAGAGCGAGGTCATAATGGTCAGAGCAACGAATGGTTATGGCTGATCGACCCGCTAGATGGAACCAATAATTTCGCTATAGGATTACCTGTGTTCTCTATCTCGATCACGTTAATGTATCGCGCAGAGCCAGTCCTTGGAGTGATTTACGAGCCTTTGGTGGATCGTTTGTATGTGGCTTCAAAAGGAAAAGGAGCATATTGTAATCAGGTCAAGTTAGTCGTAAGCAAGAGAGAAGATATTCATAGAGGTACAATCGGCTGGATTCAAGGCCATCAAGTACAGAATGAAATGCAAGCGGTTAACTTACGTCAGCATTTGGATGTTCGTTTCAAACGGATGATGAGACTGTGGGCACCGACACTACAGTGGTGTATGCTCGCCAAAGGGGATATCGATGGCATCATCCTCTATAATTCGGAAGGGGACGATCTATATTCGGGGCTACTTATGGCTCAAGAAGCAGGGGCGATCGTTATGGACTTTGAAGGAAAGCCTTTTGAGAAAAGCCAACCTGAGCCCTACCTCATTGCATGCCATCCAGAGCACCAAACCTATTTCCTCAACATCGTGAAGGAAGGATTGGAGAGATCGAGATGATTACTGAACTTCAACGGCAGGACTTCGATAAGGTGCAGCATATTATCGACGCTTTTAGCACACTTGAGGTACGGGCTGTAGTGTCCGGCTATAATCCGGGACGAATTTATGTTGATGATATTTCGAATATCACGGCTGCTCTCGTTTGGATTCAGGGGCAAAGCGGCTTTCAGTTAATCGGGGATCCGCAGAGCGAACCTTTTATGAAGGAATTGCCTGCATTTATGACAACACATATTGAACCTGAATTAGCAGAGTTAACACTTGATTCCGTGGAAATTGGGACACAGGATGGCCGCTGGGCAGGGATACTGCGTAACATGGCAGGCAAGCGAGAACTCTCCAGTGATAATCAGCATGTATATCGATTCCATTCACCACAGGGAACGGAACGTGTGGCAGGAAATGAAGAGACCGATGCTAATGTTCAACATCTAGAGCAGAATGCTGTCCAGCTTGTGAGAGTAGATTCTGCACTTATACATAATCGCAAGTTCGGCAATTCATTCTTTCTGGAGGACAAGATTACTTACTTTTGGAGTACGATAGATGACTTTTTGAAGCATGGGTTCGGTTATATGTTAGTTCATGAACGGAACAATGAGATTATGAGTATTTGTCTCTCAGGATTTGTTGCAGGACAGATACATGCTATTGATATTGAAACTGTAGAGGTATATAGGAATAGGGGCTATGCTGCTGTTGTAGCAAAAGCTTTTGTAGAAGAATGCAGGCGTGAGGGGCTTCAGCCGTATTGGGATTGTAGTCCGGATAATACAGGTTCTGTCCGATTGGCTGAACGTGTAGGAATGGTTTTCGATTTTGATTACAGCGTGTATTGGTATCCATTATCGTCATAATTGGGCGTATCGTTATTTTGTTATGTGAAGGAGATTGGACATGAATGAATTGTTGCAACAGCAAATGCAGTTTCTAATTGAGATCGATAAATTGAAGACGATTGAACGACAGACCCGAATTATTCATGGTGATCGACGTGAAAATGATGCAGAGCATTCCTGGCATCTCGCAATGATGGCCTTGATCTTGCAAGGTCACGCGAATCAGGATGTGGATCTGCTTAAAGTGATGAAGATGTTACTGGTTCACGATCTGGTAGAGATCGATGCGGGAGATACATTTGCTTATGATACGGTGGGCTATGCGGATAAATATGAGCGGGAAATTCAGGCCGCCAACCGATTATTTGGACTGCTGCCACAGGCTCAAGCAGAAGAATTAATGAATCTATGGTTAGAGTTTGAAGCAAAAGAAACGCCGGAAGCTGCATTTGCTTCATCACTGGATCGTATGCAACCAGTTATACATAATCATCAGAATGAAGGAGATACCTGGATGAAGAACAACATCACCAGCGAACAGGTATTGAATCGAAACCGTGAAGTCGAGAGAGGTTCCGAGACGCTGTGGGCATACGTACAAGAGATTGTTCAGGATTCTGTCGATCAAGGGATTTTAGCGAAGTCAGCGCCTCAGGTTTCCTCAGAATAAACGTAGTTTTGGTATAGAGGAAGGAGACAGCCTATGGGATATATCACGGAACTAAGGACACTATTGGGCTCGCGACCATTAATTTTAACAGGCTCCTGTGTGCTGGTGTTTAACGAACAGGGGCATTTGCTTTTACAGAAACGCACCGACAGTCTGGACTGGGGAACGATTGGAGGTTCAATGGAGCTGGGTGAATCCTTGGAGGAAACAGCAGCACGTGAATTGTATGAGGAAGCAGGTTTGAGAGCGGGGGCGTATCGACTCATTACGGTGTTTTCTGGACAAGACATGTATTATCGCTATCCACACGGGGACGAGATCTATAATGTGATGGCTGTATATGAAGCATTGGACGTAGAAGGGGAACCTCAGATTATGGACGATGAAGGATTGGAGCTACGTTACTTTGATCTATCCCAACCGATTCCAGAGATCAATCCGATTACGGCATATGTATTACAGAATACAGGATATATCAAAATGCCTGATTAGGAAAAATGTGCTAATATATAACACTACGATTTAATTTATATTTTAGCAGGAGGTACTATGATGAGTTTTGACTTTATTACATCTTTGGTCATGTTATATTATTTTGCAGTTGCTGGGCTTGTTCTATATGGTCTTATTGTATTTATTAGACTTGGGCATCGGGGAATCAAGGCACTCGATATCTACTTGAGCGAGAAGCGTGGAGATCGACAATAGAAATAGAATTATCATTTTTCTCTCAGTGTTTTATTGATCTTTTATTGGTATGATTGCATTATCACTCCATTTAAGAGAGGTTAATGATATGGATACCTTTTTAGAACAAATTAATGAGCTACAGGTGATTCAGAAAGATCTGGTAAGCATACACCCGATGTTTGCAGAGTATTATCCGGTGGTTGTAGCCTACGAATCTCTTCTATATATCTACGATTATTCTATAGATACACAGCAGTATGAATGGGTCAAAACCGTTCCAGATGACATGAACATTCCAGAGGAATGTATGGCAGCATTTCCAATACCTCATATGGATTGGCGCGTATGTGCAGTCGTTACCGATGCGGTGTTCCAAAGCTTTGAACAGAAGGTCTATCTGTTTCATGAATTCGTCCATTGTTATGTGTATGAACAGTACAGAGAGCAAGTTGGCGGGCGTATCGGTATCAAGAGCACAATGGAACAGCGGAAACGGGTAAGCTGGGAAATTGATTATGAGTTTCCTTATGACGATGAGACGGTTGTTGGAATTATAGATGAGTTTATCCTTGCACTGCAAAGTAAGGACATCCAGCAGGTAAGAGAGATTCGAACACAGTTATTCAGCTCACTTAGCGTAGAAGCTAGTGAATTCTGGAACTGGCTGGAGTGGAATGAAGGTTATGCTCGGTATATCGAGAACCTAATCCGAGCAAAGTTCGAATTGGAACAGAATCGTGTGGGAACAGAGAAACCGTTTAGTCGGCTTGTTTTCTATGCAACTGGCTCAGCCTATATTGATCTGCTCGTTCAAGAGCAGCCAGCGCTTCATACAGACCTAGCGCAGTTATTTGAACAGCTGCAAGCTGAACGAGTGAATGTTGAATTGAAACGGAGAGAACAAGGCGTATGAATCACCTGATTACCATTCATCCGTTAACGGCATCAGATGTGGATAGCGCGAGTTTTGTGTTTGAGACAGCCATTCGAGGTGCGTTTCAGGACGAAGGTCTGAATACTCTACACGATGACTTCTGGGATGAAGTGAATGAAAAAAAAAGACTGCTCCAAATGGCCTTGCAACAACGCCATAATCAGGATGAAACGATGTTTTTTCTCTTAGCGAAGAGGGAAGATACAGTCGTTGGAACGATTTCCTTTGCGCCTTGTGGTGAGATCATTCGTAAGGGCACTAATCAGGAACTGGCAGATATCGGTGAACTGGGTACGTTGTACATTTTACCCAAATTACAAGGTCAGGGAATCGGTTCTGCTCTAATTCAGGCGTTAATCGGTGAACTTCAGCGGCGTGGTCTAGAAAAGTTCTGTCTGGATAGCGGTTATAAACATGCCCAACAGCGCTGGAAACGAAAATTCGGTAAGCCTCACAAGGTATTGCAAGACTACTGGGGAGAAGGCACAGATCATATGATCTGGCTGTGTGACGTAAAGGATTTCGCAGCCCAATAACACATAAACAAGAAAGAGATGATCCTCTGTCGAACAGGAATCATCTCTTTTTTTACAATGGCTTAATTCCAATTCCATATCTCTACGCGATTTAGTTGGAATTGATGAAATTCCGGCAGCTTTGTTATTTTCTCCAACTCACGTACAGGTCCTGTAACGACAGCGCCATAGACTTGCACACCATTTTTTTTCAAATAGGCAAGACGCTGCTGATCCACATCCGAACCATTGTATTGTACATTATGAGTCATCCATCCCAGATCAGACATCATCGCTTGAACTTGCTCTTGCATCTGTTCTGCCTCGTCTGGTGCAAAGTAGGCATACCAACTAGAACCAGTTTCTCCGAATAAGGTAAGAGGTTTGAGCGTGAGATGAGGCGTCATATAGTCGTACATACCCGAGCGTGAATAGGAGATATCTAATTCCTTCAATTCACCTGCATAGACTGGCATAGCGGTTACCCCAACATCGTAATTGGCAAGAAGCTTCATCAGTTGTTCTGGAGATATTAGATTTTTCACGGACAGTGATAACTCTGCGACATGCCCATCATCAATTTTAGCAAGCCTGTTCAAGTTCATACTATCGTTAGCGTCTTCCTCAACAGGCTTATCGGATATAAGAGAGTAGGGAAGATAAAAAGGGCCGGGGCTGTTGCCATTCATATACGCTCCTGTATTTGTTATGGAATATTTAAACTTACCCGTGATGCTTAGTTCAGCTTGAATCTCTCCTGTGATTACTTCCGATGAGCCCACGTGTCGATATATTTTCAGATTAGCTTTCTGAGTTAGAAACGGAGTGACTTCAAAGGGTTGGATATATGTTTTCTCAACACGAAGTCCGTCACCGTGCATCTCTACGACAGATACGATGGAACGTAGGAAGTCATTGCGTACTTTTGATTGATCGAAGTAGATGTGTAGTGATGATACATAGATGTGGTAGACGATAAATACGAGAAATAGAGCACCTCCTGCGTTAAGGAAAAATTTCCATCTCGTCTTCCATACCATGCGTTTGAACTGCTTTTGACCCCATTCAGGATGAAGATTCTCGAAATCTTCTTCTTGAAGGACACGCTGCTCATCATGTTCTGTGTGATTAGACATTCTCAATCGTCTCCTTTCATTAGAAGCATCTCTGCTTTGAATCGTTCTCTGGCACGAAAAAGGGTGACCTTGACCTGGTTCATATTCATATCCAGAATTTCGCATAGCTCCTTGTAAGATAACTCGTTCATTTCTCGTAGTAACAATATGGTTCGATACTGTTCGGGAAGCTTCTTCATCACCTGTTGAATACGAATGGTTCGTTCACGAGCGTTAAGCACTTCCTCTGGAGAACGGTATGTATTTTCTGCGCCTTGCTGTTCCAGCTCTCGATTCATTTGCATTTCACCACGTTGTTTACGATACCAATCGATAAATAAGTGCCGGGCTACTTTGTACAACCACGCTCTGGCGTAGCTTGCATGCTCGGCTTTCATAGATACCATAGCTCTGTAGAATGTTTCTTGGACTAACTCCTCAGCGGTCTCCTGAGATCCACACATGCGGTAGAGATAGAGATGCAGGGAGGATTGGTACTGCTTGAATAGTTCGGCATATAGATCACTCCTCATTTCAAGTTTCCTCCTCCTTCTCTTAAGACAACGGGGCAATGTCAATTATGTTACAGTACATTTAAAAATGTTAGGAGGTTTCTTTTGTGGACAAGCCAAAGCACATGCATGAAATGATTAAAATTGTATTTATAGATATAGATGGAACCTTATTAAGTGAGGTTGATCGAAGCCTATCACCTCGGACAGAGCGATCGATTCAAGAGCTACTTCGCCGAGGAATCCAAGTCGCCTTGGTAACAGGCAGACCCTATAATCTATGTGAGGAATTCAGGAGAATAGGCATTGATACGATCATTTCAGCCAATGGTGCCCTCATTAAGAGTGGAGAGCAAGTGATCCATAAGTCTATACTCTCACCCGACATGGTAAGAACGTTTAGTGAATTTGCACAGGAGAATGGTCATGGTATTTCCTATTTTACAGAGACGTTTGAGATGAACGGGGACTTTGAAACCGATGTACGTATTACGGATGCATTAAGAGACACGTTGGGCATTATGGAGTACCCTGGGAGAATTAATTCGTTAGAGAGCGAAATTTATTGTCTCTGTCTATATGCAGATCAAGCAGAAGCGGAGATATATCATAGGCAGTTTCCATCCCTGAATTTTGTGCGTTTCCATGCGTATGTATCCAATGTGTTAGAAGAGAATGAAGTATCGAAGTCAGTCGCTGCAGAGAAAGTACTCACGTATCTAAACATTTCCCGAGATGAGGCGATGGCGTTTGGAGACGGGGAGAATGATATCGATCTATTGGAGTATGTTGGTCTTGGTGTCGCGATGGGGAACGGGGGAGAACGCATTAAGTTAAGTGCAGACTATGTTACACGAAAAGCAAGTGAGGACGGGATTACGCATGCATTAAAGGCATTTAAGCTCATCTGATGATATCCTAATTATGGATTTTCATGTAGAATGATGTGGAATCTACTAAGCCCTAAAGCATAGGGCGCGATCGAAAGGTGAATTTATGAAAAAAGTAGTTATAAAAAGAGATAGGAGGAATATACACCATGATTGCACCTAAGCTGCAACCAGGAGACGAAATTCGTGTGATCTCCCCATCGAGAAGTCTTTCCATTATAGAAGAGGAGCATATTAAACTAGCCAAAGAACGATTGGAGGCCTTGGGTCTAATCGTCTCTTTTTCGGCTAATGCATATGAGATAGATGATTTTGCTTCGTCCTCTATTGAATCGCGTATTCAAGATTTGCATGCAGCCTTTGCCGATCCGCAAGTCAAAGGAATACTGGCAACCATCGGTGGGTTCAACTCCAATCAGTTGCTGCAATATATCGACTATTCACTTATTCAAGCCAATCCGAAGCGGTTCTGTGGCTACTCCGATATAACTGCATTGAGTACCGCTATATATACGAAGACAGGGCTGGTAACCTATTCGGGTCCTGCGTTCTCGACGTTTGCTATACTTCATGGCAATGAATATACCGTCGAGTTCTTCGAGAGAATGATGATGGGATCGGCGGATTCAATTCATGTTACACCCTCTACAACATGGAGTGATGATGCGTGGTATCGGGATCAGGAGAATCGTCATTTTATTACGAACCAAGGGCCTGTGATTCTGAACGAAGGACAGGTGGAAGGAACCATTATTGGCGGGAATCTGTGCACACTGAATTTACTTCAAGGCACAGAATATATGCCTTCTCTAGAAGGGACAGTCCTATTCGTTGAGGATGATTATATGGCCGACCCATCTACATTCGATCGTGATCTACAATCACTTATTCATCAGCCTGGATTCGAACAAGTGAGAGGGTTAGTCATTGGTAGATTTCAGAAAGCATCCGAGATGACAATGCATTTATTAGAGAAAATCATTCACAGCAAGCGGGAATTATCGCAGATTCCGGTTATTGCAGATGTCGATTTTGGACATACCGCACCACACTTTACCTTCCCTATTGGGGGCAAGACTAAGCTTAACGCACAAGGCACGAGCGTAGAACTCTGGATTTCGGAGTAAATATCGGGATGGGAATTAATGGATATCTCATTTGTGAAAAGTAGGAATGGTTAATATAATTACGTTTGGCATATGTAAGTAGACAATCCCACAGCCGATGTGGAAATCTAGAGGTGAATCATGAAATTCAGATGGGTGTATGTTCTTATTCTTGCTTTAATCACTACAATCATCTTACCTACAGCAGATGCAAGTGCAGCAGGTACGATTGCAGTGAAATCGAAAGTGCTTTATTACAAAGGCCAACCGTACATAGAGCTTTCAGGTGGAAACAAGAGTGTGACAGCGAAGCTTAATAAGATGTTTAAGGTACATGCAGTTAACATTGTGAGTTCAGACAAAAAGATTAAAAAGGAAAATAAAAAGTACTCTGTAAGCACCACAAGTGCTACAGTGAAATTCAATCAGAAAGAAAAGATATCTGTTGTGTACGAGGATTATATCTATGCAGGAGCAGCACATGGTTTTCCATCCTCTACGTCCTACAACTATGATCTTAGAACGGGCAAGGAACTGAAGTTTATAAATTTTGTGCAAAATGATGACCAACTAGCCAATTTAGAAGACTCGATCTCAAGCAGCCTTAGAGCGATGTATAATGCGAATCAAGGTATCTTTGAAGAAAATATTAATGATTTCCCATTAGATCAAGAGCCTGCATTTTACCTCTATGATAAGGGGATCGTAATTCGCTTCTATCCTTATGAAGTTGCCCCATACGCTGCAGGATTCGTTGATGTTAAAGTTCCCTATAGCAAAATAAGCAAATAGGTTTAAGAGTCAAGATGACGACTATGAAACTAGGCTTAACCAAGCATGGTTCTTAACTGAATCATGCTTTTTTATTATTTTCAGCTCCGTGACTAGTGAAATGCACGAGCGATAGAACGAGTACATACATAATTTTATAAAAATATTTAAAATATTCTAAATAATTCCAGTATTTTTCGTCACTTTATAGTATATTTAAGATATTCGGGAGGTGATAGAGGAACAATGCAACGTTAGTGATCTGTATGGCTTCTATGTGCATGCATACCGTAAGCGGAGCTTAACCCATTCCATGAAGGAGGTTTTAGTTGATGCCTATTGGTTGTTGGTTACGAAAAGCTGTTCTGTTGACCTTATCGTTCATGTTAGTATCTGTCGCGTATTCACCCCATCCGGCTTCGGCAAATGCAAGTCCTGTGCAAGGATTTAATGTAAGCGGTACCAATTTATTGGATGCTACGGGAGCTCCGTTTGTTATGCGTGGTATAAACCATGCGCATACCTGGTTTAAGAACGATCTGGAAACTGCGATCCCAGCCATGGCGGCGACAGGTTCCAACACTGTACGAGTCGTACTGTCGAATGGAAGCCGTTGGACAGCGGACTCGCTTGCTGATGTGGAGCGAATTCTAGCACTCTGTGATCAGTACCAGCTGACAGTTATGCTGGAAGTTCATGATGCAACGGGTTCCGATAGTATAGCGGAGCTTAAGAAGGCTTCGGATTATTTTATCAGCATCAAGCAGGCGCTAATTGGTAAGGAGGATCGTGTCATCGTGAACATTGCCAATGAGTGGTATGGTTCATGGGGCACGGATGTATGGGCCACCGGATATCAGCAGGTCATTCCTGAGCTTCGTCAGGCGGGGATTCGCAATACCCTTGTGGTAGATACAGCGGGTTGGGGACAGTATCCAGCGGCGATCTTTGACAAAGGATTAGATGTCTTTAACTCCGATCCACTCGCGAACACGATCTTCTCCATTCACATGTATGAATATGCAGGCGGAGATGCAGCAACGGTAAAAAATAACATTGATCAAGCGCTCGCTATTGGCGTGCCTGTTATCGTTGGAGAGTTTGGCTTCCAGCATACCAGTGGTGATGTGGATGAGGCGACTATTATGAGTTATGCTCAGCAAAAAGGAGTAGGCTGGCTCGCGTGGTCTTGGTATGGAAATGGTGGTGGTGTGGAGTACCTTGATCTGAATAATGGTCCAGCGGGCGCACTGACCGGTTGGGGACAAACGGTTGTGAATGGCCCTAACGGTACGCAGCAAACGTCGGTTCTGAATCGTATCTACACCACGCCAGGCTACCAACCGGTTCCTGCAACATAGGTGGCATAATAAACACATAATAGCCCAATCTGTACCTGCGTCAGGAGTTTGAATGCAAACCTGCCGCAGGTAGATTGGAGGGTGAACCTAGGCGGAGGAAAAGGTTGTTTTGAAGCGCCGATTTCGCTGCTCAATAATCTTCTCATAGTCTTCAATGAGCTGGTCGAAGATGTTCTCCCATGACCGCTGCTGTGCAAGTTTTCGCCCATGTATGCCCATGACTTGAAGCTGCTCAGGGTGATTTGCCCACAGACCTATCTCACGAATCAGTGCATCTGCACGCCCCGGTTCAAACAATATGCCACTTCGATGGTCAGCCACAAGATCCCTTACACCGCCAGCATTAGCTGCTAATACAGGCAAGCCCGAAGCCATGGCCTCCAGTACGACATTGCCGAACGTTTCCGTACAGGAAGGAAATACAAATAGATCTGCCGAAGCATACATATGAGCAAGCTCATCCCCATGCAAATAACCAGTGAATGTTACATTTGCTGGTGCTTGTTGGCGCATTTTGGGGAGTAGTGGTCCATCGCCAACGATGACCCAGTGAATACGCGATTGCAGCTCAGCCGGTAAATGCTGCATCGCCATAGTAAGTGTGCCGATATCCTTCTCAGGCGCGATTCGTCCAACGTAGAGCAGGATGAGCGGAGCAGTAATCCCATGACGAATACGGAATTCTGAATTTCGTTTATCCGGTGTGTATAGATTGCAGTCAATTCCGCGCGACCATTGCTTTAATCGCTGAATGCCTTGTTTGTGCAACGATTCGAGAGTCTCCAGTGAAGGGGCGAATGTAGCGTCGGCTCCGCGGTGGAACCATTGGACATACTTCCAGTAGAAGGGAATCATGCTTTTTAATCTGTAATATTCGAGGTAACGATCGAAGTGGGTATGATAGGATACGACATGGGGAAGATGATACTTGTGTGCATAGCGGAGGCCAAGCAGTCCCATATTGAATGGCGTGGAGATATGTAACAGATCCGGCTGAAAAGCCTGCAATTGTTTGTAGGTGGAGGTTCTGCTAGGTAGAGCAATTCGACATTCGGGATAGAGGAAAAATGGGATATTAGCAACAGGCCGCACCGGACAATCATCATTGCTCTCGATAATGGAGTTAGGCGTGAATAACAGATGTTCGATCCCTCTGCGCTGCATATGGGTACTCCACCGTTCGAGCGTGGCAGCAACGCCATTCGTATCTGGAGCATAAGTATCCGTGAACAAGGCCAGGCGCATGATCATCCCTCCCGTGACTCTTGATGCCAAGATCATAACAACCGTTCATTATGCAGAAGTCAACGGCACGTTAACTTATTGCGTTTTCTTGTAAATTGTTATGCACGATACAGCACATCCGTTTTCTAAGCTGGTAAGTATTCTGTCAGCATATCTTGTACAGCATATTCTGCTATGATGGGATGAGGTGTCGGCGCATTCTGTCAGCACATACTGGTAAGTCATCATGTTAATTCGTTCGTTAAAGATAGAGAATTATTGGAGGCAGAGGAATGAAACAATTAATAGAAGAATTACAGGAATTATTACCTTTGGATCAACTTGAATCCATGTCAGGTGAAGAAGTGGTTGGTAGCGTAGCGATGGATCTATACCGTGCTGAATTCGCAACGATAAGAGAATGTGGAACAGAGATCCCGCAAATCTTACGAGAAATGATCCTTCTTATTGAACTAGACACTGAATTATCAGTGAATGGAATAGCCGGATATTTGGAAAACTCAAGCGGGCAATTTCTAAGTGAAACGACAGCAGTATTACAGCGGATCGGTAATGAGACGGATGCAGAGATTATGCAGAGTATTCAAGACATTTTATCTTCGAACGGAGTGAGTACTGCTCAGCTTAGAGAAAATGTGAATGGATTGTCTGAGGGGGACGTAACAAATTCCTTGGAGGTGCATGGACAGCAAATTCATGAGGTAATGCAACAAGTGCAGCTTGCAGCGGAAGGATTACTGATGCAATCTGACAATGAAGAAGTATTTGAAATGCTCTATCAGTATGTGGATGCGAACATGGACAGTTTGAAGCAACAGTTGCAGCAGCTCCTATCTGAATAATGAAGCGAACTTAATATGTATACGCGACGAACGTGATACGGAGGAGTGGACTTACGTGATTGTGATGATCAATGGAGCATTTGGCGCAGGTAAAACGTCAGCAGCGAACCAACTCCAGTCGTTAATACCAGACAGCATGATCTTTAACCCCGAAGAGATTGGTTACATGCTGCGAGCGGTAATTCCAGAAGACGTAAGAATGAAGGAAGAGCAAACAGATGATTTTCAGGATATGGAGCTATGGAAAATCCTTACCGTAACCATCGCCCGTGAACTGAGGCAGAAGTATAATAAACACCTAATTGTACCGATGACAATCTATAATACAGAACGCTTCGAATATATTCATAGTGGGCTTAGTGAATTAGCCAGCAATCTATATCATTTTACGCTGATGACTTCAATGGAGACGTTACATGAGAGAATAGCCAAACGTGGTGATAAGCTGGGTGGATGGACGTACCAACAAGCGGTTAAATGTATAGAGGCATTTCAGAATGCGCGGTTCGAACAACATATTATAACCGATGGTCTAACTACGGATGATGTGGTCAAGCACATTTATTCCAACGTAATGCAGAAGGAACTGACTTTGGAATAGCGTTCAAACCTACAATCCTAAGGAGGACTAAACGTTGAGATTGAACAAACCATTGGTGCTTGAATCCATTATCGTAAGTCTGCTGTTAACCGTAGGCATCATCTGTTGGCAAGTTATTCAAGGCATGATCCTGACGTATCAATATCAACCGGATATTGCAGCCAGCTATGCCTCTGTGGAGAAATTGCAGTCCACGGTTACATTTGGAACGGTAGTCCGAGCCGATCTGACATTCATGTTAATGATTGGAGCGGGGCTGATCCTATTCACGTGTCTGTACTATAGTGTTCGTTCAAGAATGAAACAACGGAAAGCTCGTTTGTAGCCCAGATCATGTGAAGCAAACCTAGATGCTGTGTAACCAATAGATGCTGGTTTATCGTGCATCTTTAAATTAAACATCGCTTGCCATCTCCCTGAGTCCTTCTGACTCGGGGTTTTTGGGCTGATTTAATGTTTTTCCGGTTCGAAGGGGAAATTTTGTATATCCAAGCTGGTCAAACAATCCGTTACAATGATCTTGTAAGCGCTTATCGTGTTGGAGAGAGAGAGGAGAGACAGGAATCATGATTACTACAGATCAGATTTATCTGGATCAATCATTGCCTAACAAAGAGGATGTATTTCAATTCATTTCCGCAGAAGCTGAACGTTATCACATTACAAGCAACCGCGAACAGCTTGAAGCTGATTTGTGGGAGCGTGAACAAGTCTATTCCACGGGGTTGCAGGATCACTTCGCAATTCCTCATACGCAGAGCGAAGCAGTGACTCGTCCAGCAGTGATGGTAATTCGTTTGAACGAGCCGATCGACTGGGAATCTCATGATGGGAAGCCCGTGAAATACATTTTTGTCATACTGGTACCGAAGGGTCATGTAGACGTATCTCATCTGAGGATCATTTCCTCACTTGCCACGTTATTACTCGAAGATTCATTCAAAGAGGGCATTGCAGCAGCGGCGAAGCCGGAAGATGTATATGGCTTGCTTCATCAATATACGGAAGGATTGGTGTCATAATGAAAATCGTAGGTGTAACGTCATGTATCGCAGGGCTTGCTCACACGCCAATGGCAGCAAAAGCATTGGAGAAGGCAGCAGTACAATTGGGTTACGAGATCAAAGTCGAACAGCAAGGTGCGATGGGTCAAGTGAATAAGCTGACAGAGGAAGACATTGCAGCGGCTAATTTTGTACTCATTGCTTCGGATCAGACGGTGAAGGATATGGAGCGATTCGGCGATAAGAAGGTCGTTCGGGTCAAAATTGGTCATGCGGTTAGTCAGGCTGAAGCGGTACTAACCAAAGCGGTAGAAGCGGTAAAAGCACAATCCTAAATTATCTTCCATATGAGGAGAGAGTAAGATGAGAAAATGGTTTGGTGAAGCAAAAACACATCTCATGACAGGTATATCCTACCTGCTGCCAGTTATTATCGCGGGTTCCTTGGTTGTAGCGATCTGTAAGATCATCGCGTTGTCGATGGGCATAACAGACCTTGATCCATATAAAGATGGAAGCGGATTCTTGCATATTTTATACCTGGTACAAAATGTAGGTTGGAGTGGTATCGGGCTACTTACCATTGTATTGTCTGGTTACATTGCTTATTCCATTGCTGACAAACCGGCGCTGGCCGCTGGTTTAATCGGTGGGGTATTGGCTCAGCAGACAAACGCAGGTTTCCTAGGCGCGCTCATTTCGGGTTTCTTTGCCGGATATATCACGCTCTGGGTCAAAAATAAAGTTAAAATCACAGGCCCAGCCGCTGGTTCGGTACCCTTAATCATTTTGCCGCTGATCACTGTGGGACTGACGGGTTTCCTGATGGCCGTTGTTCTTGGCGGACCACTGGGCGCACTTAATGATTATCTGATTACATGGGTACAAAACATGAGTCAGAGTGGAACCAATACAGTCGTGCTTGCTATTATTCTGGGCGCGATGATCGGATTCGATCTCGGCGGACCCGTGAACAAAGCAGCTTGGATGGCAGGTAACGCGTTGTTCTTGTCTGGTGTATATCTGCCCAATGTGTTTATCAATATTGCGATCTGTATTCCACCACTTGGCTACGGTTTAGCAACATTGCTGATGAAGAAACGTTTCTCCAAAACGTATCAGGAAGCGGGTAAAGGCGCTGTCATTATGGGTGTCATCGGCATCACAGAAGGAGCAATTCCATTTACGCTGCGTAATCCTGCGAAAATGATTTTGGTCAACATGGTTGCCTGTGCATCAGGTGCAGCATTAACCGCGTTGCTCGGCGCGCACATCATCATGCCACCGATCGGCGGATTGTACGGTGCGATCTCCGTAGGTACACCACTTGCTTACCTTGCCGGAGGTATCTTCGGGGCACTCATTGTTGCGGGCGGAACGATGCTTGTTAACTTCCGTGATGAAGAAGAGAAACAACCTGCTGAAACGAAGGAAGCTTCTGTGAAGAAAAATGGAGAAGAAATTGAACTTGTTTTTGACTAAGTTGAAGTATAGAGCTAAATAAGCAACTGGAGGGATACAGAGATGAGTGAGAGAGAACGTACGAAGGTGCATGTTATTCCACACACACACTGGGATCGGGAATGGTACTTTACCACCTCCCGTTCCAAAGTTTATCTAGTCAAACATGTCAAAGAAGTGCTGAATGCACTGGAGAATATCGAAGGATTTCATTATTACCTGCTAGATGCTCAGGGCTCCTTGTTGGATGATTACATCCGTTGGTGTCCAGAGGATGAGGAACGTATTCGTAATCTAGTTTCAGCTAAACGACTCATGACTGGCCCGTGGTATACCCAAACAGATCAGTTGGTCATTTCCAGTGAATCCATGGTTAGAAACCTGTACTATGGAACGGAAACAGCACGCAAATATGGGCATGCCATGAAGGTTGGTTATGTACCAGATTCGTTTGGACAATCAGCACAAATGCCGCAGATTTATCGGGAGTTCGGTATTGAACGCTTCTTGTTCTGGCGCGGGGTGTCCGATAATACGAATCCGCGTACTGAATTTACCTGGGAAGGATCGGACGGTAGCCAAGTATTCGCAGTTCAGATGCCGTTTGGATACTACTACGGAGGAAACATTCCAGAGGATGCCGAGGACTTGCAGCCGTATTTGGAAAAACAGATTGGCGCGCTTGAGAACAAAGCATCAACGCGGCATATTTACTTCCCTAATGGCTTCGACCAAGCACCGATTCGATTGAATCTGCCTCAGTTGATTGAACGCTTCAACGAGCTAGATGACAAACGAGAATATGTAATGAATGAGCCAGAACGTTTCATGGCAGAGATCGAAGCAGACAGTCATGATCTGCCGGTACTCCGCGGTGAGTTAATGGAAGCTAAGCATATGCGTATACACAAATCCATTTTTTCCACACGTGCAGATCTCAAGCAACAGAATAACCAGATCGAGAACTTCATTGCGAACATCTTAGAGCCTGTACTTGCCATCAGTCACTCTCTTGGACATGAATATCCGCATCGCATTGTGGAAGATATCTGGAAGTTGATGTTTGAGAATGCGGCGCATGATAGTATTGGTGGATGCAACAGTGATACTACGAATCAGGACGTTGCTTTCCGTTACAAACAGGCCAATGATATCGCACGCAATCTACTAGATTTGCACATGCGAATGATTGCTTCAACCATTGAGCAGGAGGAGACATTTGCCTTTACCCTTTTCAATACTTTACCGTATGTTCGTGGGGGTGTTACGGAGATCGAAGCGTACATTCCAGAGGAATCGTTTGTCATTCGTGATACGAAGGGAAGAGAACTGGCCTATACGATTGTGGACAAAGTAGATCAGACAGATTATGTGTTAGGACAACACATTGATCTGAATCCAAGTCGTAAAGTCTATCTCCCAGACCGTGTGTATCGTGCGAAACTATTAGTAGAACTGCAAGAGGTTCCAGCGATGGGATATACTCAGATCATCTTTGACTTTAGTCAGGGAGCCGCACCAACGATTGAGCGGCGCAATGATCAGCATATCGAAAATGAATTCTTTGCCATCGTTGTTGAAGATAACGGTACATTAACCATTACAGATAAAACCTCTGGGCAGACGTATGCCAATCAGATGGTGTTTGAAGATAACGGTGATGACGGAGACTCTTATAATTATTCACCGCCGGAGCGGGATCTTATTGTATCTTCCATTGGTAGTAAACTGAATGTGACTACGGCGAAGACCACCGTTCTTGAAGAACTTCAACTGGGATGCACACTGAATGTGCCTGCCGATCTGCATGAACGTGAAGCAGGAATAAGCTCGGGACAACTGCCAATCCAAGTTCAAGTAGGACTTCGTAAGGGCGAGCAATTGATCCGCTTTGAGGTTCAGGTACAAAATCAGGTGCTTAGCCACCGACTACGGGTACTCTTTGATACAGGTCTAGCGTCCTCCTTATCAATTGCAGATCAGCCTTTTGGTGTCATTGCTCGTCCTACGTCCTTGCCTGAAGCCCAGGTGTGGGAACGTCAGAAGTGGCAAGAGAAACCGATTACGATTGAAGCGATGCAGAGTTATGCGGGATTGAATGATGGTAATCGTGGCATCGTAGTGATCACCGAAGGAGTGCGTGAGTACGAGATTGTAGGCGAGAAGATGGATACTATTGCCTTGACCTTGTTCCGTACGTTTGGTTTCATGGGTAAAGAAAATCTTGTGTATCGCCCTGGGCGAGCTTCGGGAGAGAAAATCGTTGCTACACCAGATGCCCAGTTGCTGGGTGAGCTGAACTTCTCGTTTGCATTGTATATCCACCATGCTGGACTGGATGAAGCGAAGGTAGCGCATGTTGCGCGTGAATATTTAACCCCGATCGCCAGCTATCAATTATGTGACTTTTTGAATGGCCGATTGATCTTCGCCTTCCGTGATGAAGAGCGTACATTGCCGCAGAACTACAGCTTAATGTCCTTTAATAAGGAATCTAATGCTGTACTCAGCGCATTCAAGAAAGCGGAACATAGTGATGGTTATATTATCCGTGTATTCAATCCGTACTTGAAGCAAAATGCACAAGCAACAGTTCAGTTCAATCAGTCGGTTTCAGTGGAACGAGTATCCCTGGCGGAACAGTCTTTGGAGCCAGCGCAGGTTATTGCGAATAAAGAGCAAGTCATTCCATTACCTGAGCTTACCCACTGCAAGCTGTTGACCGTCCTTGTATCTAAGGCAGATTAATATAAATACTGTTCACAGTTAGACGTGGTCAAATGGATTTTATCGAATGCTCAGCTTAGACGGATCAGAGAGGAGGTCGGATATAGATATGATTTTTCCATACAAACGTTTGCAGAAGTTGTTTCTCCTTCTTCATGGTGAAGGGCAGGATCAGGCGTGGACAAGCCAGGCTCTTGCCGAGAGGCTAGAGGTCACAGTGAGAACCATTCGGGACGATCTGAAGAAGCTGGAGAGCATCCTTGTGCAACATGGAAGCAGACTGGAATCCAAACGAGGGAAGGGGTATTCCATCGTGATCGATGAGCCTTCCAGCTATGAAGCGTTGCTTGAAAACCGGCATAATCTTCAATCTGGGAGCTTGCCCATCCCTGGATCACCTGAGGAGCGGATACGATTTGAATTGTTTAAATTGTTAAACGAACCAGGTCATATCAAAATGGAAGACCTCGCTGATCAATTATTTATAAGCCGTGCAACGATGAATAATGACCTTAAGATCATTCGTCAGATTCTAGAGAATTATCAATTGCAGCTCTGCATTAAACCTGGATATGGCGTGCAGGTAACCGGGGATGAGAAAAGCATCCGGTATTGTCTCGCTGAATATGCTGACGTGCGTGATGAACAATTACAATTGGCTCCAGATGGAATTACGGTTGCACAGGAGCAATTGTTACAGCCTGTGGATCCAGCCCGAATTCGGGAAGTGGTGATGCGACATTTGCGTCATAAGCATGTTCGGATCGCTGATCTGGCTCTGAAGGATCTGATCACACATTTGGCTGTTATGGTACTTCGTGTTATGCAGGGTCATGGGCTAGAGAAGTTTGATACAGTAGAGGCGAGTGGGCAGGATCAAGAACTTGCTCTACAGATGATTAAAGATCTGGAGGAGTTATATTCCATTCGTTTCTCCGCCGGTGAGCGTGATTATCTGTTATTGCATATTATTAGCAAAAAAATGACGGCTACGGATTGGGATGGTCTATCGGATGATCCTCTATATGTTACCGTTCAGCGGATGCTAGATTATGTCTATGAACGATATAGTTATGATCTTAGAGATGATGAACGATTACCGCGTGACCTTTACGCTCATCTGAAACCCATGATTACACGGCTAGAGCATGGGATGAACATGCGTAATCCACTATTGGGACATATCCGTAAATATTATCCGCTGGCGTATGAGATTACGATTGGTGCGGTTAAACAGCTACAGACGTATGTGCCTTATGAAATTAATGATAGTGAGATTGGATATCTGGCACTGCATTTCGGAGCGGCCTTGGAACGCAAATATCAGATTCCTCATCGAAAACGGAAGTCCGTTCTGCTCGTATGTGGCTCAGGTTATGGCACAGCACGTATTCTTGAATCGCGTTTGCGTTCATTGTTTGCGGAGCTGGAGGTATCTCGCGTTGTATCCTTACGTGAATATGAGGAAATGGTGAGCATTCCCGAGGATATGGTGATCTCCACCATTCGCTTACGAGAGTCTAAGGGTAAGCCTTCGGCTGTCATTGCTGCTATTCCTTCAGAACGGGATATGGCCACCATTACGCATATGGTCCGTTCCAGTGATACCCAAGAGGAAATGACGTTGCTACGCTATTTCGACCCTGAATTTTTCATGTATCGTACGGATCAGCCTGATAAGCTCAAGCTTATGTCAGAGATGAGTGATATGTTATCAGCACGAGGTGTAGTGACGGAACGGTTCTGGCCTGCATTACAGGAGCGTGAGGAGATGGCTTCCACGGCTCTGGGTAGAGGCATGGCGATACCCCATCCGCTAGAGCTAAGTTCTACGCGTACGGTTGTCTCCGTCTGTTTGTTGGAGAAGCCAATTCGTTGGGATGATGAGAACGAAGTACACGCGATATTCATGTTATCTATATGCAAAGAGGATTATGAGCAAGCGATGGGTATCTACGATCTATTTGTGGAATTCATCCGTCAGGAGGAACTACTTGAGGGGTTACGAACCTGTAATGCCTTTGAGGATTTTGCCCAGATCGTTCGCCATACACTGCGTACCAAAAGTACAGATGCTTATTCCTGAGTAGTATTAGGCTTAATTGAAGTATTACATGTGAACTAAAAAAACAAGCAGGTCTCTATCCGATTAACTAGGGAGAACTGCTTGTTTTTTTTATGATTTCTTGTGTATTGTTTGTTAATTATCGTTTGTTTATAGTTCTATATCACTTTCACTGAATTAAATGTGCTTCGAAATAACTTCTTCCAACCCTTGCGCCACCGATTGTGCTCCGCGCGCTAGATGCCGCTCATATAGGTGTAGTCGGACAAAGCTCTCATCTGTACCCATCGCTTCTGAGAAAATGCCACTAAGCCCTCTAGCACGACGATCGATCTGTAGCAGCAGCTCTAGCGAGTCGCCCATTGGATAGAACAGAACCTCCAGCTCATCCAAATATCCACGAAACTTATTCGTGGGTACGAATTCAAATTCCTGAACAAAGGGCAGATTGCCGCCAAGTTTAGGTGCGTAGTCATTGGTGACTTCACGCAACTTGAAGCCAAGGATGTCTATGGCATCTAAGACGGTACGCATCTCTTGGGTTGGTACAACACGTAATAAATCCCGATCCGAAGGATCCATAGCACTTGCAATATCAAGGCCTGTTTCCACCCATACCTCGGCACTATGCAGCGTGAGCGGAAGATTTTCCGGTAGGTCAAATGAGAACTGTTTCTCCAGCTTTGCGCCTGGCTGCAAGGTGAAGCCATCCGTTAACAAGAATTTGGCGATAGTTGCCTTCTCCTTGAACTTACGATCATCGCGTTCACGTTGGTAATGAGTGTGAATACTTAGGTATATTCGGTCGACGTTCTGTTCGACATCACCACCTTGTATGTATACCGTTCCTGTAATAACACCGCCTGGGATAACCTCAGGAGTATCTAATTCCGTATTTACTTTTGCTGCGCCTACGCCTACACTAGCTAACAATTTCTTGAAAAATGACATTTGCTCAACCTCCGGATCAGTTCGATTTCTGGGAAAAAATACGACTTCGACCCTTTATACGGAATGTGAAGGATTGCCGTTTCAAATTTTATAGTATAAAATTCTCGGAATATTGGGGGAAATGAACGGTCATTGTCGAATATAGTTAAATAAAGGAATATGCGGAGGGGGAATCGAATGGGACTGGAATGGTATGACATGATTGCGAGACGTAACGGAGGATATCGGGGCAGGTCGAAGTTTATCGTCGAAGGACACTCAGCGGAAGATGTGTTTGAAAAGCGATTAATCGAAATGTTACCTCTCCATAACACGGTACTTGACGCGGGATGTGGTCATGGTGAGTTTACATTGCGAATGTCAGCTTACGCTCAGCACGTTACCGGTTTCGACAACTCCAGCGAGATGATACGAATCGCATTATCGGGGCTAGCATCGTCTGGTGTGAGGAACGTAGAGTTTGTACACGCTACGACCAAGACGAAGATGCCTTTTGTGGATGAACAGTTTGACCTAATTTATGATCGTCGCGGACCAACCTCTATCATTGAACATGGCCGAGTGCTTCGCAAAGGTGGAACAATCATCGGTATTCATGGCGATGTGAATAAGGTGAGAGAGCGGTTGTTGAATAACCGATATGAGGATATTGAAATCGAAGAATTCAACGATGCAGTTCTAGTGTTCCCTAATGAACATGAATTTGCATTGTTTCTATCGGATACGCCGGGAAATCCAGACTATACGTTGCCCGAGCTCCAGGAAGCATTTCAAGCTAAACTAGAAGAAAGCCTGGTTGACGGAAGAATCTGTGTACAGGAGCGCAAGTACATTTGGAAAGCAGTAAGAGCAAGTAAGTAAGGTCTATCGTTTCAGAAGTTCTGTATTAATAATTCTGTATCGATATTTAAACTGAGGTGTGGAGGGAATACATGAAGGATTTGAGATATCCTATTGGATCATTCGAACATTCGGGGGAAATTACAGTAGCTCAGAGAGAACAGTGGATTGAGGACATTGCACAGTTACCCGCTAGCGCTCGTCAAGCTGTAGAAGGATTGAGCCCAGAACAGTTGAGCCTACCTTACCGGGACGGGGGCTGGATGGTTAAACAAGTGATCCATCATATGGCGGATAGTCATATGAACAGCATGATTCGATTCAAGTTGGCACTGACCGAGGATAATCCAACGATCAAGCCTTATTACGAGGATCGCTGGGCTGAGCTTAGTGATTCACGGGAACTGGATATCGAATTCTCCCTACAGATTCTAGATGCATTACACCGCCGGTGGGTCGGGCTGCTACATACCTTAACAGATGCGGATTTTGCCAAATCATTCTATCACCCAGGTTCACAAGAAACGACTAGATTGGACTATAACCTAGGCTTCTATTCCTGGCATGGCAGACACCATGTCGCTCATATTACTTCACTTCGGGAACGATTAGGTATATGAGATTGGTATAACTTTTTTACCTTTCATAGGGAAGTAGTAAGGACGTCTCAGTGGAGCAATACGATCTCCTAGACGTCTTTTTGTATGCCCATTTTATACTTATAAATCATGGGGGTTTTTCAAGAAAAATGGAGAACTTCTGGATAAAAATATTATAATAGAGTGTGCTATAATTTTGAGGGAAAGCGGTTTGAAGTGCTGATTCTGTAAGAGATTTTCATCTGAATGAGGAGGCAAAAGCAATGGAGAAAACAATTAAAGATATTCAAGATGTATATGACATGTTAGATGCGGAATTTCGTTCTGCGAAGCAGTTCTGGGAACCCTTTTATGAAGATCGCAGCAGACCGATTCCCTTTTTCCCGAATAAGCCTGATGAGAATCTGGTAGCACATGTGAACTCGGGACTGCTGACTGGAGGCAAGGCGCTAGAGCTCGGTTGTGGGCCAGGTAGAAATGCGCTCTATCTGACGCGTGAGGGTTACCAAGTTGATGCATACGATCTATCCGAAACGGCCATTGCATGGGCAAAAGAAAGAGCTGAGGAAGAACAACTCCCCGTTAACTTTGAGTGTCGATCCGTATTTGAGTTATCTCCGCATGCAGAATATAATCTCGTATATGATTCCGGCTGTCTTCATCATCTCTTGCCCCATCAGCGTATACCGTATCTGGAGATGATCTATAATGCGCTTCGACCAGGAGGCTACTTTGGCATGACTTGTTTTGCTCCAGGATTCGGAGGTATGGGCGGGCCAGAGACTGTTATGGATGATTGGGATGTATACCGGGAGAAATCAATGAAGGGTGGTCTAGCATTTACGGAAGAGAAGCTCCGCTATATGCTGGAGGAATCGTTCGAATGTGTGGAGTTACGACCAATGAAGACAATGAATCAGGAAGATGCTGAGTTTGGCATACCCATCCTATGGGTGACGTTGTGGAAGAAGAGAGGCGCATAATTACATAGATCGTACGGTTTAAACTTAAATTAGGAGGATGACGAATGAGAACAGAACATTATATCATCACAGGTACTTCTAAAGGCATTGGGATGCAATTAGCAGAATTGTTATTGGAAAGGGGGGCTTGGGTTCATGGTATTTCACGAGGCACTCATGAGCCGTTAACAGCTCATTCTCAATATACACATTACGCGTATGACCTTAGTGATCATACGGGAATCGATGAGATGATTACTCGAATTCTGGCACAGATTCCAGCACAGGAAGCTGAGATCGTTGGACTGGTTAATAATGCAGCCATGGTTGAACCGTTAAAACCCATAGATCAATGTAATGCCGCAGAGATCAGTCACAGTTTGAACATTAGCTTGGTAGCACCCATGATATTAAGTTCTTCTTTTATTCGCCATAGCAATGCTATGAATGTAAGGCGAAAAATTGTGAACGTTTCTTCTGCATCAGGGCAATATCCAGCGCCCGCTATGGGAACGTACTGCACAGCCAAAGCAGGCATCAACATGTTTACACAATGTCTTACGACAGAGCAAGACGGCGCGGTGAATCCAGTTGAAGTGCTAACTTTTGACCCAGGTATGGTCGATACAGAGTTACAGGCAGTGGCACGAGGTAAGAGCGAAGCAGAATTTGCGCTATCTACACTATTCAGTCAAGCTTACGAAGCAGGCCAACTGCAAGATGCGAGAGATGTTGCAGAGCGACTTCTAGCCCAATTGAAGTAGCAAAGGAATTCAGACTGAAGTTCAGTCCGAATTTCGCCACCAAGGAGTGAGCTTTTGAAGAAAATAGGATGGATTATCTTGTCGCTCTTGATTATTGCTGTAATTACCCTACTGATCGTTAGAGCCAACAGCTTGAAGCTTGCTTTATCTTGGGGAGGATATTCAACGTCATACTCTACTTATCATCAGGGATATAATGCGAATCAGCTGGAATACAAGGTGATTGAGGCAGGAGAAGGGGATAATCCAATTTTGCTCTATTTGGAGTGCAATAGATTTGGTTTTTGGAAGATTCTATACGACAGTGGACAGGCTCCAGACGCCAAGTTTGCGCACATTGCATGGATGAATACGGGCGGATTTAAGAAATTTGCCTTTCAGGATGATCCAACGTTGTCAACGGAGTGGAACTATCTGGCTGTTGGAACAAACGCTGTGAAACAGATTGAGTTGTCACCTGATTGGCTCCGACCTGGAACAGCCTTCAAAATCCAGCAGACAGGCCAATCGTACAGCATTTATCTGATCACGTTTACGAACCCTGAGGATGGTGAGAGCATGGATATTTACCAACTGCTGCTCGACAAAGGAATGATAAAATAATCTAATGTTCAAAATTTTGCTGATAGAGGACGACGAGTCCCTATTTAATGAAATGAAGGATCGATTGAGCCAGTGGTCATATGATATTTATGGCGTGCAAGATTTTGGCAAAGTGATGGAGGCATACAGTCGTATTCAGCCTGAACTTGTCATCATCGACATTCAGCTGCCGCAATATGATGGATTTCACTGGTGTCGATTGATCCGGGCGCATTCCAATGTGCCTATTATCTTTCTGTCTTCACGGGATCATCCTACGGATATGGTAATGTCCATGCATCTGGGTGCTGACGATTTTGTGCAGAAGCCCTTCCACTTTGAAGTGTTGATTGCGAAGATCCAGGCAACGCTGCGGCGCGTATACAATTACAATACAGAGCGGGTAGAATTACGGACTTGGCGAGGTGCAACGATTGAGTATGTGAAAAATACGCTTACTCGCGATCAGCAAGCAGTTCTATTAACGAAGAATGAGATGTTGATTCTTAAAGTGCTTGTCGAACACAAAAATCAAATTGTGAACCGTGAAGAACTCATCCGTAGTCTGTGGGATCATGAGCATTTTGTCAGTGACAATACGTTGACGGTTAATGTGAATCGATTGCGGAAGAAGCTAGAACCTCTTGGTTTGGATTCGTATATCGAAACTCATGTAGGACAAGGTTATCAGGCTACGGAAGAGGCAAATATATGATTTGGCAGTATTTACGTGAGAAGCTGACTTGGTTGTTACTCTTGATTTTCATACAGCTCATCACTTTGTTTGTTGCTTATATGGATACATCTATTCCTTTTGAAGCGTTGGCTTATATCGTGTTGCTACAGGTTGTCATATGTATTGTGTTTATCTGGGCGAGATACCCGAAAGAGACGCGTTATTACAAAAAATTGACTTCTTGGGATCATACATATGATCTCGCCGAGCTGGATCAAGCGGATAGTCCGTATGAGCGCATTATACATGATGCTGTGGCTTCTCAGACCGAGCGTTATCGGAAGGAATCGACTTCTCATTTTAGTTCATTAGAACAGGAGAAGGACGAGATCCTCTCTTGGATTCATGAGGTTAAGACGCCACTGACGGCATTACAGCTAATGATTGAACGGATGCCTGACGATCGTTTGCGGACACAGATGACGTATGAATGGTTGCGTATACATCAGCTCTTGGATCAACAGCTTCATCAGAAACGCATTCCGTTTATGCACAATGACTTGTTTGTGGAGAATACGGAGATTGAGCCTGTAATCGTTGGGGAGGTTCGAGCGTTAAAGTCATGGTGTATTTCCAAAGGAATTGGGTTCGATGTATCTTTATCTGCTACTCATGTACTGACAGACAGTAAGTGGCTGAGCTTCATCATACGCCAGCTTCTGAGTAATGCAGTGAAATATAGTGAATCCTCCGATATTGTTATTATGAGTGAAGAGTATGAGGGGCATGTTGTACTTACCATTGAGGATCAGGGGCGAGGTATAGAGGCTCAGGATCTACCGCGTATTTTTGATAAAGGCTTCACATCCACTCAAGGGCGGCTCGAAGGAACGGCTACAGGCATGGGACTGTATCTAACGAAGCAGGTTGCGCAGACTCTTCGAGTTGATGTTCATGTGCACTCCGTTCCGGGAGAAGGTACAGCAGTACAGTTAACTTTTCCACGAGAGAATGAAATGCTGCGGCTTGCAGGCATGTGACGATAATGTCACATGCTTTTTGGTTTTGTTAGATCGATCGAAGGATAAATAATCCCATTCCCCTTATGATAATAATTGTTCAGAGAGCCGCGTTTGATTACGAAGGATGCCTAGAAGCATATCGAGAAGGAGTGAGTGGGACATGTTCATTTTGGAAGCGAAGAAAATATATAAAGTATATGGAGATAAATTTAACAAACAAGAGGTATTAAGAGGTATTGATCTGGGGGTGCGAAAAGGGGAGTTTGTTGGCATCATGGGACCTTCCGGATCAGGCAAAACAACCTTGTTAAATGTGCTGTCCTCGATTGATCGTGTCAGTCAAGGCACGATAGAGATTGAGGGTAAAGAATTTACTGGGATGAAGGAGAAGCAGCTCGCTGAATTCCGTAAACAACATCTCGGTTTTATATTCCAGGAGTACAATCTGCTGGACACACTTACGGTTAAGGAAAATGTACTTCTGCCACTCTCCGTCACGGGCATAGCGAAACAAGAGGCACATCGTAGATTCGACCACATTGCAGGGGAATTAGGAATTGCTGAACTAAAAGATAAATATCCGTCTGAAATCTCGGGTGGGCAGAAACAGAGGACTTCGGCTGCACGCGCATTCGTTCATGATCCCAGTATTATTTTTGCAGATGAGCCGACAGGAGCATTGGATTCCAAATCAGCTTCGGATCTGCTTGGTAAGCTCAGTAATATGAATACTAAACATCAGGCAACGATTATTATGGTTACGCATGATCCAGGCGCTGCGAGCTATTGTAGCAGAGTTATTTTTATTCGCGATGGACAGATATACACCCAATTGAACCGAGGGGACGAGTCACGTCAGATCTTCTTTAATGATATTATCAAAACGCAGGGTGTACTGGGTGGTGTGCAGCAATGAGTCTACACTACATTATTTTTCGCAATCTACGCAAAAATCTGAAAAATTATTATCTTTATGTTTTTGCACTAATTTTTAGCGTTTCCTTATATTTTTCATTTGTGACATTACAGTACGATTCATCCATGACAGAAGTCGAGAACTCCGTTAAAGGTGCAGCTGCAATAGGTACATCATCGGTGTTATTAATCGTCATTGTAGCCATTTTTCTGTTATATGCCAATACGATCTTTATCAAACGTCGCAGTAAGGAGATTGGATTGTTTCAGCTTATTGGATTAACCAAAGGTAAAATTTTTCGGATTTTGAGTGTAGAGAATTTCATTCTTTATTTCGGTTCTATGATTATTGGTGTGTTGATCGGATTCCTTGGATCAAAGCTGATCCTCATGATTTTATTCAAAATTATTGGTGTAGATGCCATTACGAAGTTGGTCTTCTCTCCGATGGCGTTAGTTCAGACGATCATTGTTTTTGTTGCATTGTACATGCTGATCATGTTGATGAACTACACCTTCATTCGAGCACAGAGTATTCTTTCGCTCTTTCGAGTCTCTTCAACCTCGGAGCAGCGACAAAGCCAGATGTCAACGGGGCAGGTTATCGTAGGTGTATTAGGGATTATCCTCATCGTATTCGGCTATGTCTTGTCAGCCCAATTGTTCAGTGGAGCCGCACTCGATATGCACCAATTGATGGTCACGATGCTTGTGATCCTGTTTTCTGTTATATTGGGCACTTATCTGTTCTACAAAGGTTCCGTTAGTTTTCTGTTTAATCTGATTCGCAAAAGAAAACAGGGTTACCTATCTATTCATGAGGTGTTATCGTTATCATCTATTATGTTCCGCATGAAGTCGAATGCCTTGTTGTTGACCATTATTACAACGGTCTCGGCTCTTGCAATTGGCATGTTGTCTCTAACATATATTTCATATTATTCGGCAGAAGCTCAAGCGCGAGAGAGTGTGCCAGAGGATTTTTCGTTTGCACAAGCGAATGTGAAGAATCGATTTGTAGCTGAATTGGATCAGCGAGAGATTGCTTATGAGGTAAAGCACAGACAACCGATTTTCATTGAAATTGATGGAAAAGATATCATGAATGAATCTCAAGGTAAGGAGTTTTTGTACAGCAGTGTCGTGAGCGACCAGATGGTGGATGACTTGGATCTCACCCCGGGTGAAGTGGTCTTTATGGGGTATGGAAACGTCGTTCGGCAATTAATTCCGATTCGGGAAAAAGGGTCTATTGTTCTGCATGGGATGAATCATAGTATTGATCAGGAGTTAATTGGAACCTCGAAGCAGGGAGTACTCCCTACGTATTATACGAAAGGAACACCGGTCGCTGTGGTGGACGAAGCGGTCTATCAACAGCTTCAACAGGATCTCGATCCTAAGCTGCAGGAGGAAGATGAGGTCAATTACTACGGTGTACAGATTGTAAGCTCTGCGCAGGCGGAGGAAGCATACACGATATATACGGAACTAGACTTGCAAGTGCCTAATTTCGCTCAGATCGAAATTCGCAACAATCAGCGCACCAATATGGGACTTATTATGTTTATCGTAGGTTTCTTAGGTCTGACCTTCCTAATTACCTCAGGATGTATTCTATACTTCAAACAAATGAACGAAAGTGAAGAAGAAAAGCCGAATTACACGATACTCCGTAAGCTCGGCTTCACCCAAGCCAATCTGTTACGCGGTATTCAATTGAAGCAATTGTTTAACTTTGGTATCCCGTTAGTTATTGGATTGAGTCATAGTTATTTTGCGGTGAAGTCGGGCTGGTTCTTCTTCGGTACTGAGCTCGTGACACCAATGGTGATCGTGATGATTGTATATACGATGTTGTATTCGATGTTTGGGTTATTATCTGTCTTGTATTATAAACGTGTGATTAGAGAATCATTGTAGATCAGAGATCAGGAGAAGAGAATCATCTCAGCATACGTATAAACAGCCTTAGTTTGGTATCCTATCGGATTACCTGAGCTAAGGTTGTTTAGGAGTTACAAGACACGCCCGAGTCATTTACTAATGGAAAAAAAGGAGGATCAAGGAAGTGTAGCGAAATAATGATCAGGTGGATGGTACTTTACATATGAAAGAATGCTTCGATACTGAGGCGATAAGATAAGAGTTTATAGAAGGGATGGTAGAACAGAATCATGTCCAATCATAACTTAAATTCAAGTACTGCAGAAGATTCTCAGTATGTTCGTCAGCAATTAATAGCGTATAATGCAAGTCATATATCGGCTGAACTCAGAGATCGGTATGAGGAACTAAACTTCCATGTGAAAAATGAGGCTGGCGAGATTGTGGCAGGTATACTCAGTACACTATGCTGGAACTGGATTGAAATCGACATTTTGTGGGTAAATCCAGATCAGCGTCAGCAAGGTTTTGGTTCACAGCTTCTGCTTGAGGTGGAACAACTTGCGCGTGCGAAGCAATGTGACTTTGTTATGCTAAACACATTTTCCTTTCAAGCACCAGAATTTTACAAGAAGCATGGGTACACAATCACGACAGTTATTGAGAATGCCCCAACAGGGCACACACACTATTATTTTAAGAAAGAACTTTAAATGAGCCATTGTGTAATCGTTTAAGGTCAACAGGGGGTATTCCATCATGGTAACCGTAAGAGCTATTGAACTTCAAGATCTGCCAGCATTAAGTCAGCTATACAATGAATTGATGGAGACACCAACGAATGAGGTTCAGATGCAGAAGATGTTTCGATACATTCAACAGAATGGGCACTACTATATCCTCGGAGCATTCTATGAGGGCAAGCTGGTCGGCTCTGTGATGGGTATTGAGTGTATGGATCTGGTAGGTCAGTGCAAACCTTTTATGGTGGTGGAGAATGTGATTGTATCTGAGCAGGTGCGTAGGCAGGGAATTGGCCAAAAGCTTATGCTACAGATCGAACGAATCGCTAGAGATCTCGCATGTGGTTATATGATTCTGGTATCTGGCGATCAGCGGAAGGAAGCACATCAGTTTTATGAGAAGCTAGGGTTCAAGGATGAGAAGGTTCAGGGGTACAGGAAGCAATTTAGCTGATCTCGTCTGAGGCTGTTACATATTCACATGGATTCCAATGGAGCATGCTCTCACAAAGGAGGTTTTATACATTATGCGTGTGATTGATAACATTAAAGTTTGGGGGGAACCGCTGGAGAATGCAGTGAGTCAGGCTGTGACTTGCTCGCAGTATGGAGATGTGCTTGGTGTGGCATTAATGGCGGATCATCATAAAGGATATTCTCAGCCCATTGGTGGTGTGGTCGCCTACCGTAATATGATTAGTCCTTCAGGTGTGGGATACGATATTGCCTGTGGTAACAAGGCGGTACGTACGAATCTAATGTGGGACGATATTGCTCACGGGATTGCGAAGATGATGGATGAGATTAACCGGGTCGTTTCATTTGGGGTGGGACGGAACAATCCAACACCGATTGACCACGAATTGTTTGATGATACGAGCTGGAAGCTATTTGATACCATCGAGCCTAAGCTAGAGCAGAAGTTAAAGACGCTGGCACGCAACCAACTCGGAACCGTGGGCAGTGGTAATCATTTTGTTGATATTTTCGTGGAAGAAGCTACGGGCAAGATCTGGATTGCCAATCACTTCGGAAGTCGTGGATTCGGTCATAAAGTGGCGAGTGGCTTCCTCAACTTGGCAGCAGGGCGTGAGTTCAGTGGGAAATCGCCTGGTGAGTCGATGGATCAACCCCCTACACTGTTTGATCTAGGTAGCGAAATGGGTGATATGTACTGGAAGGCGATGACCCTTGCGGGTAGGTATGCATATGCAGGACGTGACTACGTCATCGAACAGGTACTGGATATCCTCGGAGCTCGCAGCGAATACGCTGTCCATAACCACCATAACTTTGCATGGAAAGAAAAGCATTTTGGCGAAGAAACGGTTGTAGTAAGAAAAGGTGCAACACCGTTATCCCCAGGACAGCTTGGTTTTGTTGGAGGAAGCATGGGTGATATTTCGGTCATTGTCGAAGGAATTCACAGCGATGAGAATACGGAGTCTTTCCGTAGCACAGTACATGGAGCAGGACGAATTATGAGTCGTACACAGGCTGCTGGCAAAATGAATTATAAGCTCCGCACACGTATGGGCGGAGAGATTAGTGAAGAACAGATGCAACAAGCCATCCGTGCGTATGGCGTAGAACTGCGTGGTGCAGGAACAGATGAAAGTCCGTTCGTGTATAAGAAGCTGCAGGATGTGCTCCATGCCCATGCAAGTACCTTGAAAGTGAATCATATTCTGCGTCCTGTTGGCGTGGCCATGGCCGGGGGCAATGAGTTTGACCCGTACAAGGATTAATATCTAAAGAAGGTGAATCCATTGAAAAATTGTGCCTTATACAGCTCACAGTTTGACTTAGAGCAAGTTCATGAACTTCTTCGGTCATTGTATCCCCAAGATCGGATAGAGCTGAATGAAGATAAAACACATATTACCGTAACTCATAAGAAATGGTTTAGCAAAAAAAACAAAGGATTCAACATCATGACGAGTCGAACGCAACCGGAACAATTTACAGCTATGATCCAAGGCATGATGAATTTTCTTGGTCAGATTGATGCAAACCGTCCTCAACTCCAGGAGAAAGTATTAATCAAATGCTCGACCTTAAATATGGTTATTGGCATTGAGACGGATGAGGACATATCCGAGGAGTTTTTCAATGAGCTGTTGCAGCTGGCGGATCAGCTTGATGCGCTGATCTTCTGGGGCGGTGGCTCTCTATTGAATGCTCAAGGACAATTGTTACTTGATACGAACGGTGATTCGGAAGTTGAAGATTACACAGTAACTGCACATCCAAGCCTACTAGAAGATGCTCGACCTCAGTCTGCATTTGGTATTCAGCGTAAGGAGCGCTCTGAACGTATTTTGACCGAACAGGGCATTCCATTCAATCCACATTTGCCTGCCAGAGCTGGAGAGGAACATACCAGAATCCGAACACTTGACGAAGTGGCAAGGCGAGCAGTGGCTCTATGTCTTACGGCTCTCAAGGGGGAATGTTTGGGTGCGGGTGAGAGTGCTGAAGATACCACCGCACTTGTCCAAGAGGTCATTGATAAGTATGATGCAGATTCATTCTTTTCTCCAGCAGAGCGAAGGTTTATTCATCAGCATGGAGCGGAGCAGCAGGAGGTAATTTCCTTCTCGTGGGGATATGAAGCTTATTATGTTATGCTCTGGGCTCTTGGTTATGTTCAAGAATTAGGGGCTCCAACACAACTATGTAACGTAGGACAAGCGGTAGGGTACTTGCAGCAATGTGACACATTTGAAGAGTTTATATCCCAAGCTTCGTTCCGTAGTGCAAGCGAAATCCTAGATGAAGCAGATTTAATCTATCGGTATAACTGGGTCTGTGTAGACAGTCGAGTGAAAGAAACTACACCGCCTGCGGGTCTGAATGGCGGAGTTGCCTACGAACGACATCGGGCATTGAATTGGTTAATCTGTTATCTGGATCAAGAGTGGGATGATGTTAGAACGGATACCTAAGCGCGCTTAGGCTGATAAATTAAAGATGGAAAACGCAAATACCCTCATGCTAATTCAGGAATGGCATGGGGTATTTGTATTGCTTTTTATAGTGATAGTTTCAATTGGGCTACATGTAATATAGATCAGCCGCTATGTCGGCCGAACTGTTCTCGAATAATAACATCTGCGAGAATAAGCTTTTTTTCTACATTACTTTCGGGATTAATAATGCGCCATAACATCTGATCCACTGCACGCGCACCAAGCAACTCCTTGTTGACGTTCACACTAGCGAGCACAGGAATGTCGTTGTATACATTATCAAAACCCGTGACAACACATTGATCAGGTACACGGATGCCCATACCTTCTAATGTCTCAATGGTAGAGAGGGCATAGAAGTCATTGGCGCACACAAATACTTCAGGCAAATTGGACTCGTTAAACAGTGAACTGAAGGTCTTACGAAAGTCCTCAAGATCTGGGCTGCTAAGCTCGGGAATCTGGTTGAGTTCAATTCCGTGTCCCATAAGGACTGAGCTGTAGGCAAGCCAGCGTTCATAGAAGCTGTGTGCATCATGGATGTTACCTACAAACTGGAAACGTTTGAACCCCTTACGAAGCAGGTAGAGCATAATGTCACGCATCGATGCAAAATTATCTGTGAAAATACTGTCACTATGGAAGACGGGATCTAGATGATCGACCATGACCACAGGTATACCCAACCGTTTAATTTCAAGCAGGATCGGTGTGGAGATGGAGCCCACCGTAATAATGCCGCGAATGGCATCTGGATTTAATAACGTGAATAATTGGTCAGCAGAAGGCTCTGTCAGTGTCAGTATATTAATACCCTTCTGATTGAGCCGAGAGGATATCCCATTAAAGACGGGACCCCAGTACACGGATTCCTGATTCTGATAACGGACGTTAGGAAACAAAATCAAAATCGTCCCGCTCCAACGTATGTTTTGTGGATCATTAAGATCATTACTATTGTGGACATCCCCAGATAACGCAGCGTTATCTTTGAAATATCCAAGCTTGCCGGCGGCTTTAAGGATAACATCCCGTGTCTGGTCACTAACTCCTGATTTTCCAGACAACGCGCGTGAAACCGCAAATTTCGACAAGCCCGTAAAGTGTGCAATTTCCTGGATTGTTACCTTCGTCTTCATCATACCATCCTTACACTCGTAGTTCTGCCGTATTGTCTACAACGAATTATGAAACTGATTCTAGTATACATGATTAATTTCCTTGAATCGAATTACAGACAGACATTTCAAGAGGATAGCTCTAGGTTGGCTTAAGCAGAAGTGAAATCCATAGATGAGAGAAAATGAACAAAAATCAAGGCGAATTTTGTCTAAAAAATTATGTTTTGTTATTTTTAATAAATAACAAATACAAAATAATGATTGGTTCTTCATTCGTGTGTACTCAATAGGTGATATGAATAATATGCTTTGATATAAGCGTTTTTATTGTCTGTAATTGCATTCTAACAGAAGAAATAGAAAATGTTAACAACAAAAATGTTGACGCTTACATTGTGCTATGTTAAATTTTGTTTGTTGAAACCAAACGAGAAAATAACAAATGGTGGTGGTCATGTATTTTCTTTAGGGTATATGGGAGGTATCGGTTTCGGTTTGTCCATGATTTGTAAACACATTTGGGGAGGTTGTTCTAATCATGATTAGAAAACGGAGCTTTTTTCCTATTCTTTTATTGGTGTTCATGCTTATTGTATCCGCTTGCAGTGGAGGGGGGACAGCGCAGAACGCCACGGAACAGGAAGGTACGGCGAATTCAGGCAATACCACAGAAACGGTAGAAGCAAGCACAGAAGCTGAAGAGCCTGCGGCTGATGTTCCGAATCTTAACGGCCGTGTCATTAAGGTTGCAGCATGGTGGGATCTAAAACCAGCTGGAGAGACTGCGTCCGACAAAGCACGTCTGGACAAAATTGCTGAGGTTGAGAAGAAATACAACGTGACCATCGAATTCGTAAATGTACCGTTTGAAGAGTACATGAACAAATTCACAACGACTGCCCTTGCTGGCGAACCGTTCGCAGATATTGTACAGATGGAATATAAATCTGCACTCCCGGCTGTACTCAAAGGCCAGTTATTGCCAGTCTCTGAGTTTACCACTAGTGAGAACAACATCAATCAGGAAGCTAACCTGATGACTCGATTCCCGTCCATTGCAGGTAATGATTACGCATTTGACTCACCGACAAGTATTGGTCTGGGTCTTCACTATAACCGTGATTTATTCAAGAAACTATCGCTGCCTGATCCACAGGAACTGTACAACAACGGTGAGTGGAATTGGGATAAATTCATGGAACTTGCTAAACAAGCAACCAAAGATACGGATAACGATGGCAAGATCGATGTCTATGGATATTCCGGCTGGGCAATCGATGCACTTCGTCACTTTACGGCAGCCAATGGCGGTACGATCGTAGATGACGGAAATTCCAAAGAAGGCTTGTCTGATCCGAAAACGATTGAAGCGGCTGAATTCATCAAACGCCTGTATAACGTGGAGAATGTTGTGAAAGTGAAAACAGGCGACAAAACGAACTGGGAAGAAAGTAACACATTCAAAGATGGAGACGTTGCTCTTTTCACTGCGGCAGAATGGCAATTAGGAGATCTGACCTTCGCTGCTGGCGTAGTACCTATTCCGAATGGTCCTCAGGGCGATAAGTCTGTAACGTATGCAAACAATGCGGCAGCAGCGAAGTTTATTCCTAAAGGTGTAGAAGATCCGAAGATTGTATACCAAATTTATGAAGAGACCTTCGACATTCCACAGATTGAAGAATACCCAGGTCAAGATTACCTGGAGAGTCTCTACTCAGACGAGAAGGACATCGCGATGATTCGTGAGCATATTGCTGGCACAGGTCGCATCTTGCTGGATGATGCCTATGCAGGTTATCCAATCGGTGATTATGTAAACGATATCATCAAAAACAATGCATCCGTTACGGCAACAGCAGAGAAGTATAAAGCACAGGCTCAAGCTGCTGTAGATAAGCTGAGTAAACAATAATACCAGCAGTAATGGGGGTACCTCGTATCTAAGATGCAGGAGTACCCCTCTTCCTAAATTCCAAAAAAAAGGAACGCTGGCATCAGCCTTGATGAGGAGGACTCGTAGGATGGCTGGAATTCTACAACGAAAGAAATGGATCCTGCCTGCCGTAATGGTCATCGCAGCAGCCGGGGTGATTTTTTATTTCACATCGGGGACAGATGCCGAAAGTGCGGATGTTCCACCCGGCGGTTTGCCGGCCATTGAAGTGGATGCTATCTTGCAGCAGACAAGGCAGAAGAAGGGGTATGAGCAATATTTGTCTAAAGTAGGCGAAGCTGCTCGGCCGAATGTGGATATTACGATTGAAGCTGGGGAGTATACACGAGCCAGTGACGGCGAGGTGCAGACACTCGATCATTACGAGGGTTTGGAAGGAACATCGCTACATACGGGTGAGACCGGAGAGGTCGACTGGATGATCAGCGTACCAGAATCGGGATGGTACAACCTTTCTGCAACGTATTTCCCTGTAGAGGGCAAGAGTTCCGCGATTGAGCGTGCACTGTACATTGATGGTGAACTTCCGTTCGCGGAAGCCGCCTATTTGCAGTTTGATCGGGTATGGAGCAATGAGAAGGATGAGGTTCAGCAGGATAATCAAGGGAACGATCTTCGACCTAAACAGGTGGAGAAACCGCGTTGGATCGAAGAGATATTTCAGGATTCGGACGGTTATGAACAAGCACCATTCAAGTTTTATTTGGAAAAAGGGGAGCATACGCTAACGCTGAAATCTTCTCGGGAACCGATGGTTATACGATCGTTACGACTGTTCAATGACCAATCGATAGCTCCGTATTCGGAGCTGGCACAAGCACAGAATAGCGATTCATTCCCACAACCGAAGGATGTGCTCATTCGCATAGAAGGGGAGGCAGCCGTTGCCAAGTCTTCTCCAACGTTATATCCAACTAGCGAAAGATCAAGTTCAGCAGTGTCTCCTTACAGCGCTTCCCAGGTACGAATCAATACGATTGGCGGCTATAACTGGCGTTTGCCGGGACAATGGATTGAATGGGAAGTGGATGTGCCGGAGGATGGACTTTATCATATCGGATTTACGGCGCAGCAAAATTTTGTGAAAGGGATCTATTCCACTCGTAAGCTGACCATTGATGGCGAGGTTCCATTTGCCGAAATGATGAAAGCTCCTTTTCGGTATCAGAGCGATTATCGTGTAGATGTGATGGGTGGAGATGAACCTTATAAGTTCTTGCTGGAAAAGGGCAAACATGTTATTCGACTGGAGAACAGCCTGGGGGACTTCGCACCACTTATCCGCAATGTAGAGGATAGCTTATACAATCTGAACTCTATGTACCGGCGAATTCTGATGATCACAGGTACTAAGCCTGATGAGTTCAGGGATTACCGGGTGGAGAAGCAGATTCCGAATCTGCTGGAAGTGTTCAGTGGTGAGAGTGAGCGTTTACGAGAAGTGGCTGCTCAGCTTCGCATTTTATCCGGTCAATCGAGTGATCAGGAAGCGCTGATCAAAACGATGGCTCAGCAGCTCGATGAGATGATTGAGAAGCCGGATACCATTCCGAGAAGACTCGCTGCTTACAAAACGAATACAGGTGGACTCGGTACATGGGTGCAGCAAGCGAGAGAACAACCACTGGAGATTGACGCACTCTACGTTACCTCGCTAGATCGTAATATTCCTGAATCAGGCATGGGACCAATGGCCAAGATCGGACATGAAGCGAAAACGTTCTACAATTCATTTTTCATCGATTATAACCAGATCGGAAACGTTGCTACATCAGCGGATCAGCGGACAGTGACTGTCTGGATCGGTAGTGGGCGAGATCAAGCGAATACGATGAAAGCAATGATTGATGAGACGTTTACACCTGAGAGCGGCATCAATGTCAATCTGAAGCTAGTGAATATGGGAACGTTGTTGCCAGCGACGTTATCAGGCGAAGGGCCAGACATTGCGATGCAGATTGGTAATGACCTGCCTGTGAACTTTGCGATGCGGAATTCGGCAATGGATCTGACACAGTTTAGTGATTATGACGCGGTGGAACAGGAGTTTAGGGAAAGTGCGATCGTTCCATATGCCTATGATTCTGGTGTGTATGCACTCCCCGAAACGCAGACGTTCAATATGTTGTTCTATCGTAAAGATGTGCTTGCTGAGCTCGGTCTTGAGGTGCCTCAGACGTGGGATGATGTGGAGAGCTTACTTGCGATCCTGAGCAAAAATCATATGGAATTTGGCATGCCGATTGTAACACAGGCGAACATGCAAGGTGTCAATATTCCGCCGAACTCACAGTACGCAACGATGCTGTTGCAAAATGGCGGTGCGTTCTATCGAAATAACGATAAGGAATCGGATCTGGATTCTCGCATCGGAATTGAGACGTTCAAGAAATGGACGGAGTTCTATACCGATTACAAGCTGGAACGAGAATATGATTTTGCCAATCGATTCCGTACCGGTCAGATGCCGATTGGTTTAACGGATTACACCATGTATAACCAGCTATCTGTCTTTGCACCTGAGATTCGTGGACTGTGGGGATTCGTGCCTGTGCCGGGAACCGTTCAGGATGATGGAACACTGAATCGTGATGTGCCAGGTGGTGGTACTGCGGTCATGATGTTACAGAGTGCGAAGGATCAAGACGCCGCATGGGAATTTATGAAATGGTGGACCAGTACACCGATTCAAGCGGAATTCGGACGTGAGATGGAAGGCTTGATGGGAGCCGCTGCACGTTATCCGACTGCGAATATAAAAGCACTGGATTCACTTCCGTGGCCTGCTGAGGATTACGCTAATTTAAAGGCGCAATTCGAAACGGTGAAAGGTATTCCTGAAGTGCCAGGCGGTTACTTTACAGGACGCCATCTGTTTAATGCGTTTTACAAAACAGTCGTAGGTCAGGTGGAAGCAAGGGAATCCATTATGGACTACACCCAGTATATTCAGGACGAGATTCGGATCAAGCGTAATGAATTTGGTCTTCCGTAAGCAGAGGGAGGGTTAACAGTGTCACAAATATCACTCCGAGACGGACAAAACAGTCCTCCTGAGAAAAAGCCAACGATGGGCATGAAATCATGGTGGAGATGGAAGATTCAGGAAATGAAGGCCAGCAAACATTCCTATGTGCTGCTCGCTCCTTATATGATCCTGTTCATCATGTTCACCGTGATTCCCGTTGTCATCTCAATCATATTGAGTTTCACCTATTTTAACATGCTGGAATTTCCGAAATTTATTGGCTGGCAAAACTATACGCGCTTATTTCTGGAAGATGACGTATTTCTCATTGCGATCAAAAATACGTTACTGTTTGCCATTATTACAGGGCCGATCAGTTATATTGCTTGTTTCGTGTTTGCCTGGATTATTAATGAGTTGACTCCGAAATGGAGAGCGTTTATGACGTTGATTTTCTACGCGCCTTCCATTTCGGGCAATGTCTATTTTATCTGGCTGATGATCTTCTCGGGAGATCGGTACGGGATTGCGAACGGTCTCTTAATTAAATGGGGATTTCTACTCGAACCGATCCAATGGTTGAAGACCGAAGCCTACATTATGCCGATCCTCATTCTAGTGCAATTGTGGCTCAGTCTAGGAACAGGATTTCTCGCGTTTATCGCAGGTCTACAGACGGTAGATCGGACGTTGTATGAAGCAGGGGCTGTAGATGGAATCAAGAACCGTTGGCAGGAGTTATGGTACATTACGCTGCCTTCGATGCGGCCACAGCTGATGTTTGGTGCAGTTATTCAATTAACGACCTCCTTCGCTGTAGCGGACGTATCCATTGCACTGGCAGGCTTCCCGAGTGTTAACTATGCTGCTGAGACGGTTGTTACACATTTGATTGATTTTGGTACCACGCGGTTTGAGATGGGGTATGCCTCAGCCATAGCGACAGTGCTCTTTATGATTATGGTAGGCACGAACTTGCTGGTACAGAAACTTCTGAGAAGGGTGGGAGAGTAACGATATGGCCGCCATTACAACAGCCAAAAAGCGGGTGAACCGCTCATTATCCGGAAGCATCTCCCTGTTTGCCCTTCTACTGGTGTTCGGAGCGTTCATGGTACTGCCGCTCATCTATGCGATCAATAATGCGTTCAAGCCACTGGATGAGATCTTTACTTTTCCACCGACCCTATTTGTTAAAAACCCAACGTTAAGCAACTTCACCGATTTGCTGAACCTGCTTAGCGATTCATGGGTTCCATTCTCACGTTATATTTTCAACACGGTATTTATTACAGGAATCGGCATCGTGGGTCACGTGCTGCTGGCTTCTGCGGCAGCTTACCCACTTGCCAAACACAAGTTTCCGGGCAAAGTATTCATGTTTCAGGTGGTTGTACTTTCCTTGATGTTCACTCCTGCCGTGACGGCAATCCCGAACTATATGATCATGTCATGGTTAGGATGGATCGATACGTATTGGGCTGTTATCATTCCGGCGTTTGCCTATTCGCTGGGTCTGTATCTCATGAAGCAATTCATGGAACAGATTCCGGATGCATTGCTGGAAGCAGCTAAGATTGATGGCGCAAGTGAGTATCGTATTTTCTGGTCGATCGTCATGCCGAATGTGAAGCCAGCGTGGCTTACTTTGATTATTCTGTTATTCCAGATGCTGTGGGGAAGCGATGGCAATGGATATATCTATAGTGAGCAGTTGAAGACCTTGCATTATGCTGCAGGGCAGATCATTCAAGGCGGAATTTCCCGTGCCGGAGCAGGTGCAGCGGTTGCATTGATCTTGATGAGTGTGCCAATTACGCTGTTTATTTTCTCGCAGAGCCGCATCATTGAGACGATGGCAAGCTCAGGCATGAAGGATTAAGGGGGAACGATATGGCACGCACAGTGAAAAGATGGCTAAGTCTTCTGGCGGCAGTATCCCTGTTGCTGGTGAATGCCATGCCTGCGGCAGCCTCCCCGGCGCCGTATGACAGTTATAACTACAACTACTGGAAAGAAGCGGTTCCTTCACCGGATGCTTACCTGCCTGAGCGAACCATTTCAGGCAGCGATCTGGGGATTGGCGAATTCAAAGATCCTGGTGATATCAACGTCTCATCATCCGGTCAGATCTATATTTTGGACAGTGGTAACAGCCGCATCGTCGTCATGGATGCAAACTACAAGCTGTTACGCGTTATTGAAGGTTTTATGCTGGATGGCAGCAAGGAGGCATTTAGCGTTCCAAGCGGACTATTTGTAGACGAAGAGGAACAGATTTACATTGCAGATACCGGCAACAGTCGCGTCGTTGTGTTAGATGCAGAAGGAAACCTGGTACATACCATTACGAAGCCAGAATCGGACATTTTGGCGACTGATTTTCAGTTTCAGCCTTTGAAGCTGACCGTGGATCGTGTGGGCCGGGTATACGTTGTGGCACAGGGTGTATATGAGGGCATTATGCAGTTTGATGAGAACGGTCAATTCATTGGTTATGTAGGAACAAACAAGGTTGAACGGGATTATGGCGAATATATATGGCGCATGTTGTCAACTAAAGCTCAACGGGCTCAGATGGTTCTCTTTGTACCAACCGAGTTCTCGAATGCAGATATCGACCATAAGGGATTCGTATACGCCACCAACATTGATCCAGGTTCGAATGAACCGATCAAGCGGTTGAATCCGTCGGGCGAGGATGTACTCAAACGATTCGGTTACTACGATGTCAAAGGGGACATTCGCTTCCGAAATAGTACCGGGCCATCCAAGTTAATTGATGTGAAGGTGTTAGGCAACGGCATGTACAGTGTGTTGGACGCTACGCAGAACCGAGTGTTCACTTATGATGATGAAGGTCATCTGCTGTATATCTACGGGGGCAAGGGTAACCAGGTCGGTACACTCAAGACTCCTGTTGCAATTGAGCAATTCGGTGATCATTCGTTAGTGCTGGATCGAGGCAAAAGCAATTTAGTGGTCTATGAGCCTACACGATTCGGTTCAACGGTGAATCAGGCTGTTGCTCTGCACTATCAGGGCGAGGACACGGAGGCGGTGCATCTCTGGAAAGAGGTTCTTAAGCTGAACGCTAACTATGATATTGCTTATATCGGCATTGGTAAGTCATTGCTGATGGAGAAGAAAAACGAAGAGGCTCTGGGTTACTTTGAGTTGGGCATGGATCGCAAGAGTTATTCTGTCGCATTCAAACGACATCGGAGAGAGGTCATGAAAGAGAATTTTGGCACATTTCTAACGGTTGCTATTGTGGCGGTCTTTGTTCTGATCCTTGTTCGATTGGCGGTTAAATGGAAACGGAGGAGGCAGATCGATCGTGAAGCAGGATTACATTAAGTTTCCGTTGCACCTCATTTTTCACCCCATTGATGCATTCTGGGATCTGAAGTCGGATAACCGGGGTAGGTTAGCTGTTGCTTTTAGTGCACTTGTGCTGACGATTATCATTATGATTTTGCAAAAACAGTACGCAGGTTTTCTGGTCAACTATTCGGACCCGCGGACACTGAACAGCATTCAGGAGATCTTAACGATTGTTGTACCGTTCTTTCTCTGGTGCACAGCCAATTGGGCCATCACAACCCTAATGGAGGGGGAAGGCAAGTTCAAAGAAATTGTGCTTGCGACAGGTTACTCGCTCATCCCACTTATTTTGATTTATGCACCAATGATTGTGATTAGTCGGTTTATGGTTCAGGAAGAAACGGCTTTCTATTATCTGCTGACAACGATTGCTTTTATCTGGTTTGTGCTCTTGTTGTTCATCGGTACAATGACGGTTCATCAGTACACTGTTATCAAAACCGTTATTACGATGGTGCTGACCGTCATTGTTATGGGGATCATCATTTTCCTTGGAGCGCTAGTGTTTAGCATGCTTCAGCAATTATTCGAATTTGGCTACAACATCTATCGTGAATTGATCTTTCGGACATAAAGGAGGCGGCATCGGTGAACAAAAAGCAACGACTATACACGGTGCTGGCCGGCGGTGTAGCTGTGGTGATCATTGCAGCCGGGCTGTTGTATATCAATAACCGGGGCATTCCTGCTGTAGAAGTTGCAGCTTATGCCCAGACAACAACGGAAGCGCAGCCAACCGAGGTGGAAGCACTTCGTTTCTTGACAGACGCATCTGAGGGCGTTCCGGGTATGAAGCTGGTGGCCGAGGACACGGGTCTTGCACTCTACTACAATGAAGAGACGACCGAAATAGCAGTTCGTGACGGAAACAGCGGACAGATCTGGTATAGCAATCCGGAAGCGCGGAATGAGGATGGTCTGGCCTCGGGATATGAGAAAGAGGTATTGTCCTCTCAGCTCAACGTTTCCTTCCGTGATGCAATCGGTACGTTGGAGAATTACCCCAATTTTAGCTCCAGTATTAGTAACAAACAATTTGTCGCTTCTAATATTGAACAGGGAGTTCGTGTGAACTATACCCTTGGGGATACTTCGCTCGGCATTAATGCGTTGCCTAAACTGATCAGTAAACAGCGGTTGGAAGAAAAGGTTCTCTCCAAGCTGGATGAAACCGCAGCCCGGTATACATCTGCCCGCTATTACCCAAGCCAAGCGAATCCAGATGTGCTGGAAAGATTGGATGGACAGATTTCTAAACAGCTTGTTCTGAACAAGATGTTGGATGCATTTGAGACCGCAGGATACAGTGAAGAAGATCTAGCCTATGACAATCAGGAGAATGGTGTCGAGGGTGGAGGCACGTCGGAGAAGCCTAGTTTCGAAATTCCTGTGGAGTATCGGTTAGAGGAAGGAACACTTCTTGTAACTGTACCGCTGAGTCAGGTAAAAGAGAGTGGGCAATACCGGATTCGTAATATTGATCTGCTCGCTTATTTTGGAGCTGCCGATGCTGAAGAAGAGGGATATATGTTTGTACCTGATGGTTCAGGCAGCCTGATCCATCTGAACAATGGGAAGATCAAGGAAGAGCAGTATGTGCAACGTGTCTACGGTATGGATCCCAACGATAATTCTCTTAGTCGGCCGCAAGTGAGTGAGTCTGCTCATATGCCTGTCTTTGGACTGAAGAGCGGTGATCGTGCTTGGTTTGCCATCATTGAGAAGGGTGATGCGATGGCTAGCATTGCCGCAGATATCGGTGGCAGACAGAATAGCTACAACCACGTATATAGCAGCTTCTCCTTACGCGGTGAGGATGAATTGGAGATGTATACGTCGCAGAAAATGCAGGAGATTCAGTTACTTAGTGAAGAACCGTTTCGCGGAGATATTCAAGTGCGCTATCAATTCCTTCAAGGGAATGATGCCAGTTATTCCGGGATGGCGAGGTTATACCAGCAACAGCTAATGAATCAAGATGTATTGAAACCATTGGTTGATCAAGAGGATATTCCTTTCTATGTGAACGTGCTTGGTGCGGTGGACAAAAGGGCTTCTTTCCTAGGGGTACCTTATCGGACTACATTAGCGATGACCACTTATGAGCAAGCGGGCACCATTGCAGAAGAGCTTCAGCAAAAGGGTCTGAAGCACGTGCAAATGCGATATCAGGGATGGTTTGGTGGGGGATTCAGTCATCATACACCAACACGAGTGAAGCTGGATTCGGAAGTGGGGAGTTCATCGGAGTTGAAGCAGCTCTCTGAGCAATTGCGTGAATCAGGTGGTGCGTTGTTCCCGGATGTGGCTTTTCAGCATATCTATCACAACGATTCTCGTTTTGCACCTTCCGCAGATGCGGCGCGTTTTGTCACCAAGGAGACCGCTCAGCTGTATCCTTACAATCCTGCCTTGAACCGAATGGATCAGAGCAAAGACTACCACTATCTGCTCTCGGCAGCCAAGCTTCCATATGTAGTCAGTGAGTTCGCTGAGAAGGTAGGCAAGTTGGAGCTACAAGGGTTATCCCTGCGTGATCTCGGTCAGGTGCTAAGCTCGGATTATCGGGATAGTCGTGTCATTCATAGGGAGACGGCGAAGAACATTGTGCAAGAACAGCTTGAAAAGTTACAGCAGACTTACCCGAATATGATGCTTGCATCAGCTAATGCATATGCCTGGGGCTACGCGCAGCATATTGTGGATGTGCCAGGAGGCTCAAGCCGGTTTAATATCACGGATGAGGAAGTACCGTTTTACGAGATGGTTATTCATGGATACAAAGACTATGCTGCTTCACCTATGAATACTTCAGGAGATCAAGATTTGCGCAAACAATTGCTGCGTAGTCTGGAGCTCGGAGCAGCACCGCAATTTCAATGGACCTATGAGCCATCATCACTCCTGAAGCTGACGAACTACGATTCGGCGTATGCTACGGACTATGCGTACTGGGTGGATGAAGCTGTAGAGTTATATCAAGAAGCCAATGAAGTACTCCGTGGTTTGAGAACCCAAACGATCGTAGATCATAAGCGGATACAGGACGGGGTTGTGCAGGTCAATTACAGTGGTGGTGCACAGATCCTCGTTAACTATACCTCAGAGCCAGTTACGGTGGATAACATCGTTGTGGGTGCGGCGGATTACGCGCTGAAAGGAGTTAACCGATGAGAACGATTCGATTATCGCTAAAATCACGGAGAGCGTTGCTTGGCCTCGCATTTATTTCACCATGGCTGCTAGGCTTCATCTTTCTCTTCGTAACACCGTTGCTGCAATCGATTCGGTTCAGTTTGAGTAATTTATCGGTTGCCCCTGGAGGATATGTACTGGATTTCGTTGGGTTGAAAAACTTCAAGGATGCGATCCTAGTCGATGCAACCTTTAACCGTATTTTGTTAGATTCTGTCGGCGCGATGTTACTGAATGTCCCGATGATCCTGTTTTTTAGTTTGTTCACGGCGACATTATTGAACCAGAAGTTTAAGGGGAGAACGATGGCACGTGCGATTTTCTTTCTTCCCGTCATTCTGGCTTCAAGTGCAGTAGCAGCGGCTGAGTCTGCGGGGTTGATTAATATGATGGGGGATGTCTCTGCTGTCGATTCTTCCGTGGACGGAGGCGCGTCCTTTAACGTTGTATCTATTGTGCGCATGCTCTCTGACGTGGGATTACCTATGGCTTATGTTGACTATATTGTGGAAGCTATTATGCGTATTTACGAGATCGTCAGCAGTTCAGGTGTGCAGATCCTGATCTTTCTTGCCGCACTGCAGTCTGTGCCTGGTTCAATGTACGAGGTAGCCAAGATTGAAGGCGCGACAGCTTATGAGTCGTTCTGGAAAATTACATTCCCCATGGTTAGCCCGCTGATTCTGACGAATGTCATCTATACCATTATCGATTCATTTGCTGGAAGTCCGGTCACGGAGGCTATTTATCAGACGGCATTCAAAACCCAAAACTTCGGTCTCAGCTCGGCTATGTCCTGGCTATACACGATCGTCATTGGACTCGTGCTTGTTGTTGTCGGCTGGGTGTTGTCCCGGCGCGTTCATTATAACTAACAGACCGTTTAGATTACGCCTGAAGGAGGCATTAGACTATGGCTGCGTCCGGAACAGATCGCATGGTAGTCGTCCCCAAAGAAAACGTTCATATGCATAGGGTGCGAAACAAAACATCGGACCTGCTCTATTCCATCTTCCGATATGCACTGGTAATTGGAATTTCGTTTATTATCCTATATCCATTGTTTCTCAAAATTTCGGTTACCTTCAAGGATAAGCAGGATATTTATAATCCAACGATCTATATGATTCCGCAGCATTTCACGTTGGATAATATTAAGCTTGCTGCGCAGGTAATGGATTACCTGCCTTTGCTTGCGAACACGCTCTTATTTGTAACCATCACCACCATACTCACGGCAATATCTTGTGCTCTTGCTGGATATGGGTTTGCGCGTTTTTCTTTTCCGGGCAGTAATGTGTTATTTGTACTCGTCATTCTTACGATTTTGGTGCCGACCAGCACCTTGATGGTGCCGATGTATCTGCACTTCCGTAGCTTTGACTTTATGGGTATTATTCATCTGTTTACCGGGCGAGATGGGATTAATTTGCTCAATACGTACTGGCCGTCCATTATTACAGCAGCAACTGCGGGAGGGTTAAAGGCAGGTTTGTTCATTTATATTTTCCGTCAGTTCTTCAAAGGCATGCCTAAAGAGATCGAAGAAGCCGCATTGATCGACGGTGCGGGTGGATTTCGAACATTTGCTAGAATTATGTTACCCAATGCCATATCACCGCTGATTACAGTCATTCTGTTTTCATTTGTATGGCAGTATAACGATACATTCTACTCGGCATTGTTCATGAGTGAGAGCCCACTTATCTCACTTAAGGTCGCTTCATTACCTGCACAGGCGAACCAATTGATTCCGCAACTGATGGGCTTTGGTTCCAACTCAGGTATGAAGGCAGACCCGAACTATGTTGCGATGATTGTAGACACAGGCATTTTGCTCGCTATTGCACCGTTAATTATTTTGTATTTGTTTGTACAGCGGTATTTCGTTGAGAGTATCGAGCGTTCTGGAATCGTTGGTTAACACAGCAGGACTCAAGTTCTTCAATAAGAACTTGGGTCTGTTGTTTGTTATGCTGATATCTAACCTAATCTTAGATGAAAAGGGGGGGGACATATGTTGTGCGAGAGCGGCAAGACCGATTTTAACGCCTATCATTATTTTGATAAAAGGGTTGGGCCATTTCGTAATCTTTCCAGTCTACCTGAGCAGGAAGCAGAGGAGATTAGCAATCAGCTTCGACAAGAAGGGTTGAGCTTTGCTAGCAAACGTTCAGATGATTATATGATGATTCGTAGAGAGCTTGAAATGAAGGCGTATGAGCAATTTGTCGCCAAAGGGGGAAAGCCAATGCATACGTTTCCTCACTATATGACATTAGGAGCATGTAATTGGCTTGAATCTTGGTATATGGAATCGGCGTGTGTTCGTATTCCGTGGGAATATCTGAATGAGGCTTATGTCAGTTTCACCTACGGAGATCTGTTCCCAACGATGAGATATACAGACGGTAAACCATATCGCAAACAGGTGTTTACTAAAAGCGAAATTGTGGACGTTATTCATCGATATGGATGGCCGCAGGAGTGGAATCGTCAGGGCAATCTTGGCCCAGAGCGCTACATTGAAGTTCAGGTGTGGGATAAGCGCATAATCGAGCCTTATATAGGTTGTTCCAAAAGTCCGCTTTTGAATACGAAGGATACCTAACGGCATCTCAGCGTCGAAGATGGGATTCAGCCGAAATAAGTAGATGCTTACGAAGGTTTTTTCCTTCGGAAACAATGTAGTTGCTCACGTAGCTTGATCTACGCTCCACTACTCCATTTTTATCTTCACTTCAACAGGATAAGTCCCGTTGTTTAACGAATACGATAGAGAAACGAGCTTTCCTAATCCAATTACTAGAGAGGTTGAAATTCATGAATCTATTTGAGCAATGTTCAGGTCAAACGTTATCCTCCAATTTGCAATGGTTGAATGAGCCAGCAGAGTGGTTCATTCAGGATGGAGAAGTCACGATTACCGTTCCACCAATAAGTGATTTTTTCATTGATCCAGCAGGTGCGGCGGTAAAAGCTTCTGCGCCATACCTACATACAGTGATTAAGGGTGATTTCAGTATTGTTGCAAGAATAGAGGTGGATATGAGAGAACAGTATGATTCGGGGTGTCTGATGATTATGGCAGATGATGTACACTGGGCTAAAGTATGTTTTGAATTTTTCGAAGGTCAGCCTTCTATTCTGAGTGTTGTGACACGAGGGGATTCCGATGATTGCGTATCATCCCCTGTAGACGTGAACAAGCCATATTTGCGCATTGCTCGCGCGGGTAACAGCTTTGCGTTCCATTACTCACAGGATGGCGAGAAGTGGAAGCTGGTTCGATATTTTGGCATGGAATGTCCTGAAGAGATTAAGGTGGGTATTGTCGCCCAATCTCCTGTCGGACAGGGAAGCAAGTCAACATTTACAGAGGTACAGCTTCAGTATGGTGTAGACACAGATATTCGCCGTGTGAAGTGACGGATATCTGTGTTTATAAGCTATTTCACTCGAATCAATAATCCGAACAAACCCAGTACAGCAAAAGTCAGAAACGCAATTGTATTGGAGAACATTTCAATGGTGTATCCTGCCATGGAAGAGCCTAAGAATTGTCCAACTCCGAGCGCGAGGAAAGCAAGGCTAATCCCAATGGATACATTTGGAGTGAAGAGTCTTGTTGCCCAAACGATAAATACACTAGTTAGGAATATATATGTGCTGCCAAACATGATCGCTGAAGTTAGACTAGCAGTCATCGAAGGCAGTAGGATAACCCCAAGTGAGAGGGACAAGAGCAGAATCCCTAGTCGGTAAGACCGGCGAATTTCAATGCGTTCAATAATACGTCCGGCACATCCACCGAGTATGCCCATTACCCCCATAACGATCCAGAAAAGGACAGCTTCCGAATCGGAGGCTCCTTTTTCGTCTGTAAGGAAATTTCGGGCAAACGTCCAATAGATTGCAGAACTAAAACCTGTTAACAGACAAGCCATGAGTAACGCAGCACCGGGTCGGGTTGGCTTCATACATGCCCAGATCGATTTGGTGCAAGGGAGTGTTTTGGTCGCTGGGATGACACGTCTATTCCATAACAGAACGATAATACCGATCGCGGCAAATATAATATAGGTTAAACGCCAGTAATCGGTCAACAGCCAATAGAGCGGACCGGAGACAACGATTCCGAAGCTGGTTCCTGTATTGATCCAACTGTTACCTCTCGCCTGTAAATGAGGTGCAAGTTCGGCATTAACAGTATTACCGAGAGCAGGGGAAGCCCAGCCTGTGCTTAGACCAGCGAGAAAGACGCTGAATGCAAGCACCCATGCATTCTGAGATAGAGCAATACCTATTAATCCAAGCACAGCACTGATTCCAGCCAATTGAAGAACATAATGATGCCCTCTGTGATTAATGATTAATGGAGCAGTCAGAAGGGACAGACAGTATGCAATGTAGGTTCCTGAGTTAATCGCACCCGAAGCGGCATCGTTTAATTGCAGCGCTTCTGAAATTTCCGGCATAAACAGCCCATAACTGAAACGCCCAAAGGCGTAACATACAGCGATAAGTGCAATGCCTGGAAAGATGATTTTTTTCAATTGATTCACCGCCTTTTAGATAGAACGATCATTATATTTCTTGCGAAATAAAAAAGTGAGTTGAATTACTAACTCACCCTGTGTACTAGGATTTGAAACTTTTTTCCGTCATGTGAATCAGTTCTCTGCAGACATTATGTACATCTTCTGTTTCGGCAAGTGCAGTCGAGCCCTCCAGCAGCAGGATAAACTGCAACAACTCTCGGTCACTCAGCGAGGGATTTAATTTTTTGATCAGGGTCATTACATGTTTTTTATGTGCATTTACCGTTTGTACGATGACATGATCGGCGGCTCCTCCAAACTCTTCCTTAGCACGCAAAAACAAACATCCTCTGTTCTCATGTTCCATGAGCCAGCGTGCATGTCCTTCAGCTAAATTAAGGAAGATGGGCTTCGATTGGTTGTCCGCATATTGCCGCAGTTGTTCGAGATAGCGCTGCTCCCGTCGCAGTAGTACTTCGACAATGAGGTCATCCTTGGATTCGAAGTGGTTGTATAGTGTCATAATCGCGATTTCTGCATCTGTAATAATACGCTTTAAGCCGATGGCATGAAATCCATGGAGATAGAACAACTTTTCAGCTACATTTAACAGCATTTCCTTTTTGCTGCTCATCATCAATCATACTCCTTCCACTAGAAGATAGAACGATCATTATATCTGGTATGTTATATCCATTCATTTGAATTGTCAATTTATGTGAATATATCGAAGATATCTTTATTCTCAGCTGTAGATTCTAAGAGTGAGTCTACTATTTTTTAATAGTATATAGTGGTATATGAGATCTTACGTATGAAATTGAATTTTGGATCAATGCATTGAGAAACTTGTCTATTTTATTGAGCCTATATAAACATGGTATAGTGAAAATGAATGTTTTTGAGTGAAGTGATTGTGTAAGGCATTAAAAGAGTAGATTCAGGGAAGCAAGGAGAGGGTTCATTATCCTGCATGAAGAGAGATGCATTCAGTCCATTAAACATAATAAGATAATGATGCAAGATTTACAGCATGTCCGCAGTCTTCATCTGCCGCAGTGCTACATCGGAGCAGGATATGTCCGTAACTATATTTGGGATGAACTGCATGGATACGATCATCGTGAACTACATGACGATATTGATGTGGTCTATTATGATGCAGAAGATATAAGCGAAGATCGGGATACGATGCTGGAAAAAGAGCTTCAACAGGTTACTGGGAATCCCAAATGGTCTGTGAAAAATCAGGCGAGGATGCATCTGCGTAATCATGCCAAGCCCTATAAGTCGACAGAGGATGCCCTCCGGTATTGGCCTGAGATGGTTACGGCTATTGGTGTACAGCTTGATGAGCAAGATAACATTCGCATCTGTGCTCCACATGGGCTGGAGGATCTGTATCAGTTGATCGTACGTAAAAGCCCGTTCTTCAAGGATGCAGATTATTATAATCAGCGGGTAGAGAAGAAATGCTGGCAACAACGATGGCCTAAGCTCAACATAATCATCGCACAGGGAGGAGAAGCATGAGGAAGATCACAACATTTTTACGAGAGAAAGGCCTCATCATTGATATTATTTTACTCGTGTGTTTAGTTGTTTTTCTAATAATCTGGGGTAGGAATTTTGCAGTCACGTTTTTTGGTGCGATCAGTGTGGCATTTATAGTATTACGGCGTATTAATTACGAGAAACATGTTGTGCTGAAACGTATTATCCTGTCTGGATTAGGCATTGTAGCGGTTTCGTTTATCATTATCGAAGCTCTTGTATTTACCCAGTTGGGGGCAAATGATCAGGAAGAAGCGGATTATGTCATCATATTAGGATCGGGTATTAAAGGTACAGAGCTGTCGCTTACGCTCAAACAACGATTGGATGCCAGTCTGGATTATATTCAAGCTCATCCACAGATTCCCGTCATTGTTTCCGGAGGTCAGGGGCCAGGAGAAGACATCACGGAAGCCCTTGCCATGAAAACGTATCTGTTGACTCAAGGGGTTAACGCTAGCAGAATTATCATGGAGGATCGCTCTACATCGACAAGAGAGAACTTAGTTTTCTCTAAGGAAATAATAGATCAAGCTGGGGTGATGAACCCTGAGATCATGATTGTAACGAGTGATTATCATATGTTCCGTGCGAAGTATTTGGCGGTTAAAAGTGGATATTCTGCCGAATATGGTATCTCAGCTTCATCGCCAGTACACCTCAAACCGATCTATATGATTCGTGAATATCTAGCCGTGATCAAGGCGTTGATTTAGATTTACAGCCATGGAGTGCCAAATGCGCTCTGTGGCTGTTTTATTATAAGAACAGAAATATGTAGTACAATAGGATATAGTTGGAAGAACGTAGGAGAAGAAAGGAATCGGATACAATGAAGACACACATCTTGTTGTTTGAAGGTTATGTTTCGTTTGAAATTATGTTAGCAAGTTATTTCATGAAAACCCAGGGTGACGTGGTTACAGTGGCCTTGGATGAAGGAGCTCTTCGTTCGTATGAGGGGTTATCCGTTAATCCAGATCTAATAATGAATCAGGTTGATCCGTCTACGGTGGAACTGTTAATCATCCCAGGAGGGGATGCGACCTCACTGCTTAAGCGAGAAGAATTGATGGACTGGCTTCGCAGACTGAATGGACTAACAACTCCAATTGCAGCCATCTGTTCAGGAACCTTGTTGCTTGGTCAAGCGCAAATTCTGGAGGATAAATCCTTTACGACTAACGCAGAGGCACAGATGAGAGACATCACTACCCAAGGGGTGTATATAAATACCAATGTTGTCGTTGATGGGCATATTATAACAGCTAAGGCCAATGCGTATGTCGATTTTGGTATTGAGGTTGGTAAGGTTATGAATATCTATTCGAGCACGGAGGATCTGGAAGAAACGATTGAAGTGTTCAAATATTTCAAAGCTAAACCATGATATAATATGTGGCGTTATATAGAAGAACGAGATATAGGAGTGAATGATCATTACTGCATTTAAATTAGCTTCTTTATACGAACAGAAGCAGATCACAACAAACGATATGGAAGAGATTGTACGGATACTGGCACAGGCGCCATTATTATATGATGACGGACAAACCATTCAAGTTCAGGATTTCGTAAATAGCTTGGAGATTACGCTGCAACCGAGTGCTCATCCTGCAGTAATTGAGCTGTATGAACTAGCTGTACAGGCTTGCCGTCAATATCCGGATAACTCGACATATGAACAGTTTCAGGATGCATTAGGGTTACAGGCTGAGTTGTGGCAGGAAGAAGTGCTGACACTGGCAATGTGGATGAACTGGTTGAAGCAGATCGCTGAGGGACGTCGTACTTTACCAGAGTATCATTTTGAAGCTATGCTCGGGGCGTTGCCGGATGGGTTCATGATCCATGATTTTTATGATGAGCTACGATATCAATTGGAGCAGAATCCTTCCAATGATTGGGCGATGCAAGAGCGTGATCGATTGTATGCTGCTATGGGAGCAAAATAAAAATTCATTAGATTATGATACTTACTGATGCTATGTTATGCCGTATATAAAAGGTTGTTTGATAAGTCCGTTGTGAACACGTACCCTACGTTAATCGTCTTATACCCAAATGGAAATGAGGGGATGGAATGAATAAGGTCGTTTTGGCAGGTGGAACTGGATTTGTAGGTCAGGATTTTGCTAGGCGGTTTAAGCAGCTAGGTTATGATGTCTGTATTATCTCACGACAGTCTGGTCATATAGCTTGGGAGGATCGAAAAGGCATCATTCAAGCGCTGGCAGGTGCCGATTTATTAATTAATCTGGCTGGCAAATCTGTGAACTGTAGGTACACAGAAGAAAACCGTAGGATCATTCTGGAGTCCCGCACACAAACCACACGTATCCTTGGGGAGAGTGTCTTGGCCTGTAACAACCCTCCTAAACTATGGATTAACTCAAGCACAGCTACCATATATCGACATGCTGAGGATCGACCTATGACGGAACAGGACGGGGAGATCGGTACAGGCTTCTCGGTAGATGTAGCTACAGCATGGGAGCAAGCCTTTTTTGAATTCAGTTTGCCTTCTACCCGGCAGATTGCACTACGAATTGCCATTGTGCTGGGTAACGGCGGGGTCATGGAGCCATTAACGAATCTGGTTCGTTTTAGATTAGGTGGTTCTCAGGGTTCTGGAAGGCAGCAGTTCAGTTGGATTCATATCGAGGATCTGTTTCGGATGGTGATCTATTTACAGGAGCACCCTCAGTTGGAAGGTGTATTCAACGCCTCCTCACCTCACTCTGTTACCAATCGTCAATTGATGGCAGCGCTGAGACAACAAATGGGTGTGGGATGGGGACTCTCTTCACCGCGCTGGATGTTAGAATTCGGTGCTCGTATCATTCGGACGGAGACAGAACTCGTGCTCAAAAGTCGTTGGGTCATTCCCGAGAGGTTAGAGCATGAGGGTTTCGTATTCACATATAATACACTGGATACAGCACTCGCTGAGATCCTGAAGCAGAAGAATTAATCTATGCGGCTATTCAGCCTCATGAATAAAATTTGTTCTGAAGAATAGATGTAACTTACCCATACAGAAATACGATGAGAAGGGCAGCGGCGACTGTCCTTCTGTTATTCTATTTGCATGTCTTGGCATGAGGTATAGAGAATGTAGAGATTGCTTGGTCAACGGAGTGAGAAAGAAGGTGAATTTATTGACGAATGGAAAAAGGAAGACGGACAATGCACTGGTGGTCTTAATAACCGGAACATCTAGTGGATTTGGGATGCTGACAGCGATTAGTTTGGCGAAACGAGGTTATCTGGTTGTAGCAACGATGCGTGACCTTAGTCGTAAGGAAGCGCTGGTGAGGCTAGCCGCAGAAGCGGGAATCTCGGATCAGATACAATACATACGCTTGGACGTCACTGATCCCCATTCAGTTACGGAGGCGATGGATGAGATTCTGCGGCATTATCACCGTATTGATATGTTGGTGAATAATGCAGGCTTTGCGGTCGGAGGATTTATTGAGGAAGTACCCATGGCGGATTGGCGTAGGCAAATGGAGACCAATCTGTTTGGACTTATTGAGGTAACACGCGCTGTTCTGCCAGTGATGCGTAAGCAAAAAAGTGGATTCATTATTAATCTTTCCAGCGTTAGTGGACTATCGGGCTTTCCGGGATATGCACCTTATGCTACCTCTAAGTTTGCGGTAGAAGGTTTCACAGAAAGCTTACGCCATGAGATGGCTCCATTTAATATAAAGGCTGTATTGGTAGAGCCCGGCGCATATCGTACCCCTATATGGAATAAGGGCCTAGGTGAGATTCGTCAGCAGGAGCAGTCACCTTACAACAAGCAGCTGGATGCAGTGCTCCGCTATTCCCGTCGTACAGGCGAAACTGCGCCTGATCCACAAGAAGTGGCAGACCTAATCGTTCGGATCGGACAGATGCGCTCCCCACGACTTCGTTATGCGCTCGGCAAAGGTTCTCGTTTGCTAATTATCGGTAAGGCTCTATTGCCTTGGAAGTGGTTCGAGTGGATTATTGCCCGTGGATTGAAATAACCCATATCCAGTCCACTAGAGAGCAGGACGAGTAGTCTATCCTTGAATCTTTTTAGTATTGATTGTTGTGCAATATATATCATGCAAGGTTATTAATATATGAACCTATGAAACCGCAAGGAGTGAAAAGTATGCGCAAAGATTCCCTCAACGAATCTACTTCGATTCGCAATATTGTACGTGATGATGCAGAGCACTACTGGTCTTTTCGGTTAGAAGCTCTCAAAAATCATCCTGAAGCGTTCGGTGCTTCGTTTGAAATTTCAGTACAGCTCCCCATGACTGAGGTGCAAGACCGCATACATAATGAGCCGGATGATTACATTCTTGGAGCATACGCACAAGATGGTTCTCTTGCAGGGATGATGGGGTTCAAGCGAGAATATGGGCTGAAGTTAAGGCACAAAGGTATGATCTGGGGAGTCTATGTGTCTCCTGCCTATCGTGGGCTTGGAGTGGCTTCTCGTCTACTTCAGGAAGTGCTGGAGCGAGGAAGACAGCTAGAGGGATTGAAACAAATTAATCTATGTGTCGTTACAACGAACGAATCAGCAAAGCGTTTATATGAGCAAGCTGGTTTTGAGACATACGGAATCGAAAAAAATGCCTTGGAAGTGTACGGTCAGGGATATGATGAAGCTCATATGACATACTTTTATACGAATCAATAGCAGGTAGTCGAGTTGGTTGCTACAGAATGCTCATTCGTAATTACGCAATCTCAATTCGTATCTCGTAAGAATATACCGTATAATGGAAAATGATTGGGAGAATAGATAGATATGCAGGTATGCTCGATCTGGGTCTTATACATGTCTTATGTGAACAGAACAGAGGTGTGTCATCAGCAATGATCCGAACTTTTGAACAAAAGGACTTACAATATGTCATTGAAGCTCATATCCGTATCTATCGAAATGAGTATAATTATGATCATAGCTTTGCTATTTTCATAGAGGAATCTGTTCAAGAGTTCAGTCGTACTTGTCGACCCGAGAAGGAAATGATCTGGATTGTTGATCTGGACGGAGTTGCCTCAGGTTGCATTGGGCTCGTTGAATTGAATGAACACACCGCTCAATTGTGTTGGTTTCTCATTGAACCTAAAGCTCGCAATGAAGGCTGGGGTCGTCAGCTTGTTGAGCATGCTATCCAGTTTGCTAGAGAACAAGACTATGCCTCGATTCTATTATGGACTAATCAAGATTTAACAGGAGCACGCAGACTATATCAATCCTTTGGTTTTCATGTGGCGGAAACGAAGCGGCAGTTCTTATCGGGACAGGAGCTTACGGAGGAGAAGTGGGTACTTCCCCTGACCTAGGTTGTTGGGGTGAGGACAATGCTCTGAAGGGATGGAGCGTTGCATAGGCAAGTAACGAGTAGCATAGAGAAGAACATACGGCGGAGCATTGGAAGAGTGGCAAAGACTAGCTCATGCAGTATAAAATGAAGGAAGAATCAACATACCTCACCTCCAGTCATCACGAGCAGGAATACCGGGTTCCATGGAACCTGAAAGAATACGTTATAGAGGTGAAACCTTTGAACAAGAAAATTGCATTTTTTGACTCAGGTATTGGTGGTTTAACGGTGTTACATCGAGCATTGCAGCAATTTCCTGAAGAACAGTTTATATATTACGCAGATACATTACATGTTCCCTACGGACCCAAAACTGCGGATGAGGTAAGAGGACACATTTTTGATGCTGTAGAAGCGATCCTGCGCGAAAATGTAAAAGCCATCGTCATTGCTTGCAATACAGCAACCAGTCTGTCAGTGAAGGAGTTGCGTGCCCGAATCGACATTCCGGTCATCGGGATGGAGCCGGCGGTGAAGCCAGCAGTGGAGATGAATCGTGAGAGTGGAAAAAGAGTGCTTGTTTTTGCCACGGCATTGACCCTGAGCCAAGCTAAATATAATGAGTTGGTATCTCGCGTAGATGACCATAACACCGTGGATTCCATCCCACTTCCTGAACTTGTAGAGTGGTGCGAGCAATTGGATTTTGATGAGGATAAGATCACCGATTATTTCCGGATGAAAATGGCGGATCTAGATCTGAACATGTATGGAACCGTGGTGCTTGGTTGCACACATTATCCATATTATACCGCCATGCTTCGCAAGGTTCTCCCAGCACATGTGCGAATTATTGATGGAAGTATGGGCACCGTTAATCGTCTGCAACAGCTCCTTGGACTGCCTGAGCAACACGGGGTGTGGACAGAAGATCAGATTACTTTTCTCAGTTCCTCTGGGAAATCGGGAGATCGGGACAATATGAAACATGCCTTACAATACCTTCAAATGAGCAACTTGTGATCTCGTATAACAGGAGGGTCAGATATGAAGTCCATTTATCTCATTCGACATGCCCAAGCGACGGGGCAGGAACCCGAGTCTGAACTTACAGTAGAAGGATTGCAACAAGCTGAGAAGCTTGCAGGGGTGTTTGCACAACACTCGATAACTTATATTGTTTCAAGTCCTTGGAAACGGGCGCTACAGACGGCGATGCCGCTTAGCGTAACCTTATCCCAGCAGGTACATACAGATGAACGTCTTCAGGAAAGGGTGTTAAGCACCCTGCATCTGGAACACTGGATGGATTCATTAAGACGCACATACACGGATGAAGATTGGACGGAAGAAGGGGGAGAGTCTTCTCGCACGGCAACGGCACGTGGCATGAATGTGTTGGAAGAGTTGTGGAACCGATCTGAATCAAGCGCCGCAGTGGTGACTCATGGGAATTTGTTATCCTTGATCATCCGCCAGTACGATTCATCCTTCGGATTCGAAGCGTGGAGATCCCTCACGAATCCAGATGTATATGTGCTAGAGCGCACAGCGGATGCATTAGCTCCTTCGATTCGTCGATTCTGGACGGATTGAACAACAAAAAAGAGTGCTTTAGCTAACCTCTAGAACACTCTTTTTCTTGTATTGAATTTTTTATTGTGAGAATTACAGAGCTGCGATCAGTAATGTGACCCATCCAGCGAGAAATGCAACCCCGCCTAATGGGGTGATGGCACCAAGCTTACGTACACCTGTAATACTGAGTACATAAAGACTGCCTGAGAACAGGATAATGCCAGCGAATAAAAGCCATCCAGCGAGTAATACTAGCGAAGTTTGCTCTAAGCGATCCGCCAGCAGTCCCATGATAATTAGTCCAAGTCCATGAATGAGGTGATATTGTACACCCGTCTCATAAATTTTGATCATGTCAGCGGACAGTTTGCGTTTCAGTGCATGTGCTCCAAATGCACCCAAAGCTACGGCCAGAAACATCATAATACTGCCTAGTATGATTAACGTTTGCATAGGGATATCTCCTTCAAATAGTGGTATTCGGAAATGTGGAGTGCTCCGAACCCGTCAATTACAGTTTGCGCAATTGAATACGCTGGATGGAGTGATCGGCTTCCTTTTTCAGAATAAGTCTAGCTCTTCCCTTCGTTGGCAGAATGTTCTCGTGCAGATTTTTGGCATTAATATCTTGCCAAATCTGACTAGCCGTTTGCACAGCTTCTTCCTCGCCAATATTGGCGAAACGACTGTGGAAGAAGGATTCTGTATTCTGAAACGCGGTGTTACGTAGAAGCTTGAATCGCTCAATGTACCAGTGGCGTATATGTTGTTCTTCTGCATCAATGTAGATGGAAAAATCAAAAAAGTCGCTCACGAGTAAAGGTGTTTCTTTCTTAATTTGAAGTACGTTAATGCCTTCGATGATCAGGATGTCCGGCTGGTAGATCGTTTTTTCCTCGCCTGGAATCACATCATAGGCAAGATGGGAATAGACCGGAGCTTTGACTTCGGGCTTACCGGATTTCACATCACCCATGAATTGAATGAGTGACTTGATATCGTAGCTCTCAGGGAAACCCTTGCGGTTCATTATGCCCTTTTCTTCCAGCACGGCGTTGGGATATAGGAATCCATCTGTCGTAACGAGGTCGACTTTGGGATTGTTTTTGCCTCTGGCTAGCAGAGCTTGTAGCAGGCGAGCAGCCGTACTTTTGCCTACGGCAACACTGCCTCCAATCCCGATAATGTAGGGCACAGGGCCAGCTTCTTTTTTTAAGTAGGAAGCTGTTAATCGATTTAATTCTCTTGAGACACTTGCATATAAGTCAATAAAGTGGGTAAGAGGTAAATAAATATCTTTTACTTCCTGTATAGATACCTCTTCATTTAATCCCTTGAGTTGTTCTAATTCCATTTCCGTCAGCGGAATTGTGGTCTGATGCTCTTGCAGTTCAGCCCATTCCTTGCGGTTGAACTCGATGTAAGGAGAATATAAATTCATGAGATCCCGCTTTCTATATGTAATGTAATATGTGACACAATCTTTAGTGTACCAAATTTCAGGAAACTGACAACACCTTTACATTTAAAATAGAGTGTAGAGTCGAATTATACCATGCGGAAGGGTGACAGCAAATGATCGTCTATGAGAGAGAGCATGATTTTGTATTGACCGCACAACAAGAACATGGGCAAGTGGCTGGAGAGATGGCTACTTATTGGAAACACGACTTGCTCGCTGATGCCAGTCACTTTGAAGAGCTTGTTCTTGCGGCAAGAGAGCATGATCGTGGATGGATTGAACTGGATGCTGCTCCATTCTGGAATGATTACGGTCAGTCGCCTTACTCGTTCCGTGACTTTCCGCTACGTCCGCGCTTTGTATTTTACCAGAAGGGCATCGCTGAAGTCTGTGCAAAAAGCGTGTATGCGGGATTGCTATGCAGTATGATGTATACAGAGTTGTTCCAGAATACGCTGGGTGCTAACGCCCATGATGATGAAGATATCAGGGAATATCTGAATAGCGAGCGCAAGCAGCAATCGGAATGGATTGCACAGCTCGGAGGTGGAGAAGAGTTACAACGTAGATTACAAAGTGATGTGGACATTATGCTTTTTTGTGATCAATTGAGTCTATTTCTCTGTATGGAGGAACCAGGCACACCTGCGGCACGTTATGAGTTTTTTGCTGAAGGGTTAGGCTGTACATTTGATGCTTGTGGGAGACAACCGATTCGGGCGGAGTGGATCTCCAAAGAGAAGGTAGGCTTATCTTATGTTCCCTTTACAGAAGAGTTTACGGTAGTTATGCCTTATAAATCTGTGCCGAAAGCCAGCATTCGTAAATTCGGTCTATTACAGGCCTATCGTCGGGCGGAGTGGAAAGAACGTAAAGTTTTAATTACTGCATTGAATCAAGATAGCCAATAATCATGAACGACGAATAGGTTTAACTAAACAGACTCCGAGACTCTTCGGGGTCTTTCTTGTGCATGGCTTTTTCTAATCATTATGCATGATTAGATATCGCTAGAAATTAAGATCAGTCGAAGCAGGAAAAACCAGTGGATTACCAGAAATGTTAATGTACAACGAAGGATTACAGGAGGACACGTATGAGTACACGAATTGAGATTCTAACCATGTGCATGGTGTGGGATAAGTTACATGGCAAGGTGTTATTGATGAATCGTCCGGATCGCAAAGGATTTCCGGGATATATCGCACCTGGAGGCAAGGTAGACTATCCAGAAAGTATTGTAGATGGAGCCATGCGAGAGGTAGAGGAGGAAACTGGACTTAAGGTTACTGAAATCACGTATAAAGGACTGGATGAGTTCTGTGATCCGGAGCAGGGATTACGTTATATGGTGTTTAACTATCTGGCGACGGCATTTGAGGGAGAACTATTACAGAATCCGCCCGAAGGTGAATTGATATGGATTCCCTTGGAACAAGCACTTAATTTACCGATGCAGGACTGGTTCGCAGAACGTTTTCCGCGATTTTTCCATGAGGGTACATTCGAACGAAGTGTGATCTGGGAGAAATCCACAGGGCAGACGCTGAAGGAAACGTTTAAGGTATATTCCGATAAAGTTCTTCAATAGCGGAGATCATCCATATCTATATAGTAATATCCATATATTATGATACAATGAAGTTTACTTTGTTTTGAGATGAGGGTTGGTTGTATGAATGTAACGTTTCGATCCTCCATAGAGGAAATAGATGTGGAGCAGTTATCAGGACAATTTTTCGATGGTTGGCCGAATCCGCCATCTCCCACTATTTTTATGAAGTTACTGGAACAGTCCTATGCTGTAGAACTAGCTATTGATGAAGAGACTAACCAAGTGATTGGCTTCATCCAAGCAATCTCAGATGGTGTACTCAGTGCATATATCCCGTTATTAGAAGTAGTGCCATCGCATCAAGGAAAAGGGATTGGGGCTACTCTGCTAGAAAGAATGATTCAGCGACTTCAGCACCTCTACATGATTGATCTGTTATGCGATGGAGAAATGCAGAATTTCTATGAAAAGCAAGGAATGATCAAAGCGTCAGGAATGCTGATTCGCAATTATTCCAATCAATCAGGTGCAACAGCTAGTTCATAGATTGAGTAAAAAGGGTTATATGGAGCGTGGCTACTATGGTGAAAATATATGAAGATTTAGCCGATACATAGGCTTCTGCAAACGGACGTAAATGAATACTGTTTACAAAAAAAGGTGGGATTATCATGAAATTGTCGTTCCGAATTTTGGATTGGGAAGAAGAAAAGCCTTATGAGCTTCTATTGATGGCTGATCCTTCGAAAGCGATGGTTGACGAATACTTGAGCCGGGGTGTTTGTTTTATTGCTGAATATGAAGGAGAGATGGTCGGAGAGTTTGTCTTGCTGAAGACCCGGCCGGAAACGGTGGAGATTGTTAACATTGCGGTACAGGAAGAGTTGCAAGGACAAGGTGTAGGCAGACATATGATCAAAGAAGCGATTGAAGCTGCACGTAGATTGGGATGTAAGACAGTGGAGATTGGCACAGGGAATTCAAGCTTTCACCAATTGAAGCTGTATCAGCGTTGTGGATTCCGTATTGTTGGAGTGGATCGGGATTTCTTTGTAAGACACTACGAGGAAGAGATCATTGAGGGTGGCATTCGTTGTGTGGATATGATTCGTCTGTCATTGGATCTGGACACAGTTCCGAGGCAGGAGGAGAAGTGAACATGTATTGGAGAATCATCAATCTGGGTCAGACCATGGTCTGACCGCTTTAGTGATTGAAGGAGAAGATTTGGTTGTACGTATGTCTTTGACAGCAGATGAAGCCGAATAAAAGAGAGTGGTTCATTTGGAATATAGGTGGGTTGCTGTGATCATCGCTGGCTTGAGGGTTACGCCATCACTTTATCAGATGAACAAACGAATACGAAGGTTGGAAGAACAGGTTAGACAGATGTCCGACGATAGGAGGATTCTATAATGGAGCGTTATACACATCTAGGCGTTTACGGTCTAATGGTTTGGGAACAGAAGGTACTGCTGATTCAGAAGGCGCGTGGGCCTTATCAGGGGACATGGGATCTGCCAGGAGGTAGGCTGGAGTTTGGAGAAACACCGGAAATAGCGCTCCATCGCGAGATCGAAGAAGAGACGGGGCTCACAGATGTTCGACTGTCTCTTCGATCCGCGCAATCCAATCTGGTGCAGTGGATGTATGAAGGTAGTCCTGAGGAAGTTCATCACATTGGTATTCTATATGATGTCTATTTGGGATCAGATGAGCAAGCCTATGGTATCAAAAAAGAGGCGGATGGCGAAGATTCACTAGGTGCAGCATGGTTTACCATGGAACAACTTGATTCGCTCGCATTAACGCCGTTTGCGCTGCATATGATTCAGAATCGGATGGAGCTATAAGGAATGACTAACATCGGGGTATAGCGCAGCCTGGTAGCGCGCACCCTTGGGGTGGGTGAGGTCGTGGGTTCGAATCCCGCTACTCCGATTCTAAGCAATAAATATATGCTAGGCTTAAAGATAAGGTCATAAATCTTCGGATTGATGGCCTTTATTTGTATTCCCGCAAATTTATTAGCCTTACGTAGAACGTAGAAGAAATGCGGATCGGATTGAATGAACATTAATAGACATGTTGCAGGGTTAACGTATTTCTCACTATCAATGTATTGTACTTCCGTATACGAATCTAAAATGGTACTCATAATCACCACATTTTAGTGTAAAACACGTACCATTGGTTAATGTTTAAAGTAACCGTTTGTTTTTTAACTTTATCGACCACAATTAAAAAGGGGGGAATTAACAACTTTTAGACGCAAGGGTTGCACCATTTATTCGATTCATCTAATTTATGCATCAATCGAACTAAAAATAGGAAATGCTCCTGAGCGCAAAAGTTTATAGAATAGATATTAGAACACAGAACTTCAGTTGAAAATATTGGAGGATGTGTAACCTTCGAACGGATCAGGACAGTATTCGACATCTGTGCGACGGTATATACAATCATTCTTTTTCTATGATTTTGAAAACGCAGACAAACCTTGACGGGAGCGTCGGAACAACGTTATTACCACCAACAGCACGATTATTGGACTTCATGAAAAATTTCGCTTAAAATGTTGAACGAACGCAAATTACAGCTTAGTCAATGATTTCCGTCAAAAATACGACTAAATCAAGACGGAGGGAACGTCGATGACGATCGTGGAAGGCAACAAGAAACCCTGGGAAAGTTACTATGGACCCAATTTGGGATATGTACAAGAACAATATGAATTATTTTCCGAAGACCCTGGTTCAGTTACACCAGCTTATCGGGAGTTGTTTGAACAATGGGGTGCACCGCCGATGCCTGGCAGAGATGCACATACAACCACTTTTTCGGGTAATGCTCAAAATACCTCGGGAAGCGTGGATATTCAACTTTTACAGAAAGCGGTTACAGCCGGGAAATTGGTCTGGAATATCCGCACATATGGCCATCTCGCTGCAGATATTGATCCACTTGGGATTAGTGAAGAAGTAGATACCTCTTTGCTCGAACCGAAGAATTTTGAATTAAATGAAGAAGACCTCAAAGCACTGCCTGCATCCTTGATCTGGGAGGGCGCTGACGGTCAGACGGCAAATGGTTGGGACGCAATCCAGCGTCTACGCCAGATTTACACAGGGCCAATCGCGTATGAGTTCAGCCACGTACATGAAGTTCAGGAACGTGAATGGCTCAATCGTCGTGCGGAATCTCGCACTTCCCCTGCACCACTTAATCAGGAAGAACGGACTGCTCTATTGGAACGCCTAGTAGAGGTGGAGCAATTCGAAGATTTCCTGCATAAAACCTTTGTGGGACAAAAACGCTTTTCTATTGAAGGAAACGATGTGCTTGTACCAATGCTGGACGAAGCCGTGCGGATTATGTCGCATTCGGGCTCAAGCCATATCCTGATGGGGATGGCTCACCGGGGACGCTTAAACGTACTGGCACATGTACTGGGTAAACCATATAGCAAAATCTTCTCTGAATTCCATCATGCCCCGAACAAGGATTTGGTTCCATCTGAGGGTTCTACAGGAATCAATTATGGATGGACGGGGGATGTAAAATATCACCTAGGTGCTAATCGCTTTGTAAAAGAAGGTGAAACGGTACAGGCTCGCTTGACACTAGCCAACAACCCAAGTCATCTAGAGTACGTAAACCCTGTTGTACAGGGATTCGCTCGTGCTGCACAGGATGATCGCCGTGAACCGGGTTATCCAAAACAGGACGTTTCCAAAGCAGCAACTATTCTTATGCATGGTGACGCAGCATTCCCTGGTGAAGGAATTGTAGCTGAGACGTTGAATTTCAAAGCTCTGCCAGGTTACCAGAATGGCGGAACTATTCATATTATTGTAAACAATCGCTTGGGCTTCACAACGGATAGTAGTGACTCGCGCTCCACGCATTATGCGAGTGACCTTGCGAAGGGGTATGAAATTCCGATTATACACGTTAATGCAGATAATCCGGATGCTTGTATTGCAGCAATTCGGATGGCCGCAGAGTACCGGAATCGGTTTAAAAAAGATTTCTTGATTGATCTAATCGGTTACCGTCGTTACGGTCATAACGAAACGGATGATCCAGAAACAACACAACCGAAGGTGTATGACAAAGTTAAGGCTCATCCGACCGTGAGTCATCTGTATCAGGATCAGTTGAAACAGGAATCTATTGTTGACGAAGCGGCTATTAATAACATTCGTGAGGCTGTGACGAACCGCTTAAAAGAAGCCTATGACCATATGAAGAAAAATGAAGTACATGAATACTATCAACGGAAGACAGAAGAGCCTGAAGCAGTGAAGGTGATTCCAACTGCGGTACCGCTTGAGAATCTACGAAGTATCAACGCAGATCTATTGAAATGGCCGGAGAATTTCAATGTGTATCCGAAGTTGCAGCGGATTCTACAGCGCCGTAGCACGTCACTTAATGAAGGCGAAAAAGTTGATTGGAGCCTTGCGGAGACACTTGCATTTGCAACTATTCTTGCAGATGGTAAGCCAATCCGGATCAGTGGTCAGGACGCAGAGCGTGCAACATTTGCTCACCGGAACCTGGTGTTGCATGATTCAGAGAATGGAAGTAAATTCTGCCCTCTGCATCATTTGCCACAGGCACGTGCTTCGTTTGCAATCTACAACAGCCCATTGTCTGAGGAATCGGTGGTTGGATTCGAATATGGATACAACGTGTATTCGCCAGAGACTCTTGTCATCTGGGAAGCTCAGTTCGGTGATTTTGCTAACTGTGCACAGGTTATTTTTGACCAGTTCGTATCGGCAGGTCGCGCAAAGTGGTCGCAAAAATCAAGCCTGGTTATGCTCCTTCCGCACGGTAATGAAGGTCAAGGGCCTGAGCACACAAGTGCACGTCTCGAACGTTTCCTACAGCTTGCTGCAGAAGACAATATGACCGTTGCTAACTTGACAAGTGCTTCTCAGTATTTCCATCTGCTTCGTCGTCAGGCTTCCCTGACTGAAACCGAAGATGCACGTCCGCTTGTAATGATGTCACCGAAGAGTCTAATTCGTAATCCACGTGTTGCTTCTCCGGCGATTCAGTTCAGTGAAGGCAAGTTTGAGCCAGTGCTGGAACAAGCAGGGCTTGGCACAAAGCCTGACCGTGTTGAACGGATTATCTTGTGCAGTGGTAAAATTGCGATTGACCTTGAGGATGCTTTTGAAAAAGAAGGCGGAGACTTGTCATGGCTTCACATTATCCGTGTTGAACAACTGTATCCATTCCCAGCAGAAGAGATCCAGCGTGTACTCGCACGTTTCAGCAAGTTGAAAGAGCTGGTATGGGTTCAGGAAGAAAACAAAAACATGGGTGCATGGACGTATATGGAACCACGTCTTCGTGAAATTGCACCTGAGGGTACAATCGTTAAGTATGAAGGCCGTCCGGAGCATGCAAGTCCTTCCAGCGGTTATCAGCTTGTGCATAGCATGGAACAACAACAGATTATTACATCCGCGTTGAAGCAAACGACGAAGAATAATATTCCACTTGGGAGGTAACAACTGTGAGCGAAATTAAAGTACCTGCAATGGGTGAGTCGATAACCGAAGGAACGGTATCCAAATGGCTTGTCAAAGAAGGAGATACGGTTAACCAAGGTGATGTCCTTCTTGAACTGGAAACAGATAAAGTTAATATTGAGATCAGTGCTGAAGAAAGTGGCGTATTGGAGAAAATTATTCGTCAAGAAGGGGATACCGTTGAGATCGGTGAGACGATTGGTACCCTTTCCGCGGGTGCAGGGGGAGGAAGTAGCTCGGCTGCTTCCGAGCCGGCTGCATCGGAGCAAAAACAAGCAGCTACACCAGCGCCTGAAGCACCAACACCGCCGCCAGCACCTGTTGCTGCAGGTTCTGAATCTTCTGACAATGGTAACAAGACAGCTTCCCCATCTGCACGTAAACTAGCGCGTGAGCGGGGCATCGAGCTGGATCAGGTTCAAGGTAAAGATCCGATAGGACGCGTATATCAGGATGATGTGAAGGCTCATAGCACACAGGCTACTGCTCCAGCAGCACCTTCTGCGAATAAAGCGCCTGCAACATCCAGTGCTCCAACCGGAGGTTCTACGTATACTAAGCCAGTTGAACGTCAACGTATGTCTCGCCGTCGTGCGACCATTGCCAAGCGTCTGGTTGAAGCTCAACAAACAGCAGCAATGTTGACTACGTTTAACGAAGTTGATATGACTGCCATTATGGATGTTCGTAAACGTCGTAAGGACAAGTTCAAGGAGAAGCATGAGATCAATCTGGGCTTTATGTCCTTCTTCACTAAGGCTGTCGTGGGCGCGCTGAAAAAGTTCCCAACCATTAACGCAGAGATTGATGGCGAAGATGTTGTACTGAAGAAATATTATGATATCGGTATCGCGGTATCTGCAAAAGAGGGTCTGGTTGTACCCGTCGTTCGTGATGCAGATCGTCTAGGCTTTGCTGAGATCGAGAGAAGTATTGCTGATCTGGCTTCAAAAGCTCGTTCCAACACGTTGGCACTTTCGGATCTGCAAGGTGGAACATTCACGATCACCAATGGTGGAACATTCGGCTCGCTCTTGTCCACACCAATCCTGAATACACCTCAAGTGGGTATTCTCGGTATGCACAAGATCCAACTTCGTCCTGTAGCCATTGATGCAGAGCGGATGGAGAATCGTCCAATGATGTATATCGCTCTGTCCTATGATCACCGTATCATTGATGGTAGTGAAGCAGTGCGTTTCCTCGTCACTGTGAAAGAACTGCTTGAAGATCCAGAATCCTTACTCATCGAAGGATAAGAAGGATAAAGGTATCATTTGATATACTATTCATAAAAATGATCATAAAGAAGCCCCGGTATCGTAATGCAGCTCTCGCTAGCATCTTGATTCCGGGGCTTCCTTTTTTATTGGTATTGCATGTTCTCTGTTGCAATTGATACGCTAGCGCCTGAATAGCTACGGAATAGCTCCAAAGTAGATAAACAGAGCCCCGCCCCAGTTTATGGAGCGGCGCTCTGTTTAAGGCATCTGCTACTTGCCTAAGCTTAGTGATCCTACACTGATTAGAATCATACCGAATCAGCGATATCTGCATTGACAGTGGTGGGAGCTGCGTTAGATAGAACCAGATGGCGATCCAGCCAATCTAATACATCCAGAGCTACGTCTGCCCGATTCGTCTCATGCAGCATCTCATGCCGACCACCAGCGTACAGACGGTACTCAATATGTTGAAGCTGAAGCTGACGATATTGAGTGACTAGGTTATGAACACCTTTGCCATGTAAACCAACAGGGTCTTGCTCGCCTGAGAAGAGGTACACGGGCTTATCCTTTGGAATACGTTTCATGTTGTCTGGCAGATGTATTTCAATTAGCAGCTTGAAGAAGTCTCGGAAAAACCCTGCTGTACATATCGCTCCGCACAACGGATCATCAATGAACCGTTTAACCTCCTCGGGGTCACGAGATAACCAATCAAAAGGGGTGCTCGCTGGGCGGAAGGAACGATTGAATCCACCAAACACCAATGCGTTAAGCAGCATACTCGGATGAGTTGCTCCTTGAATGCCACATTGAAGGAAGGCGAGCTTCTCACCAAAACGCAGAAGACCACGCTTGCCGTTCGTTCCAGACAAAATAAAGGCGTGATAGCGTTCATGTCCCGCATACATTAGGTGCTGGACAAGGAAAGAGCCCATACTGTGTCCCATTAGAAATAAGGGGATATCAGGATACTCCCTAGATGCCACTTCTCCCAGATTGATCATATCGCTTGCCATCCAGCGAAAGGCATCTACCCCCGCATTACCTAACAAATTAGGATCTTCGACCGATTTGCCATGACCACGATGGTCATTAGCATAGACCGCATAGCCATGGCGGGTAAGGCACTCTGCAAACTCTGCATACCTAGCTGCCGTTTCTCCCATTCCATGTGCAATCTGCACCACACCCCGGACTTCAGTTCCAGGATCAGGAAGCCAGCGGTACACATGAATACGGGTACCTTCATTGCCCACAAGGCCAAAGTTAGATTCCTGCATCTTGTGCCAATCCTCCTTCATTGGTCATTCAAGCCTATTCCAGATAAGACGAAGCTGTTCACTCCACACACTTCAGAAAAGTTAAGGCAGGTAAGAGCGAAGAACAGTGGTATTCCCGTCTAATGTATATGTACCCAGGTTGGCAGGCAATAGATAGCATTGACCTGCTTTTAATTCAATTTTTTCGGACGAGTCGTTGTCCCATGCTAAAGTACCGTTACCTTCACACACAACTAGAATTGTAAAACTCTCAGCGTTTGTGGCGAGCTGCCAAGGCTTAGACACGACTCCTTTTTCAACGACGAAATATGGGCATTCCGCCAGCTTCAGCCATTCACCTGAGATTGCGTTGTTCGTTTTCATCGTTGTGGCACCAGCGCCTTCATAGGCAGTGACATTAAGGGAGTCCTCAACATGCAACTCACGAGGCTTACCATCCAGACCTGGGCGGTTATAGTCATAAATTCGGTAAGTTGTATCTGAATTCTGCTGAATTTCAGCCACAACAACACCTGCACACAGTGCGTGAACAGTTCCGGCAGGGATGAAGAATGTATCTCCTGCTTCTACAGGCACTTGACGCAACGTGTCCATCACGGTTCCATTTTCAAGCGCTTCCTTAAGTACGTTACGATCAACGCCTTCATTCAATCCATAAATGATATGTGCGCCTGGTTTCGCATCAAGTACATACCACATTTCCGTTTTGCCGAGTTCACCGGGAGGAAGGGCCTCGTAATCATCCGTAGGATGAACCTGTACAGAGAGATCATCGTTACAGTCTAGAAGCTTGATAAGGAGAGGGAAACGTCCTCCCTTTTCAGATACACCTTTTGTTCCTAACCAAGACGTACCGAGCTGTTCACGCACTTCATCCAGACCTTTGCCAGCAAGTGCACCATTCAATACTTTTGTTGTTCCATTAGGGTGATCTGCAATCATCCAGCCTTCTCCGATATGACCTTCAGGTGGCGTGAGGCCAAAATTCTCAAGGGCACGGCCGCCCCAGACACGTTCTTTAAATTCAGGTTGAAATTGCAGTGGATATGGATTAGTCATTGTAGTCTCTCCTTTAGTATATGAAATGGTGGAATGAATTAATCAACCTATAACCGGTTCGACTCCTACATGTATACGGTTGCAGGTTATGTAGTATAAGCGACCACTGCGAACAGATAACAATTGATTAGTGGGTTTTGGAACTCCCACTTATATTGTTGAGACGTATTCAGCAGATGGTGCTTACAATATGTCTATCGTAACGTATTTGGACAAGTAAGGAAATTACTTCTTCTCGATTCCGATCAAGAAGGGAGAGGTATCACGTTGTAATTGCTTATAGAGCATGACTTGTGCTTCCGTGACAGGTAAAGCAGAAGCCCATTTTGTTACCGCCTCAGCCTCTTGGGAGCCACCTTCATGTCCGGGGTACAGCACAACGGTAATAATCCCCTTTGGACGCAGTAACGTTAGAGCAGCCTCTAATGCAGTAAGCGTACTATCGGTTGCCGTAATGATGGAAGCATCTGCACCTTCCGCAGGCAAGTATCCAAGGTTGAACATAACGGCTCCAACGGCACCTTGCCAGTCTTCCGGGACAGCTTCAACCATGCGGTCATGGCTTAGCTGTAATAGTGAAATAGAGCCGAGTTTGGCACCGTCCTCTTGTTTGCGAATCCGAGCTTGGGCAAGAGTGAGAGCTTCGCTCTGGATGTCGAAACCAATGACTTGACCACGTCTGCCCACCTGTTGTGAGAGGAATAACGTATCTGCACCTGTCCCTACGGTTGCATCGATGGCGAGGTCACCAGGTTGTACCCGCGCTGTAATCCATTGATGCGCACAGCTTAGAACCGATAGAAAACCCATCTTATGCTCCCCTCCAGTACTTGCCTTGCCATGTATCACGTTGTCTCAATTCACGGTCAATAGAGTTCAGCACTTCCCATTTATTCAGCGACCACATCGGGCCGATGAGCAGGTCTCGTGGTGCATCACCAGTAAGACGATGGACAATCATTTCTGGCGGTAGAAACTCAAGTGTATCTACAATCAGTTTAATGTACTCATCTTGTTCAAGGAAGCGGAGTAGCCCTGCTTCATATTGCTTCACCATCGGTGTTTTGCGCATGAGGTGCAGTAAATGGATCTTGATCCCTTGAACATCCATATTCGCTACGGCACGGCCGGTATCCAGCATCATCTCGTGTGTTTCTTGAGGCAAGCCATAGATGATATGAGTACAGACCCGAATGTTGTGTTTACGCAGCTTTGCCACGGCATCCTCATAACACTTCGTATCATGTGCGCGATTAATAAGTGTAGAAGTGGATTCATGAACCGTTTGCAGCCCCATTTCAATCCACAGATAGGTTCGTTCATTTAGCTCAGCCAAATACTCAATAACGTCATCTGGTAAGCAATCAGGTCTTGTCGCAATGGACAAACCAACAACACCAGGTTGTTTTAGGATCTCTTCGTAGTACTCTCGAAGTTCCTCAACGGGTGCATATGTATTGGTATACGCCTGGAAATAACCAATATAGTGGGCAGTGGGCCACTTCAAATGCTGTTTATCACGAATGGTATTAAATTGTGTAACCAAGTCGTGGCGACGACTGCCCGCAAAATCGCCAGATCCTCGGGCGCTGCAAAATGTGCAGCCACCTTTGGCTATTGAGCCATCACGGTTCGGACAAGTAAATCCCGCATCCAGCATGACTTTGAACACCTTATTGTCAAATTCATTTCTCATCTCATAATTCCAAGTGTGGAATCGTTTATCTCCCCAGGAAAGAGGGCTGGGTAGGGCAGGTGCATTCATCTTCAGGAACTCCTTCGGTTGTTCGTTTATTAATGAAACGCATGCCGTAATGCATTCGTGAAAAAGAACAAAAAACGGCAAAATATGCGTTCTCATGGACTTTTACCATTGTATCAAAAAACTCAAAAAAAAGGGAATGCAGATGCAAAAATAGGCCGGAAAATCACGGTTTTCTTCTTGCTATAGTTAACACCTTGTGTTATATTTAAATCAACGTCAGACACCATCTAATGGGCAGTATTCATCATAGCATTTGAATTAATGTTGACGTCATGGCTCATACTATACCGTGAGGTGATATGAATGAATTCCCAAGTTAAAAACACTGATCTTCATCATGTTTCTGTAGAACTGACGGCTGAAGAGGCACTGGCTTTGACAGGTGTTCGTTTTAATGGAAATCCGAAGGTGAAAGCGGCTGCAAAACAAAAAGTTCGCGATGCTTTTGAAAAGACATTTGATTTTTCGCACCAAGATAAGGTAGACTATGAACTATTAAAGTAGTTGGACCCCAATTCCAAATAAATCGAAGAGGGAATCTTTGAAAATTGCCACTAGTGGCAATTCCGAAGATTCCTTTTTCATTGCTCTTTACAATTGGTCCGTTCTTCGGCAAAATGAAGCTGAGACAAGTATGGATAAACGGAGGAATAAAATGCGTTTACGTGGTAGAAAAGGAATCCGAGAAAATCTGGAGGAACAGGTCGATCTCGTTGTTCTGGAACCCAACCAGTACAAAGGAAAATGGTCTGAACTATTTGGCAATGACCATCCAATCTTTGTAGAATTCGGTATGGGCAAAGGGCAATTTATTAGCCAAATGAGCTATAAATATCCGGAGTTTAACTTTATCGGAATTGATATGTACGATGAGCTCGTTCGTCGTGCTAGTGAGAAAGCTCGCAATGCGTGGAGTCAGGCAGAAGTGGAGACACCACCTAACCTGAAGCTAGCGCTCGCCAATATTGAACAAATTGAAGATGTATTCGAACCAGAGGAACTGGAACGTATTTATCTCAACTTCAGTGATCCTTGGCCAAAAGCGAAGCATGCACGTCGTCGTTTGACACATCCACGTTTCTTGAAAAAATATAAAGAATTGCTCAACACTAAAGGACAAATTCACTTCAAGACAGATTCGGAGACGTTGTTTGATTTCTCGCTCAATGCCATTGCTGATTTTGGCCTGCAAATGACAAATATCTCTTTGAACTTGCACCGTGATGGATTGAATGAAGAACATGTGATGACTGAGTATGAGCAGAAGTTCATGGGCAAAGGTATGAATATTCATCGGGTTGAAGTCGTTGTTGGTGAAGAGGCTTTGCGTGAATATCAACAAATGCGTCTGGACAAGTATAAAGTTCGTGAGGTTTCAGAAGAGACTGGCGAAACGCAGGAATAATAGATCTGCATCTATCTATAAGTAGTAAAGCGACACAGAGAGCGTTAAAGCCTCAGGTGTCGCTTTTTTGTTTCTTCAGGGCTCTGAATGTAATTCTTTGCGGCGATAATCATTAGGCGTAACTCCATTAAACTTCTTGAACATGCGATAAAAATAGGAGCTGTTCGTGAAGCCTGTTTTCTCGGCAATATCAGCAACGGAGTTCTCAGTCTCAATTAACAGATCTTGAGCTTTCACAATACGAGTTTCATTAATGACATCAGTTAACCCTTTTAGAGTCAGTTGCTTATAGAGCCTACTTATATAGATTGGAGACATGGTCAGCTCTTCTGCAATAGAAGTAACGCAGAGGTTTGTGTCCGCGTAATCCCGTTCAATAATGCTGTTAATTCGGCGGATCAGCTCATCATGTTTAAGTGTGCGTTTCTCCTCCACCTTGGAGCCTAATTCATCGAACAGTTGATAGAAGTGATCATGTACTTCACTGAGATCCTCGGCCTCATGAAGAGGCAGCATCGTCCCATCCGAGAGAGAGTTAAGCGTCAGTTGATTGTTCTTTTTGAGTGTGTTGCGAACATGGTTTAGTGTCATCGTAAGATGTGAGAGAGCTAGCTGGAAGACATTGAACGGATACGTCGCCGTTTCATTTACGATCGTGGTGTACACCTGTTTGGCTTCCTCTGTTTTACCTGTCATCAAATAATCAATGAGCTGTTTTTCTTTGCCAACAGGGAAGGCATACTCCTTAGCATGATAGGCCATGATGTCTGACGTGTACAATAGACAGCCAGAACCATGAAATAGTCGATGTAGTGAAGCCTCTGCGGATCTTGCATAAGATGCGATGCAATCCTCAAGAGACTTTTCTTCTGGCCCGATTGTGAATGATATGGAGCATTTCAGATGTAGCATGACCGCATCCTGTAGCATTAGCAGCAATTCCTCGATCTTATGCTCTCCAGTACGCGTTGAATGTTGACCCGAATCTTTCTCGTTAAAAATTAGAGTAATCAAATCCCCGCCCATATCTATGGCCTCGGAATGATGGGTAGTTTCAATCGTTTCTGTACATATGTTCATCATCGCGTATTTAACCAACTTAACCTCGTCCCGATAGGTATCACAGAAATCGACAAAGTGATCGATTCGAAGCAAAACAAGTCGAGAGCTGCGCTGCACGTCTAAGGATGAACCATAGAATTTCAATCGCTCGGCAAGTAATCCACCCGTAAAGGTCTCGCGTCTCTGGAGAGCTCCCCGCAAATAATCTTGTCTGAGAATGTGCAGGCTTCCTCGCCGCTCTGCTTCCATCACACGCATACGCACGAGAACCTTATCAATAGGATGATACAATTTGCGCGATACAAGGTAAGACAAGAGCACACCAGCAACCAATAGACCAAGACAGAATAGGACGGTATGGGTTCTCATATTCCGGATGTCTGTAGTGATCAGATCGTAAGGAGTAATTCGCACATATCGCCAGCCTAGATTGTCAGGAGAGGTGTAGGTAATGAGTGATTTCTCCCCATCCACTTCTGCGGTAAAGAATGCGGACTGAGCTTCATTTTGCATAATGGGCTGTATAAACGATTCATTAGAGAGATCCTTCATTAATGCACGTTCACCAAAATCAGACAATAGCTGTCCTTTTTCGTTAATAATGAATGTATTGCCAGGCTGATCCTCCGAATTGATGTTGGGACTAAGCCAGTCATCCTTAATGTTTACAATGACAGCATAATTCAGCTGGGCATTGTCGTTGATGGTGTCATAGCACAAATAGGTATAACTGTTCACCTCGGTTTCCTCCGTTGTGCCAACCTGATATGTACGTGGGATGGGAACAAAGGGTTTATAGTCATGAAACTGTCGGAGAATCTCAGTGATCCCGTGATCGTCAATGTCAGAAATAGATTGTTGTCCGGTACGAACCCCATCTGAACTGATAAAAAATTCATTACTTTTGGAGTTGTATACATAGATGGATTCAATAAAAGGAAGGGACATGCGGTAGTTATCAAGCTGCTCCATGGCTGGAGTAATTTCATATATGCTCGGTTTGGAGTATAAGAGTAGAGCGGAAATCGTGTAATCCTGATAAATCTGATAAGACAATGATTTGGCGGTCTCTGTCATCTTGGAAACTTCACGACTCGCCTGTGTGAGACTATCCATATCGGTACGATAGACTTGGCGAAGAGCAATGCGGTTATAGTTGGCGTATAAAATGACAGAAGCAACAAGCAAGGTAGCGACAGTGCTGATGATAATGCCAACCAGAATTCGTGTAAACACTTTTTGGCTGTCTTCCGAACGTTTACGCACTACTTTTCCCCTCCATTTCTTCTGTATATATGATAGGTGAAGCGTAGTTTTGAACGAGTGAAGTTCATTCATAGATGTCCATAGTCATCCAGAGCTGGCAAAATAAATTATATATTATGTATGCGTTTACATCAATGCTATACATAGAGTTTGGCTGTCATTCTAAACGTAAAGTTCAACTTTCGCTTGATTGTTCACTACGGCTAGCGCATGAACGATATCAACATTTGTGAACACTCAGCTGTTCATTTCACTGTTCGTTCGAATTGTTCATATTCACTTTAGCAAGATCGTTCATTTTCGGGACAGATGATTCAGTATTCAAGAGCGACAGGGGCACCTACAATAAAAACCAGAGCTCCACAGCGCACCAGCGCCGTCAAGAAATTCGGGAGGGATCGAGCCATGCTCAAAGAATTGAACAAAAACAAAATTATGTTTCTGATGCTGCTACCTACACTGATCTTTTTTCTGATTAACTCGTATTTTCCGATGGTCGGCATCTACTACGCGTTTACGAGGTATGATTTTGAAGGTGGTTTGTTTGGTAGCCCATTTGTAGGTTTGGAGAACTTCAAGTTTCTCTGGCAATCAGGAATGCTTCTGAAGCTGACCACCAATACCGTAGGTTACAATCTAGCCTTCATTATATTGGGGAACGGACTCGCTATCTTTTGTGCAATCATGTTAAGTGAGATTAGGGGAAAAGTGTTCAAAAAAGTGACCCAATCCGTTATGTTTCTACCGTATTTCATTTCATTTGTACTATTAAGTGTAATCGCTTACAACATGTTTAACTATGAATCCGGGTTTGTGAATACGGTGCTGAAGCGCTTCGAGGCAGGGCCGGTTGATATCTATAATACGCCGTGGATCTGGGTGTTTCTGATCATCATCTTCTATCTATGGAAGAACCTCGGTTACAGCATGGTCATCTATTTGGCTGCCATTACAGGCATCAGCGATGAATACTATGAGGCGGCTCGGATTGATGGAGCTAATATCTTTCAACGTATATGGTATATTACGGTTCCGATGTTGAAACCAACGTTTGTTATTCTGCTGCTCTTCTCATTAGGAAGCATTATGAAGGGGCAATTTGATCTCTTTTACCAACTGATCGGAAACAACGGGGTGCTGTATAATGCCACCGATATTATTGATACCTACGTATACCGCTCGTTGAAGGTGACTTTCGATATTGGCATGGCGACGGCTGCTGGTCTTTATCAATCCCTGTTCGGTTTTATTCTCATCATGACAGTCAATTACATCATTCGTAAAGTGAATGAGGATTACGCATTGTTCTAGAACGCCCAATAGGCAGAAGGGAGACCTACTATGCATACTCGTGCCAGAGATTCGGAATTTACGATGCTCTTTCAAGTGATCGCGTACACCTTTATATTGTTTCTTTCCATCATCTGTTTGGTGCCATTTCTACTCATTCTGTCTGGTTCATTTAGCAGTAATGAATCCATCGTGAGGGATGGATACCATCTGTTTCCCACTGATTTCTCCCTGGAAGGTTACAAAATGGTATTCAAATTCCCTACACAAGTACTCAAAGCCTATGGCATCACTGTATTTACGACCGTTGTAGGAACAGCGCTTGGACTGTTCTTCATCACCATGGCGGGGTTTGTATTACAACGCAAAGATTTTAAATACCGGAATACATTCTCCTTCTTCATCTACTTTACGACCTTATTCGGTGGAGGACTTGTACCTTGGTACATCATGCTGGCGAATTACTTTAACTTGACCGATACGTACACCGTATTGATCTTCCCAGGGCTCATGACACCGTTTCTCATCATTTTAATGAAAAATTTCATTCGATCCGCTGTTCCTGACGAGCTCATTGAGTCTGCCAAAATTGATGGGGCGAATGACTTCCGCATTTACTTCAGTGTTGTATTAAATTTGGCGATGCCTGGCATTGCCACTGTGGGGCTTTTCCTTGCACTCGGATACTGGAACGACTGGTTTACATCATCGCTCTTTATCAACAACCCGGATATGTATCAATTGCAATTCTATCTATACAACACGATGAACACGATTACGTTTATAGATCAGATGGCGATTGGAACAGGGATTACACTTAGTCAGGATGTGCCCACTGAATCAACCAAGATGGCGATGGCGATTATCGTGACTGGACCGATCTTGTTCCTGTATCCATTCGTTCAACGTTATTTTGTTAGAGGTCTGACGATTGGGGCGGTTAAAGGTTAGAACGCGAAACCGATGAGGATTCTGGGCTGTGGCAATCTAAACTGCTCTGTCTACATCGGATCTGCGCTAACATATACGTTTCACCACAAAAAGGGAGGATGCATATGCGAAACAAAACATTTCTTCGGCACCTGTCTCTAATTATTGCCTTAATGATGTTTGCTGGGGTGCTGGCCGCATGTAACACAGGTTCGGGGGAATCGACACAAGGTAGTGCAGAGGGAGACTCTTCAACTTCCAAAGGAGACAAAGTAACGCTGCAATTCTACATGCTTGGTGATGCACCGAAAGACCTACCGACCATTGAATCAGAAATTAATAAATTGGCTGAGGCTGATCTGAACGTCAACGTCAAATTCAACTACACCTCTTGGACAGACTGGGACCAAAAATATAAATTGCTGCTCTCCTCGGGGCAACCGATAGACCTTATATTTACGGCGGATTGGACATTCTACCAGTCCTATGCGAAAAAGGGTGCGTTCCTTGCGCTGGATGAAATGCTGCCCAAAGTTGCACCGGCTCTGCAAGCGCATGTACCAGAGGATATGTGGAATGCAGTCAAAATCAATGACAAAATCTATACGGTTCCTTCCACATGGATTGAATATGTAACGGAAGGCATTGCGTACCGTGAGGATTTACGTGAGAAGTATAATTTGCCTAAACCTGAATCTATGGAGACGCTTGAAGCTTACCTTGAGGGGATCAAAGCGAATGAACCGGATATGATACCGATCGCAGACAGCAATGCAAACCATACGCATGGCATTCGTCAATTGAACTCTAAGCTCGTAAATACAGCTGGTCAGTTACCTTATGGTCTGGATATTATGTATGATTCACCGTCCAATGTTGCTTCCTATTGGGGTTCAGCGCAGCATCTGGAAGATCTAAAAACCTACAAGCGCTGGATGGACAAAGGGTTTTTCCCGAAAAACGTACTGAATGTGAAAGACACTTCTAATTCACTGCTGCAAAATGGCAAAGCGGCTGTGATTCTCTCAGGAGAGAATCCGAACAAATTCAATGCCGACGTAATTAAGATCCAGTCAACACACCCTGATTGGAAGTTGGGTTATTTCCCGTACCCGAATGCGAAAGGGTTTGCACAACCGGTTCATCCGATTCATAACGGTTTTGCAATTCCCCGTAGCAGTAAAAATCCAGAAAGAGCACTCGCATTTTATGAGAAGCTGGTTACGGATAAACGATACAACTGGCTTACTGAGTATGGCGTAGAGGGGAAAAACTTCGAAGTACAAGATGGCTACTACAAAATGATTGGCGATGCTCAAACGAATGGCTTTCCACGTGAAGGCATGAATGGCTGGGCATGGCGTAATCCAGAATTCATGCTGTATGACAAGTCATTTGACGATGTCCTGAGCATGTTCGAGGAACTTGACAAAATTAAGAAGCCAGATATTTTTACTGGATTTGCAGAGGATTGGACACCTTATCAGGCTGAAAAGGCAGCACTGGAGCAAGTGGAGAAACAGTATCTCTACCCGCTAAACGTAGGCTTAGTAGCCGATGTCGAGACAGGACTGAATACATTTATGGAGAAGGCGAAGCAGGCTGGACTTGAAAAAATCCAAAGTGAATATACGAAGCAGTGGCAAGAATATCTGAAATCGGCTGGGATTCAATGATCTAGTATTGATATCGCACGGATAACCTGATACCCGATACCCAACAAAAACTGCGTTAATTTCGATATGGGAATCGTTGGCTCTGCTACTTTAAACTCATACAAGAAAGGGTACCTTCATAACGAAGATACCCTTTTTTGTATAGATATGAGTTGTTAGAAGCGTTAAACGCTTGACTGATCGGATGGATAAGAACGAATTTCTAATAGATCAATGATGCTCTGTGCACTCTGTGTTGGATGATACTTGGCAATCTGAGCCAAATGGCGTTTACGTTTACGGACAATATCCGGGTATTTATGTAACAGCCGATTCATCCAGTTCACTACAACATCTAGGGAAGTGATCGCTTCTCCAAGGCCTCTAGAAGTAAAATAATGAACGTTCTCTTCTTCCTGACCTGGAATCGGATTATGAAATAACATCGGAATACCCTTGGCAAGACCCTCACTGCATGTCATTCCACCAGGCTTGGTGATGAGCAGATCGGACACCTCCATTAGTTTGTCTACCTCGTTAGTGTATCCGATGATATGAATGTTTTCTTTTTGATATATAGGATTCTGTTCCATGCTGATTCTTACTTTGTCATTCCGCCCTAAGCAGAAAATGAGCTGAATATCCTTGTGCCAACGGGTAAGCATCTGATTCACAACTTCATCACTGAGCATTCCCCAACCACCACCCATGACTAATACGGTAGGCATATTTTTTAAATTGAACCTGCTTTGGATCTCATCACGTCCGGGGTGCTCCCAAAAGTTAGGATGAACAGGTATGCCTGTTACTCGAATTTTGTCTACAGACACACCTCTCAGCATCAGTTTGGACTTCACCTCATCTGTAGAGACGAGGTATAAGTCCACCTCAGGGCTGATCCAGGTACCATGAGCATCATAATCAGTAATCACAGTACACAGTGGCACTTGCACGCCCAATCGCTTTAACCTGGATATCACAGCACTTGGAATGGGATGTGTACAAACGATGACATTTGGACGAAGCTGACGAACAATACTGCGTGTATGAGTATAGAACAGCTTATGCAGCGCCAAAGTGGTCAATCGATTTAGAGACTTTTTATATTGATGTTTGTAAACATAGCCGACTAGCTTGGGTTGATTGGTAACGGTTTTTTTATATGCAGTAATAATCAATGGTGCAACCCGGGGGTTAAGGAAGCTTCCGAGTTCAAGGACTTTGGTCTGCACATCGGTAGAAAGTTTGCGCAAACTACTGGAAAGGGCGTAAGCTGCTTGGGTGTGTCCTGCACCAAAACCTTCTGATAATAGTAATACTCGTTTTTTCTCCACGCTTGATTCACCTGTTCCTGCTAGGTTTTCCTTCGTCTAACATATCGACTTTAAGTCCAGAATGCAACTGTCGCGAGTGCGACCAAAGTACCGATTGTAGCACCAGCAAGGACATCGGAAGGATAATGCAACCCCAAGTATATTCGGGAGAATCCGACAACAAGCGCTACAGGCAATAATACGCTGAGAAGAAATGGATCCATCGTCATAAATGGCACGGTAACCGAAAAGATCGCGGTGGTGTGTCCAGATGGGAATGAATGATCCGTCAAAGGATTACGAAATGTAATCGTGTCTGGTAATGCAAGGTAAGGCCGTATACGAGGATACAGCTTCTTGGCGATCGCCACGGGAATATGGCTAACTGCTAGAGCTACACAGGCTTGAAGTCCTGTTGTATTCCATGGAGCTGGTGCAACCAACCATATCAACAGTGAAATGGCGATGGATGATGTCGCCCCGCCCAGATGGGTGAAGTAATAGAGCCAAAAATTCATAAAACGATTATGAAGTCGACCATTAATCCACATAAACACATTTCGATCATACTCTTGAAACTTAACAAATAAACGGCTCATATTGGCCTCCTGCCAGTCAGGCCGCCCCAGAACGTGTCTCAAAACGTGCTGAAGTGCATCTTTTATCGCCATTTCGCTCCCTGCTGCGTCAATTTTCCTTGACGTGCCTCGGCACGCCAGCGGAAAACTTCCTTACTTGGAACGAAAATTCGGCAAAATCTGCTTCCTTCAGAATTATCAGACACGCCCTAATTGGCGGCAGTATTTCCGGGTAAGTTCTGTTTCCGGTTTTTGTCCTGATTACTATATAACCGTTTTTTAGAGGTTGTTCAAAAATTCCACTTTTGATTACGAAGGATGCCTAGCGGCATCACAGCATCGAATATGGAATTCAGCCGAAATAAGTGGATGCTTACGCAGCATGTTTCCATCGGAAACATGTAGTTGCTCACGTAGTTTGCCTACGCTCCGCTACTCCATTTCTAGCTTCGTCCCATCTTCTCGTTACTGAAAAGCGTTCTTTTTGAACACGCACTTTAGAAGCCAGGGTTATTTCAGGGATATGTTTATCATATTTTTAAATGTTGTCCTTTTCAAGAAGAAGACATGTGAAGAAAGTAAATTTCATGTTAAAGTGTGGATGAAAACCCAACTTAACATTTTGACTTGGACGAGCCAAAAAAGATACAATGATTCAATGCTGCTGAAATGAGGTAAGGAATTGTGTGATTTATATTAAACTTTTGTTGAACTTTTTGGGCTTGGTTTGCGTTATTTAGATATGTAGACTCTGGAGCTATATAGGTATCTTAGAAAAAAAGCAGGGACTATAGAAATAAAAAACAAGCAAACGGCTGAAAATAAGACATAACTGGCATGAATGCAAGTGTACAGTGTCGCGGACTGCCAATTTAGCGTTTAATGTTCACATTTCTGCTTCAGGAAGTGAAATTGCGGTTTTGACAAATGGCTAAAAAGAATCCAAAATCGATAAAGCAGCCAATTAGGTTCTAGCCAAGTTTGAAACATTGTTCAAAGCACTCACGTAGTACTCAAAAGAACAGGGTCATATTCTGCACAACAAAAAAAATAAGATGCAGAAGCAGGAAGAGAAACGCTTGTAGGTTAGTAATGGGTTTGAATAAAAGGGGGTAACAGAGAACGATGTTGGACGCTATATTCGTCACGCTGCAGGTGCTACTTGCACTGCTAGCTGTGTACCAATTCACGTTTTCGCTGTTCGGTCTGTATAAGAAAAAGAAAAAGAAAAATTATCCAGCGACAAAGTCATTTGCTGTACTGGTCGCTGCGCACAATGAGGAACAGGTCATTGGTGCATTGATGGAAAACTTAAAAGAACTTGATTATCCAGAAGATCTGTACGATGTATTTGTTATCTGTGACAACTGTACAGATGGAACAGCTCAAATTGTTAGAGACCATGGATTGAACGCATGTGTTCGTACGAATGCGGATCTCAGAGGTAAAGGGTATGCCATTGAGTGGATGCTCAAATATCTGTGGAAATTGCCACGTCAGTATGATGCAGTTGTTATGTTTGACGCGGATAACCTGGTAGATCGTAACTTTTTGCTTGAAATGAACGATGACCTTTGTAATGGAGCGCGCGTGATCCAAGGTTACATTGATACAAAGAATCCAGAAGATTCTTGGATTACAGCAGCGTATGGTGTATCCTACTGGTACATTAACCGTCTGTGGCAGTTGTCTCGTTACAACCTGAACATGGCGAATTTCCTTGGAGGTACAGGGATGTGCTTCGAGACTAATTTGCTGAAGGAAATTGGTTGGGGTGCAACGAGCTTGGTAGAGGATCTAGAGTTTACGATGCGTAGTGTGCAACGTAATGTCTATCCGGTATTCAATTATGATGCTAAGGTGTTTGATGAGAAACCGTTGACGTTCAAAGCTTCAGCTAGACAACGTCTTCGTTGGATGCAAGGTCACTTTACTGTTGCGCGGAGATATTTCTTCCCGTTGCTGTGGCAAAGTATCAAAGAAAGAAGCTTGGTCAAATTCGACCTTGCTGTATATGGTGCCAACGTATACGTCGTATTGCTAACCTTCTTGCTGACAGCAGTAATGTGGGTAGATACAGCGGTGTTTAATGGTCCGAATATCGCCAATGTGTATGGGTACTTCCCATTATGGGTAGGATTTGTAGCAATCGGTTTGAACATTTTGACGTTCTTGCTGTCAATGGCGCTGGAGAAGGTTACTTTTGCCAAAGTATATCTATACCTAGTGTTGTTCCCGATCTATCTGCTCTCTTGGTACCCAATTACGTTCTATGCGTTCTTTACACAGAACAACAAGCAATGGAGCCACACTCAACATACACGTGTTGTACGTTTGGATGAGGTACAGAGCAAACAAGGGTAATGCTTATATCTTATATTTGAGTAGTTGGTGAGCGGGTTTATAATGGTTTGAAATTTAAATTGTAAAGCTGTTGACAATGACTACTACAGGTGGTATAGTATTCAAGTGCGTTAAACAAATAGTGATATGGAATCACAAGAAGAAGTCCGACTTCTCACCTGACCAACAAATGTTGGCTGGTCAACGATCCCAATAATTTATGAAGTTGTATACTCATGAAGAATTGTGTTGATTACAGGGATGTCGGTAGTTTAACCGGCATCCCTTTTAATTTTGTATTACAGTATTGAAAATGACCTGGAGGTGGACGGTTATTAGTAAAGATCACATGATTAATGATGAGATTCGGGCGAAAGAAGTACGCCTTGTCGGAGCTGAAGGAGAACAAATTGGGATCACGCCGATTCGTGAAGCACTACAAATGGCGATTGATCTGAACTTGGATCTGGTCAATGTGGCACCACAGGCTAAACCGCCGGTGTGTCGCATCATGGACTATGGCAAATTCCGCTATGAGCAACAAAAGAAAGACAAAGAAGCCCGTAAGAACCAGAAAATTGTTGATATTAAAGAAGTATGGTTCCGTTCCAATATTGAGGAGCATGATTATCAAACGAAGCTTCGTAATGTAGTTAAGTTTTTGAAAGAGGGCGACAAAGTGAAATGTTCTGTTCGTTATCGCGGACGTGAAATTGCACATGCCGCCATTGGTCAGCGGATTTTGGAGCGCGTTAAGGTGGAAGTTGAAGAACTTTGCACGATCGAGCGTCAACCAAAATTGGAAGGCCGCAGTATGATCATGATTCTGGCTCCTAAAGCCTGATAACATTGAAGGAGGAAACACAAAATGCCTAAAATGAAAACACACAGCAGTTTGAAAGGACGCTTCAAAATTACCGGTTCCGGTAAAGTCCTTCGTTACAAAGCTCACAAAAACCACTTGCTTTCCCACAAATCAAAACGTGCTAAGCGCGTTCTGAATGGTAACCCAGTTATGGCTGCAGGTGACGTAAGACGTTTGAAACAAGGTTTGGCTAACCTCAAAGGCTAATTCAGTACAATACATTCCGTATGGGGGATCGGCTACGGCCGTACACATACCACGGATACATTTAATATTTATTTGGGAGGTTCTTTAATATGGCAAGAGTCAAGGGCGGTTTTGTAGTACGTCGTCGTCATAAAAAGGTTTTGAAACTGGCAAGAGGTTATTTCGGTTCCAAACACCGTATTTTTAAAACAGCTAACGAGCAAGTAATGAAATCCCTGGTATACGCATACCGTGACCGTCGCAACACGAAACGTAACTTCCGCAGACTGTGGATCGTTCGTATCAATGCTGCAGCACGTATGAATGGTTTGTCTTACAACAAACTGATCCATGGTTTGAAACTTGCTGGTGTAGATATGAACCGCAAAATGTTGGCTGATCTGGCCGTTAACGACATCAATGCGTTCAACTCTTTGGCTACTGTAGCTAAAGGCAAAATCAACGCCTAAATTATATTTATACAAGCCGCCGTACCTATGGCGGCTTTTTTTACGCCAGATTCTGCGTGAAGAATATACAACTGTCAGGAAGGGTACACTGAAAATGGCAGTAAAGGGTATGAGAGCATTGTGGTAGTACATAAAATCCGAATGATTAAATAGTGCAAATGAAAATGGTTTATTATTAACGGATGCCGCTCAATATGGAATATATTTGTTATATAACATCACATCGTTGTAACGTTAGCGTGTTAAACTGCTAAATTTTTAAGCGCTTTCAACAATAAAAGTGCAAAAATAAGTGCTTTTTGGTTATGAAACATCTAGATTTTAACACTGGTTAAATGTATAATCACCTCTAGTAGGCTAGTCCTAAACTTTTCTCTCTAGTCATAATGTTCGGTTTTTCGACAGATGATCCGGTAAAGTTAAGGGTGGAATGCGTTTATTATGTCGAATTAGGCATACATTCCACAACCAAACCGTGCTTGGCATCTGTTCTTCCGATTCATAAGGGTCTAGGTAGAAATTAGGTATATATCATTAAGGGGGAACTAAAGAAAATGAAGAAGATGCTCAGCTTGTCTTTGGTCATGTTGCTGGCAGTATCCGTAATGCTCGCAGGTTGCGGAAGCAAACCAAAAGAAGAAACGAATGCCGGAGGAACTACCGGTGGCGAAGCTACTGAAGCGAAATCCGATTTGCAAATTGGTATGGTAACTGACGTAGGTGGAGTTAACGATAAGTCCTTTAACCAATCCGCTTGGGAAGCTCTGCAAGCAACTGAAACTGAAACAGGTGTAGCTGTTAAATACCTGCAAAGTAAATCCGATGAAGAGTACATTCCAAACTTGAACGAATTCGTTAAAGGTGGATATGACCTGACTTGGGGTATCGGTTTCCAATTGGCTGATGCAATCAAAACGGTTGCTGACCAAAACCCAGATTCCAAACTCGCGATCATTGACAGCGTAGTGGATTCTCCTAATGTTAAGTCTGTAACTTTTGCTGAAGAAGAAGGATCTTTCTTGGTTGGTGTTGTTGCAGGTCTGACAACTAAAACAAACAAAATTGGTTTTGTAGGCGGTATGGAAAGCCCACTGATCAAAAAGTTTGAAGTAGGATTCAGAGAAGGCGTTAAAGCAGTTAACCCTGACGCTCAATTCATTTCTAACTACACAGGTGCATTTGATAAACCTGACCTTGGTAAAGCAGCAGCAGCAACACTTTACAACGAAGGCGTAGACATCATCTTCCACGCTTCTGGCGCAACTGGTAACGGTGTGTTTAACGAAGCAAGCGCTCGTAAGAAACAAGGGCAAGATGTATGGGTTATCGGTGTTGATAAAGACCAATCTCTTGAGTTTGGCGATGAAATCACGTTGACTTCCATGATCAAAAAAGTTGACGAAGCGGTTAAACGCGTAAACCAAGAAGTTGTTGATGGTACATTTGCTGGTGGTTCTGAGAACCTGACATTGAAAGAAAACGGTGTAGGTATCGCGGACACTTCTACTGCTAACGTATCAGCTGATACACTTGCTAAAGTTGAAGAGTACAAAGAAAAAATCATCAACGGCGAAATCAAAGTACCTACTGAGTAATTGATTTCAAGCCTAAATAAATGAATAGTCATCGAGGCCGGTCTTGACCGGCCTTATGATTGTCATGAGACATGTACTACATCTAAGAATCATCTGACCACACGCTCAGTGAGTAAGTCTATTAAGTAAGAAATCACAGTTTGAATGGCAGCTATTATTCCTAAATTAACGTCGTTAGACGTTTTTCTTACGTTTGTGGAACCACACTATATCAGGTATAAGGGTGATTACATGGGTGCAGCAACCCCCGTCGTTGAGTTAAAACAAATCACGAAGCGTTTTCCAGGCATTGTTGCCAACGACGCCATCAGCCTTCAGCTTCGTAAAGGCGAGATTCATGCTCTACTGGGCGAAAACGGCGCTGGTAAATCAACATTAATGAATATTGTATTTGGTCTCTATCAGCCGGATGAAGGTTCCATTGAGGTGAATGGCAAGCCGGTTATCATCGATAGCCCGAATAAGGCCATCGATCTGGGAATCGGTATGGTGCATCAGCACTTTAAGCTCGTACAGCCGTTCACGGTAACAGAGAACATTATTTTGGGATCTGAGCCAACAAAAGGTCTCAACATTAATTATAAAAAAGCTGCTGCAGAAGTGCAGCGCCTATCTGAGCAATATGGCTTGAAAGTAAATCCACATGCCAAAATACATGATATTTCGGTCGGAATGCAGCAACGGGTAGAAATTGTGAAGACATTGTACCGAGGTGCTGATATTCTGATTTTTGACGAGCCTACAGCGGTTTTGACGCCTCAAGAGATCAAAGAACTAATGATCATCATGAAAAAGCTCGTAGCTGAAGGTAAATCCATTATTTTGATTACACACAAGCTAAAAGAAATTATGGAAATCTCTGATACCGTAACGATCATTCGTCGTGGTAAAGTCATTGATTCAGTGAAGACCTCGGAGACCAATCCGAATGAACTCGCTGAGAAAATGGTAGGACGTAATGTCACGTTCAAAGTGGATAAGAAACCGGCTACACCAGGTGCTAACATTCTGGAAGTTAGCCAGTTGACGGCTAGAAACAAAGAGGACATGCCTGTTCTTAATAAACTGAACCTCAATGTGCGTGCAGGAGAGATTGTCGGTATCGCAGGGGTAGATGGTAACGGACAGAGTGAGTTGATTGAGGCACTTACCGGACTGCGCAAGATCGAGAGTGGCTCCATTCGTCTGCAAGGCAAGGAGATTGCTAATCTATCTCCAAGACGTATCTCGGAATCGGGAGTAGCTCATATTCCTGAGGATCGGCACAAACATGGACTTGTTCTTGATTTTTCAGTCAGCGAGAATATCGTACTGGAATCGTATTATAAATCGCCATACACACGTAGAGGCTTCCTGAACTTCGATGCGATTAAAAAGCAAGCGAAGCGACTTGTCGAGGCTTTTGACGTGCGTACACCGAGTATTGAGACCAAAGCACGTTCCCTGTCTGGAGGGAATCAACAAAAGGCCATTATTGCCCGTGAGGTTGATAAAAACCCAGAACTGCTGATTGCTGCTCAGCCTACTCGTGGTTTGGATGTAGGTGCGATTGAGTTTGTACAGAAGCAGTTGATTGCACAGCGTGATCAGGGGAAAGCAGTGTTATTGATTTCTTTCGAATTGGACGAAATTATTAATGTCTCCGATCGTATTGCTGTCATTTATGAGGGAGAGATCGTAGGCGAGGTGCTGCCAGAAGAAACCAATGACAGGGAGCTCGGCTTGATGATGGCGGGCAGCACCCAAAAGAGAGGTACAGTGCATGAATAACGTATTAAAATGGTTTACCCGTGATTCATTTATTTTACCTGTTGTAGCGATTGTTATGGGTCTGATCCTGGGTGGTATCGTAATGTTGATTGGTGGATATAACCCAGTTGAGGCTTATGGTGCTTTGTTTAAAAAGGTGTTCGGAGACATGTACAATTTCGGTGAAGCTGTACGTGAAATGACTCCGCTCATTATGACTGGCCTTGCCTTTGCCTTTGCATCACGTGCTGGTTTGTTTAATATCGGGGGAGAAGGACAATTCCTCGTGGGTATGACAGCAGCAACGTTTGTAGGTGTGAAATTCACAGGACTTCCGATCTACATTCATGCTCCACTGGCTCTGATCGCAGGTGCAGTATTTGGTGGACTGTGGGCAGCTATTGCCGGTTATTTGAAAGCTAAGCGCGGCGTAAATGAAGTTATCAGTAGTATCATGTTGAACTGGATTGGTCTGTATTTAGCCAACTTGATTGTACGTCAGTTCTTGCTGCAACCAGGGGAGAACCGCTCACAAAATATCGGTGAATCAGCTTCCATCAGTATCGCCTGGTTGTCCGAGTTAATGGGAAACTCTCGTGTACACATGGGAACATTAATAGCCATTGTTTTGGCTGTGCTCTTCTATATTTATATGTGGAAAACGAAACAAGGATATGAAATTCGTGCTGTAGGATACAACCCGAATGCAGCTGAATATGCAGGTATGCATGTAAACCGTAACATTGTCAAAGCAATGTTCATTAGTGGTATGCTGGCTGGTTTAGGTGGCGCATTCCAAGTGCTGGGTGTATTCCAATACCAAACCGTTATGTCTGGTTCACCAGGAACAGGTTTTGATGGGATCGCGGTTGCTTTGATTGGTTTGAATCATCCATTTGGTGTGCTTCTAGGTGCGTTGCTGTTCGGTACGCTCACTTACGGTTCTGCGGGAATGAGCTTTGCCGCGGATGTACCACCCGAGATTATTCGGATTGTTATCGGTTCGATTATCTTCTTCATTGCGGCACAAGGCATCGTGCGCTGGGTACTTAAACCGTTCTATTCCAAGCGCAAGAAAGAGAAGGTGTTGTAGATGGACTTGTTGACAATCGGGCAAATTATCAATACGACGCTTGTCTTTGCCACGGCATTGATTTTTGCATCCTTGGGCGGTATTTTCTCAGAGAAATCAGGTGTAACAAACCTGGGTCTTGAAGGTTTCATGGTGTTTGGAGCGTTCGCAGCGGGGATTGGTGCGCACTATGCTCAAGAAGCAGGTATGGATGGAACAACATCAGCTTGGATGGGTGTTCTCCTTGCCGTTGTACTTGGTGTAGTTGTATCGCTTATTCATGCGGTTGCTTCAATCACGTTTAAGGCTGACCAAATTATTAGTGGTATCGTAATTAACTTTTTGGCGGCAGGTAGCACACTGTATTTGGTAAAATTATTGTTCGAAGGTTCAGGGGATTCCCCGCTCGTACAAGGATTTAGCAAATTCAATGTGCCTCTGTTACAGGATATTCCTTTACTTGGAGAAGCTCTGTTCAAGAACGTATATCCAACGACGTACCTGGCCATTGCGTTTGTATTTGTGACGTATTACATCATGTACAAAACGCCATTTGGTCTGCGTCTCCGTTCGGTAGGGGAACATCCAAGTGCTGCAGATACAGTAGGTGTTAAGGTACTAAGATATCGCTATGTCGGCGTAATGATTAGTGGTGCGCTCGCAGCAATTGGTGGAGCTGCCATTACACTAACGACGACAGGAACATTCTCACATAACACAGTTTCTGGACAAGGCTTTATTGCAATTGCAGCAATGATCTTTGGTAAGTGGAACCCGATTGGTGCGTTCATCGCAGCGTTGTTCTTCGGATTCTCACAAGCGATTCGAAACTATGTGCAATTGTTCGATTGGTCTCAAAGTATTCCCCAGGAAATTATTTTCATGTTGCCTTATCTACTCACGATCATTGTACTTGTTGTAGCGGTTGGGCGTTCTTCTGCTCCGTCTGCACTCGGAGAGGCATACGATCCAGGGAAAAGGTAAGGAAATACAATGTGTTAAACAACTTCAAATTGCATTGCAAGAAAGATCCGCTGTGTGCGGGTCTTTTTTTTCTGTAACAGAACATGTTCTCCATTACTCTAGGTTAGGCCTTGAACCCATATTTCCTGGTAGGGACAAAGAAACAGGCGAAGTGAGCCATGGACGAATACACTGTTCTGAACGATGCGAGGAGGAGGGAAAAGTATGAAACAACATGTTACGCGTCATGCGGCGATGAAATTCATAGGCAAAAATATTGTTGCCGTTAAAAAGGATGGTACCCGAGTTACTGGGAAGCTGTTGAAAGTGTCGGGAAATAAATTGGTTTTGAAGCGATTGGATGGGAAAAAGGTACGTACAAAGGCGATCCTGCCACTTGTTTTATTTGATTTGCTCGCTATCGCAACTTTACCCTATGCTTACGGGTCAGGCCCAGGTTTCGGAGGCGGTTATGGTCCTGGGTACGGCCCTGGCTACGGACCAGGTCCGAAACCGGGTCCAGGATATGGTGGTGGTCCAGGCTACGGACCAGGTTCTGAATTTGGACCATATGGACCAGGACCACGTCCACCAGGTTTCTTTTGAGGACTTCACATTTTTAGTGTAATCCAATTCTTTTTTCCATTTCGTAGCAGCGGCTAATCATTATATAGCGAATCGTACTATAACCATTTTTTTGATAAAATTGTAGACCTTTGATGTTTCCTTCATCGACCATAACCTTGGATCTTTTGCAGCCTCTTGATGCGGCGAATTGCTCAGCTTTGAGTAACAAGCTCTGTCCGTAGCGCTTTCGCTGCTCTTTCGTGGTAACGGCCATCATATCTACGTATAGAAGTTCACCATGCATAAGAAAATGGATGAATGCGACCGCTTCTTGGTCAGGCTCCGATGAGACAACAAAGGTCATGCCCCTGTTCATTCGCAGGGGTATTTCTTTGCGTATTTTATTGATTTCACTTTCACTCATATGAGAAAGGGGAACAAGTTGAGAATCAATCAGTCTCATAATGGCAGTGTCATCCAGCTTAGATTTGCGTTGCCGAATTACCATAGGGAGCCTCCTCTCTTAACCAGTCATGCTGCTTGTGTATCCTATGCCTGGAGTAAGATAAAAGGTGACTGAATGAGAGTAGTAGGTTTGGGTTACATTAGTCATTGAAGATGAAAAGTGTATGCGTTTAAAATTTTTATGAAAAACAGGTATTGACTTATCGCTCAGTAGAATCATATAATGTTCCTAACATTTAACGAGAATATTTCATCGGCTATGAAGAGGACGAAGTTTTAAGGGCTCTTTTGCTCAGAGAGTGGCTGGATCTGCTGAAACCACCACCATTATCCCTTATATACGAGCTCACCTCGGAGCTGTTTTCCTGAAAAGCATTGGATGTCACTCCAACTGGTTATTAGGGAAAATCGTATGTCTGCGTTACAGACAACAGGTATAGATAACGGATATGTCCGTTAGGACTATTGTTTTTTGTACCTGGTAAGGTCCGTTATTGCGAAATTTCGGACAAAGTTGGGTGGTACCACGGAAGCGACAACCTTTCGTCCCTCGCAAGCATGAACTTGTTTGCAGGGGATGGAAGGTTTTTTTTGTAACTTCTAATGTCAGAATGGTGTGAATTTCGAGAGGAGGATGACTAATGGGTGCTCAAATTCCAGAAGTACGGTCAACAGATGAATTACGTGAAAAATGGATGAAGCCGGAGGTCATTAGCGGTTCCGAGATTTTGCTGAGAAGCTTGTTGCTGGAAGGTGTAGATTGTGTCTTCGGTTACCCTGGGGGTGCAGTACTTTATATCTATGACGCAATGTATGGTTTCGAGGATTTCAAGCATGTATTAACTCGTCACGAACAAGGTGCCATTCATGCGGCTGACGGATATGCACGTGCGAGTGGTAAGGTAGGCGTATGTATCGCCACTTCCGGACCAGGAGCAACCAATCTGGTTACTGGAATCGCGACAGCGTATATGGACTCCGTTCCTCTCGTTGTGATTACAGGTAACGTTGTCTCCAGCCTGATCGGCTCGGATGCTTTCCAAGAAGCAGACATCACGGGTATTACAATGCCAATTACGAAACATAGTTACTTGGTAAAAGATGTTAAGGATCTACCACGTGTTATTCACGAGGCATTCCACATCGCTAATACAGGTCGTAAAGGCCCGGTTCTGATCGACATTCCAAAAGATGTATCTGCTAACAAGACATTGTTCGAGCCAAGTACTGAGCCTGTTGTGCTTAGAGGGTATAATCCTCGTACTGTACCGAACAAACTGCAAGTTGATCGCTTGGCACAAGCTATTCAAGAGGCAGAGCGTCCAATGATTCTCGCAGGTGGTGGTGTTGTTTACTCTGGTGGACACGAAGCACTCTTCGAATTCGTTGAGAAGACAGGTATTCCGATTACAACAACTTTGCTTGGCTTAGGCGCATTCCCAAGTGGACACGAATTGTGGACAGGGATGCCAGGTATGCATGGTACGTATACTTCGAATCTAGCTATCCAACAATCAGATTTGTTAATCAATATCGGAGCACGTTTCGATGACCGGGTAACGGGTAAACTGGACGGTTTTGCGCCACATGCCAAAATTGTACACATCGATATCGATCCAGCCGAAATCGGTAAAAACATTGCAACAGATATTCCAATTGTTGGTGATGTGAAGACTGTGCTGGAAATTGCGAACAAAGAAGTGCAGCGTGCAGAGCGTGCGGATGCATGGAGAGATCAGATCAAGCAATGGAAACAAGAGAAACCTTACAGCTACACTGATTCCGATGAAGAATTGAAACCGCAATGGGTTGTAGAGTTGTTAAACGATACAACGAAAGGCGAGGCAATTGTAACAACGGATGTTGGACAGCATCAGATGTGGGCAGCTCAATATTACAAATTCAATCAGCCGCGTTCTTGGGTAACCTCAGGTGGTTTGGGAACCATGGGCTTCGGATTCCCTTCAGCAATCGGTGCTCAAATGGCGAATCCTGACAGACTGGTTATCTCCATTAACGGTGATGGTGGTATGCAGATGTGTTCTCAAGAGCTTGCAATCTGTGCAATTAACAACATTCCAGTGAAAATTGTTATTATTAACAACCAAGTACTTGGAATGGTACGTCAATGGCAGGAAATCATCTATGAGAATCGCTATAGTCACATTGATTTGGCGGGCAGCCCTGATTTTGTTAAATTGGCAGAAGCCTATGGTGTTAAAGGCTTGCGCGCTACGAACAAGGAAGAAGCGGAGCGAGCTTGGCAAGAAGCACTAGACACACCGGGACCAGTCGTTGTAGAGTTTGTTGTACGTAAGGAAGAAAACGTATATCCAATGGTTCCACAAGGAGCGACAATCGATCAAATGCTGATGGGGGATGCTGAGAAATGATTAGACATACAATTTCGATTTTGGTCAACGATCAGCCGGGCGTCCTTCAGCGGGTATCGGGTTTGTTCGGTCGACGCGGTTACAATATTGAGAGTATTACGGTGGGGCAATCGGAAGAGCCGGGTTTGTCCCGGATGGTCATTGTCACTACCGGTGATGATAAAACATTGGAACAAATTGAGAAACAATTGTACAAAATCATTGATGTCATCAAAGTTGTCGATTTCAGTTTGAAACCTATGGTTGCTCGTGAGCTTGCACTAATTAAGGTGAAAGCAGAACCTTCCGAACGACCTGAGATTATGGGTGTTGTCGAGACCTTTAGAGCAGCTGTTGTTGATATCGGACCTGGTAGCCTGATGGTGCAGGTTGTAGGAGATACTGACAAAATTGATGCTATGATAGAGTTACTCAAACCATACGGTATTCGCGAACTCTCTCGCACAGGTGTAACGGCATTGGTAAGAGGCAACGCATAAATCATTATGAATTTTCTTTGAAAATGTAGAGCAACACGAAATTTGGCACTGCCTGCAACTTAACATTTTAGTGATGTAACGCTTGAAAAGAGAAATACACACCCGCATTAACGAGCGGGTGTCTGAACGGATCGAATCAGACCAACCCACGTTAAATCAACTTAACGTGTCGGTCCCTTGAGACACCCGCTCATTAATGAAGGGTTCTTTACAATACAAAGGAGGACTTATAAACATGCCAGTAACTACTTATTATGAACAGGATGCAGAGCTTAGCGTATTGAAAGGAAAAACGATTGCCGTAATTGGTTACGGTAGCCAGGGCCATGCCCAAGCTCAAAACTTGCGTGATAGCGGATTGAACGTAGTCATCGGACTTCGTGAAGGTAAATCCTTCGATACTGCAAAAAATGATGGATTTGAAGTTCTTTCCCCAGCTGAAGCAACTAGCCGTGCTGATGTCGTTCAAATCTTGTTGCCAGACGAAACACAAGCTTCTGTTTACAAAAACGAAATCGAACCAAACCTCAAAGAAGGCGCTGCATTGCTCTTCTCCCACGGTTTCAACGTTCATTTCGGTCAAATCGTTGCTCCAAAAAACAGCGATGTATTGCTGGTAGCTCCTAAGTCCCCTGGCCACATGGTACGTCGTACTTACGTGGAAGGATTCGGTGTACCTGGTCTGATCGCGATTGAGCAAGATGCAACAGGCAATGCAAAAGCGATCGGCTTGGCTTATGCAAAAGGTATCGGTTGCACACGCGCAGGCGTTATCGAAACTTCCTTCCGTGAAGAAACAGAAACTGACCTGTTCGGTGAGCAAGCGGTTCTGTGTGGTGGTGTAAGTGCCCTTGTAAAAGCTGGATTCGAAACATTGACAGAAGCAGGCTATGCTCCTGAAATGGCATATTTCGAGTGTCTGCACGAGTTGAAATTGATCGTTGACATGATGTATGAAGGTGGACTTGCAAGTATGCGTGATTCCATCAGTAATACAGCAGAATACGGTGACTATGTAACTGGACCTCGCGTTGTAACTGAAGATACGAAGAAAGCAATGAAAGAAGTACTGACGGATATCCAACAAGGTAAATTCGCACGCGACTTCATCTTGGAGAACCAATCCGGACGCGCATTCCTGACAGCAACTCGTCGCAACGAAGCTGAACACCCAATCGAAGTGGTTGGCGGACAATTGCGTGAGATGATGCACTGGATCAAGAAATAAGCATTTCGTTTAAGGAATTATAGCAATTCACAGTTTCAACTGGAAATAGCGGCCGTGCTTATGCGTGAGCCGCTATTACTGGTTTAAAGAGACAAAAGGTAATTGTTGTCGTCTATGAACGACGGTAATGAAATGAACCCAATTGCCTGAATAATAATCAAGTCAAGGAGGTGCGAAGCGTGCGTAAAATCTATGTATTTGACACAACGCTGCGTGATGGAGAACAATCTCCGGGAGTTAACTTAAACACTCGTGAAAAGGTAGAGATTGCACACCAGCTGGAGCGGCTTGGTATTGACCGGATGGAAGCGGGTTTTCCAGCAGCTTCTCCAGGGGATCTGGCAGCAGTGAACGCGGTAGCCAAAGCGGTGAAAAATATTACAGTAATTGGCCTTTCTCGTTCGAGAGAACAAGATATTGATGCTGTAAAAGAAGCGCTGAAAGGTGCACAGGATCCGTGTATTCACGTCTTTTTGGCAACGTCACCGATTCACCGTCAACATAAACTGCGTATGGACAAAGCGCAGGTGCTTGATACGGCTCGTTCTGCAATTCGTTATGCAAAGAAAACGTTCTCTAAAATTGAATTTTCTTTGGAGGATGCGGGACGTACAGAGTACGATTTCCTTGTAGAAATGGTGAATATGGCAGTTGAGGAAGGCGCATCCGTTGTTAATATTCCAGATACAGTCGGTTATCTGAGCCCTTATGAGTACGGTAACATTTTCAAACATCTCAAAGAGAATGTACATGGGATCGAAAAAGTACAGCTAAGTGCTCATTGCCACAATGACCTGGGAATGGCTACAGCAAATACGCTTGCCGCGATCCTGAATGGTGCTGACCAGATTGAAGGTACAATTAACGGAATCGGTGAACGTGCGGGCAATACAGCAATCGAAGAGATTGCGATGGCACTGGAGACTCGCCAAGAGTTTTTCCAAGCCAAAACATCACTTCAACTGTCTGAAATTGCACGGACTAGTCGTCTCGTGAGCCGCTTGACGGGTATGGTTGTGCCTGGAAATAAAGCGATTGTTGGTGCTAATGCATTCGCACATGAATCCGGAATCCACCAGGATGGCATGTTGAAAGAGAAAACTACGTATGAGATTATGACACCAGAGACTATTGGTCTGAAGGAAAGTAAACTTGTACTGGGTAAACATTCCGGACGTCATGCTTTCCGTGAACGTTTGATCGAGCTAGGCTATGAGTTGGAGGAAGAAGCGCTGAATCGCGCATTTGGCCAATTCAAAGATCTGGCAGATAAGAAAAAAGAAGTTACGGATGAAGATCTACTCGCTCTGATTGAAGAGAAATTGCAGGATGCACCTGAGGTGTATAAACTGGAATCCATCTTTGTAACATACGGGGATGAATCTGTTCCGACAGCGAAAGTTCGCATCACCACCCTCGAGGGTAACACAATCGAACAGCAGGCTGAAGGAAATGGATCTGTGGATGCGATCTACAATGCTATTGACCTGGTTAGTGGGGAAGAGGTAACTTTATCCGATTATTCGATCAAATCCGTTACACATGGTAAGGATGCATTGGGTGAAGTTCATGTTGTTCTTACCCAAAATGAAGTGTCTGTACAGGGACGTGGGGTAAGCACTGACATTTTGGGTGCAAGTGCGCGTGCCTATGTAGATGGTGTAAACCAATTGATTGAGAAACGAAAAACATACACGAACCGAGTAAATGTGAATCTGTAATATACTTTTGCAGCCAGCATTGAGTGAAATCGCTATGTAATGTCTGGGCTAACGTGTAGTCACAGAGAATCATAGGTTGATGAAACCAGAAAAGTCTGACTTCCTTACTGTTACAAGGGTCAGACTTTTTGGCTATCCTATGATTTTATCTCACAGCATAAATAAGACGATACAACTGCTGGTTCATTCAGATATGAAGTACGCTATCAGGTTCATTCAAATATTACCAAGCATAAGCGTTCGGGGCATGTCCACCAGGACCTGGGAAAATCTCATCTAAGCGCTTAAGAACTTCCTCGTCTAGCGTAACTTCCAGACATTTGAGCGAAGTCTCAAACTGCTCGAGTGTACGTGGGCCGATAATAGGTGCTGTAACTGCTGGATTCGCAGCTACCCAAGCAAGGGCTACTGTATCCTGTGGCTCACCAAGTTCACGACATAACGCCGCAAATTGCTCCAGTTGGGATTGCTGACGTTCGATCCGTTCAGAGATCCCGCCACTTCGCGTTCCTTCCAGCTTCTGGAGCGCATTACGTCCCAACAGTCCACCATCTAGAGGACTCCATGGAATTACGCCTAAGCCTAATTCTTTGGCGGCTGGAAGAACCTCGAGCTCAGGTAAACGACAATTGAGGCTATACTTATGCTGTTCAGAAACGAGACCAAGGAAATGGCGGTTTTTAGCTTCACTCTGTGCAATGGCAATCTGCCAAGCCGCAAAGTTACTTGAACCTACATAGCCAATTTTCCCCTGATGCACTGCGTTCTCAAACGCATGCCATAACTCGTCCCAGGTAACAACAGGATCAACATGGTGCATCTGATACAGTTCAATGTGATCGGTTTGCAGGCGGCGCAGGGAACCTTCCAGGTGACGTCTAATTTTATATGCGGATAGTCCAGCCTCATTATTAGGACCGTCGTTCTCATCATGCATGGAGCCGTAGACTTTGGTTGCAAGTACAACCTTCTCACGTCTGCCGCCACCTTGGCTGAACCAACGGCCAATAATCTCTTCTGTCAGACCTGAATTCTCACGCCAGCCATAAATGTTAGCGGTATCAAAAAAATTCACTCCTGCATCCAGCGCGGCATCCATAATGCGAAAGGCTTCTTTCTCGTCTGTGATGGGTCCAAAATTCATGGTACCAAGACAAATACGACTAACCTTGAGACCGGATTTACCCAAATACGAATATTGCATGGTGATTATCCCTCCTGCGTACCTGATTTGAATTCAGCTATATTTTACCTTATGGAGAGAAGCGGAACAACTTATAAACGTTAAGATTGAACTGCTTATAGGTAAAATCTATTAAAGTCATAGATTGTATATCTTGGTCAAATGACCTCAAAATATGATACAAAAGAGAGAGTTAATATGAGAGCGTTACTTCGTGAATAGTTATAATGAATTGATACAAGGAGTGGACAACCATGGCAGAAGTAAAAAAAATTGCAGTCATTGCTGGAGATGGAATCGGACCAGAAGTCGTAGCTGAGGCTGAAAAAGTACTTAAACGCACAGAAGAAGTATTCGGTTATCGTTTTGAAACAGAACATGCTTTGTTTGGCGGAATTGCCATCGATGAGAAGGGTACACCGCTTCCTGAAGAAACATTGACCGTATGTAAAAGTGCTGACGCAGTACTGCTTGGAGCTGTAGGCGGTCCTAAATGGGATAATAATAGCAAGGAGTTGCGTCCTGAAACTGGCCTGCTTGGTATTCGTAAAGCGCTTGGACTTTTCTCCAATCTACGCCCGGCAGTTGTATTTGATTGCTTGAAAGACGCATCCACACTGAAACCGGAAGTGCTGGAAGGTACGGATCTCATGGTTGTACGTGAGTTGACTGGCGGAATTTACTTCGGCGAGAAATTCAGACGTGAAGGCTCACAAGGTGAAGAAGCTGTAGACACTTGCGTATACAATGTAACGGAAGTGGAGCGCATCGTTCGTCAAGCATTTGAAATTGCTCAAGGCCGTCGCAAAAAACTCGCTTCTGTAGACAAAGCGAACGTACTGGAAACATCCCGCCTCTGGCGTGAGGTCGTTAACCGGGTAGCACCGGATTATCCGGACGTTGAAGTGGAACATGTACTTGTTGACAACTGTGCAATGCAGTTGCTTCGTCGCCCAGCTAGCTTTGACGTGATCGTAACGGAAAATATGTTTGGCGATATTCTGAGTGATGAGGCAGCAATGCTGACAGGCTCTATCGGTATGCTCGCATCTGCATCTCTTGGAGAAGGCAGCTTTGGTCTGTACGAGCCGGTACACGGTTCTGCGCCAGATATTGCGGGTCAAGGTTTGGCGAATCCGATCGCAACGATTCTATCACTTGCTCTGATGTTCCGTACAACCTTTGGTTACGCAGAAGGAGCAGATGCAATTGAAGCGGCTGTGTCCAATGTGCTGAATGCAGGACACCGTACGAGCGATATTGCTGTAGATAAGAGTGCAGCGATCAGTACAACGGAGATGGGCGACTTGATCGTCGCAGCGATCCAGAAACAGGCGTAATTATACGATCAACAAGACAGCCCTTTGTCTCCTATTATGGAAGATACAGAGGGCTGTTCCTGTATGAGGTTGTTCAAAAAGTCCACTTTTGATTACGAAGGATGCCTGACGACATCCGCCCTTTTTGAACGCGTGCATGATGATTTTGGCACGAAAAATCCTTATTTATAATTATTATAAAAAAATAACGTTTATAATCTTGACTTTGAGAAGTCCGGATGATAACATTTTACTTGTACTTGTTATCAAGTATCAAATTCATTTAATGACAGGAGAGACGCTTGCGTTTCTACCTGATGATGAGCAATCCATATGGATGCTTACATAATCCCAAAGGAGGAATTTTTAGTTATGGCAGAACGTTTGGTTGGTAGACCAGCACCAGATTTCGCAATGGAAACAGTATCAGGAGACGGACAAGATTTCGGTTCCGTGAAACTGTCCGATTACCGTGGCAAATGGCTTGTATTCTTCTTTTATCCTTTGGACTTCACATTTGTGTGCCCAACTGAAATTACAGCTTTGAGCGTTGCTGCAGAGCAATTCAAAGCTTTGGATACTGAAATCCTTGGCGTGAGCGTGGACTCTGTACACAGCCACAAAGCATGGATCAACACACCTGTAGACAGCAATGGTCTGGGTCAATTGAACTTCCCGCTCGCTTCTGATATCACGAAGCAAGTGGCTAAAGATTACGGCGTTCTGATCGAAGAAGAAGGCGTTGCATTGCGCGGCTTGTTCATCATCGATCCAGAAGGCGAATTGAAATACCAAGTAGTTAACCACAATGATGTAGGTCGTAGTGTTGAAGAAACACTTCGTGTACTGCAAGCACTGCAATCCGGCGGATTGTGTGCAATGAACTGGAAACCAGGCGACAACAACCTGTAAGCCAGAATTAACTTGAACGCGTCAGGTTCAAGCCCTCATCCCACACGGGATTGAGGGCTTTTTGCACCCTTTTTCTCGGATTGAAAAAGGAGTTGTCCAAAGATGTTTAGATTCGTATGGAAACGTGTTAATGATGTATTATAAGAATGATCATATTTTATCCTCGTGAAAGAGGAATTGAAGGGCATAAAGGCGAATAGGGTATGGAAACCCGGTAAATTATCCGGTATGATTGCTCTCAGATAATGAAGCATATGAAATCCGTTGGAACTATTCCCTTTTCGGTAAGTGCTACAGGTGTACGGGATGTGATTTGCACACTTTTGAATCCCGACACGTAATAAGGAGGGTGAACAAAAATGAGTTACTGTTGTGGGGCAAGTATGGTGGGAACTAAGGGCACGCTGAAGCATTACCGCACCCAGGTTCATAATGTTCCCCTGCTGTTTTGTCCGGTATGTCATCGGGTCGAGGTACATTACAAAGTCGAAAATGAATATGAAATTCTTGCTGAGTATGCACATGGAGATGGTGCTTCAGAGATTGATTTTCAAGACTATGTCACAGAAGACGAAGATGCTATCTTTGAAAATTGTGTAAACCGCGAAAGCGAAGATGCCATGGTCATTGTGCAACGCCAGATTGATATGTCGCTCGATCTGCTTCGACTTGCGAAGGAAATGAAGGATGAGAAATGGGAAAGTGAGCTCAAGCGTCGATTAGCCGTGATGAGCCAGCGCAGACTCAAAATCCAGCATAATAAAAGTGGCTTATAGATTTTTTTGACGCATATAGTATCAATTGAAATCCATGACATGTTGGATGAGAATGATGCCGAGAGGCGGGCTGCGAATCCAAAAAGCGATTTCTCAAACAACGTCTATAAGAAATATGAAATAAACGAAGCTTTTTCGCTATGCTTGCGAATCAGCTTCGTTTTTGTGTATTCAAACTTAGCAATTTCGAGGTTTTTCTTAAAAAAATTTCCATTCGACACTTTCTCCGATTGACTCCATTCTATAAACTTGTCTATGATAAAAACAGACTTGCAAAAGAGGCGGAGCAAAAAGTGTTCGTGTATGGGAATAGGACAAGGTCAGAATGGAACATACGTATATCGTTTTCCGGATCGATTGTTGGTTACGGAGATAAAACCAGCTTGGGTTCCGGACGCACCATCCATATTTTCGGCTCAGCCCCCTAACGAAAGGGCTCCGGTAAAGAGAATTTAAATCGGCCCTTCCTGTTTCTGTGATGATATGATGTCCGAATGGCAAGTTTATCATTTACGTGAAAAGGAGGAACCTGACGTGATTAGTGAAATTCAGGATACAGTCCCTCAATTAACGAATGGTTTTCCGCCTGTACCCCTGGATAACAACAAGTATGAGAATGTCCTGGAGCACCTGGATAGCGGTATTATGTTGTTTGACAGCAATGGTGTGTTGACGTTTATTAACGTACAGATGGCAAAATTGTTGGAGCTCCCGCGGAGCCTGCTCAACGGATGCACACTCATGCAAATGATGCATCTTCCCCAGATGAGCCGATTCAAGAAAAAGAAAATTTTACGTATTTATCGGGAAACCATATTCCATCGTAAGCGATATCATGAACTGATTGATGAGTATGGCAGGCACTGGCTGGTCACGGTTACCTATGGAGATCAGATGGATGGGGATTTTCTGTTCAGTGTTAAGGATGTATCCGACTACAAACAAATTGAACAGACGGCCTATCAAAATGACAAGCTTGCGATGTTGGGGAGAATTTCTGCATCGATCGCTCATGAGATTCGTAATCCATTGACAGCCATTCGGGGATTCATCCAGCTGCTACGCCCGCACTTGTTGCAATTAGGGAAGGACGAGTACGCCAGAATCATTCTAACTGAAATCGATCGAGCCAACGATATTATCTACGAATTTCTGAATTCCTCCAAACCGTCAGCGCCCCAGAAAACCATCATGTCTGTGGACTCTTTGCTCAAAGAGGTGGTCTTGCTGACTGAAAGTGAAGGCTTGATGAAGGGGTGCGAGATTACCCTGGATGAAGCAGAATTGCCATTGAATGTTTCGATCGATGTGAAACAGATTAAACAGGTTATTTTGAATATGGTCAAAAATGCAATGGATGCAATTGAAGATGTAGGAGAAGAACATCCTGGCTTAATTCGAATATCCACCAGCACGGAAAATAAATTTGTTCAGATCTCTATCGTGGATAACGGTCATGGAATGGATCATAATACGCTTGTACGTTTGTTCGATCCATTCTTTACCACAAAAGAAAGCGGTACAGGACTTGGGCTATCTGTCAGTTATCGCATTATTAAGAATCATGGAGGCACAATCTCTGTGGATAGCAAAAAAGGGGAAGGCACACAATTTAAAATTATGCTCCCCCTTGTGTAACTTTAAAGGTGAAAACAACGAACAGGAATTGGTCAATTAGCCGATTCCTGTTGTTTTTTGTTAAACTAAATAGGGTTATAGTTAAAATGAATGCGAATACATAAATGTAGTTTATGGAAGGAAAGGTGAATTGCGAATGGATATTCAAGGAATGGAGCAGATGAACAAACAACTGTTGAATCATGTGGGTCAGGTGATTGTAGGGAAAGAGAACACGATGGAGCTGGTGTTAACTGCTATTATTGCCTCAGGTCATGTCTTACTTGAAGATGTACCAGGTACAGGTAAAACAATGCTAGCCAAGTCAGTAGCGGCTTCGCTTGATTGTACATTCCAACGCATCCAGTTCACACCGGACTTGCTACCGTCGGATCTCACAGGTATTCATTTCTTCAACCAGAAAACAGGGGATTTCGAGTTCAGACCAGGTCCACTGTTTGCTAACCTTGTACTTGCGGACGAAATCAATCGTGCTACGCCGCGAACCCAGTCCAGCTTATTGGAGTGTATGGAGGAACGGCAGATCAGTATTGACGGTTCCACAAGACAGCTTGAATACCCGTTTATAGTCATCGCGACGCAAAATCCGATTGATAACCAAGGAACATTTCCTCTGCCAGAAGCGCAAATGGATCGGTTTATGATGAAGATTCGTATGGGCTACCCTACCGAAGGTGAGAGTGTAGAGATTTTGAGACGTACTGTGGCAAGCCGCTCCGTCGCTGATCTATCGAGCATTATCACGCGTGAGCAGCTACTTGAAGCTCAACAGACCTATAAGTCTGTACAGATCGATGAGGATCTGCTGACGTATATCATTCAGCTCACAGAGGAAACGCGCAAGCATCCAGAGCTGTCCCTAGGGGTTAGTCCTCGTGGAGCGCAGGCTCTTCTTAAGGCGAGCCAAGCATGGGCTGCTTTGCATGGCAGAGATTACGTTCTACCTGACGACATTAAAGGCTTAGCAGAGCCAGTACTTGCACATCGCTTGGTGTTCCGTAATCGAATGCGCCAACAGGAAGGAATGGCAGAACGAATCATTCAGGATATTCTGAATAACGTTCAAGTACCGACGGAGAACATGACTGCTGGCAGTGGGCGATAATTATGAATTTGCTATGGTTAGTCGTTGTTGGCGGCATTGTTATAGGTATACATGGCTTGTGGTTTGGGCGCTCTGCATTACGTAAGCTCACGTATTCAAGGCACTTTAGTAAGTCGCGCTGTTATGCTGGCGATGAGCTGGAGATGGTAGAGACGATAGCTAATGAGAAACGAGTGTCTGTACCATGGCTGCGACTTGAGGCCATGCTACCAGGGTCATTCGTTTTCCGTACCGGTTCAGGGATGGCGATTAGCCAAGGTGAGATCTATCAGAATCATAAGAGTATCTTTACTTTGAAACCGTTTACCCGTATTACACGCAAGCATCCTCTGGTATGCAGTCGCCGTGGGATATATACGATGCAGAGCATTACAATGACAGGTGGGGATCTTTTTGGAGTATGGCGTACTTCCAAGCTTATTCCCATGCATCTTTCCATGATTGTGTACCCCTCCTTGATTCGGCCTGAGGATCTACCGGCTATTTATGAAGTATGGCAGGGAGAGGTAGAGGTGTCCCGTTGGATTGTGGAAGATCCTTTTCTGATCCTAGGTGTACGTCCGTATGGTGCGGGTGACCCCATGAATCGAATACACTGGAAAGCTAGTGCGCGTACAGGGGAATTGCAGGTGTATAAGCAGGGCTGGACAGCAGATCCGCAATCATGGATTGTAGTCAATATTCAGGAATCCGCAGACATGTGGAGTGTGGTGACTAAGCCCGAGACGATTGAGCGAGCTCTTCGTTATGCTGCAACCGCAGTTGTGGATGCCATTGGGCGTGGTCTACCTGCAGGTTTTGCCCATAATGGTTATCGAATAGGCGGCGGACATGAGCCATTAAGGATCGAACCAGACTATGGTAGCCCTCATTTGGAGTTATTGCTGGAAGCAATGGCTGAGATTGAATTGAAATGTATGGTACCCATGGAGCAGTTCTTGCGTGATGAGGTATTGCGGAATGAAGAAGCACAGCAGGCGAGAAGTTATCTATTGATTACAACGTATGTGTCTCCTGCCATGGAGAATGAAATTGCACGTTTGCATGAACAAGGACATCGTGTAACTATTCTTCCTGTAGAGCAAGTGACAACGAGTAACAAGGCGGTGAGTGCATGAATGATTCCATCTCATCGAAGGTTAAGTTAGGGCTTTTGTGTGTTGCAGTTTTGTTAATCGGTATCTATATCTACCCCATCTTAACACTCACCTCCCTTTACGCGTCGGGATCGTTACCTTATACGCTATTTTTCTACTATATTATTACTGCAGGATTAGCGGTACTCGTTCAGCATCGACTTCCTCGCTTGGGGAGTCATGCATTCTACCGTTTGGGCGTAGCTATTGTACTAGGTGCAGTTGTATTTCTAACGACTCACCTTACGTTATCTCTTCCATGGCTTGAACTATACACAGTTGGCGTGTGGGGGATGATCTCTGCTTATATCGGACTTACCTCAGGTCCATATCTCCGTTCCACCGTGACGTTGAGGTTGCAGCTTGTAGGGGTGTCTAGTTCCATTCTGCTGAGCGTGGCTTCGAGTTGGGGTGAACCGTTTCATTTGTTGCAGCCGTATGTGACAAGTCTATATGTATCAGGCGTAATTTGCTTCGCCGGTTGGATGATAACCTTGTATAGTTCACAAATGGATCGAGCCATACTAAATGATAGCAAAAGAAGGATGGTTCTACGGGAATTTGCGAGAGCTAATCGCCAGCGTTTAATGTGGATTTTAATTACAATCGGGCTTATTGGAGCATTTCCCAGCCTTGTTGCTTGGTTAGGTCCTTTGCGTGATCGCTTACTTGCCTGGATAAGAGGGTTATTGAACACTTCTGGGCAGGAAATACCTATACCGCCAGCGGAGTCCATGAATACACCCATGTTGCCTGAACAGACGACAGAAGGAGACTCACAGCCCTCTATACTGTGGGATATTCTTGGCTGGGTGGTTCTCATTGCCGTGATCTTGGTCATTCTCTGGTTTATGATGAGATGGGGGCAAGGTGCACTGCACAGACTTATGGAGCGTTTGAAAGGCATGATGAATTCTAAAGACAAGAAGATGACTCCACCAACGGAATATATGGATATTAGTGAGACTCTTGCAGCTCCGACTAAAGTTCGAAAGCCTTGGTTCCGCAAGAAAGAACCTCTCCCCACGCAGGACAGAGATCGAATTCGTTTTTACTACCGAAAATGGATTAACAGCGCTACGCGTAGTGGGGTTCATATTGAAGGTTCACAGACACCTTTAGAAACAGGTGAGATTGTTCAACGTGAGGGATCGAAACAAGAGGATAAAAGGTTATCTACGATATTGCCGGATGCGTATAATGCTGTGCGTTATGGAAAGAAAGCGCCCGATAATACTAAAATGAATGAATTGGATCAAATATGGAAGTCCTAGTTACAGAATAGCACGTTTATCCCTTTACTTTTCTTGTCACGTTCAAGTATCATGAGAGGAATACACAAGTTGGTCAGAAAAGGAGCAGACAAATGAAGACAAATCATTGCAAAATTGTAGATTGTACGATCCGGGATGGCGGGTTGGTTAATAACTGGGACTTTAGCGTGGACTTTGTTCAACAGCTCTATGCTGGATTGAATGAAGCAGGCGTTGATTATATGGAAATTGGATATAAAAACTCTCCTAAACTGCTGAAGGGTGCCGAAGATGCAGGCCCTTGGCGTTTTCTGAATGATGACTTCCTACGCAAGGTTATTCCGCAAAAAGGAAACACCAAACTGTCTGCACTCGTAGACGTTGGCCGTGTGGACGAAAATGACATTTTGCCACGCAGCGAAAGCATGCTGGATCTAATCCGTGTGGCTTGCTACAGCAAAGATGTAGACAAAGCGCTTGCGCTGGTTCAAACGTTCCATGATCGTGGTTACGAAACGACACTTAACATTATGGCGTTGTCCAATGTTATGGAAAATGAACTGCTGGAAGCATTCGAAATGATCAAAGACAGTTCTGTAGACGTTGTTTACATTGTAGATTCCTACGGAAGCTTGGATCATAATGATGTGAAGTACCTTGTAGAGAAATTCAAAACACATCTTCCAAACAAACGTCTTGGCGTGCACACTCACAATAACATGCAGCTTGCATTCTCCAATTCACTTGTAGCGGCAGAGCTTGGTGTGGAATTGTTGGATGCTTCGGTGTACGGTATGGGTCGTGCTGCAGGGAACTGTCCAACGGAATTGTTGGTTGCTCACCTGAAGGGAACTAAATACAACTTACGTCCTGTACTGGGTGTATTGGAGCAATTGATGGTACCTCTTCGTGAGAAAGAAGAGTGGGGTTACATCCTGCCATACATGATTACAGGTACATTGGACGAGCATCCTCGCTCTGCAATGGCACTTCGGTCTTCCGAAGATAAAGATAAAGTTGTTGATTTCTATGACAAACTGACAACACCAGAAGTGAATTTTGATAAGTAAGCATAAACATGCATAAATGTATAAAAAACAGTCCAATGGACTGTTGCTAAACTCACAAAAACACGTTCTCTCTATGGAGAACGTGTTTTTTTTAGTTCTAAGTACCTTATTTCTCGATGAGTCATGAATAATTATTCCTATATACGATTATTTTTTTGTTCACGTCTGCGGATATAAATGTTATTATGTACCAGACAGCATGTTGAAGCATGTAATTTGAACGTTGGTAAAATAAATAAATGTCGAATGATGTAACTTTTGAAAATTTCAGAAAGACCATCACAGATGAGGAAACGTTATTCAGGATAGGTGACCCCGGGAAGGAAAAGTATGCATGAAGGTTAAACTGCAAGATCAGAGAAAAGTAGTTATTTTGGCCCTAGTATGTGGCTTATTGCTTTACATTGTTAGTCAATGGTTTCGTTCCTCTACAAGCTCTGATCTGATCATATCAGGTTATCCGGTTTTAATGCTTTTGAGTGGTTTTGCTGCAGCGGCAGCATGTATTGGGATTTACAATCAAAGCCTCTTGTTCCAAACGCCCAAATTAACCCTACGCAGGGTTTTACTGACCACCTTATTTTTGTTAGTGGGTCTGTTTCAACTGGTTCATATCGTTCTATTTGCCGAAGAAATTCCGAATGGTGCGATGATTGAATCGGAGCTTTCGTTGAAAATGATGACACTCGGATCAGTAATCTGTGCGGTAGGATTATTGTTCATTTATACAGTGAGCGAAAAAGAAATTGCATTACCACGCAAATTCTTGCTGTTTAGTGGAACACTTGGTGGATTTGTTATTCTGTACACTTTGGGAATTCAAAATTGGAGCGGATTACCTAAACTGCTTGAAGAAGATATGCTCAGCTATACATTTACGCAGTTTCACTTTTTGGTAGGCGTCTTATATGGCGTATCCGCTATCGTTTTATTTTATAAGTGGAAGAAAAATAAAGATGGAGACCTTCCTTATATTCTGTATGGAACGCTGAGTTTTCTATTTGCCGAATGTTACTGGGTCTCTGCAACAATGGTTAATGATATCAACCTGTTAATGGGTTTGTTGAGTAATTGTATTGGGTACTATTTCATTCAAAAAGGGTTATACACCTCTGTGGTCGATACACCGTTCCTCAAACAGCAGGCTGCTGAAGCGCGGATGAATTACATTGCCCATCATGAAGATGTGACTGGACTTCCTAACCGCCGACGTCTCTCTCAGAGACTGAAAGCAATGATGGACGAAGCGGTAGTCCAGGAACAGCTTGTAGGGGTATTGGTGCTTAATATCAATCGCTTCAAAACCATTAATGATTCACTTGGTCAACAGGCAGCCAATCGAGTTCTACATCAGGTAGGACAACGTTTGAAGCACTCCTCTCTGCCTTGTGAAGAAGTATTTGGTCTGGGAAGAGACGAATTCGTCATTGCTATGACGGATTTCTATACAACGGATACGGCTTTGCGCCGTACAAGATCCATTTTGCAACTTTTCGAAAAACCGGTCATGGTTGATGGCAATGAATATCATCTTACATTAGGGATTGGTATGGCTATCTTCCCTCATGATGGTGAGTCACCTGAGGAGATCATTCAGAATGCAGACACGGCGCTGCATAATGCGAAGGAACAGGGGCTGGAGTTGAATCGTTACGCTCATGCCATGCAGATGAAGGCTCAAGAGCGTCTTCAACTGGAGAACGACCTGCGTAAAGCGCTAGATCGTGGACAGTTCTATCTAATGTACCAACCACAAGTAAACCTTGCGAGTGGACTTGTCGTAGGTATGGAAGCACTCGTACGCTGGCAGCATCCGCAGAGAGGATCGATATCCCCTGCAGAATTTATTCCACTTGCGGAAGAGAGCGGCTTGATTGTTCCGTTGGGTGAATGGGTGCTACGTCAGGCATGTAAACAAAATAAAATCTGGCAAGAAGCGGGTTATCGTAAATTATGTGTATCCGTGAACCTGTCGATGAGACAGTTTAGACACTCCCATTTGCTGGACAATATTAGTGGAATACTTAATGAAACGGGTCTGGAGCCAGCGTGGCTTGAACTTGAAATTACAGAAAGTATGACATTTGATAAAGATCGTGCGTTTGAGCAGTTACGCAAAATTAAAGAGATTGGTGTTCATATTAGTATTGATGACTTTGGCACAGGATATAGCTCTCTTCACTATCTGAAGGATTTGCCAATTGACCGACTCAAAATTGATCGTTCTTTCGTGAATGAAGTGATGGAGGATCGCAACAATGCAGCGATTGTATCCACAATTACATCGATGGCGCACCATCTACAGTTGAAGGTTACAGCTGAAGGGGTGGAGAATGAGGAACAGCTCGTATTTCTACGTGATCAGCATTGTCATGAAGCCCAGGGATACTTTTTCAGCAAACCAATCTTGCCATCGGATTTCGAGACGAAGTTTCTACGAGATGTTGATAAACCAGCAGGATAAGACACAGAGAGGACAGGAGCGCTCAGGCGCTTCTGTCTTTTTTTGGATGTAAATGATTCATTGAACGGAAATAAGAGTTGCACATCATTGTTGCTCATGCTATATTATTATTGTAAAATTAATGTTAATTGCTTAACACATTTAAGGATATTTTCCTTAGATCGTTTATGCGACTGATATATCATCAGAACATTGGTTTGAAACTTATCATGCGGGTGTAGTTCAATGGTAGAACTTTAGCCTTCCAAGCTAATAGCGTGGGTTCGATTCCCATCACCCGCTTAACGGTATGCTTAAATCCTTTGCTGTATATAGCAAGGGATTTTTTGCGTGTTCAGTTCCAATTAGGATCTGGAGAATGATCACGATGCTACCTTTGCTTTTTTACCAACATCTGTTACAATAACAGAGAAATTGATACTACACATGAATGAGAGGTAACCATACGTCCCATGAAGTAAGACACATGAACTGAACCCAAGTTAACTGCAGACGTTTTTTGATGACGCAGTCAGCCAGCCCGGCTGAGCAATGAGGGGATTCGTGTGTCCAAATTCAGCAATGGGATCAAGTGTAGAGCGAGTAGGCTAGATGGCCGTACCCAATGTTTGGGTTTATTTGCTTATACTTGGGGCTATCTTTTGCCTGTTTTGTGATGCTTTTTCCAATCCTGAATTGCCCAACCGCCGGCTGATGCCAGCGGTTTTTTTGTTAGGAAATAAGGTGATTGCATTTCCTACAATGACCGCACAACCTATTTTGGAAGCGGGAAGGATGAGGCCTCATGATGACATTGGTGCGCTTACATGAAGTATCTAAGGAATGGAACGGAATAGAATTGTTTACAGGATTGCAGCTGGAAATTAATGAAGGGGAGAGACTGGCGATTCTGGGACCTAACGGTTGTGGCAAAACGACTTTGCTGCGTATGATTCTAGGGGAAGAAGAGGGCGGAGGAAGGATCGAGCGTGCTATACCAGAGCGGAACTGGGGATTTATGCGCCAACGCTCTCAGATCGAACCTGGGATGAAGGTGCTGGATGCAGTCCGTCAGGAGAGTGGGCAAATTTACGAGGTCAAGCGTAAGCTCACGGAACTGGAAGGACGTTTAAGTTCGTGTGGTGCCGGAGAAGAACAGCAATGGATGGAAGCCTACACGGTAGCGATGGAAGAATACGAGCAATTGAACGGTTATATGTGGGAGACTGAGGTTGAGAAGGTCTTAACACGGCTTGGATTAACGTCTGAGCATTGGAGCAGACCCTATGATTCTTTGAGTGGTGGACAAAAGACAAAAGCTAGGCTTGCTGGATTATTGGTCAGTAAACCGAAGTTTCTCATTCTGGATGAGCCAACGAACCACTTGGACGAAGAAAGCATGCGCTGGTTAGAGGGATGGCTATCCGCTTATACAGGCACACTCTTGTTTGTGTCACATGACCGAACGTTTATTGATGAAGTGGCAACAGGGGTTATTGAGTTTAACTCAGACAAACTCGTCAAATACAAGGGTGGGTACACCGCATACAAAGGCCACAAAGAACGGGAATTACGTGAACAGGAAGCTCTGTATCGTAAACAAGAGCTGGAGAAGAAGGCATTAGAAGAGACGATTCGCAACTATCAACAGTGGTTTCATAAAGCGCATAATTCAGCAACCGACGTTGAGGTCAAAATCACCCAGAGCTTTTACAAAGCCAAGGCAAACAAGAACATCTCTCGTTACCATGCCAAGCAAAAGCAACTTGAACGGTTGGAGAACGAGCGCGTGGATAAACCGCGAGAGGCTACTCGGTTAAACATGGACCTGAATATGAATTCTCTCGGTGCACGCCAGCTCCTAAGATTGAATCAGGTTGAGTTTGCTTATCCTGTAGGGAATCCTCTATTTCATGGATTGAACGTTGCAGTGGAACGAGGAGATCGTCTGGCTGTACGTGGCCCCAATGGTACGGGGAAGACGACATTGCTTAAACTGATGATCGGAGAGCTTGATCCGGTAAAAGGGGATGTGACAAGGAATCCCGGGCTGAAGATCGGTTACTTTTCGCAAGAACTCGAAGGACTTCCAGAAGAGCAGACATTGCTGGACAGCTTGCTTAGTCTGCCTTCCATGACACAGAGTGCGGCACGTACGATTTTGGGATGTTTCCTCTTTTCTAGAGAAGATGTATTCAAGCGAATTGGGGATTTGAGTATGGGAGAGAAGTGCAGAGTGGCTTTCTTGCGGCTATATTTTGGAGGAGCTAACCTGCTCGTGCTAGACGAACCAACCAACTATCTCGACATTGATACCCAGGAAGTTATGGAAAATGTATTAAAACAGGCTTCCGGTGCATTAGTTTTAGTCTCACATGATCGAATGTTAACCAAAGTGCTTGCCAATCGGTTGCTTGAACTTAAATCAGATGGTTCGGCGATTTACTTCGAAGGTGGGGTAGAAGACTGGGAACAATCCCATGTTCTAAGAGAATCGGCATTACAAAACAGAGATTCTGATGATGAACGATTGCGTCTGGAGATGCGACTGTCTGAGTTGTTATCTCCAATGAATAGTGCCACAAGAGATAGCGAAGATCAGACGAAGCTAGAACCGGAAGAGGAACGAGCGAAGGAAGCTGCGGAAATTCAGCGTATCAAGCAGCGGCTGGGGCAACTGTATCAATCGAATTGATCTGTACAAAGCTTAACGGTTGCTATTTCATTAGATATTGAATATAATAATGAACGATCATCAACAGCTTGCCTCGAAGAGAGGCTGTACGTACTTGAAGCTTGTTGATATAGGTTTTTCTAACATGTAAACGCAATGATGGAGATAAGTAAGCAGTGCCTCTGTACAGGGAGGAAGCGCCGTAGATTGAGAGCGTTTCTGTAGAACAAGGCTGCCGAAATTCACTCCGAAGCGGTTCCCTGAACTTGATGATGCACTTGTGCTGCGACAGTAGGGGTAAACGGTTAACGGTCGTTATTCCGTACAAAGTGAGACAGACGTATTGCAAGCTAGTAGTTTCAAGCAATATTGTTGTCTAACAAGGGTGGTACCACGGTCTTTTCGTCCCTTTTGGGGAGAAAAGGCCTTTTTTTGTTGCAAATTACACCATAAAAGGGGGCATTTACACATGAAAGAACGTTTAGAGGCATTGAAGATCGAAGCGTTGGAACAGTTGTCTGGCGTGAACGATCCACAGACGCTGGGTGATCTGCGTGTAAAGTATTTAGGGAAAAAGGGTGCATTGACTGAGATTTTGCGCGGTATGGGTGCATTAAGTGCAGAGGAACGTCCAGTCATTGGGCAGGTTGCGAATGATGTACGTAGTGCGATCGAGGAAGTCATCGACAGCAAGCAAATTCAGTTCCAGAAGGAAGAGACAGCGAAACGTCTTCAATCAGAGAAAATTGATGTCACTCTTCCAGGACGTCGAGGACGTCAAGGTGGATTACACCCTCTGACTAAAGTGGTACAGGAGATTGAAGATATTTTCATCGGTATGGGCTACCGTGTAGCGGAGGGACCCGAGGTAGAGATGGACTATTACAACTTCGAGGCTTTGAACCTGCCTAAGAATCACCCAGCACGTGATATGCAAGACTCCTTCTACGTTACAGAAGACTTGCTGATGCGTACCCACACATCGCCTGTTCAGGTGCGCACGATGCAGAGCATGAAGGGTGAGGTTCCTGTCAAAGTCATCTGCCCAGGTAAGGTGTACCGCCGAGATGATGATGATGCAACGCATTCCTTCCAATTCAATCAAGTCGAAGGTCTCGTAATTAGCGAGAACATTCGTATGAGCGATCTGAAGGGAACACTGCTGCAATTCGTCCGTGAAATGTTCGGTGCTCACACCGAAATTCGTCTGCGCCCAAGCTTCTTCCCATTCACTGAGCCAAGTGCTGAGGTGGATGTAACGTGTGTACAATGCGGTGGCAGCGGCTGTCGTGTATGTAAACAAACAGGATGGCTTGAAATTCTTGGCGGTGGTATGGTTCACCCGAAAGTATTAGAAATGGGTGGTTACGATCCTGAGAAGTATAGCGGATTCGCGTTTGGTATGGGTGTTGAGCGTATTGCCATGCTGAAGTATGGCATCGACGATATCCGTCATTTCTATAACAGTGATATGGCATTCCTCAAGCAATTCGGACGGCTATAATCTTAAAAGTATATGCGGCATATGAAGAATTCAATGAAGATGGGCGTACCGAGCATTGAGCGCCAAACACTAATTTATAGATAAAGGAAGTGAACGTCCATGAGAGTATCGACAGATTGGCTGTCTGATTATATTTCCCTAGAAGGTGCGACGCCACAGGAATTGGCTGAGAAGATCACCCGGGCGGGTATTGAGATTGATGTAGTAGAGAACCGGAATCAGGGCGTAAATAAAGTTGTTGTAGGTTACGTAAAGAGCAAGGAAAAGCACCCGGATGCGGACAAATTAAACGTATGTATTATTGATGCAGGACAAGAAGAAGACCTACAGATCGTATGTGGCGCGAAAAATGTGGATGCAGGCCAAAAAGTAGCTGTAGCTCTTGTTGGCGCGAAGCTTCCTGGTGGGTTTGATATCAAAAAGGCGAAGCTGCGCGGTGTAGTTTCTCTTGGTATGATCTGCTCGGCAAAAGAGCTGGGCATGAACGACAAGTTGCTTCCTAAGGATCAGCAGGAAGGTATTCTCGTGTTACCAGAGCAAACGGAAATCGGAACACCAATCAGCCAGGTACTTGGATTGGATGATCATGTGCTTGAATTGGATCTGACCCCGAACCGTTCTGACTGTCTGAGTATGCGTGGTGCAGCTTATGAAGTAGGCGCGATTCTGGGACGTGAAGTAAACTTACCAGATCCGAAGCAACAGCTCGTTGAGATTAGCGATGCTGCTGCGAATCATATCTCCGTTGAAATTACAGCTACAGAGCAATGCGCTCATTACGCGGCTCGTTATATTACAGGCATTAAGCTGGGAGCTTCCCCGCTCTGGATGCAGAACCGACTGATGGCAGCGGGTGTTCGACCAATCAACAATATCGTTGATATCACGAACTACGTCATGCTGGAATATGGTCAACCGTTGCACGCCTTCGATGCGGATAAGCTGGAGAAGGGTCATATTGACGTGCGGATGGCGAAGGAAGGCGAAAGCATCGTAACGCTTGATGGTCAAGAGCGTAAGCTTGAGCCACATATGTTGATCATTACGGATGGTGTGAAACCAGTAGCCATTGCTGGGGTAATGGGTGGCGAGAATTCCGAAGTGTCGGAAGGAACGGTTAATCTGTTGCTGGAGTCCGCTAAGTTCGACGGCGGATCAGTTCGGAAAACGTCGCGCCAACTGGGGCTGCGTTCCGAAGCAAGCATGCGTTTTGAAAAAGAAGTTGATCCAGGTGCAGTAATTACAGCCCTAGACCGTGCTGCTGAGCTAATCCAGCGTTATGCTGAAGGTGAGGTTCATCAAGGTACGGTAGAAGCTGGTGCAGTTGCAGCAGAGAAACGGATCGTACAATTGTCTCTCGATAGACTTAATCGTTATCTGGGAACAGATCTGTCCTTGCTTGAGGTCAAAACGATCTTTGCTCGGTTGCATTTCGCTTGTGGCGACGCTGAACAGGGTTTACTTGATGTTGAGGTTCCAACGCGTAGAGGGGACATCACACTAGATGTTGATTTGTTCGAGGAAGTTGCTCGTCTGTACGGATATGACAATATTCCTACCACACTTATTGAAGGGCCAACTACACCTGGTGCATACACTCGTTCGCAAGCGATGCGCCGCACCATTCGTGGCGTGCTTGCAGGTAGCGGCTGGCAGGAAATGATCAGTTACTCCTTCGTACACCCAGATAAAACGTCCCTATTCCCTGCACTTACAGGTGATAGTAAGTATGTGAAGCTGGCGATGCCGATGAGTGAAGATCGTAGCGTGCTTCGCACAAGCATTTTGCCACAGATGCTGGATGCAACAGTATACAATATGAATCGGAAACAGGATTCACTTGCAGTATTTGAAGTTGGAAGTGTGTTCTTCACTGAGGAAGAGCAGTTGACTAAGCAGCCTCATGAAATTCCAGTTCTTAGCTTGCTGATTACTGGAAATCGTGCAACTACGCAGTGGAATGTAGGGGCAGAGAAAGTGGACTTCTTCGACCTGAAAGGTGCACTTGAGAACCTGTTTGCTTACCTCGGTCTAGAGCAACGTATTCGCTTGGTAGCGAACAGCCCTGAAGGATTCCACCCAGGCCGTTCTGCTTCAGTATACTTGGATGGGAAAAATGGAGAAGAAGGCAAGCTGATCGGTACGATGGGTCAATTGCATCCAGAACTGCAACAACAATATGATCTGAATGATGTATATATCGCTGAGATCGGACTTGAAGCTATCTACAGTGAAGCTGATGCGGATATCCGTTATCGTGAGCTTCCGCGTTTCCCGGCAGTGGAGCGTGACATTGCTGTCGTGGTAAACAAAGATATTGAAGCTGGTGACATGATAAAAGCCATTCGTGAATCAGCAGGTGAACTGCTACAGACGGTACAGGTATTCGATGTGTTCACAGGCAGCAAGCTGGGTGAAGATAAGAAGAGTGTAGCCATGGCACTGGTCTATCGCAATCGTGAGCGCACGCTTACTGATGAGGAAATTACGGAGGTGCATGCTCGCGTAGTTGCTCGTCTAGAGGAGCAATTCGCAGCTGAATTGCGTAAATAGAACAGAAGTCAATTTTTTGAACAAAGATTAGCAGGAATTGCTTGAAGTCACATCGAATCCTTAGCATATAGAGGATCGATGTGACTTTTTTGGTTATACAGCTTAGAATCAACATACAGACTTGAAGGAGGGCACAACTGTGACTACACCTGATCGTACACGCGTCACCGTAGATATCTACGGGACTTCCTATAAACTGGTTGGCAGCAGTGCCGACTATATGAAACAAGTAGCTAATTTGGTGGATGAGCGTATGAACGCTATCTCCAAACATCACTCTCGCTTAGATACACCGCGCATTGCGGTGTTAGCAGCAGTACATATGGCTGAGCAATCTCTTCAGACCCAGGAAATCCGGAATGAATTGAAAATGCTAACAGGTGAACGTACTGAACTCCGAAATGAAGTGAATCGTTTGAGCAAGATACAGAGCGAACATCAACAGGAGCTTGATCGCCGTGATCAAGCATTGGCTGAAGCGACCAAACTCAAAACTGAGGCTGAACAGGCCATGGTGAAGCTACGTGAGGAACAACAGGCTGAAATAGCCAAATTGAATTCCGCTCTGGAGAATGAGCGCGCACAAGCAGCGGCGAAAGAGCAGAAGCTCCAAGCTCAAACCTCAGCTCAATTGAAAGAGAAGGAAGAGAAGACGTTAGCTCGCCTGAAAGAAGCGGAAGACAAGGCAGCGAGTCAGCTTAAGGCTGTTCAGGCACAGGCTGCAACTCAACTGAAAGAGGCACAGGCAAGTGCCAGAACACAATTAGAGCAAGCCGAAGCTAAAGCAGCTGCCCAGTATAAGGAACTGCAAAATAAAGTGGCTGCTCAACTAAAAGAAGCAGAGAGCCGGGCTGTTGCTGAACGACAGCAGCTAGAAGTGCAGGCAGCGCAGCAAGTTCAGGCTGCTAAAGAACAAGCAGAGGCTGCGATCTTGTCAGAATTAGAGCAAGCGGAGACTCAGTTGAAACAAGCGAAGGACGAAGCTGAACTGAAGTACAACGCGTTGAAGTCTGAATTGGAGCAGCGTATCCAGGAAGCAGAACAATCTGCTACAGATCAGGCGCTACAGCTTACTGAGAAGGCGAAGCAAGATCGGTTATTGTTGGAGCAACAGGCTGACGAGAAGCGTCTTGCAGAGATTGAGGAGCTGCAGGCTTCGTTCCGAGAGTCATCGGAACAGGCTGAATTGCAATGGATGGAGAAAGAGGCGGCTTACGAAGAGCAGCTGCAGCAAGAGAAGCAAGCTGCGACAGCTGAACTTGCGGAGGCTCGTGCAACTGCCGAGTCTAGATTACATGAAGAACAAGAGAAGCTACATCAGCAGTTGGAAGCTGAACGTGAACTCGCTGAATCTCGTCTGAAGGACGTGAGCACACAGCTTAGTAATGTGGCAGAGCAACTCCAACAAGCTCAAGAAGTCGTTGTGGATCAAGAACAACAACTTCACAGTGAGCGAGAGCAATTACGAACTTTACGTGAGGAACATGAAGTGCGTAAACAGCAACAAGAAGCACACACACGGCGTATTACGGAGCTTGAGCATCAGCTTGAGCAGTTGAAGAACGATCGTACCGAGCTTCAGGAACAGTTGCGTGAAACAGAATCGCTTCTGCAGCAAACTCTTGAAACCGAACAACAATGGAAAGAACAATACAACGAAACGATTGAGCGTGAATCTTCCCTTACAGCACAGCTTCGCAAAGTTCAGGAACAACAGGGCACGTTGGAACAGGAGATTCAGAAGCTTCGTGAATCCGAAGCGAAGTCGGAAGATGAGCAGCGCAGACTGCAAAAAGTGTTGGAGCAGGCTCATGCGGCTGTACGTACATTGCAGCATGAGATTAGCACATTGACGCAGAATGAACAGTCATGGAAAGACCTTGCCGAGCAGCGTCGACTCGAAATGGAAGAGTTAGAAATGCAGGTCCTTGAAGCTGTTGAACAGAATGAGACGCTGGAAGCAGGTGTTCAGTCTCTACATGATGAGTTATCTGTAGTGAAGGATGAAGCAGAGCGTCATAAAGCAGCAGCAGAACGTTTCCAAAACCAAGTTGATGAATGGGAACAAGAGCGTCTTCAGCTTGATCGCGAGATGGGTGAACTTCGAGAGGAACTGAATAAGCTGCAAGAGAGTTATAAGCAGATCCGCCATGATTATGGAGATGCTCTCCAGCGCGAAGAGGACTACACTCGCAAGCTTGATGAGCTGGCTGTGGATAAGGATACACTTGAGAAGCAGCTGTCTACGACTCGCAATGAAGTACAGCAGTTATCTGCACGAATAGATGAGCAGGCAAGCTTGCTTGCGCAGACGGAGGAAGAAGCATTGGAATGGCAGATTAAGCACGAAGAACTAACTGCCAAACAAGCAGACTTGTCTTCACGTTTGCAGGCGCTAACCGATAGAGAAGAGCAGCTTCAAGAGCAACTCCGTTCAAAAGCTGCAGAGTCGGAACAAAATGATCAAGTTTGGCAGCGACGTGCCGACGAGTGGGCAGCACAGGAGCAATCCTGGCAAGAGCGCTGGACTGCATTGGAGAATGAGATGAATGTCTGGCAGAAGGAAAGTGCTGCAAGTGCTGAGAAGGTTGATGAGCTAGAACAAGAGCGCCAGCAATTAGATCAGCTACGTGCAGAGGCTACCTCTGAGAAACAAGCTCTGGAGCATGAACTGCTTGAGATCAGTGACCGCTATGAGCTTGCTGCGAATCAGCTTCGCTTGTTACAAGTGGAACGTGAAATGGAGCAAGAGAAGGCGGAGCAACTGAACACGGAGCATCGACAGTTGAAAGATGAATATACGAAGTTACAGACGGAGTATAACGAATGGATTGAATTGATTGAACAGGATCAGAATTAATCTCTGTGGGTTTGGATATCATCCTGGCATCGAATTCTTATAGTGCATGCTCAAAAGCGGGCTTTTTGAACAACCTATTGTACAATTTGTTATAATGAAAGAAAGAGCTCCCAATGTTACGGGGGCTCCTTGTCTTGGTTATCTATTCTTCAACAATAATTTTGGAGATCATGCTACTGTGCCCGCTACCACAGAATACAGAACATGACATCTCAAATTCGCCGACTTGGTCAGGGACGATTACTTTTGAAGTATTTTGGATGTCTAGTTGCAGTTTAAGTTCAGGCACAAGCAAGCCGTGATTTCCATTTGTGTTTTCGTAAATAATGTTAACGGGAACCCCTTTTTTGAGATGATACTCGGGTTTGTCGAACTCGTAGTTGCTTGCTTTGATCACGAGTTCCTCACTTGCAGTAATTCCAGGATCAGCATCGCTGCCATTACTTGAGTTTCCTGATCCGCATGCTGCAAGAACCATAATCAACATACAAGCTACGAGCCATGCTATACTTTTTTTCATCATGTGCCCCCTTATTGTAATAGATGAAATTTGAATGATTTCTTCAGTCATCATACCGCAAATTGGCAACGCCTGTACATGTGGGCTATGTCGTTTTATTGAAAATTATTCAGATTATGATGTGGTATAGGGGACGGCTTCATAAAAAAATAAACCTCATCAGGCTGTAAAGCCATCAGAGGTCTACGGATGAGCTATGTTACGGTCTAACGTGATTAGCTAGTGTATAGCCTGGATCTTACGAACGTTTGTTGGATTCACGCCCAGCTTCAAACGGTGTGGATACAGGGATGAACAAATCGATAATCCCGATAACCAGTGCGGCTAAAATGGCTCCAAGCAGGCTGACTTCAACGTGATCGACAACGTATTGACCTAACCAGATCACAAGTGCACTGACAATGAAGCCAACGATTCCACGGCCGAAGGGAGAGACCCTTTTGCCAAAGACACCTTCAATGATCCAACCAAGAAGGGCAATGACCAGAGCTAGCATAAGGGCGCTTAAGAAACCACCAACGGCAAAACCAGGTACAATCCAACTGACGACCATTAGTACAATGGCTGCGATAATGAATCGTACAACATGTCCCAAGAAGTTCAACGTGTTTACCTCCTTATATTTCAGATCGGATTATGCATTGAGCATCCTGTTCGCTTGGGGACGTTGCAAAATCCTGACACCTGTAGTTTGTGGCTTAATGTCATAACTTATGTGTGGAAGGATTCGTTAAATAGCGTTAGAAAGTTTCTTTCGCTATAATACAGTTATAGTTTGGAAGGAGTTGTACACTTGGATACGAAAATTTTACACACATTGGAATACCGCAAAATTTTAAATACATTGCAAGGCTTTGCTCAAACGACAATGGGCAAGAAGAAAGCGGATACTCTGGAGCCAATTGGTGACCTAGAAGAAGTGAAAAGATTACTGCAGCAAACGGACGAAGCCTTTAAGTTTGATCGATTGAAGGGTTCGCCATCTTTCGGTGGCATTGTTGACATTACAGCCTCCATTAAACGTTCAGAAATTGGGGGTACCTTGAACCCACATGAACTTCTCGGGATTTCGAACACTACTCTTGCTTCACGTAGACTCAAAAGGCAAATTGCCACGCTTCATGAAGATGAAAAGGTGGAGTCGCTGTTCTTCATTAGTGATCAGTTATCGGAGCAAAAAGCACTAGAAGATGAAATTCGTAGCTGTATTGAAGATAATGCTGAAGTTGCTGATAGTGCGAGCGTCACGCTTGCACAGATTCGTCGCGAACTTCGGGGCGGCGAAGCTCGGATCAGGGAGAAGCTGGATTCCATGATTCGCTCTTCAACGGTATCTAAAATGCTACAGGATCAGTTGATTACAATTCGTGGAGATCGATTTGTAATCCCAGTAAAAGCAGAGTATCGTTCTTACTTCGGAGGAATTGTACACGATCAGTCGGGTTCAGGTGCGACACTGTTTATTGAGCCGGAATCAATTGTTGCGATGAATAACAAATTACGTGAGACTCGAATTCGGGAAGAGCGCGAAATTGAAGTTATTTTGCAAAAATTGACAGCCCTTGTCAGCGAGCAGGCAGAATGGCTGTTGGATGATGTCGATCTATTGGGGACGCTTGATTTCATATTTGCGAAGTCACGTCTAGCTCGCGAACTGAAGGCAACCTTACCACGGATGAATGATCGCGGCTTCATTAAGCTGAAGAAGGGGCGTCATCCCCTAATTGCCATTGAAAATGTTGTGCCAACGGACATTGAATTAGGCAATGATTATACATCGATTATTGTCACAGGGCCGAATACAGGTGGTAAAACAGTCACTTTAAAAACGATTGGACTGCTCAGTCTGATGGCGATGTCTGGATTGTTTGTCCCTGCTGAAGATGGCAGTCAGCTCTGTGTATTTGATGCGATCTATGCCGATATTGGAGACGAACAGAGCATTGAACAGAACTTAAGTACATTCTCCAGCCATATGACTAACATTATTCGAATTTTGAAAAACATGACGACGAAAAGCCTTGTTCTACTCGATGAGCTTGGCGCGGGAACAGATCCAGCAGAAGGTTCTGCACTAGCGATTTCCATTCTGGAACATATGCACCAGACCGGTTGTCGTATGGTCGCTACAACGCATTATAGTGAGCTGAAGGCTTATGCTTATGAACGCAAGGGCGTTATCAATGCGAGTATGGAATTTGATGTGAATACGTTAAGTCCAACGTATCGTTTGCTTGTTGGTGTTCCTGGTCGGAGTAATGCCTTTGCAATTGCGGAACGTCTTGGGCTTCCAACTAACATTCTGGATTATGCTCGTGGTGAGGTGAAGGAAGAGGATCAGCGAGTGGAGAATATGATTGCTTCACTGGAGGAAAATCGACTGACAGCTGAGCAAGAGCGTGAGAAGGCGGAACATTTACGTGCAGATATGGAGAAGCTGCGTAGTCGGCATCAATTCGAATTGGAGAAGCTGGAACAGCAGCGTGACCGCCGAATTGAGAAGGCAGAAGAAGATGCGCGCCTGATTGTGGACAAAGCTAGAGCAGAGGCAGAGAAAATTATTGCTGATCTGCGTCAGCTAGCTATGGAAGAAGGTGCATCGGTTAAGGAGCACAAGCTAATTGCTGCTCGTAAACAATTAGACGAAGCTGAACCGGAGAAACGGAAGAAAACCGTTAAACGCACGGCATCCGCTCCGAAGGCTCGTGCTATTGGCCCAGGCGATGAAGTATTAGTGTACAGCTTGAATCAGAAAGGCCATGTTGTTGAGATGTCTGGAAGCAAGGAAGCAGTGGTACAGCTTGGTATTATGAAGATGAAAGTATCACTGAATGATCTTGAGCTGAAGCAGTCTGCTTCAACGGTAGTGACACCCAAACAAAAACCTGTGACCGGAATGAAACGAACTCGTGATGATAATGTCAAGAGCGAGCTGGATCTGCGCGGTGCCAATCTGGAGGAGGCTCTGATGGAAACGGATCGTTTTATCGACGAAGCGTTCCTTGCGAATCTCGGTCAGGTATACATTATCCATGGTAAAGGAACAGGAATTTTACGTTCAGGTATTCAGGATTATCTGCGTAAGCATAGACATATTAAAAGTTATCGGCTGGGTAATTACGGGGAAGGCGGAAACGGTGTTACCGTAGCAGAACTGGAATAGCTAGCCCATGCCATGAATCATTGAATTTCCGCATTCTTGGTCAGTTTTGAATGCGGAAGCGGGAAGGGGAACCGTGCGTGAAAGGGACGATTGACCAATTGCTGTCCCATCCCTTGGGGATGGTGCTCGGTTTTTTTTCGGTAGCTATTATGGAGCTTCTCATTTTTCTCGCTTGCTTTGAACTGGTTACCAAGTACAAGTGCTGGGATGAGATTAAGAAGGGAAATATTGCGGTTGCTATGGCAACAGGTGGCAAAATTTTTGGCATATGTAACGTACTTCGTTTCTGTATTCAAGCCAAATCTTCAGTCTATGAAGCCATGACGTGGTCATTTCTAGGGTTTATTCTCCTGCTTGTTGCCTATTTTTTATTTGAATTTTTGACCCCGGTGTTCTCCATTGATAAAGAAATTGAAGCGGATAACCGGGCGGTTGGACTGATTTCCATGATTATCTCGGTCTCGCTATCCTTTGTTATTGGCGCGAGCATCATGTAGGAGGTCTTGCGGCATGAAACTGTTAATTCGAATTTTGTTTGCTGCATCCATTGTATTTTTCACTATTGGCGTCATTTATGTTATGAATACTTGATGGTTATACAGAAAGAGAAAGGTTGATTAGATATGGAAACAACAATTTGCCCTTGGTGTCACACGGAGATTGTATGGGATGAGGAGCTGGGACCTGAAGAAGAGTGCCCACACTGTCACAATGAACTAAACGGATATCGTACACTTAACATTAACATCGGAGACGAAGAGGAGATTGACAACGAAACGGACGTCTACGAGGATGATGAGTTGCACGATAATCAAGGGACGGATATCTCTGATTTATGGGGCGATGAGGTAGAACTGAAACTACCTGAATTGCGCACACTAACTAAGTATGCGGATGAGGGAAATGATCTGATCCAATACGAAGAAGGTGTTGAGAAGCAACTCGATCATCAGGAAGAAGTCCCTGAATGCCCACACTGTCGTGAGTTCATGCTGTTAGCAGGTACTCAACAAGCAGACCAGGCGAACTTCACGTCTGTTCCGAATGGTGCTGCGGGAACGGGTGATTTGTTGTCACCTCCGTTCACAGTGCAGATGTATGTCTGCTCAGGATGTTTCCAGGTTCAATACAGTCTATCAGAGGATGATCGTCTGCGCCTGATTCAAAATTTGAGCGCGAAGAAATAAATCATTTTATAAAGCTCGATCAAAAATAAAAATTTTATAGCCATGCCAAAGATTCATCATGTTTTCCTAGCGCTTGGGGTACGTTAAACCTGAGACCTACCTGTAAAGAGCTCACTTCAGGTGGACAAAGGAGGAGCAGATGAAGATTTCTTTGGGTCGACAATCCATTCTGCTTTTGGGCGTGAATGGATTGTTTGTGTTAGCAGGAGCTTTATCGGGAACGTTTCTGAATGTGTACTTGTGGAAGAGCCGGCCAGACTACGCTATGTTAGGTTGGTTCACGGTCAGTCAGCAACTTGCCATCGGGCTCACATTTTGGATTGCTGGTAAATGGGTTAAGGAACATAACAAAATGAGTGCGTTACGACTAGGAACAGCATTATCAGGGCTTTTTTATATGACAGTTCTCTGGGTTGGTTCTAGCGCTGTAGACTGGATTTGGCCTCTGGGCATACTGTTAGGGTGTGCATTAGGTCTGTTCTGGATTGCATTTAACGTTGTATATTTTGAAATAACAGATCGCGATAACCGGGATTTATTTAATGGCTGGGTTGGCCTGTTAGGATCGATGACAGGTATTATCGGGCCATGGTTCTCTGGTCTAGTCATTTCCCGAATGACGGATAATACGGGATATCGCCTTATTTTCACGGTGTCTCTGGTCATTTATGTGATTGCAGTTGTGTTCAGTTTCTTTCTCAAAAAAAGAAAGGTGAGCGGTACATACCGATGGTCGGAGCCTTGGCTCCAGCTGTCTAAACCGCATAGTCCTTGGAGGCCGCTTGCTTTAGGGTTATTTGCTCAGGGGGTGCGTGAGGGTGTATTCGCATTTTTAATCGCTTTACTGGTCTATGTGGCTACTGCTCAGGAGTACAAACTAGGGCAATTTTCTCTCATCACTTCTGCCGTAGCACTTGTAAGTTATTGGGCGGCAGGCAAATGGTTTAAGCCACAGTATAGAGCGAAGGGAATGCTCATTGGAGCCATATTGCTGCTGGTTGTGTTAATGCCGCTTCTCTGGAAAGTGACCTATGGTACGCTGTTGATCATGGGAATCGGGAGTGCCTTTGCGATGCCTTTGTACATTCTGCCGATGATCTCAGCGGGGTTTGATATGATGGGCACGAGTGGTGAAAATGTCGAGAAAAGGGTAGAACTTGTCGTATTAAGAGAGCTTTCCCTGATGATTGGTCGGCTGTTTGGATTGGGGGTCTTTATTCTAACCGTCATGAATGAACCTTCGCTGCGAACGCTAACTTGGTTAATTATCATCTTAGGAGCCTTTCCGCTAATTGGTTGGGTCTTTATGCGTAAGATGTTAAGACACACTGAAGGAAAAGGTACAACATCGTCATAAATCTAAGAACATATGTTGGCTTAGATTATGCCTCTTCATAGTGTGGTGCTGACAGTATGAGAGTGCCAATGGTTACTATATGTATGGTAAAAATAAAAAGGTACATTCAAGGATGTAACTCCTGTGAATGTACCTTTTTTGTGTTTCAGTTTTAAATGTAGCTGCTTCAACTGCTGTTATTGTCTAGACCTTATCGACATCACTATACTTATATGCTTACTCCGGTTAAACGGGAGAAGGTTTGCTGGTTCTTGTGAGGGAAAATAGATCCAAGTCGGGATTCTTTGTACCCGTAGCAATGAGCTCCGTAATTAGCCTTGCGCCAATCATGCTGTACACTGTCCCGTTGCCACCATACCCTTCTACAAAATATGAATGTGGATAATCTGGATGGGGTCCAATTAGGGGGAGCCCATCATGCGTGCTACCAAACACCGCTTCCCAAGCATAATCCACTTCAAGTTCGGATAAAGGGAAATATTCTGCAATCTGTTGAAGTAGAATGTCACCTTTATGAGCTGCTTTAATCGATCGTTGATCCTTACGCGGGCGTTCCTCATCAAGTCCACCTGCAATAATTCGTCCATCTGGTGTTGTACGCATGTACAGATACGGTCTGGCAGTTTCCCATATCATGCACTGTTCATACCAGCTGCTAAGATCCTTCAGAGGTTTGGTAGCAATGGCGTAAGTGCTCTTTAGATATGCCCCGCGATCATTCTTAATCTCTTGCGTTTCATATCCTGTAGAGAAAATAACATGCTTGGCACGAATTGTTCCTTGTGGTGTATAACATACCACTCCATCCTCATTGTAATCGCAATGGGTCATGGTGGTATGAGCGAAGACTTTGGCTCCCTGATTTGAGGCCGAGTCGATGAGTGAGTGAACCAAGCGATACGGATTAACCTCCGCATCACCACTTGTATACAATGCAGCTCGTTTGCTGAAAGGGAACACGGAACGAATCTTGTCTTCATTCCAGAGCTCTACATCGAATCCGTAATGCTTCAGATTGCGATATTCCTCCTCAAGCATAACTACATCATCCTCATCACTTGCGCAATATAGACTTGTGCGAGGCACAAACCAAGGATCAATTTCAAGCTTTTGTGCAATCTCGGCTAGCTGCTGCATTGCATCTCGACACAACTCATAAAATCGTACTCCTGTCTGTTCTCCAAATGTTTGGATACAGGAGGTAAGTGTCTTATCATTCGTATATTGGAGTAAACCCGTGTTTGCCATACTACTGCCATGCCCGATCTCTCTTTTGTCAATGAGGATGGTTTGAATTCCATGATCGGTTAGAAGCTTGGCAGACAATGCTCCAGCCATCCCACCGCCAACAATCAGGCAATCACAGGTAAGGTTCTCTTCTAAAACTGGATAATTGCGTGTCGGTTGGAACGTGGTTGGCCAGTACGTTTTTCCGTTAATGAGTTCCACAATAGACCACCTCTGTTCATTTGATGAAGTATACTTTTTCAGGACAAGGTAACAATAAATTCGCATAAACTTTAGGTTAAGGAGGTCAGACATACATGCAATATTCACAAATGCAAGCACTGAGCCCAAAGGAACTGAACTACATTGCGGATTCAATCTCCAATGAAGAAATGCTGATTAAACAGTGTGCTGCCACAGCATCCATCTCACACCAACCACAGATTGGGCAGGCATTAAACCAATATGTTCGTGCCCATGAACAACATTTGAACACGCTGATCCAGGCTCTGCACCAACATCAATCTCTTGCACCTTCCCAGTCGCAATAAACCTCAAACCGTTAGCAAGTGATTTTAATGCATAGGAGGAAAATACGTGTACACACAATCTTTGTCATCCAGTGGGAATTTTATGCAAGAACAGGACTTGTTGAAGTCGATTCTTGCAGATTTGAGACGAACTTCTCGGGAATATACGACAGCAACTACGGAAGCTTCCTGTCCTACAGTTCGTAAAATGTTCAATGATCTGACGAATGATACTCTGCGTTTACAGGGTGAACTGTTCAATCTGATGCAACAAAACAACATGTATTCTGCATCGTCCAAAGCCCTACGTTCAGATGTTGATAAGCAGCTCCAGTCTGCACAGCAGACACAGCAGAAATGTCAGCAATTCATTCAGGAGAAGAATACGCAAAGCAGTCCATACAGCCAGGCACCTAATGTGCCTCAGCATCAGCCTAGTTACGGTAATCCTTATTACATGTAACCTCTGGAAAAGGGGTTTGAAGCACAAGCCTGTATGAAGACCATACCACCGCTTGCCTGAATTCAAGGCAGGCGGTTTTTGTCTTTGCATCAACGTTAAATTCATGTAATATAAGTATTAATTCATTGAAGAGATAGCTCGAACACGTACGTTAAGGAACTTGGATGACGCTGGAGGTAAACACATGAAGGATTTGAACGACCTGCAATTGAAAGTTCTGAATTTGTTGAAGGAAGACGCGAGAAGGACTCCCGCGCTGCTGTCTACGCTGCTCGGAGAGTCGGAAGATAAGATTAAGAATGTCGTCGCACAGCTGGAGCAAGAGCATGTCATCGTCAAATACGCAACGGTCGTTAACTGGAGCAAAATTGATGACGAGAAAGTCACAGCACTGATCGAAGTTCAGATTACGCCAGAGCGTGGTCGGGGATTCGAAGGTATTGCTGAACGAATCTACTTGTATCCTCAAGTAAAATCGGTTTATCTCATGTCGGGAGCATATGATTTGCTCGTTGAAGTTGAAGGTGGCAACCTTCGTGAAGTTGCTAATTTTGTATCCGAGAAACTGTCTCCAATCGATTCAGTACTCTCCACCAAAACGAATTTTATTCTAAAAAAATATAAGCAGGACGGGATTATTTTTGAAGACCATCAGGAAGACAACCGTCTCATGATCTCGCCGTAAAGGAAGATGTGTCATGATAGTGAATGAACAGACAACAGGGAATAACAAGAAAATGACTTCGTATCTGGCACCATTGGTTCAGCAGATACCGCCATCCGGAATTCGTAAGTTTTTTGATCTGGTTGGTGATAACAAAGACATCATTACACTTGGCGTCGGGGAACCGGACTTTGTTACGCCATGGCACATGAGAGAAGCTTGTGTGTATTCATTGGAAAGAGGCATGACTAGTTATACGTCAAATGCCGGTATGCCGAAGCTGAGAGAAGCCATCAGCGATTATTTGCATACCCAATTCGATACAAAGTATGATCCGAAGGATGAAATTATCGTAACGGTTGGCGGCAGTGAAGCGATTGACCTCGCCTTACGGGCCTTGATCGTACCGGGAGACGAAATACTAATTCCAGAACCGTCTTATGTAGCATATTCACCCATTGCTTCAATTGGTGGGGGTGTGCCTGTTGGTGTTGAGACCTATGCCAAAGATCAATTCAAAGTGACAGCGGAGGCACTCGAGGCAAGCATTACGCCCAAATCCAAAGTTGTGATTTTGTGTTATCCAAGCAATCCAACCGGAGCAATTATGACGTATGAAGAATGGCTTCCGATTGCTGAAGTGATCAAAAAGCATGATCTTATCGTCATTGCTGATGAGATATATGCTGAGTTGACGTATACGCAAAAACACGTTAGCTTCGCTTCAATTCCTGATATGAAGGAACGCACAATTCTAGTCAGTGGATTCTCCAAAGCATTTGCTATGACTGGTTGGCGGATCGGATACATGTGCGGACATCCAGAGCTTATTGCGGCAATGCTCAAAATCCATCAGTATACGGTTATGTGTGCTCCTGCGATGGGGCAAGTTGCTGCACTTGAAGCTTTAACGAACGGATTAGGTGAGAAGGACAGAATGGTGGAGTCCTATAATCAGCGCAGAAGGCTGATCGTACAGGGATTCCGTGATATTGGATTAGACTGTCATGAACCCCAGGGTGCATTTTACGCATTCCCAAGTATTCAAAAGACAGGCCTTACTTCTGATGTTTTTGCTGAACGATTGCTCACAGAAAATAAGGTTGCTGCTGTGCCTGGTAATGTGTTTGGCCCACAAGGTGAAGGTTTCCTTCGTTGTTCTTATGCAACTTCAGTGACTCAATTGAATGAAGCGCTGGAACGAATCGGAAATTTTGTTTACAAGATACAGAAAGAGGGTTAATAAGTAAAAGGATTCGTTTGTATGGTTAGAAAAGGATACCCGAATGATACAATTTGTTATATTAGAAAAAATGACTTTCTTTTACAAATTATTGTGATATAATTTCAATTTGAAATAACTTTTTCTAGCATTTAACATTCGGAAGAACATTTTCCAAGGAGGGGTTAGCTTGTTTTGTGTTGAATATGAGTTACCGACTAATCGTGGACAATATCTGGCTGAAGGCGATCATGGCGACCGATGGTCGGTGAAACGAGATCACGCATCATTGCATGACATTTCCTTGGAAGATGAAATTCATCTGCTGCGTCTGAAGATGGAGCAGATCTTCCTTGAAGAAAAATCGTTCACTTCTGACATCGTTATTGAGATCAGTAGTCTGCTTGATCTGAAGATTAACGAGTACATGAAAGCTAATGCGATCAAAAGCAAATGATATCTTGCCAAGTATGTAATATAGATTGCTGTTGTTGCAGGCTATCGAAACGTTACGTATTTTGGCTGTAGAGAGACCCAGAGGGGTCTCTTTTTTTGTGGCATGAGTCGAATCATAGTCTTAGAAGGCGTGCTTATTTTTTTGCGTGGAACAATTGTGATATATTGGACATAGGAGACAAAAGGGGGAGCTGGAATGAAAAGAGTTTGGGGTCTAATGGCAATCATCTCCATAATTTTGGTGCTTACTGGTTGTGGAGGAAAGAGTGGATTCACGATTTTTATTATTGATAACCAGGGTGATCCGTCCGTTATTTCAGAACAACTACAGGCGAATTTGCAGCAAAAACTAGGTGAAGAGCCTAAAGTAGAGGTTGTCACTAGTGCGATGTATGATGTACAGAAAATCTTGGTAGAATATGCCGCAGGTGGGCATGATATTTTTATACTGCCTGAAGCAGACATGAAGCAATATGGAAACAATGGCTCAAACGTGTCTTTAGATGATACATTCGATCAAGAGAAATACGAGCGAGGAGTATTTGAAGGTGGAGTTTTTGTTGAAGATGGCACAGGAGATGATGGATCTGATATCAAAAAAGAAACACATCTCTATGGAATTCCGCTTGAAGATATGAAGATGTTCCAAGAAGTGCAGTATGCTGCGAAAAATTTATTTGCAACCATTCCAGTATCCGCTTCAAATATTGAAGAATCGAAGAAAGTACTGAAGGCATTAACAGAGTAATAGGTGTGAAGCCTAGCTATGGAAGGAGGGGAGCGGATTGTTGATTACGGTCACTGGGGGTATAGGTAGTGGTAAAACGAAGTTTGCCCTTGGTTATGCGGCGGAGATCAGCCGGGAAGGCATCTATTTATCAACTGGCGATCATGAAGCGATCATTCCGGAATTTCCATCCGCTCACTATCGTGTCATTGAAGCTGGGAATGGTCAACAACTGACGGAAGTTATTCATCAGATTAATCGAGAATCTAATTTATTTCTGGCAGATCGTCGGATTGTAATCGTAGATAGTTTAACCTCGTGGATGGTTGCTGGTTTTAGAGCGAATGACGATTTGGATGAACAACGTGTAGAAACGCAGCGATTGCTGGATGCCATGTTGTCTTATCAAGGGAAGATGCTTGTTATCACCAATGAAATGCATGGTTCACTGAACCCAACGGAAGAAGAGCGTATCTTCGCTGCAAGAATGGCATCTGTGAATCGTGCACTTCAGGCGCACTCTGAACAAGTCTACATGCTCGTATCTGGTCTAGCGATGGAGCTTAAGGCACGTTCAGTACGTTATGAATAAATCGTCTTATATCATACGAGTCATGGCAAAGGCTACATAATGGACGTTTAATAAAGAAAGACGTGCGGTCTATAGGAGACGGCACGTCTTTCTTTATAGGGGCACTAGTGAGAGTAACTGAGGAAAGAGTTAATCATACCCATCCTTTACGTGACTTACATTAGGGTGTATCTTAAAATTCACTTACGGCTCTCGGAGTTCTAAAAACACAGCTTAATTCCGAGCTCTACTCCGTTTGATCCACCAAATTATGAATCCTACAATAAGGATTGCGAGAATGATGTAAATCACAAGGGAGTACACATCCATAAAGCTCAGAATACTTTCCCATGATGCTCCAAGTGCGGCTCCAACAGAAACAAGAATAATATTCCATACGAATGTACCGATTGTGGTAAAAAGCACGAATAATCCAAACTTCATATTGGACATACCGGCAGGGATGGAAATTAAGCTGCGAACAAGAGGAATCATACGGCAGAACAAGACAGTCCACATTCCGTATTTATCAAACCATGCATCTACACGATAAATGTCCTCTTTTTTGATACGTAAAATATGACCCCAACGGTCTACTATTTTCTCTAATCGATTCACATCAATTAACAGTCCAATGGCATATAAAATGATAGCTCCAAGTACAGATCCGATCGTTGCAGCAATAATAACGCCAGGCAGTGTGAGGCTAGTATACGTGGTCATAAATCCGCCGAATGGCAAAATAATCTCAGAAGGAATGGGCGGAAATACATTCTCAAGGGCAATTATCAGCGCGATTCCTATGTATCCATACTGTTCCATGAAATCGGTTATCCAATTCTGCATCATCGTCTCCTTTTTTATGGGGGTTTATCAATTTCATGTATACTCAGCATTACAACTCAATTCAATATACGTGGCAAGCTTCCAAGCGGTTTCTGAAAAAAATGCATTTCCGTATCTTATGGTGGTCAAGTATACTGGTTAAGTTGAAGTTAAGGAATGTTCGCATTACTAATAACCCGAATATTCTACCGCGCGAATCAATAACAATTGGAGGGATTAGCATGGGCATATACACACGAACAGGTGACGAAGGTCAAACATCAGTGATTGGTGGACGGGTCATCAAGGATGATGATCGAGTAGAGGCATATGGAACAATTGATGAACTGAATTGTTTTGTGGGACAAGCAATCAGTTTAATTGATCATGCAACAGGGCAATTCGAGGATCTCCGAGAGCATTTGCTTGAAGTACAACAGGAGTTGTTTGACTGTGGATCAGATCTCGCTTTTGTAAGAATTAGTGAGACAAAATATAAAGTGCGTGATGAGATGGTTACTAGATTGGAACAATGGATTGACATGTATGATGCGGAGAATCCAAAGGTAGAACGTTTCATTTTGCCTGGGGGAAGTCTGCTATCATCTACACTGCATGTATGCCGTACTGTATGTCGTCGTGCGGAACGCCGTGCAGTTACTCTTGGCCAACATACCGATATTAATCCATCGGTAAGACGTTATTTAAACCGTTTATCGGATTATTTCTTCGTGGTTGCACGGACAGCCAATGCGAGACAACAGGTAGCTGATATTGAATATGTGCGGAGCAAAAAAGTTTTCCGCCGCAAAGAATGAGCCTGTATTATTCGCCGCTTGTCTATACGATTCCTGAGCAGGAGGATGGCTGGCTGCTGAAGACCGTGCTACAGCGGCGGCTGCAAGTATCCCGTAAACTTTTGTCGAGATTGAAGCTCACGGAACAAGGAATCATGTTGAACGGAGAGCGTGTGTATATCAGCGTGAAGGTATCCGCGGGGGATCGACTCGAAGTTCGAATGGAACAAGAAGAATCAGATGACATTTTGCCAGAAGAGCTACCTTTTAACATTTTATATGAAGATGAGCATCTGCTTATTGTAAACAAGGACTCCGGCATTATCGTACATCCCACGCATGGGCATTATACAGGTACGCTAGCCAATGGCGTTGTCCATTATTGGAAGTCCAAAGCAGAGCGCTTCCGCTTCCGCCCAATTCATCGTCTGGATCAGGAGACATCAGGTGTGCTGGCGATAGCCAAAAACCCTTATGTGCACCAGCACGTGTCGGAGCAGATGATTGCGGGAACGGTTGATAAAAAGTATATGGCTATTGTGCATGGTTGCCCCGCTGAAGTAGAAGGTGCGGTGAATGGTCCGATTGACCGTGACCCAGAAGAGCCTCATCGTCGAATCGTATCACCTGATGGTTATGCCGCCCGAACCTTGTACAGAGTGGTAACTACGTGGGGAAATGACAGTGCTAGTGTGGTGCATCTGAAATTGGAGAGTGGCCGAACCCATCAAATTCGTGTACATATGACTTCAATTGGTTGTCCGCTAGTTGGTGATCGAATGTATAAGACCTTGCCAAGCGATAGAATCGATGCTGAGACAGAGGCGATGCGAAACGAGCGAGATGGGTGGATTGATCGTCAAGCGTTACATGCTTACGAGCTATCATTCGAACATCCTATTCTGAAGCAGCGGATGACATTCCAGGCACCACTGCCTCCAGATCTGGCAGCTTTGGAGAAACGACTTGATGCCGAAGCGCAACCCAGAGAGGAACGCATCTGAAGAGCGCAACCATGCTGAGTATTTGAGTGATCCATATGAAATGGATTGCTTGTGAAGTAAAACTGCAATGCGATGGTATTGTTTTCGAGCGACTTTTGGATTTGCAAAGCAAACCAAGGGAAGCGAGAAAACAAAACCGGAGCATCACAAAACCGGAGCGAAGGAGGAACAACACGATGAGTCAATTAAAAGTATATCAGTACGCCAAATGCGGAACATGCCGCAAAGCAGTGAAGTGGCTGGAGGCACAAGAGTATCAGCTAGAGTTAATTCCTATTTTTGATAACCCGCCTACTGAAGCTGAGCTTACAGATTTGATCCAGAAGAGCGGACTTGAGGTTAAGAAATTTTTCAATACCAGCGGAGAGGTTTACAAAGAGCAGCAGCTGAAGGATAAGTTGCCTGGGATGTCGGTAGAAGAGCAGATTCGTTTGCTGGCTTCGAATGGTCGTCTTATCAAACGTCCCATTGTAACGGATGGGGATAAGGTCACCGTGGGATTCAAGGAAGATACGTATGAGCAGGAGTGGAATAATCGCTAAGAACTACGGATAACTTGGATTCTACCGTAACTGAAAAGGTAGTGTAATCGGTGCCCTGAATATTAATAATTCAGGGCTTTTTTGGCTGTCCGATAAGTGGTAGAACTATGCTATAATGATAGAGTTATTTTGCAAAGCAATTATATTTTATTGGTTACACACAAGATAGGAGAGAGTAAACACAAGTGAATCAACGTAATGAACCTACTTTGTTGCTAGTAGACGGTATGGCAGTGTTGTTCCGGGCATTTTACGCAACATCTGCAAGCGGATATATTAGACGTACAAAGGCAGGCTTGCCCACCAATGCAGTTTACGGATTTATCCGTTATTTCTGGGATGCGGTTCAGACCTTTGAGCCAAGTCATGTCATCTGTTGTTGGGATATGGGTGGAAAGACGTTTCGTGGCGAAGAGTACGCCGCTTACAAAGGCAATCGTCCCGAAGCTCCAAATGATCTAATTCCGCAGTTTGAGTTAATTCGTGAAGTCATGGATAGTCTGAATATTCCGAACATTGGAGCAGCTGGATATGAGGCTGACGATTGCATTGGCACGTTAGCGAAATATTACACAGAGCAGACAGACATGAATGTAATGGTACTGACGGGTGATCATGACATGTTGCAACTGATTAATGATCGTACAAGCATTATTATTATGAAAAAAGGTCATGGCAACTACATGGTGTACACACCAGAGTCGCTAATGGCGGAGAAACAACTTACACCGCGCCAGGTCATTGATATGAAGGGCTTGATGGGGGATGCGAGTGACAATTATCCAGGGGTTCGAGGCATTGGTGAGAAGACGGCGCTGAAGCTTGTTCAGGAGTATGATTCAATCGAAGGGATTCTGGACAACTTGGATAAGCTTACACCTTCGGTACGCAAAAAAATTGAGAATGATCTGGACATGCTTCATCTGTCCCGCAAATTGGCAGAGATTCACTGCGCTGTTCCAGTTGCATGTGCACTGGATATGTGTGAATTACGTCTGGATCCGGAAACGGTGATGGACAAGTTTGAACAACTTGAGATGAAGAGCCTTGGCTCTTGGATGGGAGTGGCAATAGGGTGAGCAGTATTCAAACACGAAGATCAAGTAAGAGATGGTGGACAGGGGCTATGGCTCTTGTCCTGGCTTTACCGGTATTATTGTCAGGGGCAGTAAGTGCTCCGCAGACAGTCGAAGCAAAAGCAGCAATCAGCACAAAAGTGCAGAAAGTAAAAGCAGCAGGACGTAGTTTCACCGTGCAAACGGTTAGTATTCCAAAAGGCACACCAGTGACAGTAGGATTAGCGAAGAAGCAGGTAGGTCAGACAGCAACATTGCCTTCCATTGTCAAAGCGTATGGGGCGCAAGCAGCGATTAACGGAGCTTTCTTTGAGGCTTATAATGGTGCTCCAGATCCATATGGTATGTTAATAGCTAATGGTAAAGTAATACATATAGGAAGATACGGTACAAGCATTGGTTTTAAAGAAGATGGCACAGCTATTATGGATTCACTTCGTGTGAACTTAACAGGTATGGTAACGACGCCAGAAGGTAAATCTCGCAGTTGGTACGCTACCTTTATTAACAGAACCCCTTCAGCAAATGCAAGCATTACGATGCTGTACACGCCTGAGCGTGGTTCAACGGTTGGGTTCAAAGGTGGTACAGCAGTAGTGATCGAGAAAGGGATCGTTACCAAAAAAGTACCGAATACCAATATTGCCATTCCTAAGAATAGCTCAGTTCTGGTCTTCACAGGCAGTCATAAATCGAACGCCGATCGTTTCGTGGTTGGCTCCACGGTTGAGATGAATTATAAGTACACGAATGCAGCAGGCAAGGAAATTCCTTGGGATGAAGTCGTTACTGCTGTAGGAGCTGGCCCGCGTCTCGTTAAGGATGGAAAGATTTCGATTAATCCAGCAAGTGAAGGCTTCAAGGATCCGAAAATCCTGAATGCCTCTGGTGCAAGAAGCGGGATCGCTATCATGGCCGATGGTTCGGTTCTTCTGGCGACCGTTTCCGGAGCAACGATGAAGGAATGGGCTGCTGTGATGCAGAAGCTCGGAGCGAAGCAAGCGATGAATCTGGATGGTGGTGCATCATCAGGTATGTATGCTGGTGGTAAAATGCTCACTTCGCCTGGTCGATTGTTGAGCAATACACTCGTTTTTGGTGGCTCCGTTAAATAAACCGTGAACAATGAAAGGGAGGAATGCACAAATGAAACTCACACAACAATCCGAATCGGGCGACATCCCGACGGCTGTCCTAGCCATAAATGTGGGTCAACCTAAACCCTTGCCTGGTCAGAAACGTGAAGTGCTGAGCGGAATTGTGAAGACTCCCGTTTCTAGTCCTGTGTTCTTATCATTCACCGGCATGACTGGGGATGCACAGGCTGATCTAGAGCATCACGGGGGACCTGATAAGGCGGTTTGTGTTTATGACCATAGTCGTTATCCATTGCTGGAGCAATTGATGAATCGCAAGCTGGAATGGGGAGCTTGTGGCGAAAATTTGACAGTCGAGGGCTGTGCAGAGGATCTGGTGCGAATTGGCGATGTGTATCAATTAGGCGCCGCTATGGTTCAGGTTAGTCAGCCCAGACAGCCTTGCTTCAAGTTGGCAGCTCGATATGACTACAAGGGTTTGCCTGTATATTTTCAGGAAAGTGGGCATACCGGCTTTTATTTTCGTGTGTTACAAGAAGGAGAAGTGAAGCCAGGTTCTGAGTTCAGACGAATCAGCACGGATTTAACCTCCATGACAATTCTGGAAGCGAACCGGGTGATGCATCAGGGTAAGCAGAACGCGGAAGGCATTCGTGCTTTGCTGGCGATTACAACGCTCTCGGACAGCTGGAGACAGACATTGTTAAAACGTTTGAACAAGCTGGAAGCCGAGTCGTTGGATTGAACAAGTAGAGTGATCGATAACAGAATGGAATTCCTTTTATATTAATTGAGGAGTGTGACGAACATGACGATCTTAGGCGCAATTGAAGCTGGAGGCACGAAGTTTGTATGTGGTATTGGAAATGAAAAGGGAGAAGTGTTGGAACGAGCTAGCTTCCCTACTACAACCCCCGAAGAAACGATGACACAAGTCATTGCTTTCTTTGAAGGCAAAAATATTGAAGCACTAGGTGTGGGTTCTTTTGGTCCAATCGATCCGATTGAAGGTAGTCCAACGTACGGATACATTACAACTACACCCAAACCGCATTGGGGGCAATATAACCTTATTGGCAAATTGAAGGAACATTATGATGTGCCAATGACGTTTGATACCGATGTCAATGGAGCTGCACTTGGTGAAGCGACTTGGGGCGCAGCCAAAGGCTTAGACAGTTGCTTGTATATTACGGTGGGTACAGGAATTGGTGCAGGTGCTGTAGTTTCTGGTCAAATGGTGCATGGATTGTCTCATCCAGAGATGGGACACATCATCGTACGTAGACATCCGGAAGATACCTTTGAAGGCTTCTGCCCTTATCATAGCGATTGCCTAGAAGGGCTTGCTGCGGGTCCAGCGATTAACAAACGATGGGAACAACCAGCTTATGAGTTATCATCGGATCACAAAGCGTGGGAGATCGAAGCCCATTACTTGGCGCACGCACTAATGAACTATGTTCTGATTCTCTCCCCACAGAAAATTGTGATGGGCGGCGGTGTGATGAAGCAGGAACAGCTCTTCCCGCTGGTACGCAAAAAATTACAGGAATTGCTTAACGGCTATGTACAGCATCCAGCACTTCAGGCCGATATTGATCAATATGTGGTTTCACCGGGTCTTGGAGATAATGCAGGACTGTGCGGTTCCTTGGCGCTTGCGAAGCTTGCGCTAGATAAGTAAGGTATACCGCATGAAATGATTGACGAATTTTTCCAATATGGTATGATATGAGCAACAGCATAGCACGGTTTGTTGAGGAAGCACCTCTCTTGCATTCATTTTGCAGGAGAGGTGTTTTTTTGTGCCTTTTTAAGGTGGCGAAGGGAAGCCTTACAAGCGTGTGGCTGAAACTCGAAGGAGGGAATGACCAATGGAAGTCATTTTTATGAACAGATTAGCAAGATTTACAGATCAGAATGAAGAGCTTGCACAAGTGTGGATTGGCGAAGAAGAAGGAGCATGGCATCTGGGTTGGAGTTTGTATGAGGAAGGGGATCGAGAGGATACGGTTTGGTATGAGGGCAGTTCGTGGGAAGAACTCATGCATATTTATCGTCATCAACTAGCACTACAGATGAGTGAAGGGTTCCGACCGTTACTACAAGGTTTATTTCATGAGATTGAAGATTTGCGATCACGAAATTATGGTGGACAACGGCTTCAATGTTATAGCGAGTTATATGCCAATGAAACATTGTACGCAGATTTATGCACATGGCGTAGAAAGAGAGCCGCTTCTGACCGAAAGGCACCTTATTTTATTGCAACGAACCGTTTGCTTCGCATGATTAGTTCGTATGTGCCGCTGACGATGGATGAGCTGATGCAATTGCCAGGAGTTGGAGAGAGCAAGGCTACCGAGTATGGTCAGGCATGGCTGGAGCTAACGAACGGAGTGGAGCGTTCCACCGTATTTCCACTCGACTGGGTATACTCTGCATTGAAAGAAGAGGAGTATGAGAACTGGCTTTATCGACAGAAGGAACAAAAGTATAAGCAGGAACTAGATAAATTCAAGACACGCAAACAAGTACTGGAAGGCATGAAGGAAGGGCACACGTTAGAGGAAATTGTTCACCGTTCGGGATTGTCACGTCGAGAGTTAATCGAATTACTGGAGATCTTAGATCTAGAGGGTTATGATACGGATTGTCTTCTTGATGCAGAGCTTGCTATCATGCCTGAACAAGAACAAGAAGCCGTTTGGAGCGCCTATGAGGAACTAGGAGACACGTTTCTGAAGCCTGTGCTACATAAAGTATATGGGGAAGAGAAACCAGGTGGAGGTAGCCTAGAACAGGTATATGAGAAGCTTCGTATGATCCGGATTCGTTATCGTCGTCATATAGAGACAGAGCAGAACGTCAGTTAATGTGCGATTAGACCCAAAAAAGACGAGGCCATAACCCCAATAGGGAGGCTTCGTCTTCTATTCTCATTTATATGTTCATTCCGAGTCTAATCAAATCCAGTCTTTTTTGCGGAAAATGAAGAACATACTCAGGCCAAGTGTCACCATAAGTCCAATGACCACAAAGTATGAATACTTCCAGTGCAATTCTGGCATAAATTCGAAGTTCATCCCGTAGATACCGGTAATAACGGTCAAGGGCATGAATACTGTGGTGATGGCGGTAAACACACGCATGATCTCATTCGCTCGGTTAGCGATACTGGATTGATAAGCCTCACGTAAGTTGCCCATCAGATCCCGATAGGTTTCGAACGTCTCGGATATCTTTACCGCATTCTCATAAATATCACTGAAGTATTTTTGCAATTGATCATCAATGAGACGCAAGTCTTTTTTGTTAAGAGTATTAATGACCTCTTTTTGAGGACCAAGCACTTTTTTGAGCCATAGAATCTCACTACGAAGCCCGATTATTTCGTTAAGGTGAGATTTTTTGGTGTGCATTAGAATATCTTCCTCAAGCTTCTCGATCCGTGCCTCAATTCGATCACCGACAGTAAAGTAATTGTCGACAATTAAGTCAACCAGCAAGTATAACAGACGATCCGGAGTGCTGATTTCCTGTTCCCATAGAATAGGTTTTAAAGTTCGCAGCTCACTGACTTTCTGTTTGGTCACACTGATAATGAAATGTCTGCCCAAGAACAGGTTGACGGCACGTAAAAATATCTCTTCATCATCAAAACGAATGCTGTTAATGACAATAAAATAATGACTTTCATAAATTTCGATCTTCGGACGCTGTTCCTCGTCACTTAAGCAGTCTTCGACCGCCAGGTCATGCATCATAAATAGCGGCTGAAGCACGGCTAAATCATCCACATCTGCATCAATCCAGTAAAAGCCCTCCGCTGGTGGAGTCAGCGCTTGCTGAATGTCCTCCACTGGGATAAATACACCGTTGTTTACCAACCGGATTTTCATCGTTATCGACTCCTTCTGCACCCGCCGGGTTGGCGGATCTTCATCATTATGGGCGCAAAAAGAATAGATCAGCCGGTCGGCAGCGGAGCCTGGTGATCAGGTCTGCGTTCGCTCTATATGCAAACGGAAGTAACGTCCCGCTGCCGGCATGCTGATGTCAATTCTCTATGCTGTTTGTCGGAATTCGGCTGCCAGTCAGGCCTCGGGTCGCCATCCATTGATTATGTCACCTCTCACATAAGGGTTTACAACACCTGTTTAGTATACCGCTGGTCCAAGGTGCTTTCAAGCGCAAAAATGTGTCTATTTCGCGCCCTGAGGCAGTGTATGACAGGAGGTGAAAAACAGTTCCGAGATGTAGAAACTTAGGATGAACTGTAGCTTGACGTGAACGAATTAATGTTTTAAAGTAAACGGAAAGCAATTAAATTTCAAAAATTAAATACAGCGAAATCTTATCAAGAGTAGGTGGAGGGACTGGCCCGATGAAACCCGGCAACCGGCGGTATACCGCACGGTGCTAATTCTTGCAGCGACTATGTGCCCAAGAGGTACTGTTGTAACTGAGAGATGAGAGAGGCGCATATCTATTTACATATGACCTTTCTCGGAATCCGAGGAAGGTCTTTGTTATATGCCCCGACTTCTCAGCACTGATTTTCGCTAAGGAACTTGAGCCTGTCTCACGGCATTAGACATAGGATTCTATGCTTGTAGAGCAAGCTCATGGCAGCGTATGCTGCAATCTATTTATGCTCAAGGAGGAGTTTGACACCATGCCAATTAAAATACCGGACACTTTACCTGCGAAGGAAGTGCTTGCAGGAGAAAACATCTTTGTCATGGACGAGACATCCGCATATCAACAGGATATTCGTCCGCTTCGTATCGCTATATTAAACCTTATGCCAACGAAAGAAACGACCGAGACCCAGCTCTTACGTTTGGTTGGGAATACACCTATACAGGTTGACATCGTTCTGGTGCATCCGAAATCTCATACGTCTAAGAACACTTCCCAGGAGTACCTGGATGAATTCTACAAAACATTTGATGAAATCGAGCACCGCCGCTTCGATGGCATGATCATTACAGGTGCACCCGTAGAACAGATGGATTTCGAGGACGTGAACTATTGGAAGGAAATCCAGGAAATTTTCGAATGGACCAAAACCAATGTAACTTCAACCATGCATATATGTTGGGCCTCACAAGCAGGCTTATACCATCACTTCGGTGTTCCTAAAGTTTCGCTGGACGAAAAGTGCTTTGGCGTATTTCCACACACGATTAACAAATCTCACGTCCCACTTCTGCGTGGTTTCGATGAAGTGTTTAATGTTCCTCATTCACGTCACACTGAAGTGCGTCATGAAGATATTGAGAAGGACGAGCGTCTTGAAATTTTGGCTGAATCTGAGGATGCAGGTATTTTCCTAGTTGCAACCAAAGACGGTAAACAGATTTTCGTTACCGGACATGCTGAGTACGATCCGTTATCCCTCAAGTGGGAATATGATCGCGATGCAGCCAAAGGATTAAATGTAGCGCTACCTAAAAATTATTTCCCGAAAGATGATCCTTCTCGTGTTCCTCCAGCGACATGGCGGGCGCATGCTAACTTATTATTCTCTAATTGGCTCAATTACTATGTGTATCAAGAAACACCTTACGATATTGGCCCGCAAATTTAATCGAGATAACAGGGGGATTTCTGCAATGGAAGATAACAAGTTGAAAATCGAAAGCCGCTTAGCTCAAATTGGTTCTATTAATGAACCTGTAACAGGTGCGATTAACTTTCCAATCTATCAAGCAACAGCGTTTCGTCATCCGAAGCTTGGACAGAGCACGGGATTTGACTATATTCGCACAACGAATCCAACACGTAAAGTGTTGGAGGAGGCAGCAGCAGCACTGGAGTCTGGTGATGCAGGTTTTGCCTGTAGCTCAGGCATGGCAGCACTGCAAACGATTTTCGCATTGTTTAGTCAAGGAGACCATCTGATTGTATCTCTCGATCTGTATGGGGGCACATATCGTCTGCTTGAACGTATTCTATCTCGTTTTGGTGTAACAGCAAGCTATGTAGATACCAATGATCTGGTTGCATTAGAGAAAGTTCTCCAGCCGAATACCAAAGCGGTCTTTATTGAGACACCAACCAACCCGCTGATGATGATAACAGATGTCGAAGCGGTAAGCACATGGGCGAATAGCCATAACCTGTTGACTATCGTGGACAATACGTTGTTGACTCCATTCTTCCAACGGCCAATCGAGCTGGGAGCGGATATCGTTATTCATAGTGCAACGAAGTACCTTGGTGGACATAACGATGTACTTGCTGGATTGATTGTGACCAAAGGAGAGGAACTGTCAGCAGAGATGGCGTTCTTACACAACTCTATTGGAGCAGTGTTATCTCCAACAGATTCCTACCAGTTGATGAAGGGTATGAAAACATTGGCTCTTCGGATGGAGCGCCATGAATATAACGCATTGACAATCGCTAAATATCTTTTGGAGCACCCAGCTGTTGGTGAAGTCTATCACCCTGGATTGACGGATCATCCTGGATATGAGGTGCAGAACAAGCAATCCAGCGGTAACACGGGGATCTTCTCTTTCAAAGTGAAGGATGCTCGTTACGTAGAGCCATTGCTGCGTCATATTAAACTCATCGCATTTGCTGAAAGCTTAGGCGGCGTTGAATCATTAATGACATATCCAGCAGTTCAAACTCATGCCGATATTCCGATTGAAATCCGTGACGCTGTCGGTGTGGATGATCGTTTGTTGCGCTTCTCCGTTGGTATTGAGCACGCAGAGGATCTTATCGCAGATCTGGCGAATGCCCTAGCAGCAGCAAAACTCGAAATTGAAGGAGGAGCACATCATGAGTGAACAGAACAAAAATTCCGGTTCTTCTGATTCTTCTAAATTGAAATTCGATACAAAACTGCTGCATTTTGGGGATGAGGTAGACAAAACGACGGGAGCTTCCAGTGTGCCGATCTATCAGGCGTCTACCTTCCATCATTTTGATATCTTCAATCCACCACAACATGATTACAGTCGTTCAGGGAATCCTACGCGTCAGGCTTTGGAGGATTACATCACCCTGCTAGAAGGCGGGGTACGTGGTTTTGCGTATTCTTCAGGGATGGCAGCAATCTCCAGTGTCTTCATGATGTTCTCGGCGGGGGATCATATCATCGTGACAGAGGACGTGTACGGCGGAACGTATCGCTTACTGACCTCGATTTTAAACCGGATGCAGATTGAAACGACATTTGTCGATATGACAGATATTGAAGAAGTAAAAGCAGCGATTCAACCAAATACGAAGGCTGTTTATATGGAGACACCTTCTAATCCAACGCTGAAGATTACGGATATTGCTGCAGTAACATCATGGGCTCAGGAGCATGAGTTAGTTACAATTCTGGATAACACATTTATGACACCTTACTACCAGCGTCCAATAGAGCTAGGTGTAGATATCGTTGTACATAGTGCAACTAAGTTCCTGGGTGGTCACAGCGATGTGTTAGCAGGACTTGCTGTAGCTCGTACAGAAGCTCTGGGTAAACAGCTCAAGCAGTTGCAGAACGGGTTGGGTACTGTGCTTGGAGCGCAAGAGTCTTGGTTACTCATGCGTGGAATGAAGACACTTGGCGCTCGTATGGCACACAGTGAACTGAGCACAGCCAAGCTTGCGGCATGGTTGAATGAACGAAGTGATGTTTCAGCTGTTTATTATCCAGGGTTACAGGATCATCCAGGTCGCGAAGTGCACGAACGCCAGTCAACGGGCTATGGTGCTGTCGTATCCTTTGATGTAGGTTCTGGGGATCGTGCCAAGGCAGTGCTTAATCGTGTGAAGCTGCCAATCGTTGCTGTGAGTTTGGGAGCAGTAGAGAGTATATTGTCTTACCCTGCAATGATGTCTCATGCCGCAATGCCTGCAGCGGTTCGCCGTGATCGCGGAATCACAGATGGATTGCTTCGCTTCTCAGTCGGTCTTGAGGACATTGATGATTTGATTGCAGATTTGGAGCAAGCACTGCAGGAATCCTAGGAAAGCGGAGCGTAGATTAAGCTACGTGAGCAACGGTTATAGCGGCTGAATTCCATTTTCGATGCTGAGATGCTGTTAGGCATCCTTCGTATTATAAATCGGGTTATTTGAACAAATTCTATATGTCTACATTTTCACTTATTTTTAAAGCACCTGCTCATAAGGTGCTTTTTTTCACATGTAACCTGTGTTACGATAGTTGGAGTACAGAAATACGATGTTTTCACCGGAACTTGTGTATCTAATCCACAAGCTAGGATGATCGTTATCATATTTTCACTTCATGAGGGAGGCTTTTTTATAATGAGTACGGTAGACCGTATCTTAGATAAAGCCCTTCGGGGCGAGCGTTTAGATTTAGAAGATACGATTCAACTATTTGAATCGGACGAAGTGGACAAAATTGGGGCGGCAGCTAATGTTATTATGAAACGCATGCACCCTGAACCATACAGAACATTTGTAATTGGGCGTAACATCAACTACACAAACGTGTGTGATGTATACTGCCGTTTTTGTGCTTTCTATCGCAGACCTGGTTCTGATGAAGGTTACGTATTGCCTGATGAGCTGATCTTCCAGAAGATTCAGGAAACGGAAGACGTTAACGGTACCGAAATTCTTATGCAGGGCGGTACGAACCCGAATTTGCCATTCAGCTATTACACAGACATCCTCAGAGAGATTAAAGCGCGTTTCCCGAATATCACAATGCACTCCTTCTCTCCGGCTGAAATTATGAAAATGGTTGAAGTTTCGGATGGTCTTACACTGGAAGAGGTTGTACGTGCGATTCACGAAGCAGGATTGGATTCCCTCCCAGGTGGTGGTGCTGAGATTCTAGACGACCGTACACGTCGCAAAATCAGCCGTCTAAAAGGCTCATGGCGCGATTGGATGGACGTTATGCAAACGGCTCACCGGATTGGGATGAACACGACAGCAACGATGGTCATTGGTCTTGGTGAATCCATGGAAGAGCGTGCATTGCATCTGATGCGTGTTCGTGAAGCTCAGGATGAATGTATCGCTAATAAATATGACTCTGAAGGGTTCTTGGCATTTATTCCATGGACATTCCAGCCGGATAATACCAACCTCAAATTAGAGCGTCAGACACCTCAAGAGTATCTAAAAACGGTGGCAATCAGCCGTCTGGTATTGGATAACATCAAAAACATTCAATCTTCATGGGTTACAATGGGACCTGAGATTGGTAAGAAATCTCTTGAGTTTGGTTGTAATGACTTCGGTAGCACAATGATCGAGGAGAACGTCGTATCTGCGGCAGGTGCAACCTACAAAGTAAACATTGGTTCAATTCTTCAACTGATTCGTGAAGCAGGTTACATTCCAGCCCAACGCAATACCAGATACGAAATTCTGCGTATGTTTGATGAGGAAGAGAATACCCTTGAGCAAGACTTCGTTATGCAGAACTAGTAATTAATTCAACATAAGCTTATTGATTCTTAACGAAGCCATAATGCCGCGATGTTCCTTCATGTAGAAGGACTTCGCGGCTATTTGTATTATCAACTAATATCTTCTATTTAGAGAAATGGAGAGCCTAATCAGATCATGAAACAGTATATAATCCACATATGAAGGTATTTTATATTCTTATTGAACTGGTACAATGAAAAAGCAATGAATTTTACATGACCTCAGATGTTCTCAAATGATATATAGGAAAGGGGTAGGATGATGAAGCAAAGAATACTTGGAAGGACAGGACTACACGTCCCCGTACTAAGCTTCGGTGCATCTTCATTGGGTTCGGTATTTCGTAATATTGATCCTAACGAAGGTATTCGTACTGTACATGCTGCACTAGATGCAGGAATGAACTACATCGATGTGTCTCCTTATTATGGATTAACGAAAGCCGAGACCGTGTTAGGTCATGCGATTCGTACTGTGCCACGTCAATCCTATACGTTATCAACGAAGGTGGGGCGATATGGTGAGCATGAGTTTGATTTTTCACGTAAGCGCATTCAGGAAAGTGTGCAGCAGAGTTTAACAAGGCTTCACACAGACTATATTGATATGTTGTTTCTTCATGATATTGAGTTTGTACCAGCTGATATCATTATTGAAGAAGCCTTTCCAACCTTGTTAGACCTCAAAGAGCAAGGAGTCATTCGATTCGCGGGCATATGTGGACTGCCGTTAACCTTGTTCGAGAAAGTATTGCCACAGATCGAAGCCGATGCGATCATCTCGTATTGTCATTACACCTTAAATGATACATCGTTATTATCTCTGCTGCCGCTACTGGAAAAAAACAATGTTGGTCTTGTGAATGCTTCGCCACTCGCCATGGGTTTATTAAGTACTAGAGGTGCGCCAGCTTGGCACCCTGCGACTAAAAGAGTGAAGCAGGTTTGCCTGGAGGCTGCGCAATTCTGTGCCGAGCAAGGCAGTAACATCGCGAAGCTTGCTGTGCAGTATGCAACCGCCAATGAGCAGATCCCAACCACTTTGGTGAGTAGTGCGAGTGTTGAGAATATCCGCAATAATGCTGACTGGCTAGATGAGGAGTTAGATCAGGAATTGCTCTCAGCAGTGCTCCGTATACTTGCACCAATTCATAATGAGACCTGGCCAAGTGGTCTTTCAGAATATAATTAAAATCATGTAGGAAGCATCTAAGGGGGAGTAGAGATGAGAGCTGTCGTATGTGAAGAAGTTGAACATCTAACCTTACAGGACATACCTGAGCCTGAAAGAACCGAGCATGAGGCGATCGTTTCAATTAAACGCATTGGTATCTGTGGTACAGACCTTCATGCGTATAAGGGCAATCAGCCATTTTTTACATATCCTCGTGTGTTAGGACATGAGTTGGCAGGTGTCATAGAGGATATCGGGCAGAATGAAGCAGGTTTACAAATCGGGGATACGGTTAGTATTATTCCATATTTGCACTGTGGACGATGTATCGCGTGTCGTTCAGGTAAAACCAATTGCTGTGTCTCCATGCAGGTGATGGGTGTACATGTAGATGGCGGCATGCGAGAAAGAATAGCGGTACCTGTATCTCATCTATTGCGAGCGGAAGGGCTGACGTTGGATGAAACTGCGATGGTGGAACCCCTGAGTATTGGAGCTCATGCCGTAAGAAGAGCTAGAATACGGCCAGGAGAACAGGTTGTTGTCATCGGTGCAGGACCGATTGGTCTTGGGGTAATGGCATTCGCCAAACAAGCGGGAGCTAGAGTTATTGCCGTGGATCGAAATCAGGAACGATTGGAACTTAGCCGCTCTTTGGCAGGGGCAGACATCTTGGTACAAGCAACAGGACAAGCAGTGGAACAAGTCAGAGAAGTTACGGAAGGAGATTACGCTACCGCGGTCTTCGATGCAACAGGTAACGTCAATTCGATGAATGAAGCCATTCGTTATGTTGCTCATGGTGGGCAGCTAATATATGTAGGTTTGGTCAAAGCGGATATTACCTTCCATGACCCGGAGTTTCATAAACGGGAGATGAGTATACTGGGAAGTCGGAACGCGACGCGAGAGGACTTTGAACAGGTCATGCAAGTTTTGCAAGCGAAAAGACTGAATTTGGATGCCTACATTACGCATCGAACGTCTTTTGATCTGTTACCTTCGGCTATCGAGCAGTGGCTACTTCCAGAGTCTAAGGTCGTTAAAGCGATCGTTGACTTATAGAGGTCAATCAGTCTCTAACAACATAAATACCAAAAACTCTCTCAGATCCTCAGGATAACAAGTATCCAGAAGGTAGAGAGAGTCTTTGGTGTATTTCGCTATATCGTAATGACCGTGTATAGAAGTCAAGATCACTTCTCTGGATTCGTGACAAGACCCGCATGTGGATCAATGTGTCGCACGATTGATTTGAGCCAGATCAGTTCAAGAAAGTGAACCTCGTAATAGAGTGTGCCTGGAAAGTGTTGAACCCATCCATCGCTTGCAGCGGATTGGAGAGAATGACTTGATGGGTTAGGTGTTACAGGTTCGCGGCGTAATCGTTTCCGCAAAGCCTGCGTGACTTGATCCCTCTGCGCGGTTAAGATATACACCTTGCGTTTCGCAGAGAATCCGCGAAAAGCGACATACACCATTTCATAAGCAATTAGATATGCAATGACAGAGTACATGGCCTGATCCCAACCAAATACAACACCTGCAGCCGTTAGAATCAGCAAGTTAAACAGCATGATTATTTTTTCGATAAGCATCCGTTTCCCGCTAAATAAACGTTCGGGTGGTCGAGAAGACGGATCACCGATTTCCAGCGTATCCAGTGTCCCGCCATAACGCACCACTAGTCCAATTCCTATTCCCAGACATAACCCGCCGAACATCGCTGCGGCAAGTGGATGTTCTACTAGTGGTGGCATGGGATGAAGCACGATGGCACCGATCGAAAAGACAACCAGACCCAACACAGTAACGAGTACAAACTTTTTCTGCACGATCTTGTAGGAAATAAATATAAATGGAACGTTGAATAAGAAGAGGAATAATCCAATTCTCATCTCAGTCCAATGGGCAAATAACGATGAAATGCCCGTAATGCCTCCAATAATAATCTTATTGGGGTGAAGGAACAATTCAAGTCCCACGGAGGCCAGAATACCACCTGCTATCACAAGTAAAAGGTTTAACAGGCGACGACTTGATGAGATTCTGGTCTTGGCGGTGTGTGGCGCCGGATTAGCCGATATCAGAGGTGCTTTCATACGTCATCCTCCTTTGTGCGGTTCCGAGCCCTTCTCCCTGGGTGAATCACAGAAAGATCGGCGTAGAGCCGCGAGTTGCTATATAATGTCTATTCCACATAGACATGTCATCCTTCTTTTTGCAAAACTTTAGGTTCTTCTTTTTTCTTGCGTGTGTCCTTGAACTTAAATATTTTATCCAAAATTCTAAACACATGTTTGGACTCTTTGGTCAACAATGGTCCAAGGATTGCCAGAATGAGTACATACAACGCAGCAAACGGTTGAATCATTGCCATCAGTCCCCCGGCTTTACCCATGTTGGCCAAGATAATGGAAAATTCACCACGTGACACAATGGTTAATCCAATATTAGCCGATGCTTTTGGAGATAACCCTGCGCTACGTCCAGCCAGCATGCCTGCAAGGAAATTACCAAACAATGTAAGAGCTACTGCAATCAGAGCTAGCCACACGGCATCGCCACCCAGAGACAACGGATCAATGGAGAGCCCGAAGCTGAAGAAGAAAATGGCTCCAAAGAAGTCACGGAACGGCAGAATCAAGTGCTCAATCCGTTTAGCGTGTTCCGTTTCAGCCAGAACGAGTCCGACTAACAAGGCTCCAATGGCTTCAGCGACATGGATCGTTTCGGAAAATCCAGCTACAAGGAACAATGCTCCAAATACGACTAGAGAGAAGAGTTCGTTGGAGCGGATTTTGAGCACCTTGTTAAGCAGTGGTGTTGCTTTGCGTCCAAGAATAATCACAATTAACATGAACCCAAGGGCAATAAGCGCGGACATAATGACGCCTCCGACGGAGGATGAATCACTGAGTACCAATCCGGACAAGATCGAGATGTACACGGCGAGAAACACATCTTCAAACATGATGATTCCCAGTATCATTTCAGTCTCCGGATTAGCTGTACGTTTCAGATCGACGAGTACCTTGGCTACAATGGCACTTGATGAAATGGTGGTGATACCCGCAATAACCAATGCTTCTGCAACTGGGAAACCGGAAACAAAACCGAATATTAATCCCAGCGTAAAGTTAATACCGATGTAGATCGAGCCACCTACTGCAATAGAGCGACCCGATTTCACCAACCGTCCTACCGAAAATTCAAGTCCGAGATAGAAGAGTAGGAATAGAATACCGATCCGACCCATGAAGTCGATAAAAGGCTGACTCTCGATGAATCGGAAGTCTAGATGCCAGATTTTCATAGCATGTGGACCAACAGCCATACCGATCAAAATATAAAAAGGAACAACGGAAAAACGTAGTTTAGCAGATAGGAGTCCGGCTGCTGCAATGAGCACCAGCGCCAGACCCACTTCGAATATCAAATGGTCCATTCACTCACCCCCTCCCGCTCAGGAGGAGGGATTTGAACAGTTTCTGCTGGTTACGTTCGCCGACAGCGACAACCGTCGATTCTGCAGTGATCACGACCTCCGGACCGGGGCTAATATGTTTTTTGTGGTTTTTCTCAACAACGGCAATAACCGTTGCTCCAGAGTTTTGACGTACATCTAGTTCACCGATGGATTTACCGATACATCCGTAGGAAGCCTCAATTTTGTACCATTCAATGATCAGGTCATCAAAAGTAACTTCAATATTCTCAAGCTGTTTTGGCTTATAGGTCAAGCCGCCGACAATAGCAGCAATCTGTCTTGCTTCATAATCATCCAGTGTAATCATGGAGATGCTTTGGTCTGGATCATCATACTCAAAGTGATACATTTCACGACGTCCATCATCGTGAATAATAATTACAATTTTATCGCCACTACTCGTTTCAATCTGGAATTTCTTACCGATACCTGGTAGATCCGTTTCGCGTACATCCATGGATAGTTGCCTCCTTAAAATGAGGGCTGGCCACAGAAGAAAGGCTTATTTCCCGTAAATAGAATGATCTAACGATTGGAAAGAAACATTAAATATGCGGGTAAACAGAGCCAGGAACTCCTGACACACAGCCGTAATGTTTTGAATTCAATTCTTAAATATGGGTATGACAAAAGAGTGCTACAAAGATTGGCATCCAAGCCAATAGGGTATTATTATCTAACTTAGCTAAAAGGGTAATGAGTTATGCACAAGTATTCCGTCTTTTAAATAAACGAAGAGGAGCCTCTATGCAAAGCAACCTTAAATACGCTGCAACGACTAGCGAAGAGTGTACACGTATTTTGGTGCTATAGGAGTGGGGGAAACATACATACTGGTGTATTTAATAGGTAGCAGAATTAATCTGCGCTTAAACAGACAAATCAACGGTTTAAAGGGCAGACGTGGTGTTGGAATCCGCAGAATCAATAGTAATGCAAGCACAAGAAAGACAGGTTTCTTATGCATTACCGCAAGGAGTTTAGCCATCACTTGTGGGTATCTACGGATGACGGGCTTCTGTTGAGACTCTGGAATCTGAACCATTATTTCCTTGTTAGAGTTCGAATCAACAGATACACCGACAGCGGATTCTGTCTGCATCGGAATAGGGAAACACAGGGCTTGGAATACGCACAAAATGATAATCAAAACGCTGCGAACAATTCTTGGTTGTGTTCTCATTCTGGCTTCCCCCCTTTTCCGTGAAACATACTGTTATAAAAATAATAACACATTTTTGGCTGATCTCCAAACCACTTTCGAAAATACAATGCAATTTTTTGTGAATAAAGACTCCATATGATCAGCAACATGTAGTATAAAACTAGGAAAAAAGCCGCTAGATCTTGTACTTTAGAACGATTAAGAGTGAATGTGGCAAAATGCTGAAATATACTGAGAAATCATGACATGCTTTCCATCAATCCGCTTCGTATATCCCCATACACCTTGCCATATACTTTGAACAGGACGGAAAGGAGTGATTCTTGTGGAACTGTTTACCGTGTGGACAGATGTATCCGGGCAAGAGGAAGCGGATCAATTTCATCACTGTATCAAGGAAAAAACCAAAGGTTTACATATAAGTAAAAGAGGCTTCAGGCTCACCTTCAAACATAATGATGGAAGGGCAGTCTGGGTATGCAGAGGCAATGAGAATCACAATGACTTCCAGCAATGGCTACCACAAATTAGTGAATTATTTGCTAATGGCTTGGCTGATTTTATTATGCTTACCCGCGAACGACATATGGTGGAAGACATGATCTCCAAAGCATGCTCCGTCATGGATGAGCACGAAGTAGAGAAGGTAAACCGAATTTGTATGCCGCTTTTGATCAATGGTGATCTGGATCAGCCAGGGCTCCGTGATCGTCGACGCTCAACACTCGCAAGTGGATTGAAGAGGGATTTGGAGGATGTTCATTTTTTTCATCTAGATGGCATTGTGAACTTTCGAATGAAGCAATACAAACAAGAGCTACATGAGCTGGTGGAGTATGCTCTAGATGAGTTTTGGATGGATCGACAGTACGAAGAATTTATGGGATTGCTTAAATATTTTGTTTTCTTTCAGGAAGCGAAAGTGCCTCTAATTCATCTCGTTCATAAAGGAAAGCATGAATTCCAAGTATATGATGCTGCGCTTAATCTGTTGCCTGTGCAAAAAGATGAGCAGGTTGTGGTGGAGATGCCTGGACTGGAACTGGAGATGGATATAGAAGATATGATCGTGAGTACGCTTATATCGATCTCGCCTGAGAAAGTGATGCTGCATACCAGCACAGTGGATATGCCCATTATTACTACCATTCGTCAGATCTTTGAGGACAAGGTGCAGTTATGCCATCATTGCCCGGAATGCGAGGTACTGCGTGCGGGTTTATTGACTGGTCTTGACGCAAGCGATCTCGGCAATTATAATAACTGTTGATCCACGAATTATGGGTCGAGTTACTTATAATGATTAATGAACTAAAAGCGTTGACAAAGATATGAGCCACTCGAATGGTCGGTGCAGAGAGAGGGAACTTTGGCTGAAATTTCCTCCAGATTCCACGTTTGGTTTACCCCTTTGTAGTTGCGGTTTTGAAAGCGGAATGTAGAGAGCCAATGGAACGATCAAATGGAACTTAGCCGTGAGTAAGGATCTGCCGGGTCATGCCCGTTATCGTCATGCCAATGAGGGCTGTATATCCAGATCGGATAAGTCAGCTGAATTAGGGTGGAACCACGAGTATATTACACTCGTCCCTTTACCGGGACGGGTGTTTTTTGCGTTTTTTGCCTTCGTGCGAAAGATCGCAATAGATAATCAGTCCATTATTGAATGGACAAAGGTTACATTTACAGGAGGAATGAGACAAATGGCAGTTAACATTAAACTCCCTGATGGTTCCGTACGTGAGTACGCCGAGGGAAGCACGATTGAAGATGTAGCGGCTTCGATTAGTAGTGGCCTGCGCAAAAATGCTGTAGCAGGTAAATTGGATGGCATCGTGGTGGACTTGTCCACAACGCTTCATGAAGGTGCGCTGGTAGAGATCGTAACGTTGGATTCTCCGGAAGGTCTGGAAGTGATGCGTCATAGTACAGCTCACTTGATGGCCCAAGCAGTGAAGCGTCTATACGGTAACAAAGAGGTTCATCTGGGTGTAGGTCCTGTTATTGAAGATGGCTTCTATTATGATATGGATCTGGAACAACCACTCAATCCTGAAGACTTGCAGAAGATTGAGAAGGAAATGGAACGGATCGTTAATGAGAATTTGCCGATTGTTCGTAAGGAAGTTAGCCGCGCTGATGCAATCAAAACGTTTGAAGAAGTGGGCGATCCTTACAAACTTGAATTGATTCGTGCTCTACCCGAAGATAGCGTAATTACGATCTACGAGCAAGGTGAATTTTTTGACTTGTGCCGTGGACCACACGTACCGTCTACAAGCAAAATTAAAGTGTTTAAGCTGATGAATGTTGCTGGTGCATACTGGCGCGGAGACAGCAAAAACAAAATGTTGCAACGGATCTACGGTACTGCGTTTGTGAAGAAAGCACAGTTAGATGAACATCTGCACTTGCTTGAAGAAGCTCGCAAACGTGACCACCGCAAATTGGGTAAAGAGCTGGAAATGTTCACATTCTCTCAATTGGTGGGACAAGGTCTGCCAATCTGGTTGCCTAACGGTGCCAAATTGCGTCGTACATTGGAACGTTATATTGTAGATTTGGAAGAAAGTCTGGGATACCAGCACGTATACACACCAGTTCTTGGTAATGTGGAGTTGTATAAAACGTCTGGTCACTGGGAGCACTACCAAGAGGATATGTTCCCCAAAATGGTTATGGACAATGAGGAACTGGTTCTTCGTCCAATGAACTGTCCTCACCATATGATGGTGTACAAGTCCAGTATGCATAGCTACCGTGATCTTCCGATCCGGATTGCTGAGCTTGGTATGATGCATCGTTATGAAATGTCAGGAGCACTTACAGGGCTTCACCGTGTACGCGCGATGACATTGAATGACTCTCACATCTTTGCACGTCCAGATCAAATTAAAGAAGAGTTCGCTCGTGTAATCGAGTTGATTCAAACCGTGTATAAAGACTTTGGTATTCATGAATACCGCTTCCGTTTGTCATATCGTGATCCACAAGATACAGAGAAGTACTTCCAAAATGATGAAATGTGGGAAATGTCCCAACGTATGTTGCGTGAAGTTGTGGAAGAACTGGATTTACCATTCTACGAGGCTGAAGGCGAAGCAGCATTCTATGGTCCGAAGCTGGATGTTCAGATCAAAACGGCACTGGGCAAAGAAGAAACGCTCTCTACCGTACAACTGGACTTCCTGTTGCCAGAGCGCTTTGAGCTTGAATATGTTGGAGATGACGGACAGAAGCATCGTCCAGTCGTTATTCACCGCGGCGTAATCAGCACAATGGAGCGCTTTACAGCGTTCTTGCTCGAGAACTTTGCTGGAGCATTCCCGCTGTGGCTCTCTCCAGTGCAAGCAAAAGTAATTCCGGTATCGGGCAACTTCGAAGATTATGCGCGTGAGGTTGAAGAGAAGCTGAAACGTGCGGGGATCTCGGCAGAAGCAGACTTGCGGAATGAGAAGTTGGGATACAAAATCCGTGAAGCTCAGCTTGAGAAACTTCCTTACATGTTTGTCGTTGGGGAAAATGAGCGTAATGCGGGTAGTGTCTCTGTGCGTAAGCGTGGAGAAGGCGACCTCGGCATGAAGCCACTCGACGAAATTATAGCTCAGCTTAAGGAAGAAATTACGACACGTCTCGTGTAATGTTCTAAAAAAATATGGTTATCACCGTCTGGTACAGTGGATTCGTCTGCTGTACCAGACTTTTTTTATTTTGCCAGATACCTGTATAACGTGTTTGCTTTTTGGAAAACCTTTGCAGTGAGGGGAGGTTTTATAATGAAAAAGCAATTTATATTACAACAGTGCAGGTTAAGATTACTGATCTCATGGTGTGTGATAGCCGCCGGATTAGTCTTAGGTATAAATCAGGCAGAGGCGTATACATTCGAAGAGGAAAATGAAGTGAGGCATGTTGAAAATCGTTACAGCAGTAGTCCAAACGTAGTACATGTAGAAAAGCAAGAAATCAAGTTGCCTGAGAAATATAGTGATCAAGCTCAGTTAACTACAATGGTCTACATGGGTTTATTGTGGTCTCCGCAGCCGATTGTCATCCCTAAACCTGTGATGCCTGGCAAACAAGTTGTTCTGGACCCGTCCATGCCTGTTTTGGCTCCTCGTTCAGAGCAAGTGCTTGGCACACAAAAGGTAACGGCAACGGGTTATACCGCTGGAATTGAGTCGACGGGAAAAGGGCCTAAGCACCCTCAATATGGGATTACATATTCTGGTGTGAAGGTAAGGCGAGATAAGGAGACAGTCTCCACTATCGCTGCCGATCCCAAATTGTTTCCTTTAGGTTCTATCCTTTATATTCCTGGTTATGGCTATGGGATTGTGGCAGATACAGGATCAGCCATTAAGGGCAACAAAATTGATCTTTATTTCCCTACAACGAAGCAGGTATACAAGGAGTGGGGCAAAAAGGATGTAGAAGTTCAGGTAATCAAGCAGGGCGGCGGAAAATGTACGGAACAAATGTTGGACGAGCTGTCGCAAGCGATCGATGTGTATAAATCGGTACCTGATTCATGGCTTGATAAAGCGGTATGATTTTGGAAGTTTCAATCGATGAATAAGCGGGGGGCTCTCTTCACATAATACTCTCTGGGGACGAACCCCACGACTCAGCAATGAGACGTAAATATGAAGAGAGAGGTGATTGTTGTGGCTAAGAAATCCCAAGGTTACAAAACGCCAAACGAGAAGTACAATGCGGAGTTTGGTCAAGAGAACGTAGCGAGCAAAATTAAACAATCCGAGCAAAACAAAGTGAAGGACAATTTTCAAACACCTGATGAAAAATATAACGCTGAGTTCGGCGTAGAAAACACAGGCAAAACACAAAAGTAAGCTGCACACAAACACCTTGGAGAATGTTCTCCAAGGTGTTTTATTATGTGTATATACTTCAAGTACATATGGGAAACGACATAAAAAAACCATAAATATCCTGTGGACTCGGTCTAGAGACTGAGATGAGTTCCATCTGCCGCCGCTGTTATCAGAGCCTCGTCTGAGGTACACTGGATACAGAATACAGACGAAGGAGACATGAGCGATGAAACGATCTACGCGGGACCGCTGGTGGGTGGGCATACCCCTCATAGCTATTGGTGCAATGATCTTGTTCAGACAATTGGGATATGACATTGATATAGGATACATTTTTAGAACTTACTGGCCGTTGTTTTTAATCTGGTGGGGAGCCAAAGGAATTTCTGAAATCCGGCGCAATGGGGGCTACGCTTTCATCGGTCCTGTTATCGTATTGTTGATTGGGGGTTACTTTTTGGCACGCAACCTGGGATGGATCGACTACTCAATGGGAGAGTTTATCCGCTATTTGATTCCTGTGATGCTGATCGGCGGAGGATTGTTTGTATTGGTTGGGCCACGGCGACGTGATCGAAAGCATCATGACAAAATGCAGTCACCTCCACCACCTGAACAGCCTTATCAGCCATTATCACCAGAAGATCTAGAGATGCAGTCTACATTTGATGAACAATTTGAGAAAACATTTGGCAAACCAAAGCAAGAACAGAAGCATGATCCATATGGTTCTTACCATACAGATCAAGAACATTCAAATTCTTATGAGCATCAACAATATAAAAAGCACAGCACACATGGTTCAGCGAACAAAAAATATGGGAAATTCGATTCGAGTGATCCATATGGTCAGCACTCCAACGATTATGGGAACTACGACGGCTATGGCGATACGATTAATAAGTCTGCCTTCATTGGCGATCTGGACATGGGGCAAGAAGTATTTACGCTGAAGCCAATGAACATCTCCGCATTTATCGGGGACACGGTGATTGATTTGACAAAAGCACAGATCCCGTATGGGGAGACCAAGATTGTGATCTCGAACTTTATAGGGGATGTCAAAGTATTCGTGCCCGAGGATATGGATCTTGGTATAACCGTGACAACCAATTCCTTCATTGGTGATATGTCATTGCTCAACCAGAAACGTGGTGGTTTCATGAGCAGTGCTCAGGCTGAAACTGCACATTATCGTGAAGCAGGCAAAAAGGTGCGGATCATTGTGAGCGTATTTATTGGTGATGTCAAAGTTAATAAGGTGGGTTAACACATGATTCGAACGATTCTCAAAGCGAATAAATGGGAACTGATGATGTATTTTGCGCTAACCGGTCTGATTACACTTGGCGGCTTCTACTTATTATATGGAGAAGTGCTCTCCGGTGAGAGCCGTCAACGTGCTTGGACCTATGTTGGTGTAGTTGTGTTAGCCACCATTGTTACTGGATATATTGCCGCTCTGCGGCTACAACGCAAAATTGATCTGTTGGATCTCAACATGCTGAAAGTATCTAAAGGTAATCTGACAGTTCGTATGCCTGAAGCAGACGATGCTTCGTTTGGTCGGGTATACCAAGAATTCAATGTGATGATGGATTCTATTGAGAAAAAAATGAGGTTGCTTCAGCGCCTCGGTGAGCAGGAAGTCATTGAGAAGGAACAGGCCTCAGAGCGAGCTGTTATCGAAGAGCGCAAACGAATGGCAAGAGACCTACATGATACAGTAAGTCAGCAGTTATTCGCGATGCATATGTCGGCTTCATCACTACCGCGTCTGTTGGAGATAAATCCGGAACAGGGACGTAACGTGCTGGATCAACTCATTCAGATGTCCCATATTGCACAGCGGCAGATGCGAGGGCTTATTGCACAACTTCGACCAGTCGAGCTGGAGGGACGTGATCTATCTGCTGCACTGGATAGCTGGTTTCCTGATTACTGCAGGCAGAATGGCCTCAAGGGTGTGAAAGAGCTGGAACTGGATGGCGGAATTTCGGATGCCATTGAGCACCAGCTATTTCTTGTTATTCAGGAGGCTGTTGCGAATGTGGTGAAGCATGCCGAAGCAGGGCTTGTTAGTTTGTCGATCCGAGAAAGTGAACATCAGATCAGCATGAGCATTAGTGACGATGGGCAAGGTTTCTTGCAACAAGCCGACCGTCCGGGGTCTTATGGGTTATCCACGATGCGTGAGCGGGCAGAGAAGCTTGGAGGACAGGTACAGATTATATCGAAGCCGGGAGCGGGAACAACGGTACGGGTGTTCATCCCGAAATTTCCGAATGAATCAGAGGGGGAGACCGAATGAGCGGAAAAGTGAAGGTAATGATTGTGGATGATCATGATATGGTTCGCATGGGGTTGAAGACGTATCTTATGCTGGAGCCGACATTTCATGTGATTGGAGAGGCGGGTAACGGGGAAGCGGCACTGCACCATTTGCGTAAGCTGGATGAGAGTGGGATGCCTGATCTAATCTTGATGGATCTGATGATGCCCGTAATGAATGGTGCAGAAGCAACGCAGGCCATCATGAAGGAATTCCCGGCTATGAAAATTGTAATGTTGACGAGTTTTCTCGAAGATGATCTGGTTGTACAGGCCATTGAAGCGGGTGCTGTGAGTTATGTGTTGAAGACTGTATCTGCCGAGGAATTGATCTATGCCCTGCAAGGTGCCTACCGTGGAATGCCAGTCATGACAGGAGATGTTTCACAGGCGTTAACGCGTGGAATTAGACAGCGTACCGCCCGGGAGAGTGAGTCCGGTCTCACCGAACGAGAAAAAGAAGTGTTGCTGCTAATTGCAGAAGGTAAGACAAATAAGGACATCGGCGAAGAATTACATATTAGTATCAAAACCGTCAAAACACATGTCAGTAACCTATTGATGAAATGTGAAATGGATGATCGAACACAACTGGCAATCTATGCTCATCGTCAAGGATGGGTTAAGACGAAGGATTAAAATGCTGGTCGGACGGGAAAAATGAACTTATAGAGGTTGTTCAAAAAGTCCGCTTTTGATTACGAAGGATGCCTGATGGCATCATCAGCATCAAATATGGAATTCAACCGAAATAAGTGGATGCTTACGCAGCTTGTTTCCTTCGGAAACATGTAGTTGCTCACGTAGCCCTCCTACGCTCCGCTACTCCATTTCTAGTTTCATCCCATCTTTTCGGTACTGAAAATCGTACTTTTTGAACATGAACTTATTATGATAGGCTTTTATCTCCTTTTTAATTGTTTTTAAGGTACAGTTAAGGTTTAAAGTACAAAATAAGGACAGTTAAAGATTATCTCTTACGAAGAAGAGATTGGGAGGTAGAGAGGCATGGACGAACGTAATTATAGATCAAGCCGTCAAGACGAGGAAAATGAAACAAAGCAAACGGAGAACCGTAATTCTTCCGGATCGGACGATTCCTCATATTATTATTCTTATGGACCTTTTCAGTCCGTGAATCAGGAAGATACAGCAAGTCATCAAGGGGATACGAACCAGCGTGCAGAAGGTGACGTGCAGATTACAAGACCTGATCCTGTGAAGCCGGTACCTTCATATTACAGTCAAGGATCTTCCGAAGAGGCTAGTCGAGGTAAGGCAGGAAACGGTGGTGGAAATGGCGGTAACGACGGCAAAGGTGGGAATTGGAACTATAACAATCGTCGCCCACGCTCGTCCGTCAGATCCCTTATGTTCTCCTTCATTGCAGGGATGTTAGTTATTACTGTTCTAATGTACGTGGCGGACACAACGAACATGTTCACACCGCAAGCATCAATGACAAGTGCCCAAAGCGAGAGCGCAAGCAAAGAGTCTTCTACAAACACGGGTGGAGGCAACAATGTAACGGCATCGCTCTTGCCTACAGGTAAAACGGATGTGTCATCCGTTGTGACGAACACTAGCCCGGCTGTAGTCAAGATTGAGACATTGGCGAAGCAATCAACTCGTAGTGGTGGTTACCAAGGCGGTTCTACGATGAGTGACCCACTATATCAATATTTCTTCGGTAATGGTGGAACCAATGGTAACCAAGACCAAAATCAGCAGCAGCAGCAACAACAGCAACAGCAAAGTAGCAATCAACTTGTCCCACTGGGCATTGGTTCTGGATTTATTTTTGACAAAGAAGGCTATATCCTCACGAACCAGCACGTAGTCCAAGGTGCAGATGTTATTCAGGTAACTTTAGAGAACAATAGTAAGCCTTATGAAGCTAAACTGCTGGGAAGTAGCTTTGATCTTGACCTAGCTGTACTGAAAATTGAGAAAAACAGTGGCGATGCTGATTTCCCTGTAGCTCCATTAGGTGATTCCAACAGCACACAGGTCGGTGAATGGCTTGTGGCGATTGGTAACCCTGAAGGATTCGAGCACACTGTTACTGCAGGTGTTCTGAGTGCGAAAGAACGTACAATTAGCATTCCAGACGAAGAAACAGGCAAAACACGTGAATACAGTCACTTGCTGCAAACAGATGCGTCGATCAACCCTGGTAACTCCGGTGGTCCATTGCTCAACCTTAATGGTGAAGTAATCGGTATGAACGTTGCCGTGAGTGCAGATGCGCAAGGAATTGGATTTGCTATTCCTTCGAGTGTAATTTCGGAAGCAGTGAAATACCTGAAAGAAAACAAAGAAGTTCCAAAAGAGCCAGTACCGTTCATCGGTGCATCTCTGATGGCACTCACACCTGAAGTTGCTAAACAAATGGGAACTGACATTACTGAAGGTTCTGTAGTAGCAAGCACGATCTATCAATCTCCGGCTTATCAAGCAGACCTGCGGGCATATGACATCATTACAGGTGCCAATGGTACGCCGTACAATACAAGCCAAGACTTGATCGATTTCATCAAGAAACAGGAAATTGGTAGTGAAGTAACGTTGAACGTCGTTCGTGACGGTAAGAAAATGGATATCAAGATTAAGATCGGTAACAAAAACGATTACGATACTTCACAAACTTCAAATGAACAACAACAAACGCAACCTTAATCGTTGAAAGACGGTTGTTGCAAAAACAGATAAGCGGAAGGGTTTGAGGGCCCTTTCGCTTTTTTTGCCTCAAGATGCAGATTGTGCTTCTGCCTGTTACAATAGGAATAAAATGTAGGATAAAGGAGAAAGACCATGCGCTCAACTATTCTGATTGTTGATGATGATGAAAAAATCGTGTCCATGCTTCGTCGGGGGCTGGCATTTGAAGGTTATGAAGTACAGACGGCTTCCAATGGAGCTGAGGGTCTCAGTAAACTGATGGATAAGGAACCGGATATTGTCGTTCTAGATGTCATGATGCCCCAGATTGACGGATTTGAGGTGTGCCGGAGATTACGAGAAGCGGGCAGTAAAGTGCCAGTTCTCATGCTAACGGCCAAAGACGAAGTACAGAGCCGGGTAACAGGACTGGATACGGGAGCGGATGATTATTTGGTTAAACCGTTTGCCCTTGAAGAGCTGCTTGCTCGTGTTCGTGCACTGCTACGCCGTAAAGCGGACATTGTCGATAAACAGGACAACCGACTTGTGTACGAGGACATCATTCTCGATAATGATTCCCGTGAAGTGTTGCGTGATGGACAACGGTTAGAACTTACTGCCAAGGAGTTTGAACTTCTGAATTTATTTATGCAAAATCCAAAAAGAGTGTTATCCCGTGATCTCATTATGGACAAAATCTGGGGCTATGATTACAGCGGAGAATCTAATGTTCTAGAAGTATATATCGCGATGTTAAGACAAAAAACTGAAGAGTATGGAGGCAAACGCTTGATCCAGACCATTCGGGGAGCGGGTTATATCCTAAGAGGTGATTCCTGATATGTCCATTCGGTTAAGATTAACCGCATGGTATTCGGGTATTTTGGCAGCCGTGCTTATCTTCTGGGCCGTCGTGATTTATGCTTTTGTCTATTTTAACTCTTATCAGGAAGTGGAACAGCAACTAAAGGTTAAGAGCGAACGCATTACAGAACAAATTGGTGTTAATCCGCTTTCTCAATCGCTCGACCTAGATCCATTTACAGAAAGTCAGCTTCAAGAAGCACAGATCTATATTCAACTGGTGGATTATCAGAGCAGATCGATCAAGATCTCAGGAAATATGGAGAAGGCTGGCATTGATTTTCCTGTTGTGGAGCTGAAGGACATACGGGAACAGCGAGGCATATCCAAAATATATGTGCATGGCACTCCCTTTCTCGTGAATCAACAGCCGTTGTCCCTTCAAGGAACGAATGAAATTAGGGGACTTCTGCAAGTGGGAGCCAATGTTACTTCCCAGGAGCGACTTCTGGAAGCACTGCGTAATATATTGATCTTTGGCTGGCTTGTGGCTATGGCTCTTGCCATTACATCGGGGCTTATTTTGGCTCGTAAATCCATGCGGCCGCTGGTTAATGTAATTGATGCTGCGAATCAGATTCAGTCAGGAAATGACCTAAGTGTCCGTATTCAATACACAGGGCCGAAGGATGAGATTGGCCGGCTCATTGAAACAGTGAATAACATGCTTGAACGGACAGAACTATCCTTCCGGGGCTTGGAAGAGACCAATACAGCTCAACGGCGTTTCGTATCTGATGCATCGCATGAGCTACGTACGCCACTTACGACAATACGTGGTAACGTAGATTTCCTCAAGAAGCTGTGGGATCAGGAAAGTACGGATCGTCCGAATCTTGATGAAGAAACGGTTAAAGAGATGTCGCTTGAGGCGATTGAGGATATGGCAGATGAGGGGAAACGGATGAGCCGGCTGATTAGTGACATGTTGTCACTGGCGAGAGCGGATACCGGTCAGAAGATTGAGCTGAATCCAATTCCATTGCAGATTCTAGTGCAGGAAGTGGCTCGCAGATCCCAATTCCTAGATCGTCAATCCGAATGGCGTCAGGGCGATCTATCGATCCTCAACGGGATCTATGTCAATGGCAGCAAAGATTATTTGCAGCAAATGCTGTTTATTTTTATTGAGAATGCGTTTAAATACACTCCGGAAGGGTCAGTCACACTTGACGCTATATTGTACAAAGGTCAGGTAGGGCTGCGTATTAGTGATACAGGCATTGGAATGGAGCGAGACGAGGTACCGTTTATCTTTGACCGTTTCTATCGTGCAGATGAATCACGCGGAGCGACACCAGGAATCGGCTTGGGGCTATCAATTGCCAAGTGGATCATTGAAGAGCATCATGGCTCGGTAGAAGTCGTCACTAAACGTGGAGAAGGTACCACATTTATTATCTGGTTGCCTGTTGTCTTTGCTCCCCCTATCGAATAAAGGTATAATAGAGTGGACTGCAATTACATCGGCAAGCTTGCCGAAGAAAGAAAGCGGGTGGCAACCAAAGTGGAAGTACTGCGAATTTCGCCAAGGGGATATTGTTACGGAGTTGTGGATGCCATGGTTTTGGCACGTCAGGCTGCACGTAATCTAGATCTACCCCGGCCTATATATATATTGGGAATGATTGTTCACAACAAACATGTGACAGATTCTTTTGAAGATGAAGGCATCGTTACACTGGATGGACCTAATCGGATGGAAATTTTGAGTCAGGTGGAGAGTGGCACTGTTATTTTTACAGCCCATGGTGTATCTCCAGAAGTCCGTAAGCTGGCACGTGATAAAGGCTTGACTACAGTGGATGCAACTTGTCCAGATGTTACGAAAACTCATGACCTTATTCGTGAGAAGACGGCTGAAGGGTATCAGATTATCTATATCGGCAAAAAGAACCATCCAGAACCTGAAGGCGCCATTGGTGTTGCTCCAGATCAGGTTCATCTGATTGAAAAGGAAGAAGAGATCGATCAGTTGAATGTACCAAATGGCAAGATTCTGATTACCAATCAGACTACAATGAGCCAGTGGGACATCAAACATATTATGAGTCGTCTTCTGGAGAAGTTTCCAGGTGCCGAAATCCACAATGAAATATGTCTCGCAACACAGGTTCGTCAGGAAGCTGTAGCTGAACAAGCAGGACAATCGGATCTCGTTATCGTTGTTGGTGATCCGCGGAGTAATAACTCAAACCGACTAGCTCAGGTATCCGAAGAAATCGCGGGTGTAACAGCTTACCGTGTGTCTGACGTAGCTGAGATTCAGCAGGAGTGGCTGAAGGGCGTGAACAAAGTAGCGGTTACCTCGGGCGCTTCAACGCCGACACCGATCACGAAGGAAGTTATTACTTATCTGGAGCAGTATGAGCATGATCAACCAGAGACGTGGGAAATTAAACGTACTGTGAATATGAGTAAACTGTTACCACCTGTGCGTGAGAAAACACGTACGACCTAAAACCAGAATGAATCTTGCGCTAGTCTTCCATTGCCTTTGGAACCTAGCTCGCAAGATTCTTTTTTTTGGATGATGTGCAAACGTATGAGGTCCTTGACGAAGAAGGCTGACTATGGTATATTTACTTTAGTGATTAAAAGCTTAAAAGCGAACAAGCGTTTAAGCGTGATAGAGAATAGTTAATAATCAGATGCACTTTATTTAGTGCTTTTATTGTTCGTAATCAGAAACGAACATATTGAACAACCTCACATACAAGGAAGGATGGGAATATATTATGATCGTTATTGCAGGCAAAGCTACTCCGGAGGAACAGATTCAGGATATTGTAGCCGTAATTGAAAAGGAAGGTCTTCAAGTTCATATTTCACGGGGAGAAGATCGTACAATCATCGGCTTGATCGGCAAAGTAGAACCTAAAATGCAGGAGCATCTTCGTCAAATGAAGGGTGTAGAGAATGTAGTCAAAATCTCGAAGTCTTACAAATTGGCAAGTCGTGACTTCCACCCAGAAGATACAGTGATCTCAATTAAGGGCGTTGACATTGGCGGTAAGGAACTTGTTGTCATGGGTGGACCATGTGCGGTTGAATCCGCTGCACAGATCGATGAGATCGCTGGTCTGGTGAAAGCAGCAGGAGGACAGGTGCTTCGTGGCGGTGCGTTTAAACCACGTACAGGTCCATACAGCTTCCAAGGTACAGGCGTGGAAGGTTTGATCATGATGGCTGAAGCAGGTAAGAAGCATGACCTGTTAACCATCACAGAAGTCATGACACCGGAATATGTAGATATCTGTGCAGAGTACGCTGATATTCTGCAAGTAGGTACACGTAATATGCAGAATTTTGATCTGTTGCGTAAATTGGGCGAGTGCGGTAAACCTGTACTGTTGAAACGTGGATTCAGTGCGACTTATGATGAGCTATTAAATGCGGCAGAATACATTCTAGCAGGCGGTAACCCCAATGTAATGCTCTGTGAGCGTGGGATCCGTACTTTCGAATCATACACTCGTAACACGCTCGACCTGTCAGCAATCCCTGTATTGCAGTCTCTGAGCCATCTGCCGGTCATTTCAGACCCAAGTCACGGTACTGGACGTCGTGAGCTCGTTGAGCCAATGACGAAGGCTTCCGTTGCAGCGGGCGCAAATGGTCTGATCATTGAGATGCATACGGATCCGGATAACTCCATGACAGGAGACGGTGTACAGTCGTTGTTCCCTGATCAATTTGCCAACCTATTGCAGGATCTTGAGAAGTTGGCACCGATCGTAGGTAAAACATTCAACACAGCTAAACAACCAGCAGAGTTCTTCCCAGCTAGAGTCGGCGTATAATTTATATGTAAGCTATATGTGCAATAATTCCGGACATCTTCAGGCCGTTCATTCAACATGAATGCAGCTTAAGGATGTCCGGTTTTTCATTCTTTTGGGCATTGAATGGATTTATTAATCAATAGTGATAAGAAACATTTATGATGTGAAGTTTTTTCCACAATTTAGGTGTAAATACGCCTGCTTTACCGCATTAAATCGATTAAATATAACTTGTACAAGTTGTTATATGAAGTTAGTGTATTTATAAAATGTGAGTATATCTAACATCTTCGCAAAAAATACCTTACATAAGTATTGACGATGTCATGTTTGAGATTTTATAATGACGACAGAAAAAAATTCGAATATGGACATTTTCATTAGTGGGGTTGTTTATTGTTCGGAATATTTGGGAGGACGAATACATGTCGGTTGAAAACGTATTGAAATCAATTCAAGAGAACAACATCGAGTGGGTAGATTTTCGTTTTGTAGATTTAGCTGGTCGTGCACATCACATCTCGTTGCCAGCTTCGGCTGTTGATGCAGACACATTCGTAAATGGAGTAGCTTTTGACGGTTCTTCTATCCAAGGTTTCCGTGGAATTGAAGAGTCCGATATGGTTATGATGCCAGACCCTGAAGCGACATATGTCGATCCGTTCACAGCACACCCTACATTGAATGTTATGTGTGATATCTTCACACCTGATGGTGAGCGTTATGAGCGTGACCCACGCAGCATCGCTGTTAAAGCAGAAGCTTTCCTGAAAGAAAGTGGCGTTGGTACAGCAGCATTCTTCGCACCTGAGTCTGAGTTCTTCATCTTCGACGATGTACGTTACGAGAGCGGTACGAACAGTTCTTCTTACTATGTTGATTCCGAAGAAGCATCTTGGAACACAAACCGCAAAGAAGAAGGCGGTAACTTGGGCTTCAAAGTTCGCACTAAAGGCGGATATGTTCCAGTAGCTCCAGTTGATACTCAACAAGATATTCGTAGTGAAATGTGTCGTCTCCTGGAAGAAGCAGGTTTGTCGATCGAGCGTCATCACCATGAAGTGGCGACAGCAGGTCAAGCCGAAATCAACTTCCGCTTTGATACGTTGAAGAAAACAGCAGATAACCTGCTTGTATACAAATACATCGTGCACAACACTGCACGTCAATATGGCAAAGTAGCTACATTCATGCCAAAACCATTGTTTGGTGACAACGGTAGCGGTATGCACGTACACCAATCCATCTTCGATGGCGATTCCCCATTGTTCTATGACAAAGCGGGATATGCTAACTTGAGTGAAATGGCTCTGCACTACATCGGAGGCATTCTGTACCATGCTCCAGCGCTGATCGCTTTGACTAACCCTAGTACGAACTCATTTAAACGTCTCGTACCTGGTTATGAAGCACCAGTTAACTTGGTTTACTCCAAAGGTAACCGTTCTGCAGCAGTTCGTATCCCAGTTGCAGCAGTGACACCTAAAGGTTGTCGTATCGAGTTCCGTACACCTGACTCCACAGCTAACCCTTACCTGGCATTCTCCGCAATGTTGATGGCGGGTCTGGACGGAATCAAACGTAAAATCAACCCAACAGAGCTTGGATATGGTCCACTGGACAAAAATATCTATGATCTGTCCGATGCAGATAAAGAAAACATCCGCAGCGTGCCAGCTTCTTTGGAAGAAGCGCTTGATGCACTGGCAGCTGATAACGAATTCTTGACTGAAGGCGGCGTATTCACTAAAGAATTCATTGATAACTATATCAACCTCAAACGTGATGAAGCTAAAGCGGTAGCGATTCGCATTCATCCGCACGAGTACAGCCTCTACTTCGACTGCTAATCCAGTCGGAACGGACTGTTCCTCATTCAGAAAAAGCCTCCGGGATTCGTTCTCGGAGGCTTTTCCTCGAATCGAAATGTTGTAGTGCTTTAACTTTGCAGGGTGATAAAGGAATTTGATAGCTTAGATTATGTTTTCAGTGCTTATTTCACTTGAAGCATATAGGGAATACTGATATCATAGCGATAATATTTACTTCTTATGTAAGCTATGGATGGAAAGGGCGGGGGATATTTTGACAAAGAGAGCGTATAATTTTAATGCAGGACCAGCGGCACTGCCACTTGAGGTTTTGGAGCGTGCTCAGGCGGAATTTGTTGATTTTCGTAATACAGGTATGTCGATTATGGAGATGTCCCACCGTGGAGCTGTGTACGAATCGGTACATAACGAAGCTCAAGATCGTTTATTATCTTTGCTTGGCAGCCCGAAAGGCTACAAGGTGCTATTTCTACAGGGCGGTGCAAGTACGCAATTCGCCATGTTGCCTATGAACTTGCTCGGTGCGGGTCAGACAGCCAGTTATGTGAATACAGGCAGCTGGGCTAAAAAAGCACTGTCTGAGGCTAAATTAATTGGTGAGGCTCAAGTGATCGCTTCTTCCGAAGCAGACAAATTCATGAAGCTTCCAGATGTATCGAATCTAAGCCTGCCAGAAAACAGTGCATATGTGCATTTAACATCCAATGAAACGATTGAAGGGACACAGTTCAAGGTCTTCCCAGATACAGGCTCTGTGCCTCTGATTGCAGATATGTCCAGTGATATCTTCTGTAAACCATTTGACTTGAATCAATTCGGGATGATCTACGCTGGTGCGCAGAAGAACTTGGGCCCATCGGGGATTACGGTTGTCATTGCTCGTGAAGAGCTAGTGAGTGAGTCACCTAAAACAATCCCTACGATGTTCCGTTACAGTACACATGTGGAGAATAACTCCCTCTACAACACACCTCCTTCTTTCTCGGTATATATGGTGAATGAAGTATTGAGATGGATTGAAGAGCAGGGCGGCCTGGCAGGTGTCGAGCAAAAGAATAAGAAGAAAGCCGAATTGCTCTATAATACAATTGATTCTTCCGGTGACTTCTATCGTGGTTGCGTTGATGTTAATGACCGTTCCTTGATGAACGTTACATTCCGTCTAGCGACAGAGGAGCTGGAGAAACAATTTATTAAGGCTTCTGAGCAAGAAGGATTTGTAGGTCTGAAAGGACACCGTAGCGTAGGTGGTCTGCGAGCATCTATCTACAATGCAGCTCCATATGAGAGTGTGAAAGCACTCACGGACTTTATGAACCACTTCCAACAAACGAACGGGTAAAGAGGAGAGAGTCACAGGATCAACAAGAGATTGCGCAATAAATTGCGTGTTCAAAAAGGTCGTCATCCTTCGTAATTAAAAGCGGACTTGTTGAATAACCTCTTAAAACGTTGCAACTGTGCCTTTCCAGAGCCTTCCACATTGACGTGTGGAGGGCTTTTCTTTAAGATTAAGGGATTGTCGTTAAACATGAATGAAAAAGGAGATCGAACCTATATGGCTTTACACATTGTTCTGGTTGAGCCCGAGATTCCTGCGAATACGGGCAATATATCCCGCACATGCGCGGCTACCGGCATCCACCTACATCTGGTTCACCCACTGGGGTTTCGTACGGATGACGCTACACTGAAACGTGCAGGCTTGGATTACTGGCATGCTGTACACATCGAATATCATGATTCTTTTGCTGAAGTTCAAGAGAAATACCCTGAAGGACGATTTTTCTACGCAACGACGAAGGCGAAGAATCGGTATAGCGATTTTGAATTCCGTGATGGGGATTTCCTCGTTTTTGGTAAAGAAACCAAAGGACTTCCGCCGGAACTTATTGCAGCTAACCCAGAAACGTGCATGAGAATGCCAATGACAGGTGACGTACGGTCGTTGAATCTCTCAAACTCCGCAGCGATTATCGCATATGAGGCATTGCGTCAACTGGAATTCCCGGGTCTAGATTGATCGGGTTCCGTCCTGCTAATTAGGTTACGAATGGTCAAAAAAAACATTTTTCAAAAAAAAGGACAAAAAATGTTTATTTCCAGCAGGATTCGACAAAATGTTGGCGAATCTATAAACTTAGTACAAATGTACCTAGAAATTTAGAGTGAGATAGGAGAGGTGTGCCGTAGCTATGAAGCCAGCTGGAGTCGTTCGCAAAGTTGACCAATTGGGTAGGATCGTATTGCCTAAATCTTTGCGTAAAAGGTATCAAATGAATGAAGGAGATCCTGTAGAGATCCTAGTTCAAGGGGATCATATTATTTTGGAGAGATATCGTCCGAAATGTATTTTCTGTGGATCAATGGAAGAAGTCAATGAGTTCAAAGAGCGTTACATATGCGCACAATGTTTAGATGAAATGACCCAGCTTCCACAGCACGGGTAATAAGATTACGTCATGGAGAAGCGCTCCATGGCGTTTTTTCTTTTTGAAGGCTAGACAGACTAACAGATGGATATGAGAGAGAGAAGCCAAATATATGTAGCTGAGATCCTGAGCATTACTTAAGTTAGGATGGGGAGAATCTCAGTCCATACGGCATCAAGAATCTTCTGCATTTGATCTTCTTCACTGTTGATTGCGATGACAGCTTGCTGTGTAGGCAACATGATACACAGTTGACCGTGAGCACCGTCAGCACGGTATGCATCATGCGAACACATCCAGAATTGAAACCCGTAACCCTTACCCCAATCAGCGTCTCCAGATGTGATCATCTGTCTACGTGTAGCACATTGAATCCACTCAGCAGGTATAAGCTGCTGCCCCTTCCAGTTGCCCTCTTGAAGAAGCAATTGTCCGAATCGACTTAACTCCTCATTGCTAATCCAAAGACCCGCACAACCCAAAGTAACGCCAAGTGGAGAGGTTTCCCAATCGACATCATGTATACCCAGTGGTTCAAATAAGCGTGGGGTTAGATAGTCTTTCACGGTTTGGCCAGTTGCTGCTTGAAACAGAGCCGAGATCATGAAGGTATCCCCACTACTGTAGGTAAATTGTTTCCCTGGCATTCGATCCAAGGGTAGCGACATGTAATATTTGACCCAATCCTTCTCTTCCAAAGAGGCGCGTTCTTCTACGTGTAGTGGAGGATTGTCATGTCCAGAAGACATACGAAGTAGATCCACCAACATTAACTGCTGTGGCGGAAACATCGTCTCGGTGATGGAGGTGGGACTATCGTATGTGAAATAATCGCCAAGTGTTGAATTTAGGTGAAGTAAGCCTTCTTCGATCGCAAGACCAACAGCCATGCATGTGAAGGATTTACTAATGGAATGTTGTAATCGTCGAGTGTCTTGATTGAGATCCCATTGTGCAATGAGATCTCCTTTATGTAATACGCGAGCGGATAACACGTTAAGACGTTCATTCATGATTTTATGAACAAATCCATTTAGCTTGTTAGTCATTTATAAACCACCTTCCGCAGGATGAAACCCTAGTGAACTAGGTTGGTGAAACGTTTCCTTAATCAAATGCAAAATTAGGGTTTATGTTAGTACATTCCGGGTTTGATGTCAATGAATGATGAGCAAACGGTTACGCATAAGCAGTTACCCATCAGAAAAAGTGCCTTTTGGCGCAATTTATTGGCTGTGGAACTTATTTTTTAACAAAAAAAGCGCGAAAAATGTAAAAAGGTTATTGACAGGATTTACTGATCGGGATTATGATTTATTCGAAACGATTCGAAGAAATCGCTTCCAAGTGAATTATGGCTTTTCCAAGTCCATATATATTAAAGTTGATTGAATTTGAAACGATTCGAGAGAATCGTTTCGATAACCCAGCAAACAACAGGGGAATCTACGACATGCTGCAGGCAAACAGCGCAAAAGAGTAGAGTGAAGGCGGCAGTCGATAATGAAAGGGGTTACAAATGGCGCATATAACGATCGAAACGGGATCACCCACGTTATGCATGAATACGAGCATACATGTTGTGTCCAGTGACTCTGGAGAGACTTCAGGCGGTACGCTATATCTGCTGCATGGAGCAGGCGATAATGCAAGTACATGGCAGCGTCTGACCACAATCGAAATGTACGCTCAGCAGTATGGCTGTACCATCATTATGCCAGAAGCGAATCGAAGCTATTACACGGATATGGAATACGGCCTGAATTACTTCCACTACATCACTCAGGAGTTGCCTGACTTATGCAAGCGTCAGCTTAATCTGAATTCCGATCCAGCGAAGACGTATGTTGCCGGTTTATCTATGGGTGGATATGGTGCGCTGAAATGTGCACTGACTTATCCAGAACGATATCGCAAAGTCGTTTCCTTATCGGGTGTGACAGATATTCAGAAACGTTTACAAGATCCGATGATGCCTCCAGGCATGATCAAAGAAATGAAAGCGGTTTTTGGTGAACAGTTGGTAGTGAAGCCTAATCAGGATCTGTACACCTTGTCAGCCAACTTGCTGCAGCTGGGTGGAACTTTACCCGATATTCTGAGTTGCTGCGGTGATCATGATCCATTTGTCGAGATGAATCGAGCATTTGCCCAATATATGCAGGATACCGCTTTTGAATTTCGGTATGTGGAGACACCAGGCACTCATGAATGGAGATTTTGGGAACAGCACCTAAGAACGATGTTTGATTTTCTGTATAACGACAAGACCAAAGTAGAGTGAGGAGATGCAAATGAAACCTGCAGCCGAAGGACCCAGCAAAAAGCTGAAGGGACACGTGAAAGGCAATTCGCTCTGGAGTGAAATCTGGAAGCACCGAATGACATATACCCTACTGATACCGGGACTTGTCTGGTTGATCCTATTTGCCTACATGCCGATGGGAGGTCTATCTCTGGCATTCAAAGACTACAAGGCAAACTTGGGAATCTGGGGCAGTCCATGGAGCGGATTTGAGAATTTTAAATATGTTTTCCGTGACCCAACCTTTATCGATGCCGTATGGCGAACGCTGTACATCAATATTTTGAAATTGATCATCCAGTTCCCGTTCCCGATCATTCTGGCATTGTTGCTGAATGAATTGCGAATGCGCAGAGGGAAGAAATGGTTCCAAACCGTCCTTACCTTCCCACACTTCCTGTCTTGGATCATTGTATCCGGGGTAGTTATCAACGTGTTGGCTTATGACGGACTGGTAAATAGTGCGCTTGGATTACTCGGATTGCCAACGATTAACTTCTTAGGTTCCGAATCGAACTTCGTACCCATGCTGTTATTGACTGATATCTGGAAATCAAGCGGGTGGGGCGCAATTATCTTCCTAGCGGCTATATCCGGTATTGACCAGGATCAGTATGAATCAGCACAGATTGACGGAGCTTCGCGTATGCAGCAGATGTTCCGTATCACGCTGCCTAACATTCTTCCAACAATCACGGTTATGTTTATTCTGTCGGTTGGTGGACTCATGTCTTCCGGTTTCGACCAGATCTTCAACTTAGCTAACGCTGCAACTAAAAATGTATCAGAAGTGCTCGATGTATATATCTATCGAATCACGTTCCAGTCTTCAACCGATTTCTCATTCTCGACAGCAGTCAGCCTATTCCGTTCCATCGTGAACATGATTTTGTTGCTTCTCGCTGACCGATTTGCGAAATGGCTTGGCGGAGACGGATTGTTCCGATAAGAGAGGAGGAGTAACGAATGAGTAAGAAAGCGAACAAGAAGCCGAGAATTGGCACTGAAAAAATGACCTTTCTCGATTACATCATATTTGCCATTCTACTTGTGCTTGCCTTGATGATTCTAATTCCGTTCTGGAACGTGATCATGATTTCATTTGCAACACAAAAGGAATATGCTGAAAATCCATTTCTGATGTTCCCGAAAGAGTTCACACTGGATTCGTACCGAGCATTATTCGCTGATGGAAGTATCATTTCAGGGTACAAAAACACACTTATTTTGTTGGTAATTGGATTGCCGCTCAGCTTGTTCCTTACAACAAGTATGGCTTACGGCTTAAGCCGTAACAATTTTCCATTTAAAAAGTTTCTGTTTTTCCTAGTACTGTTCACTATGATCTTTAATGGTGGAATTGTACCACTGTATCTCATCATGAAATCGTTGCACCTTACAGGTACATTGTGGTCAGTGATCCTCGCGGGAAGCTTCAGTGCCTTCAACATGATTCTGATGATGAACTATTTCTATACCTTGCCAGAGTCACTGATGGAGTCTGCGAGATTGGATGGAGCGGGTGAATGGAGAATCCTGTTCTCTGTCGTTCTTCCACTGGCGACACCGATCATAGCTACCATCACACTTTTCTATGGGGTAGCTTACTGGAACAGTTGGTACGATGCGATGATCTTCTTGCGAAAAGCCGATCAGTTACCATTGCAGAACGTGCTCAGGACGATCATTGTCACGTCTCAGACCAATGCATCCAATGCATCTAGTGTCGATGCAACCCAAGTAAGTAACTTCTCTATGGGTATGAAGATGGCAGCCGTATTCGTAACGATGGTTCCGATTATGTGTTTCTTCCCAATGCTGCAAAAGCACTTTGCTAAAGGGGTATTAACAGGGGCAATCAAAACCTGATTATACGTATAATGGTAGTTCGAAAAAAACGCTTTTGATTACGCAAGATGCCTGTTGGCATCATCGGCATGGAACGTCCTTTTTGAACACGAGTAGGTTTAGAAATTCAACTACAAACATGGGGGTAAGAGCATGAACACGAACAAAAAGTTGTCAGTTAGATCGATCTTTGTTATCACACTTTGTTTATTGATGCTGGTGGTGACAGCTTGTTCTAATGGTGGCTCGGAAGGTAGTAACGAAAAGGACGCAGATGGCAATTACACAGATAACCTGACCATCTCTGTAGCGAACCTGACGGAAATTAAAAACGGAAATTTGGATAATGACTTCCATAAGTTCTGGACAGACAAATTCAATGTAACATGGGATTACAACTATATCGATTGGGATTCATGGGGCGAGAAGCTTCGTCTGTGGATCAACTCGGGTGACTTGCCGGATGTATCGGTATGGAACTACGTTCACGGGGATGCGCTGAATAACATTGATCAAGGCTTGTTCTACAAGTTCCCGGATGATTGGAAAGAGCGCTGGCCGAATGTTGCCGCAGCGTATAACTTGACAGGGCTGGGTGATAAGTTGGAGGAACTGACAGGTGGAACGTATCTCTTGCCTAGACCGATTTATTATGAGAACAAACCTGCTGATCCACTTACGAACCAAATCGGCGTCATTGCTCTCCGTAAGGACTGGGCAGAAGCGGTTGGTTTCGAATTGAAGGATGCATATACCACAACTGAATTGAATGAATATGCTGCACTTGTAAAAGAGAAAGATCCAGGTAAAGTGGGGAACAAACTTGTACCCCTGTCCTATAACGCCGCTGATGCGATGACAAACATCATTATGCCAAACAGTGTGCATGCGATCACAGATTCTCCATTCTTCAAAGGTGAAGACGGTCAGTTCCACTGGGGACCAGCAGAGCCTGAAACACTCACAGGGCTGAAATTGATGCAAAAAGCATATAAAGATGGTTTGCTTAACCCTGAATTCTACACATGGAAAAACAATGAAGGTCAGAACAACTTTAAAGTAACAGGTACAGCAGCAGTAACAAGTCTGGGTGGACTTGCTTCATACAGACAAGGTCTAGATTCGGATATTCGTAAAAATCTAGGTGTAGATAGTGATGAGATGGTTCACACGGCAATCGTTCTTGGTGACGACGGTAAATACCGTAACCTAGAGCAAGCCAACTTCTGGTCCGCATTGATCTTCAATCCGGAGATTAGCGACGAGAAATTTGAACGCATCATGGATCTGATTGACTATTCCGCAACTAAAGAGGGACAATTGCTCATCAACATGGGCTTTGAAGGAACCGATTGGAAATACGATGAGAACAATGAATTGGTGAGCTTGCTGCCAGAAGGAACGGTTCTGGAAGATAAATACCCAGCTCGTTTCGAAGGATTGTACCTGCTCGGTGACGATTTCAGTGTAGTCAACCCTGCGATCAAAAAAGATTACCGCGATCGTGCTGTGAAATTGTTCGAGGAAAAAGCAAAACTCGGAACAGAGGGTCAATCGCTCGCAACCTATGACTGGGATGTTAACCTATACGACTCCAAAGCAAAAAGTCAGGCTTCATTCGATTACCAGAACGAATATGCAAACCTGATTCTCAAAAGTGGAGATCTGGAGGCTAACTGGAAAGAATGGGTGAACAGTAAAATGTCTCTGGTTCAACCTTACCTGGATGAGCTGAACGAGAATTTTTAAGTGAAGATTCAGGAAGTAGTTGAGACATGGTGGAAGTAACCTGTCTCATTTACCCGAACCCGGTGCGTAGTTAAATATGCAGCCGGGTTCTTCAATTCAATGAGGTGTGGAGGAATACATGATGAATAATGAGCAATTGATCGATCTGGTGGGACAGATGACGCTTACGGAAAAGACAGCCCAGCTGCTCCAATTAACGTCTAACTTTTATGAAGGGACGGATACGCAGGGGCAGATTACTGGCCCGATGGAAGAGATGGGAATCACCCAACAGTCTGTGGAGGCCAGTGGCTCCATTCTGGGGTTGTCCGGAGCTCAGGCGATTATTGATGTGCAGCAAGCTTATATGGAAAAAAGCCGACTCGGTATTCCACTTCTGTTCATGGCAGATGTGGTGCATGGTTTCAAAACGATTTTCCCCATCCCGCTGGCGATTGGTTGTTCATGGGATACCCAGTTAGCGGAGAAATCTGCTGAGATTGCAGCGCGTGAATCCGCAGTATCTGGTTTACATGTTACATTTGCCCCTATGGTGGATTTGGTTCGTGACCCGCGCTGGGGTCGTGTTATGGAAACGACAGGAGAAGACCCTTATCTGAACAGCTTGTTCGCTGCAGCCTTTGTTCGTGGATATCAAGGGGACAATCTACAGGAGGAGACAGACCGGCTCGCGGCCTGTGTCAAACACTTTGCTGCATATGGTGCGGCAGAGGGTGGTCGTGATTACAACACAGTGGATATGTCGGAACGCAATCTGCGTGAGTATTATTTACCGGCTTATAAAGCTGCGCTTGACGCGGGTGTAGAGATGGTGATGGCATCATTCAACACAGTGGACGGTATTCCCGCTAGTGGCAATGAGAAGTTGATGCGTGACATTTTGCGTGAGGAATGGGGATTCGAAGGGGTGCTTATCTCGGATTGGGCTTCCATTCGTGAGATGATTGCCCACGGGGCAGCGGAGGATGATCGTGAAGCTGCATATCGTGCGATTCGTGCTGGTGTGGACATCGAAATGATGACACCTTGCTATGTTCATCATCTGCCTGCGTTGATTGCGAGTGGTGAAGTGAGCGAGAAACTTATTGATGAAGCGGTACTTCGTATATTGCAGCTCAAAGAAAAATTAGGCTTGTTCGATAATCCGTTCCGAGGAGCCAATCCAGAACGAGAGCGCGAGATCGTGTTCTCGAAGGAACACCGTCAGGTGTCCTATGAGCTGGCTACCAAGTCGGCAGTGCTGCTGAAAAATGCGAATGACATCCTTCCATTGAATCCACAAGCCCATATTGCCCTTATAGGCCCATTTGCCGAAAGTGAAGATATTCTAGGATGGTGGTCATGTGAAGGGGTAAAAGCGGATGCAGTTAAGCTGGGAACAGCATTGCAGGAACGTCTTGGCACAGATCACGTCCACCTTGCCCAAGGCAGTGGTGTGCATACGATCACATCGGAGCAGATTGCAGAAGCGCTAGAAGTTGCAAGCAAAGCAGATCTGATTGTACTTGCGCTGGGTGAAGATTCAGAAATGAGTGGTGAGGGTGGATCACGCACTGATATTTGTTTGCCAGCAGCACAATTAGAGCTTATCAAGCATTTGAGATCCACAGGTAAACCGTTGGCCACTGTCATCTTCAATGGTCGCCCACTTGATCTACATGGCGTATGGGAAGAATCGGATGCTGTACTTGAAGCGTGGTTCCCGGGCAGTGAAGGTGGGGCAGCCATCGCTGATGTGCTGACAGGTGTGGTGAATCCGTCTGCTCGATTGACGATGTCCTTCCCTCAATCGGTAGGCCAAGTTCCTGTCTATTACAATCATTTTAATACAGGCCGGCCATTGAATCCTCAGAAGACGGAGGAGCGCTATGTTTCCAAATATATCGATAGCCCGAATGATCCGTTGCTGCCGTTTGGTTACGGTCTATCTTATACAACTTTCGAGTATGGTTCGCTTGATATTTCAGGCCAAGAGCTGATCAGTGAGCTTCCCCTGACCATCAAGGTGAAGGTAACGAACACTGGAGAACGTACAGGCGTGGAGACAGTTCAGTTATATGTGAGGGATGTAACGGGTGAAGTGGTACGACCAATGCGTGAATTAAAAGATTACGTCAAGCTGGAGCTGGCTCCAGGTGAGACAGGCACTGCAACATTTACGCTATGCGAGGCACAGCTTCGCTATCACCACTCAGATCTGAGTTATCGTAGTGACAAAGGCACATTCCACGTCTATGTGGGACCGAATAGCCGTGATACTCAGGAGAGTAACTTCAAATTAGTGTAGTCGGTTAGATGTTGAAACGAGGCTACGGAATGGTCTCGTTTCAACAAAATTCCATTTTGAACATTCAAAGAGTATAGAAGACGTCGGGTTCTCTGATCTGGGGAGCCTGATCCATATAACAGAGGAGCGAAGAATGTGGTCAGTATTAAGGATATCGCCAAGAAGGCGGGGGTTTCGATCTCCACCGTGTCGTATGCACTGAATGGCAGCAACAAAGTGACAGATGAAACGAGCTCCAAAATTTTGGCCATCGCCAAAGAGCTGAACTACGTTCCGAATGCTGCTGCACGGACGTTGAAGAAAAGGGAGTCCAAAATTGTAGGTGTATTTCTGACCGATTTTAGCGGAGATGTCTATGGAGACTTGCTTACTGGCATGAAGGCGGTCTGTAACACACAAGGATATGACTTAATAGTATGCAGTGGTAGACAGTCTCATCGGATGCTTCCAGAACGAATGATCGACGGAGCCATCATTCTAGATCACACCTTTGCTAGTGAGGAATTGCTGCAGTACGCTGATCGTGGACACAAAATCGTTGTACTGGATCGGGAGTTAGATCATTCGAACATCAATCAGGTTCTGCTAGATAATAAGGCTGGAGCAACGCTTGCGATGGAGCACCTTATTGAACAAGGCCTTACCAAGATATATGTAGTGACAGGTCCGGAAGGCTCGTTCGACTCTGTACAGCGTATGAAGGCGGTGAGACAGGTTACAGAGCGTGAACCCAATGTGGAATGGATGGTGATTACGGGGGACTTCGAGAAAAGTAGCGGAGAAATGGCTGCGAATCAGATTATCCAAGAATATACGAGCCCCGTTGGCGTGTTCTGCTTGAACGATGAGATGGCGATTGGGCTATGTAATCGACTTGCCAGCAGTGAGCTGCAGGTTGGACAAGATATCCACGTCATTGGATTTGATAATATTGAACTCAGCAGTTATGTTAGTCCGAGGCTCGTTACCATTGATTATTCCAAACGAAAATGGGGTTCATTGGCAGCAGAGCAATTAATTAAACTTATGGCTGGAGAACCAGTAGAGCATGAACGGATCTACGTGAAACTCGTAGGAGGAGGCTCTGTTCGCAATCAGGCTGAATATACACCTGTTATAACCGTAGGCGACAATTCGGCGGCGTACTATTGATGATGTACTCCAAAGGTAGCGAGTATATAACGTTTAGAACGCAAGATCTAAGAGACAAGAATTATAAGAATGACTACATTCTTTATAATCCTTGTCTCTTGTTGTATCGCTTGTATCGAATCAAGGGCAAATTTAGATTTGGCTTCGTTATAGGCAAAGAAAAAAAGCCTCTTCGCGAAGAGGCTTGGCCATTAGAGACCTTTTGTTTTGTCATTGTTGTAGGATGCAGTCAGGATGCCTGCCATATACAGAGCGAGTACGATTGCGATAATCCAGAATGTCAATGAGAACGACATATACTTGCCACCTCCTGCACAAATCTCAATTTCTTCTATTATAACCAATATGGCAAGAAAAGGAATGCCTATCCAGATCTATTTATAAAATAAAAAGTGAGTAGGTACAGGTCTAAGATTTCCATCTGATGGATTGTTGACCACCCGATTGTTCAGAACCAGTGACGAAGATCCGCCACCGTCTAGATTATATGCGTCAACGACGCCAAGCTTGTACAGACGACCTTGTAGCTCTTCTAAGGTTGCCCCGGAGCTGCCTTTCTCGTTATAACCATCCACTACGATAATCAGTATCTGATCATCCTTGTAATTGCCGATGACAGTACGTGGAGCCCGCTTAGGGGATACCTTCCACTTGGCAGGGATAGGTGTTTTACGACCATTTTGAAGCAATACAGGTACAAACGTAGCTCCAAACTGAGGCTTTAGGCGATCTAGGGAGCCTTTGTCAAAAAACTTGCCACCGACGAGCTTACCTGCATCATTCAGTCCTACAAAAAATAAATCTTTAAAACTAGCCTGAAATCCATTCACATACTTTCCGTCCATGACGGTTGTACTTAGAGGATAACGTTTGCCCCCGCTATCAGCAAAGCCGCCCGCATTAATTCCGGCAATGGCTCCGGAGCGTCTGACAGCCTGCATGGTTGTCTCTGATTTTCCGGCTTCACTATTGAGAGCCATCTGCATCGCTGTAGGGTCTTTAAGCTTGATCTTCATCGCATAGCCCTTATAGGTGCCCGGATTAACTCGGTACATCTCGATCGTAAGACGGTCACTGTTGATCCGTTCAAATGGTACGCCCAGTTTAGACGAGATCCGTTGATTGTAGATTGTTTCTGGGCGAGTGGCTTGTGACGTTGCCTTTTGTACAAGAGCTGACATTGTACTTGTTGTTTGTTTGTATAATTGCGTTGTCTTTTTAATAGAAGAAGATGTTTGAACGGCAGCTTCTTCAGCCCCCGAGAGATCCTGACGAATAGCTTGGGTTTGAGGCGTAATCGTCTCTTCCGGCGGCGCAAGTTCCGCTAGATTAGCGGGCTCAAGCGAAGGACGAAACAACAGCAGACAGAGCATAAGTCCAACAAATGGAGCAAGTGCAAGCATAAAAAAACGATTAACCTGTTTGACGGGTGTAATCATTTGAGCAGATCCATCTTTTTCTGGAGGGTCTCCAGTTGTTTTTTGACTTCGCTCAGTTGGGTATACAATTTATTGCTGTTGTCCGTTTTGTCGCTTGCATTGTCCTTGGTGAAATTCAGCAATTCATTGAAGGATTGCACTTGTCCCTGTAAGTCAGAAACTTCCTTCGATATCGTTGTTAGCTGCTTTTCATATTCTGATTTCAATGCGTTAATCTGCTGTTGATTATGTGTCTGAAGCTGATCAATCATCTGCCGCTGGAGATGGTTACTATAATAGTAGGTTCCGATTACTCCGAGTGCAATGAGCACAATCCACATGACCAGAAACAGTTTAATTGAAGAACCGGCCTTGCTTTTGGTGCTCCGGGTGTGATGGGTGTCAGAAGGTTGAGCAGAAGGTTTCATATCATCACTCCTGGTTATTTATAGGTACTAAAAAAATTCCAATCCTCATTCTATCACGCCCCTATTGATTACGCAAAAATGAAATTCTTTCAGTAATAGGATAAAAAGAGATTGCATCGGAAGGAAGTCCTAGGATACAATTTCTTATAGATGCAATAAGTAGGAACTTTGGGCAAGTTTTTCGACCTTTTTAGCTAGGAATACAGGAGAATTATACTATATTGTGGTCGTAATTGACGGAAAAATTGGGATTTTATCACAATATAGAACGTATGTAGGGCTTGATCAGAGCCTTATCACTTATTTTTCTTCAAATTTCGACATTGCGCAGCGCATGCTTCTTCTATACGTGGACTGTCGCAGGCGATGGTGAAGAGTGAAGTCGAAGGATAGAAAAGCAAATTTGTCCAATACATAACCAGGGGGAACAACAATGAAAAAAGTATGGCAGGTGGTCATCGTAGATATCCACCCCACCAGCATGCTGGGAACGAAATTAATTTTGGAAGAGCAACAGGATCTGCTGGTACGTGGCATGACTTCGACAGGAACAGAAGGACTTGAATTGGTGAAAGCCAATCAGCCTGATCTGGTTCTGATGGATTATCGACTTCCCGAAGGTCAAGCAGATCAATTTATTTCCGAAATAAAAACGGTATCAGCGCACAGTCATATCGTTATTCTCACGGATGAGGATAACGTGAAGTTATTCCGTCATCTTATGAATCTCGGGGCAAGCGGAATGCTGTCCAAGCAGGCTTCCCCTAGCCAATTGATTCATCTGATATCTGGACTGCGCGAAGGTTATGTGTCCATGCCGATGGCTTGGTTGACCAGCGCAGAATGGGCGGAGCCGATTGAATCAAGAGCGGAAGAATTCATCGTAGATTTGACGGAAACCGAAAATTTTATTATGGAAAGAATTGTTCAAGGGGTAACCTATGATAAAATAGCGAGTGAGATCAGCGTTAGCCGTCGTTCGATCGACAACTATTTGCGTAAAATCTATGTAAAGCTAGACGTGAGCAGTAGAGCGCAAGCTATCGAGCGGTATGCGTTGTGTGCCAGACAGACCAAATCCATCTCTTGATGAGCCGCATTTCATGACTCTCGCGTTCTAGGATTCGTTAGGTGACATGTACGATCGTCATATTCTATGTTCTTTTGGAATAGGTTGTAGTGGCTACGAGCTATGTGCATAGTTCGGAATAGGGACGAAAGGAGAACGAGACCAATGAGATATTTCTTCGCCTCCCGTACAAACAGGCTGTTGTCTTCACCGCTCAGGGATATTCGCAAAATGTCTGACAAGGATTATTTCATTTCTCTAGCGGAGGAGTTGCCAGCAGAGGAATTGTTCCCATTTAAACTGCTGGAAGAGGCGGCTGTGTCTGTATTTAGTTCGGGTCCCTCTGCACTTCAGTATGGTGAGCCGGCTGGATACAGGCCCCTAAGAGAGTGGCTAGACAAGGATTGGAACACTCGCAAAGGCATACGAACAGTTCCAGAGCAGATCTTATTAACGACAGGAACACAGCAGGCCATTGATCTCGTCATGAGATTGCTGTTAGAGCCAGGGGATTCTGTTCTAGTTGAACACCCTACATCTCCGGGCTGCCTCGAAGTTTTGGAGATGCAAGGAGCCATTATTGTGCCTGTGATGGGTGACTCTGATGGAATATTGCCGGATCAATTGGAACGCCATATGCAGCAGGTGAGGCCGAAGCTGCTTTTTGCTGCACCTAGCTTCTGTAATCCTACGGGTACATTATGGAGCTTGGAGCGACGGGAGGCGGTATTGGACTTATGTTCTCGTTATGGTGTGCTGCTTGTAGAGGATGATTCGTACGGTGAATTGCATTTTGATGGACTGCAGACCGAGGATTTCTATCGCAAGTACCCATCACTCTTCGCGTTGGATACAGCAGATCAGGGTGGACATGTCTTGTACATTGGTTCGTTCAGCAAAACGGTTGCGCCAGCCTTACGCACAGGATGGGCTGCAGGTCATCCAGCTCTGATTCAGGCGATGGCATCGGTTAAACGGATTGCAGATGGACAATCCAGCCCAATGAATCAGCGATTGTTGTATCAACTATTAGCACATTCTCCTTTTCGCTGGACGGATCATTTATCCTTATTGAACCGGGAATACAAAACCAGGCTGAAGTTGATGCTGGAATTGTTGAAAAGGCCTGGCTGGAAGGGCTCCAATTACGATATACCCCAAGGGGGCATGTATCTATGGGTGGAATTACCTGAAGGATTGGATAGCGGGGCATTGCTTAGAGCAGCTCTGTTAAAAGGTGTATCTTTTTTACCGGGCTCTCTCTGTTCTACAGGAGAACAAGATCATCGTCATATTCGATTAAACTTCAGTCATCCCGGTCGAGATGAGCTGTTACTTGGCATGAACCTAATCAGCGAGTCCATCGCCGAATTTACGGCACGTAGTTAATTTCACAATAGAATAAATACAATGATATAGAGAAGCAAGATATTGGATCTGCGCCTGAGATGGTCGTTACACGTACATTTCAGGCTGCGGGTTCTATTCCATATGCGTCCAAAGTAATTACGTTATTGCATCCACTAACATTTTTATATATAATGTGTATTAATAAGTTGTGCCCTTATAAATAGGGGCGGCAATTTTAATTTAGTGCCTATAGCACTTATCATTTTAAATTAACGGGGGAAACCAAACATGGCTAATATTTTATTTGTTAAAGCAAACGACCGCCCTGCGGATCAAGCAGTGAGCGTTAAATTGTATGATGCATTCTTGAGTGCATACAAAGAATCCCACCCAGGTGACACAGTTACTGAATTGGATCTTTACAATACAGATATCCCTTACTATGGTAACGACGTAATTACTGGTGGTTACAAAGCAGCTAACGGGATCGAAGCAACTCCAGCAGAACAAAAAGCAGCTGCACTTGCTGCACAATTGCAAGATCAATTTTTGGCAGCTGACAAAGTTGTATTTGCATTCCCGCTCTGGAACTTCACAGTTCCTGCTCCATTGGTGAACTACATCTCTTACCTGAGCCAAGCAGGTAAAATGTTCAAATACACTGCTGAAGGCCCTGTAGGTCTGGTTGGCGACAAAAAAGTAGCATTGTTGAACGCACGTGGTGGCGTATATTCTGTAGAGCCTATGGCTTCTGTAGAAATGTCCGTTAAATATGTAACAAACGTATTGAACTTCTGGGGTATCCAAAACCCTGAATTGGTTATCGTTGAAGGACACAATGCTTCCCCTGATAACTCCGAAAATATCGTTAACGCTGGTTTGAAACTGGCTGCTGAAGTAGCTAACAGCTTCTAATTCATTCGATATGAAATGTAAAGAGCCTGTCTTTCCTTATTGAGGAAACGATAGGCTCTTTTTTATAAATGCCGCAGCAATATGCGGCTATTATATCGTGGTTGAACATACGAGTGGGAGAATATCCCCGAAGTTCAGTCATTTTTTTGGACTACATAAGATAACATGTCTTCAGCGACGCGCTCTAGCTCCTGTTCGCCCTCATTTGAGAAGGAATTCTCTGAATCATTGTTCCATTCCAATTCATTCATGCGAAGTTCAAGTAGCTCCTGTTGGTCAAGCATATGTGCGTGTGCTGTAAGAGCCTCAATTCCCTTAACGGTGAGGATGTACTTCCCCCTAGATACTCGTTCGAACCAGCCATAATAATTCTTCTGTAGCATCGATGCGGTCGAACCCACTCCTGTCTGTTTAGCAATAATCGCTGGTGAAGCTTCACCTTCATTCCTTAATGCAGTAGCAACACGTAATGCTTTTTCGCGGTAAGCCGTCATTAAGGGTTGGCGTGTACTACCTCCTGTATTGTAATCTCCGGTACGTTCGTCGAATTCTCTTAGCAGCCGTTGCCGTCTAACGCCGCCTTTACGAGAAGATGAAGGGAGGGCATGATTAAGTGTGATGGGTTCACAGAGGACATCAATCAGAGGCGATTTGGTTTTGTAGAATGTAACAGCAATTAAACCAAGCCCTAGTTTATTGCAGACTGCGGTCAGTTCACTCCAGCGTTGGTTTACCGCTCCTCGTTTACTACGATTACGTTCTACCGCCAGATATACGTTTGGACTTAGTTTCAATCGTTGCATCCCTTGTAGAAGGAGAGACAGGTTGAAGGACTTTTTCATCTCCACGATTAGAGGCACGTCCTCATTAGCCCTGATACCAACCAGATCACAATGCTTCACTTCGGCTCTCACGGTATACCCCTGCTTCTCGAAGAATGCCTTTATAGGCGGATATAATTCGGTTTCGTATTGAATAGCCATGCTCGCCACTCCTTTCCTGTAAACATCCTCTGCCTGGTTAAGTGCTGTCCGTTTTCCTGAATTAGAACCTTTATTATAGCATATCCGTTCTTTTTTTTCTGAGGGTCAAGATGTCTGATAGAACAAGGAATGGGTAAAATTAAGACCTGCGAATTGAAAAAAAGAGGTCAACTTATCCAATTTGCCGCATAGGTATGTAATACACTTTTCACAACAATATCAGTCGTTTGGACAGAGGGTGGCGGGACTAATCCGGACCGCAGATGAGTATTCAAGCAGGAGCCGCAATTCTATTGATTTCTTCATACCATTCGGAATGGTTGACAATCACACTAAAGGAGCCATGGGAGGTACCAAGCATGAATATTTTTGAACGCGTTGCGGAACATCGGGCAGAGAGTGACCGTTTGTCATGGAACGGAACATTTGAGGATTACATCGCAATGCTGAGAGAAGATCCGACTCCGGCAATGACGGCTCACGCACGAGTGTATCAGATGATTGAATCATTCGGCGTGGAAGAAGTGGGTGGACAAAAACGATACAAGTTTTTTGAGCAAGAGATTTTTGGCTTGGATCGTTCCATTGAGAAGCTAGTCGAAGAATATTTCCATTCAGCAGCACGCCGATTGGATGTACGTAAACGGATATTATTACTTATGGGACCCGTCAGCGGAGGGAAATCTACGCTGGTGACGTTACTGAAACGTGGATTGGAGAAGTTCTCCCGTACAGAAAAAGGTGCAGTGTACGCCATTGAGGGATGCCCAATGCATGAGGAGCCTTTACATCTCATTCCACTGGAGCTTCGTCCAGAAGTAGAGAAGGAAATAGGTGTTCGAATTGAAGGCAACCTATGCCCTTCCTGCCAGATGCGGCTTCGTACAGAATACGGCGGAGATATTAGCCGCGTGAAGGTGGAACGAGTCGTCATTTCGGAAGATAACCGGGTAGGGATCGGAACATTCAGTCCATCTGATCCGAAATCTCAGGATATCGCAGATCTCACAGGAAGCATCGACTTCTCTACAATTACCGAGTTCGGTTCAGAGTCTGACCCACGTGCTTATCGATTCGACGGGGAATTAAATAAAGCAAACCGGGGACTCATGGAGTTTCAGGAGATGCTGAAATGTGATGAGAAATTCCTCTGGAACTTGTTATCGTTAACGCAAGAGGGTAACTTCAAGGCTGGACGATTTGCGTTAATCAGTGCAGATGAAATGATAGTCGCACATACAAATGAATCGGAGTACAAATCGTTTATATCCAACAAAAAGAACGAGGCGCTGCAGTCCCGGATGATTGTAATGCCGATACCTTACAATCTGAAGGTGTCTGAGGAAGAGAAAATTTATGAGAAACTCATTCAACAAAGTGACATGAAGCATGTTCACATTGCGCCGCATGCTCTGCGGACAGCAGCCATTTTCTCGATACTTACACGTTTGAAAGAAACCAAGAAACAAGGCATGGATCTGGTTAAGAAAATGCGGATGTACGATGGTGAGGAAGTTGAAGGATACAAAGAAGCAGATTTGCGTGAAATGCAGAATGAGTATTTGGATGAGGGGATGTCGGGAATCGATCCGCGGTACGTCATCAACCGGATATCCAGTGCTTTGATTAAACAAAATCTTCAGTGCATTAACGCGCTGGACATTCTGCGGGCAATCAAGGACGGTTTGGACCAGCATGCTTCTATCTCCAAAGAAGAGCGTGAGCGGTATCTAAACTTTATCGCTCTGGCTCGCAAAGAATACGACGAGCTTGCCAAGAAAGAGGTACAAAAAGCGTTTGTTTATTCATTCGAGGAATCTGCAAGAACATTGTTTGAGAACTACCTTGATAATATTGAAGCCTTTTGCAATTGGTCCAAAATTCGAGATCCATTGACAGATGAGGAGATGGATCCGGATGAGCGCTTGATGCGTTCGATTGAGGAGCAGATTGGTATTTCTGAAAATGCGAAAAAAGCGTTCCGGGAAGAGATTTTGATCCGAATCTCGGCTTACTCCCGCAAGGAGCGTAAGTTCGAATATAGCAGCCATGACCGCCTGCGCGAAGCGATCGAGAAAAAGCTGTTTGCCGATCTGAAGGACATTGTCAAAATTACGACATCAACGAAGACTCCGGATGCGACACAATTAAAACGAATGAACGAAGTCATTAAGCGATTAATTGAGGAACATGGCTACACCGCGGCGAGTGCAAATGAGTTGCTGCGCTATGTGGGTAGTTTATTGAATCGCTAATATCAGACCATTCCGGATCAGGCTCTTAATGTCTGCTGTGAGGCTCCTTCACGGCAGGATTAAGAGCCTTTTTACATGCTTTACATAGAAATGAAGTGAGTTTAATCACAATCCTGTACAAATTTATGACAAAATAGTTCTAATGGTTTATGAAAAAGTAGGTCATTTAGTCTATAATCTATACAATATTTAGAAATTAAAGTTTCTTATTGGTTACTAAGGAGTCGATTACATCACTATGAGTATTGCTGCAGCAAGACAGAAACAACTCGATTATATTGGACTGACAAGCAAAGATTTGCAATTACTTGCCGCTCACCGGCCAGTCTTTGAGAAAGTGGTAAATGAAGTTGTTGATCACTTTTACAGACATGTAGGCAACTATCCTGAACTGGTGGATCTGATTGCTCGATTCTCTAACATTGACCGACTAAAAGAAACACAACGGATGTATTGGTTATCAATGACGGACGGTGTCGTGGACGACGCTTATATTAACCAACGTATTGAGATTGGGCTGGTACACTCACGAATTGGATTGTCTGAAGATTATTATCTAGGTACATATATGGTCTATCTTGATATTGCGACAACCATTTTCCAGCAGGTCATTCCTGAGTCATGGCATCCCATCATTCAAGCACTTAGCAAAATGTTCAATCTAGACTCTCAGCTTGTACTGGAAGCCTATGAGAAAAAAGAAAAAGAAAAACTGCATCATCTTGCGGCGGATCAACAAAATACGTTGCTGGCCATTACGCAAATTACACAACAGCTGACAGGGATGATCAGTGAACTGAATGAAAATGCACGAGCGATCTCTGATGTCGCTATGCAAACGGCAGCTTCCCAGGATCAAGCACATGAGCTGCTGGAAGAGTTAACAGGAGAAATGCAACAGATCGGTAAGATGGGGGAGCTCATCCGCGAAATTTCAGATCAGAGTCACCTTGTTGGATTGAATGCAGCAATTGAAGCTGCTCATGCTGGGGAGTTCGGTCGGGGCTTCGAAGTGGTCGCGAGTGAGGTGCGTAAGCTTGCAGCGAGTTCTCGTGATGCACAAGGAAAGATTCAGGCTAATCTAGATCAGATCATGAAAAAACTCAGTCATGTACAGAAGGAATCAGAACATACGTCTCAGGGGGCACGCAGTCAAGCATCCCGTTCTCAAGAGCTGGCTGTATTCGCCACAACGATGGAGAAATTGGCAGTGGATCTGCAGAAACTGGATCATTAAGCTGTAGATAATACACTTGTTGGAACCGGTATTACCGTTTCTGGCTGTTTTAAGCTATAATGGGTAGACAAACCTGCCGATGCGTTAGCGAAAGCAGCCGGAGACAGGGGATTTATAAGAGGTTGAGGTGATCAGATGGCTTCTATCCATGATGTGGCCAAAGAAGCGGGCGTATCTGTTGCAACCGTTTCCAAAGTGCTGAATGACTATCCTGATGTAAGTGACAAAACTCGAAAAAAAGTCAATATAGCCATCGAACTATTAAAATATCAACCCAATGTGGTCGCACGTGGATTAGTTAAACGTCGCTCTTGGACAGTAGGCGTACTCTTAACCGTACCGTTTACCAACCCATTTGTATCGGAATTGTTGGAAGGGATCAAGACAGCGCTGGAGAACAGCGGTTATGATCTTGTTCGTTTATCTACCCGTTTCGATGACCCTGGCTATTCATTCATCAAGCATTGCCGGAGCCGTAATGTGGATGGTGTTGTTGTATTTGGTGAAGGAAGAGAAAACAAAAGTATTGAAGAGCTAGTTCATGCTGAGATTCCAACGATGTTTGTGGATACGGATTTGTTCGGGAAGCGAGCTGGATATATCACAACGGATAACGCGAATGCTATTGGCATGAGTGTTAAACATTTAGTTGAGCTGGGGCACCGCCGGATTGCCTATATTTCGGGGACATTAGGTTCAGCGGTAGCGAACCTGAGACTAGACGGATACAAAGAAGGGCTGCGACGCTGTGAGATCCCGTATTCAACCATCTACTTGGAAGAATGTGATTATTCTTTTGATGGTGGAGGTAAAGCAGCGAGAAGGCTATTAGCCCTGAAGGATCATCCTACTGGCATTGTCTGTGCTTCGGACATGTCCGCATTTGGAGCAATTCAAGAAATTGAACGGCATGGTCTGCGTGTACCTGAAGACATATCTGTTATTGGCTTCGACAATACATACTATGCACAGGTGTTCAAGCCTGGACTAACGACGATTAATCAAAATATATATTCGATCGGTATCAAGTCGATTGAGTATCTGATTGCTATGATCGAGAATCCAGACTATACACCTCCAGTAGTTACGGAGCCTTCCAATCTGGTCATTCGTCATACAACAGCACCTGTGCCTGAGTAGGTGACATAAGGACAAAAAGAGGACAGCCAATGGCTGTTCTTTTTTTGTATGTGATTAGAAGTTATACCTTATCTGTAGGTGAGTGTATTTGCTGCTGAGGTTGCTGATGTTAGCAGTGGAAATGGAACTAGATGGTAATTAAATCCTTTAGTAGTCTATATAATGAAAGTGTTTACAAAAGCATTGATGTATAAAAAAAATACGAAGGAGGCAATGGGATGCGTTATCGAAAATGGTGGAGCTTGTGCTTAACAATGGTCATGGTCATCAGTTTGCTGCCTTTGACGAGTCCGGGAAAGATAAGTGCCGAGACAGCAGATGAGGATGAATTATTACTGTCTCATTCTTATGAAGAGGGCACATCCCAAGGGTGGGCACCTAGAGGCAACGTTACGCTGGCCGTGACAGAGGAGGATGCGTATGAAGGAACACATGCTCTCCAGACAACAGGCCGAACCGCAGCGTGGAATGGACCTGCCTTATCCGTAACGAATATATTGGAGAAACACGCTGTCTATGAAATAACAGGATATGTGAAGCTGTTGCCTGGGACGACACCGGCTAATCTTAAATTTACCGTTGAGCGTCGTGAAGGTACTCAGGCTGCACAATATGATCAAGTGAATACGGCTATTTCTGTAACTGATCAGGAATGGGTTAAGTTACAGGGAGAGTACAGCTATCAGCAAGGAACAGACCTGCTATTGTACTTAGAGAGTGATGACCCAACGAGTAGTTATCTGTTGGATTCGTTCCAATTACGACGGGTAACTGCTGCACCGGAGCCTGAGAATCCAAGTGTACCTGGTGAACAGCTGTTTGCAGCCAATTTTGAGAATAATCAGGTGGGAGAATGGCGCCCGCGAGGTTCTGAGCAGCTGAGTGTTGTCACAGGCACTGGCCATAACAGCACGCGTAGCTTGAAGACGTCCTCCCGTACAGAAACATTTCATGGACCGCTCATCGAGGTGTTGAATCACTTGGAGAAGGGAAGCACCGTGCATATTTCCTTTTGGGCGATGTATGATGAAGGGCCAGCCACTCAAGTCATTAATGGTTCCTTGGAGAAGGAGTATCATAACGACAGCTCAACCAGAGAATATACTACGTTCGCTTCAACAAGTTTAACCCAGGGACAATGGAAGAAGATTGAGGCGGATGTCGTCGTTCCAAGTGAAAGTAGTGGAATTACCGGTTTTCGATTCTATGCGGAAACCCCGTGGAAATCGTCTGTAAATGTGACAGAGACGGATACGATTCCATTTTACATTGATGATGTTGTTATTACAGCGGCAGACTCGCTAGAAATTGAACAGGACATTCCAAATCTAGCAAGTACGCTCGGAACATCTTATGACGTTGGGGCAGCTATTGACTTGCCAGCTCTTAATCCACAAGATCCACATGCACAGTTGTTAGTCAAGCATTTCAACAGCATCACCGCGGGTAATTTTATGAAAATCGATGCGATGCAACCACGTGAAGGTGAGTTTGTCTGGTCGGACACCGATCGATTAGTTGAGTTTGCCGAGAACAGCAATATGCGGGTAAGAGGTCATACGTTAGTATGGCATAGCCAAGTCCCCGAATGGTTTTTTACAAGTCCAGATGATGCATCACAGCCAGCGACTAGGGAACAACTTCTTGCACGGATGAAGACACATATTCAGACAATCATGCATCGATATCAGGGCAAAGTTCACACTTGGGACGTTGTCAATGAGGTCATCTCGGATGGAGGAGGTCTGCGTAATGAGGCAAGTGGTTCCAAGTGGAGAGATATCATTGGTGATGTAGATGGTGACGGTGATGACAGTGATTACATTGAACTGGCGTTCCGGTATGCACGCGAAGCTGATCCTAACGCTGTGCTGGTCATCAACGACTATGGGCTGGAAGGTAGCGTTAATAAACTGAATGATATGGTGGAACTGGTCGAAAAGCTGCTCGCAAAAGGTACACCGATTGATGCGGTTGGGTTCCAAATGCATGTGTCTATGTATGGGCCGAATGTACAGCAAATCCGTGAAGCTTTTGAGCGAATTGTTGCTCTAGGGGTCAATATACAAGTGACAGAACTGGATGTGTCTATTTATTCGGGTTCATCGGAGCAGGAGAAACCAGTCACAGATGAACTAATGATGCAGCAGGCATACCGGTATAAGGAATTGTTCGATCTGTTTCAGGAGTTTGATCAGCGCGGAGTGCTGGACAGCGTAACCGTCTGGGGGCTTGCGGATGATGGAACATGGCTGGATAATCATCCCGTGCAGGGGCGTAAAGATGCACCACTTTTATTTGATCGGAAACTGAAAGCGAAACCCGCTTACTGGGCATTGGTTGATACGACAACACTGCCGATGGTTCGGAACGAATGGACAGCGAACAAGGCTAGCCCTGCTACGCCGGATCGCAAAGGACAGGAAGATGTGCTATGGGGAGCCGTAAAAGGTGTGCAAGTTTCCCATCGCGTAGAAGGTACATCGGATGTTACGGGGCAAGCAAGCGTGCTGTGGGATAATAAAAAGGTAAATCTTCGCATAGAAGTACAAGACACCTCCCGACACAAGGGAGATCAGGTGCAGGTGTTCCTTGAAGAAGAATTGAATGACCCAACAGACGGAGGGGCGGCTGATCCGACTTCCAAGAAGAAAAAAGAACCTAAGCCTGTGAATGGGCAGTATACATTTGAACGAAATGGCGGCAAAGGGAAGGATCATAAGTTATACAAAGTAAAAGAGACATCGACGGGGTATATCATTTATGCAGCTATCCCATTGTCAGCCTCTGTACTTGCTGAAGGCAAAACGTTGTCTATGGATTATCGAATTCAAGATCAGCAGGCGGATGGTCACACCTCCGTTGTCGTCTGGAACGATGTCAATAATCAACAACCGAATGAACCAGGGAATCGTGGCAGATTGAAATTAGGCAGTACCCTGAAACATACGAAGGTCACGTACGGTACACCCGTGTTAGATGGTCAGAAGGATCGTATATGGAAAAAGGCGGCTTCCATTCAAACGGATGTGTGGGTTCTTGGGAACTCTGGGGCAACAGCGACAGCACAATTGTTATGGGATGAACAATATTTGTATGTACTCGCTGAGGTCAGAGACCCCCTGCGTAGCAAAGCTAGTGTGAATGCATATGAGCAGGATTCCATTGAATTTTTTGTGGATCCCAATCATAACAAAACCTCGTTTTATCAAGAGGATGATGCTCAATATCGAATCAATTATGATAATGAAACTTCTTTTGGAGGCAATGCCCTTCAGGATCGGTTTCATTCTTATACACGTCTGACGAATGCAGGTTACGTTGTAGAAGCAGCCATTCCATTAGATCTGGTGTCGACCCATACTGCACCGTGGATCGGATTCGATCTGCAAGTGAATGACGATAGCACAGGTGAAGGCAAACGTAGTAGTGTCTCCATCTGGAGTGATGTTTCAGGCAATTCATATCGAGATACCTCCGGATTTGGTAACCTGCTGCTCGTTCGCAAATGATAAAGCATGAGATGAAGCATAATTCGTGTCCGATTCAATGAATTGGCAGACAATAGATATGGAAATAAGTGTTGATTTTCGGGAGTAGGACGATTAGACTATATACATCAATATTAAACGGATTTCAGATGTGCATATAGCTAGGGATACGTGATGTATCCGCTTGCTGGAGTTTGTGGTTACAAGTCAAATGAAGTGAAGGGAGTGCCTGTCACCGGGACAGAGCACTCGCTTCTTTTTTTACTTTTAACATACATACAAGACATTTGCCGGTTGAAAGGAAAGACGGAGTGGAGCACATACATGGAACGTACAACTCGGAACTTGTTATTTTATCTTACGTTATTGCAGCAGTAGCTTCGTACGCGGCGCTTGATCTTGCAGGGCGGGTAAGCTTGGCGAAGGGGATGCCAAGAAACGTGTGGCTCACCTGTGGCGCGATGTCGATGGGACTAGGGATTTGGTCAATGCATTTTGTGGGCATGTTGGCCTTCACCCTCCCGATGCACGTTTCCTATTCAATGGGTGGAGTAACACTTTCAGTTCTGCTTGCCATCGTTGCATCTGGTGTAGCTTTGCATATCGCTGGCCGGGAGTCAGTGTCGATGAGGCAGCTCATTGTTGCCGGCTTGCTCATGACCGTCGGGATCAGCAGTATGCATTATGTGGGGATGTCGGCGATGTCCGCTTCAATTATGTATCAGCTGTCTAAGGTGATCTTATCGATATTGATCGCGGCAGCGGCTTCCTTTGCTGCACTGTGGCTTATGTTTTTTTTCAGGCATCAACATTCACGTTCGACCTGGGCGTACAAGCTGGGCAGTGGACTTATTATGGCGATTGGCATAACGGGAATGCATTATACGGGGATGTCTGCCGCGCAATTTCAGAATGGACATGTCATGGTAAAACACTCAGGCATGCAGATGAACCCCGACATGCTCGCTTATTTAATTGCAGCTGGCACGTTTGTTACGTTGGGCTTTACGTTATTCGGTATTTTCTTCAATCAACGTCTCTCTCAAAAAGATCAGCGTATCCATGAGAATGAACAATGGTACCAAGCGCTGTATCACAACCATTCCGATGCTATTATTTCTGTGGATCGAGAAGGTTACGTCAAAGGCATTAATGCTGCCGTTACTCGTATAACAGGGTATGAAGAGCAAGAGGTGATCAATCGGCGTATTGATCATACTCTCGAACATGTTGAAATCTATTGGCAAAACGATATGCAGGATGTGGCTTGGGGAGAGGGTTGTCTGGATCAGCAGAACTACAACGCAACGATGAGGGTCATGGATGGGCGGTTGCGAGATTTGCATATTAGCGTTGTGCCTGTGTTGATCAAGGGGAATCATATGGGCAGTCATATTTTAATCAAGGACGTTACAGAGGAGAAGCAGGCACAGGAGCACATTCTTCATCAAGCTCTGCATGATTCACTTACAGGGTTGCCCAACCGGCGAAAGCTGGATGATGTACTGGCCGCAACTATTGCCTCCTCTGAATTAACAGGTCAACAATTTGCAGTTATGGTGATGGATATTGATCGTTTCAAAATGATTAATGATTCGCTGGGTCACTCCATCGGAGATATCTTCTTGCAAGAGGTTAGTGATCGGATCATGGATGCGATGCAAGCCTGGGATTCCAAAGCCGAGGATAATGTTATGCTAGCTCGTATGGGCGGAGATGAATTCACATTAGTTGTTGCTAATGATCAGAGGAATGAGATTGGCGTGGCTGAGCTTGCAGAGCGAATCGTCAGTGCGATTCAATTACCATACCGTCTAAAAGAGAATGACTTCTATGTTACCGCAAGTATTGGAATTGCGATGTATCCCGATCATGGTACGGAAGCGGATAGTTTATTGAAACATGCGGATACCGCTATGTATGAAGTGAAGAAAAACGGCAAGAATGGCTTTCAATTCTATACCACCCAACTTGATTCAGAGTTGTATGAGCGAATTGAACTGGAAGGCTATCTGCGTAAGGCGCTGGAACGCGATGAGATGGTGTTGTATTATCAGCCCCAGATTCGGACGGAGGACAGCCGGATGATTGGTGTGGAAGCACTTATTCGCTGGAACCACCCACACAAAGGAATTCTGCCACCGAATGTCTTCATTCCACTCGCTGAGGAGACAGGTATGATCTATGCGATTGGGAACTGGACGCTGCGGGAAGCCTGCAGACAGATGAAGCAATGGCATGAAGCTGGTGGGCCACTCATTCCAGTCTCGGTTAACTTATCCAGCCTGCAATTCCATCAGGCTAACCTGTTAGAGCAGGTTCAACATGCGCTGCTTGAGACTGGGCTGGAAGCCAAATATCTAGAACTGGAGATTACAGAGAGCATGATGATGGACGCTTCTGTATCTGCCGAAATTCTTAACGAACTTACCTCGCTCGGTGTGAAGATCAGCCTTGATGATTTTGGTACAGGATACAGCTCGCTCAGCTACTTGAAGCATTATCCAATCCATAAATTGAAGATTGATCGCTCATTTGTTACCGATATTACGGAGAATCGGAGTGATCAGGCGATTGTCGCAACGATTATCTCGATGGCTCAGCATTTGAAGATGGAAGTTATTGCGGAAGGCATTGAGACCAAGGGACAATTGGATATTTTAATGCAGAATGACTGCAAAGAGATCCAAGGGTATTACTTCAGTCGCCCCTTGCCAGCTCAAGAGGTCGAGCATCACTTTTTTGTTCCACTGCGGTTAGAAGATCAATCTTAGAATTGGTTTTGAAATTGTGGGATTGAGGCTTCACTAGCTATATTTCTATTTTTATAACATCATGCCAAGCGGCAAGTCCCCGTTATTCTACAGGGACTTGCCGCTTTATTTGTTGATTATACATATTGGATTAAAAAAGAATGTGAATAATTAAATCCATTCGGGTTCATTAAGTAATCAAAGTGAGGACATCTCACAGAAACTTGCGATGGTGCTTCTTGCCATCATAGGTGAACCAGATTGGTTTATCCTCTACACGGGTTTCCAGATGCACTGTGCGCCCCCATAGCTTGTAGAGATAAGGGAGGGTGCGCTCCATATATTTAAGATCCAGCTCAATGCCTTCATATTGATGTTTGAGGACAAGCTCGCCGGTTCGCAAATAGTCTGCGTCTTGAACAACGAGGTAAGGAGAGCCGCCGTTCACGCGTGAGAATACAAGCTGATCGCGTATGTTTTCCCAAGACTTGTCGGTGATTTTCCAGTCTGGGCCCTTTTTCTCAAATACGTATAGGTCAAGGTCTTCCGTTAATTGTTTGGTCATGTAATTGCGGATAAACGAGGTGTCTGAATCGAATTCACGAACCTCGAACATTTTGGCACGACCCATACCCGGTTTGCGTCCAAAACGCTCCCGCTCTTCCTTAGATGGATGATCCCATCGGTGCTCAATATCCTCGAATATTTTAAGTCCCAGATAATATGGATTCAAGCTTTGTTTGGACGGCTGCACCACAGAGGAATTCAACTTGGCGAATTCAATGGTGTCTTCACTACTGAGATCCAATTCGCGTATAATGCGTTGATGCCAGTACGAAGCCCAGCCTTCGTTCATGATTTTGGTTTCCATCTGCGGCCAGAAATAAAGCATTTCTTCGCGCATCATACTCATGATATCCCGCTGCCAATCGGTTAACACTTCGGAAAACTCTTGAATGAACCACATCACATCTTTTTCCGGCTCAGGTGGGAAGTGATGGACTTTAATTCCATCTGTAGGAGTTGCCTCTTCCTGTCTATCATCCAGAGCCCATAAATCGTCATAACGTCCTTCGGGTCTAGGCGCTTTCTCTCCACGCTGTTCACGTATCTTCATTTCCATGTAACGTTGTTTGTCCAATTGACGGGGCTTGATGAGCTGTGGATCAACATGCTCCTGAATGGCAATGACAGCATCGATGAAGGCTTCCACGGCCTCAGTACCATATTCCATCTCATAGTTGCTGATCCGGTCGGCTGTCGCTGCCATGCTCTCGACCATATTTCGGTTTGACTTAGAGAAGCGGGCATTGTTTTTGAAAAAGTCACAGTGAGCAAGCACGTGTGCCACAATGAGTTTATTTTGAATAAGGGAGTTTCCGTCGAGCAAGAAGGCGTAACAAGGGTTAGAGTTGATCACAAGCTCGTATATTTTGCTGAGTCCAAAATCGTATTGCATCTTCATCTTATGAAAGGTTTTACCGAAGCTCCAGTGGCTGAAACGAGTAGGCATGCCATAGGCACCAAAGGTATAGATGATGTCTGACGGGCAAATCTCGTAACGCATGGGGTAGTAATCTAGGCCGAATCCATCGGCAATCTCCATAATTTCGGCAATGGCATATTCAAGGTCACGGATTTCATCGGTCATCCTACACTGCCTCCTTCACGTTTCTGAAAAAAGCTGCGCAAAGCTTTGTATACTTCGCCTTTTTCTTTGATCACATAATACATGAACTGGTCCATCTTGATATGGCGATAAGCAGACATGAGTGTACTGCTGCGATTGTATTGGTTCACTTCGCCATAACCAAACATGTTGCTTCGTTTCATCAATTCACCGATCAGCTTCACACAACGCTCGTTGTCAGAGGTCAGATTATCCCCGTCAGAGAAATGAAAAGGATAGATGTTGTAGCTGGAAGGAGGGTAACGTGAATCAATAATATCCAGTGCTTTCATATATACGGAGGAACAGATGGTGCCCCCGCTCTCGCCACGGGTGAAGAATTCCTCTTCGGTGACCTCTTTCGCTTCGGTATGATGAGCAAGAAACACAATTTCGACCTTCTCATATTGACGACGCAGGAAACGAGTCATCCAGAAGAAGAAGCTGCGTGCGCAGTATTTTTCGAAGGAGCCCATCGACCCTGAAGTATCCATCATCGCAATAATGACAGCGTTGGATTGTGGAATGATCTTATCTTCCCACGTCTTATACCGCAGATCGTCAGGACTGATGTGATGAATACCGGGATTGCCCGTTGTTGCATTTCGGCGTAAGTTCTCCAAAATGGTTCGTTTCTTATCAATGTTAGACTGCATTCCTTTTTTGCGAATATCGTTGAACACGACCGTATGTGTCTCGATGAGATCTTTGTCCTTCTGTTTCAGATCTGGAAGCTCCAGTTCTGCAAATAACATATCTTCCAATTCCTCTATGCTAACTTCCGCTTCCACGATGTCATGACCGGGCTGATCGCCGGCTTTTTCGCCTTTTCCTGGCTTCTGCGACGCAGGATCACGACCGATGACGTCACCGACCTGACTGTCACCATCACCTTGCCCCACATGTTTTTGCTTCTGGTAGTTATACACGAAACGGTACTCATCCAGACTGCGGATTGGTACCTTGATGATTTGTTTTCCATCAGACATGATAATGTTTTCCTCCGTGATTAGATCCGGAAGATTTTGCTTAATGACATCTTTAACCTTTTGCTGATGGCGCTGTTGGTCCTGGTACCCTTTGCGGTGAAGCGACCAATCTTCCCGGGATACGACGAACGAGTAAGGCTGGTGTGAATTTGACATGTAGGCACCCCCCATTGATTACGCGGCACAGTTTGGCCTGTCGGTAATTAAGTATATTCACGGGCGGGGACGATATGTGATGAGAGAGCATATAAAATGATACATTTATGAAGCGAGTAGCATTGAATCATTCGGAATAGTCGCATCCTGTGGGACGTTAAGGCCATTTTAGACTATTTTGATTGGAATACATGTTGTAGCACGATTTCATTGCGATAATTTACAAAAAGCGGGAACAAGTATGATAAACTTTCGTTAGAATAGAAAGGTGCGAGTTCAAAAAGTACGTTGTTACAAGGCATGTTTTATAAGCCATAACGGACATTTGGAACAACCTCGAAATGGAATTGATCCGGCATCCCATATGAGGATGTATGCAAAGGAAGGGTTTTATTTGGAGAAACGGGCGGTTAAAGCTTGGATTATGTATGATTGGGCTAATTCGGCTTATGCAACAACAGTGCTAGCGGCTGTGCTTCCTGTCTTCTATGCTTCAGTAGCAGCAGCGACACTAGATGCGGATACAGCCGCGTCTTATTTGGCGTACACGCATTCTATTGGTATGTTATGCGTAGCTTTACTCACGCCTTTATTAGGCACACTTTCCGATTTATCGGGACGTAAAGGGGACTTCCTGCGAGTATTTGCCTTAATAGGCATAATGGCTACACTGGGATTCAGTATTGTAGGAGAAGGAGACTGGCTTCTGGCATCCGTACTGCTTATTATTTCTACGATAGGTTTTGCGGGCGGTAATACATTTTATGATGCAATGTTGCCTGATCTTGTACCGATCGAACGGCGAGAGATGATTTCTTCGAAGGGGTATGCATATGGTTATGTCGGCGGAGGTTTGCTGTTAGCACTTAACTTGTTAATGATACAACAGCCAAGCTGGTTTGGCTTGGGCAGTACATTAGCAGGTACTAGGCTTGCCTTTGTCTCTGTAGCAATCTGGTGGTTGCTGTTTTCTATCCCGATCTTCCGCTTCGCTCCACGCCGTCCTGCGGCAAGAGATTTACCACAATCATGGGGAGGATACGCCAGAGTAGGTGCACGCAGACTACGTCAAACCTTCAAACAGATGTTACGTTTTCCTCAATTAATACGGATGTTGGTTGCCTTTTGGTTTTTTAATGATGGAATTAATACCATTATCCTGATGGCGACCATTTATGGGACAAGCATCGGTATTGGGACGACGGATCTGATGCTTGCGCTGTTAATCACCCAATTCGTTGGTTTCCCTTGTACGTTATTACTGGGGGCTTGGGCACAACGTTGGGGAGCTAAACCAATATTGCTCGTAAGCTTGTCGGTGTACATATGTATCGTTATTCTCGGTTATTTCATGACAGAGGCACTTCATTTCTATATACTTGCGGGGCTTGTTGGCGTGGTACAGGGCGTTAGTCAGTCTACGGCGCGTTCCTTGTTCAGTAATCTGATGCCTTCTGGCAGGACAGGGGAGTATTTTGGATTCGTCAACATAACAGGCAAATTTTCCTCTATCTTTGGACCGTTTGTGTTCGGACTGGTAGGTCAATTAACGGGTTCAAGTCGCTGGGGGATACTGTCTTTAATCTTCTTCTTTGTTGCAGGCATCGCCTTCTTGTTAACGGTCAAAGTACAGCAGGGAATCAAGGATGCTCAGCTTGCGGACCAGGAGGATCAGAAGCAGTGGGGCGGACATGCGCCTAAGGTTGGATCAGATATAAATGTATCAGGATAACTTCAAGTGTAACACTGGGGTAACAGCGATCGGAAGGTTATTCTGTCATCGGAGTAGCGGGTGTAAATATTATTTAGTTCAATTTACATATCAGCTAATCATGAGATTATGAATTCCTTTCTGTCACTGGAATCCATCTCATAATCCTATAGAGCTTCAGGTCAGTTCATTCATTGAACAGATCCTGGAGTTTTTTTTATTTGGCGACAAGTCATAAATGAGAAGAGGACTGGAATAGGTATGGAGGGGTGATTCAACAACGACAGCAACGAAGATTCGCACGAAAATTATGAAAAATTGAAAATAAAAGATTGACATGATACATTTTGTATCATAGAGTAAAACTATGAATACATAACGTATCAAAAACGTTGTCGAAAGTACATATATTGTCTAGGCATACAAAATCACGTCTGATCCTCGAGCTTCCTGAGTATACCAACTGCATGCTTATTATATAAACAAAAGGAGAGGATGCCATTGGTAGATATTCAAGGTAACGGACTTGTATTTTTACTTTGTGTCCCTCGCAGTGGAAGTTCACTCTCCACCGTCATGTTACAAAATCACAGTCGCATATTTGCCACGCAAGAGATGTGGTTCCTAATGAGTCTGGTCGATCTGGCCAAAGCAGAGCCTCGCCCCTATGGTGGGAATGCCATCATTCGTCAGTTCTATAGTGCGATGGTGTCTGAGGATGTATTTGAACAAGCATGTCGAAGGTTCGCCCTAGAAATCTATAATGGTTTCCTACAAGGCAGCGGGGCAGACTTCGTTGTAGATAAATCTCCGCGTTACTATTATATGCTGGAATGGCTTGATCGTCTCTTTCCACAGTCCAAGCGAATTCATCTCCAGCGTAATCCACTTTCCATTGCTGCATCATTCAAAAAAGTTAACCGTAACTCAGGCAATGGATTCGAACTCATTCAGAGTTTACAAAGTCCCGAATTGAATATGAGAGCAGTTGACCTGACCTTAGGTTTGCTCAGACTAAATGATTATTTTGAGGTGGAGCATCCTCAAGCTTATGAGATAAAGTATGAACAACTCGTCGCAAGCCCCAAGGACGAACTGGAGAAGCTATGTACCTTTCTCGGGATCGGCTATGAAGAGGGCATGGAGCAATATGGACGGTTTGTGGATACGACGAAATCCAATATGTTCTACAGCATGGGTGTAGGTGATCCGTTCTTGGCATCACATCAGGAAGCACACAAGGATTCAATTAACAACTGGAAAAGTATACTTGATCGTCAAGAAGTTGAGCTATATTGCCGAACCATTGGAGCAGATTTGTTTCATCGAATGGGGTACAGCCAGCAGTTAGAGGAAGCGGAGCAGTGGACGGGTGTACGTTATGAAGCCAGTGCAGATCAAGAGATTGTGGAACGACTTACACGTCAATTCACAAAAGCAACCGGATGTGAGTGGCAGCCTCATTACCGAATAAAGCCTGAAGCTGCAGCAGTACAGCCCGAACATGAAAGAACAGATGCCACAGATACACAGCAAGCATCAGCAACCGATCCAACGCTAGCTGCATTAGCAACGATAAGGCAATTGGAAGCTGCATTACGGGCTGCCGATCATCGGTTAGAACGAGGATATAACGAGCGCGAGAGATTAAAGCTGCAACTAGCCTCGACGCAAAGCAAGATACAGCGGATCAAATCCTTGATTCCATTTGGTCATCAGCTTAGTGCCTGGGCATCCCAGCGCAAGATTCTACGGGGAGGAAAGTCATGAGCGCCATTGCGGGGATTGTTCACACCGAGGGTCAAGAAGCATTGTGGGAAGATAGTTGGCGGTTGTATGCCAGTTTGGGTCATATTCCAGCAGACACGACAGGGGTGTGGAAAGGCAATGAAGCTTTCCTAAGCTGTCATGCACAGTGGATTACACCAGAGTCAGTTCATGAAAAAATACCTTTATATGACGAGGCTAGCGGCCTCACTATTACCGCTGATGCTATCTTGGACAATCGGGAGCAGTTAGCAGACCAATTGCAGATAACCAGAAGAGAATTAGCCGAGTTGGCAGATAGTGAGTTAATTCTAAGAGCATATCAACGATGGCAGACAGATGTGACAAGCAAACTGCTTGGAGACTTTGCTTTTGCTATCTGGGATGATCGCAAGCGTACGTTGTTTGCGGCTAGAGATATTACGGGCATGAGATCCCTGTACTATCGCCATGATGGACAGCGCTTTGCCTTCTGCACCCTAATGAATCCTCTATTGTCTTTGGAGGGTGTTTCCAAAGAATTAAGCGAATCCTGGTTATCTGAGTTTCTCGCGATCCCCGCAATGCATGGCGCAGCAGACATTCAATTGACTGCATATCGGGGTGTGAGGCAACTGCCTCCGGCGCATACGTTACTTTTTCGAGACGGTAAGGTCGAGTTGAATCAGTATCATCGCTGGGATGAGGTTGAACCACTTCGCCTCAAATCAGATGGAGAGTATGTAGAGGCATTCCGTGATGTTTTTGCACAAGCTGTAAGCACACGATTGCGGACTCATCGGCAAGTCGCTGCTGCCTTAAGTGGTGGCCTTGACTCAGGAGCGGTTGTTGGTTTTGCCTCAGGTACTTTGCGAAGCCAAGGAAAAAAGCTGAACGCCTATAGTTATGTGCCTGTGTCTGATTTCAAAGATTATACACCCAAAACATTGCTTGCAGATGAACGACCTTTCATTCGATCTACGGTGAATCATGTAGGAAACATTTCGGAGAATTATCTGGATTTTGAAGGCAGAAGTCCCTTCAGTGAAGTGGATACATGGCTTGACATGATGGAGATGCCATATAAATTTTTTGAGAATTCGTTCTGGATTCGAGGCTTTTATGAAAAGGCCAGTGAGCAGGATGCGGGCGTTTTACTTACCGGAGCAAGGGGCAACTTTACGATCTCCTGGGGACCGGCACTAGAATATTACGCAAGCTTGATGCGAAGTGGACGCTGGGTGAGACTGTTCAAAGAAATGAAGCAATATAGTGAGCGTACAGGGATGAAGTTTTCACGGATTGCTCGAATCACAGCGCAGAAGGCGTATCCAGAGCGATTTCAGTCATCACGAAGTGGTGGAATTCCACACGCAACCAATCAATTAATTCATCCTGAATTCGCCCAGAAAACAGGAGTGTTGGATCGTTTGGGCTCACTGGTGGTGCTACAAGGTGGCGCACAGGCAGACGCTCTGAAAGTGAGAGCAGAGAAGTTCAATAATCTGGCGATTGCGAGCAAAAATGGGGCAATGGCGACGAAATGTTCACTCCGTTATCGTGCCTGGGAGAGAGATCCTACGAGTGATGCACGTGTGATACAGTTTTGTCTCTCTGTACCGATTGAGCAGTATGTTAATCAAGGTACAGACCGATCACTAATCCGCAGGGCAACTTCACCCGAGTTACCGGATAATGTGAGACTGAATCAGCGTGTGCGAGGTGTTCAACCAGCCGATTGGTTACATCGCATGATTCCGGATTGGGGAGCGTTCACAAGTGAAATTCGGGCTTTGTGTTCTGATAGTCGAGTAGCCGGCATATTAAACACGGATCGAATTTATGCGGCTCTTCAAAACATACCTCAGCCTCGTCCTGAGCTTGCATCGCATCCTGACTTACGCTTAATGATGCATAGCCTCATTGTGTACCGGTATATCCGGCAATTCTGATGCCGGTATGGTGCTAGTGATTGGTGCCTAATCCAACATGCACTCATGAAAGGGGGTGAACACAATGCAAATCGAAAAAAAGCAATGGCAAGCTCCAGCACTTGAAGTTTTGGAAGTAAACCAAACCCTCGCAGGTAAAGGTTACAGACAAATCGACTGGATCACAGAACACGATGCTGATCTGTATGATCCACCTGTTTCCTAAGTAAGAAGCTATAAGCATTGTCATTATACTTAAAGGGCGGAAAGGCAATAGCTTTCTTTTCGCCTCCGCCCTTATATTAAGCAACACCAATATAAGGGCTTTTTTTACTTTTTTTTAAGAGGCCGTACCATTCAAAAATACGTTAGCTCTTATGCTTACTACTGCAAGCAGATGCTTTGAATATGCATGTTTAATAACTTGCCAAGAGGAGGCGTTTATGTTGTCTCTGCGTTATGAAGCTTATGGATTACACTGGATAAGCCAGATTCACATGCCCGAGCTCCGGATTGTGCCAAGCGGTCATGAACTGATGACGAAGACCACGGACGTTTACATAGAGTCCACCGACTTAACTGCCCTGTGGGAGTCATGGGATGTGGGGGAAAGTAACTTTGTATGCAGAGAAGGGAGCCTATTTTTTCGGGTAGCTGGAACAGGACTCTTCTTCATGGAGCAAGGACAGCGTATCCTCGTATCTCCTGAACCGGGAGCTGAAGAGAAAAAAGTTCGTTTATACATTCTGGGCACATGTATGGCTGTCATTATGATGCAGCGTAGCATACTTCCACTTCATGGGAGTGCTGTAGTCATTGATGGATGGGCCTATGCATTTGTTGGTCACTCTGGTGCAGGGAAGTCTACATTATCGGCCGCACTTGCCTCACGCGGTTATCCGCTTATGACGGATGATGTAGTTGCACTGACGTGGGATGCAGGCGGAAGAGCCATTGTATCGCCGGGATATCCTCAACAGAAATTATGGCAATCTAGCTTGGATGGCTTCGGGATGAACGAACAGAATTACGCTACCATTCATGCCGAGGTAACAAAATATGCGATACCTGTTCAGCATTATTTTTATGATCGGGCTGTTCCTCTTGCGGGAATATTCGAATTAGACCCGAGGCCGGAGGAAGCTTCAGCGAGCATCCGAATGACAGAAGTCATGGGATTGGAGCGGTTGCATCTATTGTGTACACATACGTTTCGAAGCACACTTGTAACACGCCAAGGACTCGCACAATGGTTGTTCGAGACCGTCTCTAGGTTGTCTGCAAGTATAGAAGTTCACCGAATTACGAGGTCAGGCTCAGATTTTACGGCGTTTGAGATGGTAGATCGGATCATAGACCATGTACGCAAAGGAGTGTATACAGAACAATGAATATGACCCAACCAATCCAAGAGCAGGATCGCTTTGTACAGAAGGAAGGCCATCTCGTCAGTGATATGGGCGGTGAGAAGGTCATGATGAGCATCCAAAGTGGCAGGTATTACAATCTGGGCAGTACAGGGGGACACATCTGGGAGTTGATTGCGGAAGAGCGCACATTGGCGGAGCTGGTGGATGCACTTGCCTCCGAGTATGAGATTGATCCTGAGATTTGTCGTGTACAGGTTGTTCAGTTTCTGGAGCATTTGACCCGTGAGGGATTAATTAACGTCACCCGTGGAGAATAGAGAATGTTTCGGAAAATGGTTCGCAAAATCAAAGCGTACTTCTCATTGACACGGACTCTGCGTCTTATGTTGTGGGAAGCATTCTTCTATCTCGGACTGGCGCGTATTCTCAAAGCAATGCCATTCGCCAAAATTGCTCCAGGGCTTGGCACCCCCATGCATGAGACCCCGATGACTGGCCTAAATCGTAGTCAAATCGTCACCTTACGGAATGTGTCTAAAGCAATTATGTTGGCAAGCAAAATCACACCCTGGCAAAGCCGATGTCTCGTTATGGCTATTGCTGCAATGAAAATGCTAGAACGTCGAAACATTAGCAGTACGCTCTATATGGGAACTGCTCGGAATAAAGAAGGACAGATGATGGCTCACGCCTGGCTCAGAAGTGGGAAACTGATCGTGACTGGAGCTGACACGATGGATCAATACACCGTAGTTGGTGTGTTTGGCAAACAATGTTCAGAGAAGGGATCTGGGGAGATTGTCTATGAATCTTGAATTTGAAGATTATACAACGGGGTTCCCGCAGGAACTCAAGCTGATGTTGTTAATGATCCAAAGTGATCCAACCACTCAACTATCAGCACTAGAAGCGATAGCTGAGAACATCGATTGGAATCTATTTATGCGCTTGGTATACCATCATCGGCTGTATTCGGTGCTATATCTAAAGATCAAACATGGCAATATGTCATTTGTTCCAGCAAACGTCGTGGAGAGTTTCAGGCAGGAGTACACGGCGAATACATTTCGCATGTTACATCTAACAGCAGAGATGGAGCATGTATGCAGTGCCTTGGCTGGACAAGGAATTCGGAATATCACGTTGAAGGGGCCAGCTCTCGCTCACGATCTGTATGGCGAGATATCGATGCGTACATCGAAGGATCTGGATATCCTTATTCCTTTGGAGAATGTAGCAGCCGCAGAGGAAGTGCTAGAGACCCTTGGGTATGTAACGAAGGAAGGCAGACGTATTACCGCAGTTCAGAGCTGGAAATGGCGAGAACATCATGTGTGTTATATGCATCCGGTCAAACGAACACAGGTAGAGGTTCATTGGCGCCTGAATCCAGATTCTGGCAAAGAATCAGATTTTGAGGTGTTGTGGAAACGAAGCCGATTGAGCCCGTATACTCAAACTCCTGTTCGAATGCTGGAGAGAGAAGATCTATGGGTTTACCTGGTGACACATGGTGCAAGACACGGCTGGTTCCGATTACGCTGGCTCTTGGATATTGATCAAATGATACGTACGATGCCGATGGATACGAATCTTCTAACGAAACGTTTGAAAGCGGAGGGACGTATGGCGATTGGAACGCAAGCTCTGCGATTAGTCTCAGCTCTGCTGAATACACCTCTGAATTCGAGCTATCATTCGCTGTTATCCCTGAATTCCAAGACAGGAGATCGGCTTGCAAGACACGGTGTGCTGTTTATGCATGAGATGGTTGAAAGCCCTGCACATGTGAAGAGTTACCAGTCTTATCTGTTTGCACTGAGAAGTCGGAGACAGAAAATGTTTTTTTTCATTGAACGATTGTATCCAAGCACTTGGGATGTGGAACAGTTTCCGCTTCCACGTTATTTGCACTTTTTATATTTTCCGTTACGTCCGTTCCTCTGGTTCTGGCGTCGAATGAAAAGGAACACGATGGCGGAAAGGGGATAACACGATGCTCTCAGAACTTCAATTTTATATGCGTAAATTACGTAGTGTCACTGGACCCGTACTCTATTGGAATCTACTGGGGATGATCAGTATCAGCTTGATGGAAGGCATCGGCATTTATATGTTAGTTCCGATGTTGAGCTTAATTGGAGTATTCCAGCTGAATTCGGCCGGGATTCAGATCCCGTGGATCTCTGATGCCTTAAGTGGGTTATCTCAGAACAATCAGTTGCTCCTGGTACTTATAACTTTTGTTGTTATCCTATCGGGTCAGGCATGGTTGCAACGTCTGCAGACGATTCGAAACACCAAAATCCAGCAGCAGTTTATACGGACACTACGCCTAGAAACCTATCGTTCAATCCTCGCGGCGGGCTGGCCTTTTTTTCTCCGAAAAAGAAAATCCGATTTTAACCATATATTAACGACTGAACTGGCACGGGTTAGCCAAGGTACGAATATTATGCTGCAAATGGCGGCTTCGTTGATCTTTACGGGTATTCAGATCGGTCTTGCTTTCTGGTTATCTGCCAAACTAACCACAATTGTACTGGTTTGTGGATTAGTGCTGTTCTTCGTTCTAAGGAAGTTCGTCAAACGTGCTAAGCAAATCGGAGATCAGACATCTGAATTCTCGCAACATTATTACCACGGGTTAACAGAACATTTTAACGGGATAAAAGATATTAAAAGTAACATGCTTGAAAATTCGCATATCCACTGGTTTGACGGCATGTGTAAACGAATCGAGCGTAATGTTATCCAGTTTAGCAAGCTTAATAGTGGAACTCAGTTCATCCACAAGGTATCTTCAGCCGTAATTATTGCTGCGTTCATCTATCTCTCGATGCGTGTCCTAAATGTACCCCCAGCAAGTCTGCTGCTTATTATTCTTATTTTCTCTCGTTTGTGGCCGAGATTCACTTCCATTCAGTCTAATCTGGAGTATATCAGCTCCATGCTGCCCGCATTTCGGATTGTTCGTGAGTTACAGCTGGAGACGGAGAAAAGTCGTGAAATACATAATACCCTCACAGGTGCGGCATATCAGCCTGACTCTGATCAGTCCAGTCCTGGTCCGCGTTCCATGCGGATGAAAGCCCAAGCCCAAGTGAGCACAAGTGGTATGGTGGAGGATATGCGTCCCATTCAGCCCTTGGAATTACTGCGCTCCATTAGCTGTGAGCATGTGAATTATCGTTATGAAGGAAGTAATACGTATGCTCTTCGTGAAGCGAATGTCACAGTCCCAGCTAAAGGCATGACGGCTATTGTAGGTAAATCTGGTGCGGGAAAGAGTACTCTGATCGATCTTATTATGGGTCTGATTCGACCAGAGAGTGGTCAGATTCTTATTGATGGTGAACCTCTCACTGAAAGCTCATTGCTTGCATGGCGAAGCTCCATTGGGTATGTGCCCCAAGATCCATTTTTGTTTCATACCAGCATTCGTGAAAACTTACGTTTGGTTGACCCAGAAGCCAGCGAAGAACAGATGTGGCAAGCGTTGCAGTTCTCGTCTTCGGCGTCCTTTGTACGTAAATTACCACAGGGTCTAGATACGGTTATTGGTGATCGTGGCATAAGGTTATCGGGCGGTGAACGTCAACGGTTAGTACTTGCTCGTGTGATGTTACGCAATCCTTCCATGCTGGTATTAGATGAAGCGACAAGTGCATTAGACAGTGAAAATGAACAACATATTCATGAAGCGCTTGAACGCTTAAGAGGGCATGTGACGATCATCGTTATTGCCCATCGTTTGTCTACTATTCGTACAGCTGATCGTGTCATTGTCCTGGATGAAGGCCAGGTTATTCAGCAGGGCGGCTACCAGCAGCTATCCACCGATCCTGTAGGAACCTTCAGTAAGTTGCTCAACATGCAGGCAGGAGTAGTAGGTCAGTAGGTGTAGGGCAATAGGTGTTGAGAGATGTAAGCATTATTTCATGTTGTGCAGGGTAAAGAGGCGCAGACTATAGCTGCGCCTCATATCTTTAACATGTGTCTACGAACTGACACATACAACGTTATACCTTCTACCTTCAATCTTTGAACATGAAAACTGCCGTATGAGCTTATCCGATCCGGTTCGTGGTTGTAGACAGAGGAAGTTGTAGAGAACCGGTCTGCTCTAGATGCCTTACGATCTCAGCTACAGCTTCGTCCACAGAGAGCAGTTCCGTATCGATAATGAGCGAAGGTTCCTCAGGAATATCATAAGGTGCGGAGATCCCAGTGAAATGGGGGATATCCCCGTTACGTGCTTTCTTGTATAAACCTTTGGGATCGCGCCGCTCACATTCCTCAATAGAACAACGAACATAGATTTCAATAAAATCACCAGGCTCAAATAACTGCTTGACCATTTCACGATCCTCTGCGTGAGGAGAAATAAAAGCTGAGAGAACAATCAGTCCAGCATCCACCATCAGCTTAGATACTTCACCAATACGGCGTAGGTTCTCTTGACGATCCGTGGCGGTAAAGCCAAGATCCCGATTAAGTCCATGACGCACATTATCCCCATCTAGCACATAACAACGTATTCCTGCGTCATACAGATGCTTCTCTAACGCAAAGGCAAGGGAGGACTTCCCTGCACCGGAAAGACCTGTGAACCACAGTGTACGGCTGCGGTGACCATTGCGATACTCACGTTCTTGTCGATCTAAGCTGGATTGTTGCCAGGTAATATTACGTTCTTCTCTCGTCACAGACATCCACCTCTTCCTATGTAGAATATGTATAATATTTTAACATCTTTTCAAGATTATAGCATCAAATTATACCTATCAATCATAGGCTATGTAAGGTATTTATTTTCAAGTAACAACCTATTTCTGCATCATAATATGGTATGGAATGGAGAGATCATAGGGAGCATGTTAAGTTCAATTTTGATCGCGCTGCAGGTCGTGATTTTAATCTGGTTTGGGTATTGGTTTATCATATCGTTGTTTGGATTCGGCAAAGCGAAACCGATGGAAATGCGTGCTCCAAAGAGTCGGTTTTTGCTACTTGTTCCTGCTCATAACGAGGAGGTTGTGATCGGAGATCTACTAGACAATCTGAAGATGATTGATTATCCAGCGGAGTTGTTCGATATTTGTCTCATTGCCGATAATTGCTCTGATCGCACCGCCGATATTGGTCGTGACAAGGAAGTCATTGTGCTGGAACACTATTATATGCCTGGTGAACCTAAAGGCAAGCCATATGCGATGAAATACGCACTAGATATGATCGACCTTGATGATTATGAAGGGGTTTGCGTTTTTGATGCAGATAACTTGGTAACTCCGAACTATCTTAAAGAAATGAATAACCATCTCATCGCAGGTCACCGGATCATTCAATGTTATTTGGATACAAAGAATCCTAAGGATAATTTTATCACGATGTCTTACGCAACCAGCTATTATATGATGAACCGCTCGTGGCAATTAGCCAAATCTCGATTGGGGCTCGGAAATGCAATTGGTGGCACAGGATTCTGCGTGGAACGCCAATTGTTTAACGAGATCGGTTGGACTGCGCGCAGCTTAACCGAAGATTTAGAGTTCACCATGCAGGCATTGTTGAAAGGCGTTAAAACCCATTGGTCTCATTACGCCAAAGTGTATGACGAGAAACCAACGAATTTCTGGTTCAGCTGTGTTCAGCGTTTACGTTGGGCTCGGGGGCATTGGGACGTATGTTTCAAATACGCTTTTCCACTGATCTGTAGAGGCATCACGAAGCGTGACATGTCAGCGATTGATGGGGCGATGTATCTTCTTAACCCAGGGAAAGTAGTTGTCGCTACAGCAATGAGTGTGATGTTTTATATAACTCTGGTATTTGGAAACCAATTGTATGATCCATTTGTGCCGATGTGGTTATATGGAGCGATGATTCTATTTAATGTAGTGTATATTGGTATTGCGCTCCGAGATGCTTCTCACAAGATCAATCTATTCAAATCTTATGCAAGTCTGCTCTTCATTAGTTATTCCTACATTCCATTATTTATATGGGCGTTGGTTACTTTTACGAAGCGTGTATGGATTAGGACAGAGCATACCAAGAGCACAAATTTACAAGAGGTGGAGAAAGCTCAAGCCAGCGCTTAGTTAAACGAGGAAGAGTCATCGGAATCTCAGGCTCCGAGGGACTCTTTTTTTGGTATACTATATGAGGTTGAATTGAACAAAAGGCTCAGAGCAGTGACAGCTTAGGTGGAGGTTTCTTTGTATGAAAGTAAGTATTACGACATGGCATTCTCAGCAAAATCAAGAAACCTATATGCAGATCGTTCCGATCAAGCGAGGCTTATTATTTTATTTGGCACATACATACGAAACGTTCCATACATCAGGATTATATGCTTTTGTCATGGAGATTAAACAGATGCAAAAGCTGCAAAGATTGTTGACCCCAAAGATGATCGTTGGGAGGACGCTCTCTTCTTCTCTGCGTATAAAATGCAGTGATGGCGTTAAACGCAAATTAGTTATTCGAAAAATCGGACAAGATCAACTAGGAATGGAATTCCATATGGATGAGTATACGTTTCTGACAAATGGAGAAGACCTAAATGCAATTCTTAGATTCATTAGGGATCAAGTGTCTCGGTTGAGTGTACAAGAAGATGAAGACCATAAATGCCAAGAACGTGTTACGTTATATTCTCCGCAATCAACAACACAGTTTGAGTATGAAATGATAGACCGTCGCTTCCATATCGTCATGATGCATAAACAGTTGATAGAGGGTAAGGTGCGCGGGGGAGCCATATATGAATTTTACCTCGATATTCAAGAGCTACTTCAGTTGCAAACTTGGATGAAGCACATTTCCTCTCATTCTCTCAGCGAAGACACATTAACGATTACGTTATCGGGTGCACTGAACATAGACCTCATGGTGACGTGTTCTGAAGGGGAAGTTCAATTGGACATGATCAAAAAAGACGTTAAACAATGCCAGTTTTCATTATTCCCCGGTAAAGAACTTCAACAATTCGTCCAATACATTCATGAAGCCATATACTGTTATTAAGAACCAAAATACATATATTTGCTGTCCCTGAGGCATATTACCTGTAGGTGTTTGTATTAAATAAACAATACTCAGGAACAGGGGCGAGTTGGATGAAGCGATTGGTGCTTTACGTGCTGTTAGCGATAGTAGCAACCTGCACGCTGCCGGCACAGATTGAAGCATCGCCGGTGACCGGAGCATATCATTTCGGATTCAAAAAAAGTCAAAATGGACAGTTACCTTCGATCGATCAAGAAGGTTTTAAGGCGATTCTAGAACAAAATGATGCCATCTTCTTGGGAGATACGAAGCAAAAAGAATTGTACCTCACGTTTGATAACGGCTATGAAAATGGGTTTACACCAGCGATTCTGGACGTACTTCGTGATAAGAAAGTGCCTGCCGCTTTCTTTGTTACAGGACATTATCTGAAGGATCAGCCGGAGCTGGTAAAACGAATGGCGGTTGAAGGCCATGTTGTCGGCAACCATTCCTGGAGCCATCCAGACATGACTAGAATCTCGAATGATAAGATCCGAACAGAGCTGGATCAAGTCAAGACTGAAATCAATCGATTAACTGGACAACAAGTGAGTTTCTTACGTCCGCCGCGAGGCATTTTCAATAATCGTACGCTTGCAGAGAGTCACGCACAGGGATATGTGAATGTATTCTGGTCTGTGGCTTATAAAGACTGGGACACCAATGTACAACGAGGCGCGGATTATGCACGTCAACAAGTGCTGAAACAGCTGCATCCAGGAGCGGTTATTCTGTTACACTCGGTTTCCAAAGATAACACAGAAGCACTCGGTTCCATTATTGATGAAGCGCGTCGACAAGGATATGTATTTAAACACTTGGATGATCTCAAAACAAAAAGCTACTAATGGAGTTTAATGACAGGTTGAGACAGGATCAACTGTTGTTTTGGGCAAACGTTGACGTTGAGATAAATTGCATCAAAATAAGCATTTAGAAAAATATTATCTGCTTGAATACAGAAGGGCATCCTCAGCTTATAACTAAGGATGCCCTTTACTTTGTTAATATAGAATCGTTATAGAAGCAGCACCACTTCATCTGGAATGTGACATTCAGATGTTACAATGCGGTATTATAAATAATACCGATCGTTTTGGGACCACAGTGACTACAGACTACACATCCTGCGGTAGCTAGCTCTACACGAGCGCCTGTCTGTTCTTGAAGTGACTTTTGCAAATCAAGCGCATCTTCTTCTGCCATCGTATGCACAACGATAACCAGATCCTTATCAATCTGCTCCTTATTGCTTAACGTGTTCTGCAGCATTTGCTCCAGAGCCTTTTCACGTTTACCACGAACTTTGTAAGCGGGAGCCATTTTACCATCTGTTACTCGAATCACGGGGCGAATCTTCAGCAGACTGCCAATTAGATTTTGCATGCCAGAGCATCGACCACCTTTATGTAAATACTCCAGAGTATCAATGACGAATTCAGTTCGCACATTGGGTTTGAGGGCTTCGATCAAATGTGTGATCTCTGATAATGTTTGACCATTCTGTGCTGCATGGACTGCTTTCATGACAAGCAGTCCAATTCCGGATGAGAGATTCAAGGAATCTATAACGGAAATTCGCCCTTCCGGAAACTCAGAACTGGCGAGCAGGGCATTTTGATATGTAGAAGAAAGTTCAGAGGATAAGCTGATATACAGGATATCATCCCCTTGGTCTATGTATGGCTGAAATGCCGTCATGAAATCCGCTGGAGAAGGCGCAGCTGTTTTGGGGAGACGACCATCCCTACTTACGCGCTCATATAGCTGCTCCGGTTTAATCTCAACACCGTCTTTCAATGATTCCTCGCCAAATACAACATAGAGCGGAATAATTCCAACGTCATACGTTTGAATCCACGATGGGGTCAGATCACTGGTGCTGTCTGTAAAAATTTTGATTCGTGACATGTTGATCTCCTTTGGATATGATAATTTGAACAAAAAGTATGTCATATGTTTGATGTTTGCAACGCATATATTGCTGCTTCGTGCGACACTTTGTTGCCTGATTACGCCATGAACATCCCCGCTAGAATCAGTCCGGCAAATGCCAAAATCAAGATACCATTAAGAATCGTCCCGATAATGGCGAAGATTTTCTTCCGATTTTTGAGCACAAGCCCAATGACACCAACGATAAGCCCAGCCAAATTCAGGACGAGACAAACTAGGATGGAAAGCGAAGCAAGAATGACCGCAGGATGCAGAGCAATTTCCTCAACGTTCGCAGGTGTGAACGAATCCAATGAGCTGGTCAGAGCCATCGCAGCAAAGAAGAACGTTAAAATATAAGCAAACAAAGCGACTAGTCCAAGTATAAAGCTAGCAATACCAGGACCGGATTGTTTCAAACGGATAGTGTTCGGTTCTTCTGGATATGGCGTGAACGAGTTGTTATCGTATGAATGTGGTTCATTCAGATGGTTATTATTCATATTATATGATTTCCCTCCTTATCCTGCTGATTAGGTAATGCATGTTATTACCCTTATTTAAACGTAGTGATTCTTGAGTTGGTTTCAAAAACACACCTTTTTACTTTTCCATAAAAGTCGTTAAAAATCAAGATATCTCAGCACTTTCGCCATTGTTTTCGAGTGAATATGTATTTTATACAACCAAAGTAGCCAAGTACGTTCAGTTTGTAAGCTAACTGGCAAACGATAGTGGGATTCAGGTACAATAAAACATAGTGCACACTATGAAGGTAAAGGGGAGAGAAAAGGAAATGCAACGTAAATGGATGATGCTGGGCGCGATACTTACAATGCTGTCTGTGGCTATTGGTGCGTTCGGTGCACATATTGTGAAAGAGCACATTGATGCTAAAGCCCTTGCAACCTATGAAACGGGTGTACAGTACCACATGATCCATGCCGTCGCTTTACTCATTGTAGGACTTACGGCTGGACAACTAGGAGAGTCTACCAAGCTTAAATGGTCGGCACGTCTTCTGCTGATTGGTATCATTGTGTTCTCTGGTAGCTTATATGTACTAAGTACAACAGGTATCAAAATATTAGGCGCCATTACTCCAATTGGTGGTGTAGCTTTTATTACAGGTTGGCTGCTGTTCGCGTTAGACGTGTGGCAACGAGGTAAGGGAAGATCCTAATTACTTAAGATTGCTTACGTGCTTCACTTGAGAAACAATTGTTAATATGGAAAGTTTCATTAACTAATGCGCTTACACAATGTTGGAAAAAAACAGCCTACATGGAAATGTTATGGGATTTCCGCGTGGGCTGCTTTTCATTGTACTTTGTTGTTTTTACAAAAACTCATCAATTTCATTGGTTCTGAATGAATAAACCTGCTTCTCATCAACATGGTAAATGCTTACGATGTTATTATCCCGATCAAAATTTAAAATGCGGCAAGGGATACTCTGATGCTTACCATTCTTGTTGTTTACGACGATACGTGTCAGGCGATTTTCCTTAATCAGTGTGTTGATCCATTCATCAAACGAGTTTCCGCTCTGGGAAGGCTCGGATGATTCCTTCTTTGGAGTGACATCTTTAGGTTGCTCTTTTTTGGCTGGAGCAGAAGAAGCATTTGCTGAAGCGCTTTTCTGTACCGTACTGTCCTGAGCTTTTTTTCGTCCATTGTGAAGAGTCGTAATGGATTCTTTTCTAGATTGAATTGTCGCTTCAATAATCTTGCCAAGCTCTATACCGGATTGAATCCGGAAGTCCGCAATCTGTTCCTCTTTGTTCATGAGCTCCAACAGGGACTGCAGTGCCAGTGCATTTGAGCGGTTCTTAATCAGAACATCGACGTTAAATAGATAGCCGATTTCTTCTTCGTTGGATAAGGTTTCTTTCATTCATCCCAGCCCCGTTAAAATATATGTGAATACCATAATACGTCTAACCTACTATATCATTAATGTGGCAATAATCATAGTGTCAAGGTGGAGAAAATGCTATGGAAGAATCGGTCAAAACCATGGTGATTGGAGGGGCATTCATTTTTGCTTTTTAGCCATGTTATTTGTATATAAAGTTGGTAATGACTGGTGATTCAGTAGAGTTATAGATGTGTAAATATGGAATTTAATATAAAATAAGATTGAAATGACATTGAAGTTACATCATATATTAAGGAAGAGGATGAACGAGCATGGACCTGAAAAAGATTAACTCTATAACTAAATATCCAAGTATTTATACATATCATCAGTTGGGAGAAAGAGGCCGACTAAATGATGCGTTAACTGAGTCAAGAGTTTTTGAGGAGTCGGAGTCAGTATATATCTATGAAAAAGTAGATGGAGAGAATTCCAGAATCATTATGCTTAAGAATGCTGACGGGGAGATAGACTATCTCATCGGTTCTAGAGAAGAACTGCTATATGCTAAAGGGGATCGGATTGGTAACCCATACGGAAATATCGCGGATTTCCTTAGACCTATAGTAGACGAGATCATTGCTAATGATCAGCTTCAGGGGGACTGGGCCTTAAAAGTAATATATCAAGAGTCATATGGCGGGAAAACGAAGGCTTCCAAACACTACTCAGATAGAAAAACACAAAACTATCGCGTATTTGACGTTTTCTCATTGAATGAAGTTGAACTAGATAACCTTATGGAACTCCAATTGGAAAAAATAGCTGAATGGCGTGAGCATGGTAATCAACCATTTTACAATGAAGATGATAAGCAGAGATTGGTTCAGCGTTTAGGTTTGCAGGCTGCACCATTATTGGAAGTAACAACAGGGTCTCATTTTCCAATCTCGCTAAAAGATACCTTCTCCTATCTGAAGAATTTTGAAAAAACACAAGTCGGAATAGAACTGGCTGGTAAATCAGAGGGGATCATTGTGAGAACGGTAAACCGTAATCAAATTCGAAAGATTCGTTTTGAAGACTATGAAAGAACATTTAGAAATTGATGAGGATGAACAGATGAGTTATTACGAATTGGCGGCGAAGAGGATTAGAAATATTGACCCTCATTTATACAAGGGAATGTCGCAGAAAAGCTACAAAGAAGTTAGGTCAAGAGGACAGTATGAAGCAGACGCCATATTAATTGCCGAGTACTACCGTAGAGTAGGTGTTTTTTTGCAGCATCTTTCTAAAGGAGGAACAGGCATTTATGTGGGAATGGACATGTTAATTGGTTATCGAATTCCTGATGATGCATGGGACAACTTCGTAGTCGATTTTCCGAATTTTACAGATATTGATCTCATGCTTATGAAGATGTTAAGTATGCACTATCTGCGATGGTGCGCTTTAATTGATGACAGAAATAGTTTTGCATTACAGTACCCAGACATCTATGAGCCGATCATTAAGCTGTTCGAAAGAGGTGGTGGACAGATTAATACACATCACCATGAGCTGGTAGGAGGATTCGGAGCTTTTTCTAAGACCATCTATGCTACAAGAGGGGACATGAACCCTTTTGACATCAGTGAGTCAGCACTTGAAAAGATTATTGAAGAGGTTGTATTCGCGGAGGAATACCTAGAGGTATATAAAACTGGAGATTTGACTGAGCGAGCTTGTATGCGTTGCGGAAATCGTTTATTGATCCATTCATACATCACGGAATATGGTTATGCATGGTACAAAATTAAATGTGAGTCTGAGAACTGTTTTGATAGAAATTTCTCATAATTCTTCTGATAAAAGCCGCAATGATGTGTTTTCTAATTTGAAATAAGTTGATTTCATTTCGAAAGTGAAAGACGGATTAGGAAGCCATTTTCTCGATACACGGCAGGTGTCCACACGACTCTTCAGGGCAAGGCATACAATTATCTTGACCTGCGGAAGAGGAGGTGGATCGGAAGACTATGGTGACGATGGAGCCGATTGTCGTTGGGGAACACGTGTTGGTGGGAGTGGAAGTGAAGCTGCCCAAAACAACGCTGCTCACAATTAACACATCGAAGGGGTATATCATGTGTGGAGCACTCGATGTGGGATTACTTAATGAGGTGCTGGGAGATCGCAAAATTATTGCAGCTCGGGCAGTTGGTGTGCGCACATTGGAACAATTGCTGCATGCTCCGATGGAATCGGTGACAACAGAAGCCGAAGCTATGGGAATTACAGTGGGTATGACAGGCGTAGAGGCATTATTGAAAATGATCTGAACATCTAAAGAACTATCGCATCCAATCCAATCTAATCTAAAGTTATCCCCATCCTATTTTTAATTTTACTTCAACTCAACTTCAACCTAAATTCAATGTTCACGCCAAAAAAAGGGCTCCTTTCGGGGAGCCCTCATTTCTTTACATATCATTTATTTCATTAAACTCGGTTCATAAATATAGGAATTAAGCTTCTTCTTTTGCAAACAATGCAGCCAAGTTCTCTTTGAAAGGCGCACGCACGACACCTTTTTCCGTAATGATGGCTGTGACGTATTCGTTCGGAGTGACATCGAACGCTGGGTTAAATACTTTAACACCTTGAGGTGCGGTACGTTTGCCAAACCCTTCGGTAACTTCCTCTGCTGCACGCTCTTCAATTGGAATAAGATCGCCAGATGGTGTAGATAGATCAATAGTGGACAGTGGGCTAGCTACATAGAACGGAATATTATGCGCTTTGGCAAGCACAGCAACGCTGTACGTTCCGATTTTGTTCGCTACATCACCATTCGCAGCCACACGATCTGTGCCGACGATAACGGCTTGAATCCATCCCTTCGACATGACCATTCCGGCCATGTTATCACAGAGCAGTGTAACGTCAATGCCAGCTTGTTGCAATTCGAATGCAGTCAGGCGTGCCCCTTGCAGTACAGGACGAGTTTCGTCCGCAAATACTTTAAGGTTAATACCTCGTTCTTGAGCAAGATACATCGGTGCAGTTGCTGTGCCATATTTAGCTGTCGCGAGTCCTCCGGCATTACAGTGCGTCAGCACACCCATACCATCCTCGAACAGTGGGAGTGCGTTCTCGCCAATCATACGGCATACTTCTTCGTCTTCTTTTTGAATGTGAAGAGCTTCAGCTTCAAGGGCAGCATTGCCGTCCTCAATCGAATTGCCAGCTTCTGCAAGCTCATTGGCCTTTTGCATCATACGATCCAGCGCCCAGAACAGATTAACTGCTGTTGGACGAGATGTTGCCAAGTGAGCACAGATGGATTTTACATGATCCAGCCAGCCTGGTGTACCCATTCCATCATAAGCTTTGGCGCCTAGAACAACGCCGAATGCAGCAGCAATCCCGATTGCAGGAGCTCCACGTACTTTCATGGAATGAATAGCTTCCCACACTTCCTCAGGTGTGTACAGCTTCAGCATCAGAATGGTCTCGGGTAGAAGACGCTGGTCAAGCATTTCAAGCTTGTCCTGTTTCCATATCAGGGAGGACAAAGGCTGGTGTTCAGAAGTTGTCATGGATGTGCCTCCATTTTTGTTAGATTTATGATTTGAGTGCAGAGACAGCTGTAGACACGGTGTCTAACAGTTCTCCGATTGTGTTCAGACGGCGATTGCTCTTGATAAGAGCTTTACCAATAGCTAGAGCTTTGCGTTGTGCGCGTTCCCGTTCTGTAGCATCCTCAATGGTATCGATATCCGCTACATGTGCAAGACCAACAATACGACGTACCATTTTTGCACCAGCGAAGCCAGCTGTATCCCGGAACACTTTTTGTACATAGTGGTCTTGATATCCCGGAGCTTTTGCCATAGGGTCAACCAGATCATTCACCCACAGTGCACGGAAACGGCTCTCAAATTCAGTCCAGACGTCCCGAACCATGTCTAGCAGCATAGCTTCACGCTCTTGAAGTGCTTGGCTATCTTTGATCGATCCTGGAAGGGAAGCATAATTGAGTAGCAGGTTCGCAATCACCGCACCAATATCGAAGCCCATCGGCCCATAATAAGCAAACTCTGGATCAATGACTTTAGTGGATTCTGGTGTTGCAAAAATACTGCCTGTGTGCAGGTCGCCATGAAGCAGTGCTTCACCATGAGTCAAGAATTTCTCGCGTAATAAAGCGACTTCCAAGTGCAGTTCTCCATCCGTACGAAGCGCTTCAGCCTCGTCCTCAATAGTAGCTTCATAATTGTTTTTCTCTGCGATCCGGTAGGGCTCATCGAATATCAGATCCTCGGTTATTTTACACTGATCTGGATTGATAAATCGACCTTGTTTTTCTTTCTTCAGTTGTTGGTTCATACCGAGGTCTGAAGTAAAGAAGAGCGTTCTTGCCATAAATTCACCGATATGTTGTGCGAAAAGCGGATAGCTTGTACCTTCTATAAGACCTTTGCGCATAATCACATGATCACTCAGATCTTCCATTACCGTTAATGCAAGATCGTCATCGTAATGATACACCTCAGGCACCATTCCAGGGCAGAGACGATACTCTTCCTGTAGAATTTCACGCTCAATGCGAGCCCGTACAAGAGACAATGGCCATGATTCTCCTACGACTTTCGCATAAGGAAGCGCCTGTTTGATAATGATACTTTTATCGGAGTTCTGATCTGTGATATGGAAAACCAAATTCAGATTGCCGTCGCCGATCTCACGACATTCTAGATTTGAATCTGCCGTAAACGGATCAGGTAATGTTCGCGCCAATTCAATTGCTTCCTGGGGTGTTAACGGGTGATATTGGGACAAGAATGCCACCTCCATATATATGAAGAAACAGGAAAACCCACTTCTTTGCTTGGTATATGTCAGTATATCGGAATTAGCTCTGCTTTTGTACCCTTTTTTTGATACCGGAGATGTCAATCTTGTTTCACACTTCAGGGACGAGGGTAAAAACAAATAGGCCGGACGGTTGAAGTAAAACGCCCGACAAGGCTTCCCGCAAGCAGCGGTGCCGAATAGCTAAATCTCTGTTATACAGGAGCAGAACGACTCTGCATTCTCGTATAACGGACTAACTTTAAATAAAGGATGGGATTTCAAATGGCTACAACTAACAAAACAAATCAAACAAAAACAGTTGAACAATTACTTAATCGTCAAGTGGCAAACTTGAACGTCCTTTACGTCAAAATTCACAACTATCACTGGTATGTAAAAGGCCCTAATTTCTTCACATTGCACGTTAAATTTGAAGAGTTCTATAATGAAGTGACTGTACAAATGGACGAAATTGCTGAACGTATTCTTACACTTAAAGGTAGCCCAGCGGCTACAATGAAAGAATATCTGGAGCTTTCTTCTATCCAAGAAGCAGCGGGTGGAGAAGATGCGAAACAGATGGTGCAGAACCTAATCGAAGATTTTGCGACGCTATCTAATGAATATCAGGAAGGTATTGAAGCGGCTGACGCTGCTGAAGACCAACCAACATCCGATATGCTGACAGGATTCAAGGCAGATCTGGAGAAACATATGTGGATGCTTCGCTCCTTCTTGGGCTAAGACATCGATTTTCTTCCATTACTGTAGTACCTGAGTATGTACTAGTACACGAATCGTCAGCTTTCCTACTTTATGGAGAGTTGTCAGGTAGGCGCTTGAACGTCTATACTGCTGACAAGACCGATTCGGGGAGGGGAACATATGATAGGTAACAATATACCGGCATTAAAAGAGTGGGCTTCCACGATTAAAGCCTTAGAACAGGGTCGCCAAATTATGGTGATGCGTAAAGGTGGGATCGTGGAGGAAACTCGACATTTTGAGCTGAAAAGTCCAGCATTTGTCCTGTATCCGACTTATGAGCATCAGCGTAAAGAACTGATCAAGTCCTCTGATCACCCCTATGTTGAGGAATCATTGGCCGAATGGGTGCCCGAAGCTTCGACAATCCGTATCACTTCTTATGCCGAAGTGGTGCAAGATGTGGAGATTAGAGATCAGGAGATGCTGGATAAACTTCTAGATTTACATATGTGGACTGCGGATTTTGCCGAAGACCGCTTGAAGTGGAAAAGAAAAGATCCGCTCCATGTATTATTGCTACGCGTGTACCGTTTGAATGAACCGATGGAGATTCCGATTTTGTCAGAATACAACGGTTGTCGTTCTTGGATTTCCATTCCGAATGGTTCTTTGCCGAGCGAAATGACGCCGGTGATGAACGTTGCGGATTTTGACGAACAGGTACAGAAGGTTAACGAATTGCTCAAAAATGAAGAGTAAAGACAAGAAGGGCTTGTCCATCATATGGATAAGTCCTTTTTTTTGCAGAAGGTCATGCTATGATAAAAGTTGCATTACAGTGATTTTTGTCACTGTTTATACAATGCCAAGATGTAATCTCATTTGATTCAAACCTACTTTTATTATAGAATCAGGTAGAATAATGTTTCTCCAGAGGACAAGAGTTCTCGGAAATGACTTGATAATCAATGAGAATCAGTTTAGAATTATTCTAAAGTGTTCTTGGCTTTACAGATTACAGCACCATAAGAAATTCAGAGGAAGCTCTGTTCAGATATTAATAGGCGCTTTTTCGTTTTCGACAGCAAACATCAATTTAATCAATGGAGGGAAACAATACACATGGCTACGAATTTCGTCATTGAAGGTCTGAAAGCGACGATCGAAGGTAAGGAAATCCTGAAAGGAATCAATTTGGAAATGAAAGGTGGAGAAATCCACGCAATCATGGGTCCAAACGGAACTGGTAAATCTACACTCGCTTCCGCGTTGATGGGACATCCTAAATATGAAGTAACTGACGGTGCAGTAACACTTGACGGTGAGGACGTATTGGATATGGCTGTAGATGAGCGCGCACGTGCTGGCTTGTTCTTGGCAATGCAATATCCGAGCGAAATCGCTGGGGTTACTAATTCCGACTTCTTGCGTAGTGCAATTAACGCACGTCGCGGCGAAGGAAACGAAATTTCCTTGATTAAGTTCATTCGTCAAATGGAAGGTAAAATGAAAGAACTCGATATGAATCCAGAGTTCGCTCATCGTTATCTGAATGAAGGCTTCTCCGGTGGTGAGAAGAAACGTAACGAAATTCTGCAAATGATGCTGCTTGATCCAAAAATTGTAGTACTCGATGAAATCGACTCTGGTCTGGACATCGATGCATTGAAAATCGTCGCAGACGGCGTAAATGCAATGAAGAGCGAAGATCGTGGCTTCTTGATCATTACCCACTACCAACGTTTGCTCAACTACATTACACCTGACTATGTTCACGTTATGATGCAAGGTCGCATTGTAAAATCCGGCGGACCTGAACTGGCTCAACGTCTGGAAGCGGAAGGTTATGATTGGGTAAAAGCAGAACTGGGAATCACAGATGAAACTGTAGGTCAAGAAGCGTAAAGACAAAACGGAGGAGGATCATTTCATGACAACACAAACAATTCTTCCGGTTGAGTCTGAAGCGCTTCGTACCTTGTCGGAGAGCAACAATGAACCCGGCTGGTTGACTGAGCAACGACTTGAGGCTTTGAAGCTTGCAAGTGAGCTTGCGCTTCCTAAACTGGAAAAGCAAAAAATTGAACGCTGGAATATCAGCGATTATGGAACATATAAAACGAACGGAGCCATTGCTTCTTTGGAAGAAGTGCCTGCTTCGATTAAGGAATTGGTTCAAGACCAAGCTGAAGGTAGTCTGGTTATCCAACGCAACTCTGCTACAATTTACTCCAACTTGTCTGCTGATTTGGCAGCAAAAGGTGTAATTTTCACAGATCTAGCTTCAGCTGTTCGTGAACATGGTGATCTAGTAAAACAATATCTGGGCACAGCAGTAAAAGCGGATGAGCATTCTATTGCGGCTTTGCATGCAGCTCTTTGGAATGGTGGAGTTTTCCTCTATGTTCCGAAAAATGTTGAGATTGAAATACCATTGCAAGCGGTCTTGCTTACAGATGATGCATCTGCAACATTTGCACCTCACGTGCTCGTTGTTGCCGAAGCAAACAGCTCTGTTACTTATGTAGACAACTATGTATCCGGTGAATTGTCCGCTCCTGTTTTCCATAACGGGGTTGTGGAAGTTTTCGCAAAATCCGGTGCTAAAGTGCGCTTCGCAACAGTGCATCAGTTGAATGTGAACGTAACCGATGTTTCCTTCCGTCGTGCAGTTCTAGAGAACGATGCATCGATTGAATGGATCGTTGGAGAAATGAACAACGGTGATACAGCGAGCAACACAATGACTGTGCTGAAAGGTAATGGATCAAGCTCCGATTCCAAAGTGATTGCTGTTGGTTCCGGTTCACAGAAGATCAACTACACGACAGAAGCTCGCCACTTTGGTAAAGACACGCCGAGCCAGATGATTACACGTGCGGTTATGCGTGAGGAAGCTTCTGCGATTATCAACGGCATTACGAAGATCGAGAAAGGTGCCACAAGAGCGGATGGACAGCAAACGGAGAAAGTATTGATGCTGAGTCCTAAAGCGCGTGGAGATGCCAACCCGATCCTTCTCATTGATGAAGATGATGTAACAGCAGGTCACGCAGCTTCCGTAGGTCAAGTAAATGCGGAGCAGATCCATTACTTGATGTCGCGCGGGATTAACCGTACGGATGCGGAACGCTTGATCATTTATGGCTTCCTCGCACCGGTGGTGGCGGATATTCCTTTGGAAGCACTGCGTACCCAATTGCAGTCCCTGATTGAGAAGAAGTTGGGACAATGAATCCATCCATTCGCGAGCAGTTCCCGATCCTCCACCAGGAAATTAACGGACATCCGCTCGTTTATCTAGATAGTGCTGCAACTTCACAGAAGCCTCGTGCTGTGATTGAAGCAGTTAAACATTATTATGAATATGAAAACTCCAATGTGCATCGCGGCGTTCATACGCTTGGTAGCCGTGCGACAGACGCTTATGAAGGCGCTCGTGAGAAGGTTGCTAAGTTTATCAATGCTCGTCGTACTCAGGAGATCATCTTCACACGCGGGACAACGACAGCTCTGAATCTTGTAGCTTCATCGTATGCCCGTGCGAATTGCAAAGAAGGCGACGAAATTGTTATTACACAAATGGAGCACCATAGTAACCTGATTCCTTGGCAGCAAGTCGCTAAGGAGACAGGTGCAACATTGAAATACATCCCGCTTCAGCCTGATGGGCACATTGAGTTAGCTGATGTGGAGAAGACGATTACGAACAATACTAAAATTGTAGCAATCGCCTATGTATCCAATGTGATGGGTTTAGTCCATCCTGTGAAACAAATTGCTGAAATTGCACACCGCAATGGTGCGGTCATCGTGGTTGATGGCGCACAGAGCACACCGCACATGAAGGTGGACGTGCAGGATCTAGATTGTGATTTCTATGCGTTATCCGGCCATAAAATGTGCGGACCAACCGGAATCGGTGCACTTTACGGCAAAAAGGCGCTGCTGGAGTCCATGGAACCGATTGAGTTCGGCGGTGAAATGATCGATGATGTAGGTTTGTACGAATCAAACTGGAAAGAGCTACCTTGGAAATTTGAAGGTGGAACGCCAATTATCGCTGGTGCGGTAGGCTTGGGCGCTGCTATCGATTTCCTCGAGGAGATTGGCATGGATGAGATTGCCCATCATGAAGGCGTGCTGGCAGCTTATGCTACGGAACGTTTGTCCGAGATTGATGGACTTACGATCTATGGACCAGCTAAACGGCATGTCGGTGTCGTCACCTTTAACTTGGGAGATGTTCACCCCCATGATGTGGCAACGGTACTGGACGCGAGTGGCGTAGCTATTCGTGCCGGACACCATTGCTGTCAACCGCTAATGCGCTGGCTTGAAGTGAGCTCAACAGCTCGTGCCAGTTTTTATCTATACAATAATGAACAAGATGTGGATCGACTTGTCAGCGCCCTAATTCAGACAAAGGAGTATTTTGGCGATGCAACTTGATGATCTGTACCGGCGTGTTATAATGGATCACTACAAAAATCCGCGTAACCGCGGAACATTTGATAATGACGCTGTCACGGTGAATTTGAATAATCCAACGTGCGGCGACCGGATTTCACTGCAACTCATGCTGAAAGACGGAATCGTTCAGGAAGCCAAGTATACGGGCGAAGGCTGTTCCATCAGTATGTCTTCGGCATCCATGATGTCTGAGGCTGTCAAAGGTAAAACAATGGAGCAGGCACTCGATATGGCTAACCGTTTTTCCTCACTGATGAAGGGGGAAGAAGTCGATTTCGACGATTATGAAGATCTCGAAGCCCTATCCGGTGTGAACAAGTTCCCTGCACGCATCAAATGTGCCACTCTGGCCTGGAATGCATTACGCAAAGGAATAGACGAAGAGGACAATGTATAATAACGATAGGGAGGTAGAGTAAGATGGCTAAAAAAGCACCAGAAATGGAAGAGTATAAATATGGTTTTCGCGATGAGCACGAATCCATCTTCAAAACCGGTAAAGGTTTGACTGCGGAGATCGTTACCGAAATTTCCCGGATTAAGAATGAACCGGAATGGATGTTGGAGTTCCGTTTGAAATCTTTGAAACAGTTCGAAAAGATGCCAATGCCGAAATGGGGCGGAGATCTCGACGGATTAGATTTCAACGATATTCAATATTATGTTCGTGCTTCTGATAAGCAAGGGAAAACATGGGAAGAGGTTCCTTCTGAGATCAAAGAAACCTTTGATAAATTGGGAATTCCTGAAGCGGAGCAAAAATTCCTTGCAGGTGTATCGGCTCAGTATGAATCTGAGGTAGTATACCATAACATGCAAAAGGAATTGGAAGATCAAGGTGTTATCTTCATGGATACCGATACAGCTCTGAGAGAGCACCCGGAAATCCTGCGCGAATATTTCGCTACCGTGATTCCACCAGCAGACAATAAGTTTGCTGCATTGAACAGTGCCGTATGGTCCGGAGGAAGCTTCATCTACGTGCCAAAAGGCGTGAAATGTGAAGTGCCTCTGCAAGCATATTTCCGGATTAACTCCGAAAATATGGGACAATTCGAGCGTACACTGATCATTGCGGACGAAGACAGTTTCGTTCACTATGTTGAAGGCTGTACAGCTCCGATCTACAGCACGAACTCACTTCATAGTGCGGTTGTTGAGATCATCTGTAAGAAAAATGCCCGTGTTCGTTACACAACGATTCAAAACTGGGCACCAAACATCTACAACCTCGTTACTAAACGTGCGGTTGCAGAAGAGAATGCAACGATGGAATGGGTCGATGGTAACATCGGTTCCAAACTGACGATGAAATATCCTGCTGTTGTTCTGAAAGGCCGTGGAGCGAAAGGTTCCGTTCTGTCCATCGCTGTAGCTGGTAAAAATCAGCATCAGGATGCAGGTGCGAAAATGATCCACTTGGCCCCAGATACAACATCAACGATCGTTTCCAAGTCCATCAGTAAACATGGTGGTAAAGTAACGTATCGTGGTCTGGCTTCCTTTGGTCGCCAAGCTGAAGGCGCGAAATCCAATATCAAGTGTGATACGCTCATTCTCGATAATGAGTCCACATCCGATACAATTCCTTACAATGAAATCATGAATGACAACATCATGCTGGAGCATGAAGCGACGGTATCCAAAGTATCTGAGGATCAACTCTTCTATCTGATGAGTCGTGGTCTGACCGAAGCAGAAGCAACACAGATGATCATCATGGGCTTCATCGAGCCGTTCACGAAGGAATTGCCAATGGAATATGCGGTAGAAATGAACAGATTGATCAAATTCGAAATGGAAGGATCTATCGGTTAACCCTTGTCTGACAATGGTTAACGGGTAAGATGGGACGCTCGCGTCCTAATTCCTTTCCTGAATATTTCATGTAATACAGATTAAGATCGAGGATTCTCCTCGGTCTTTTTTGTTGTCTAAAAGTAAGTTATATTTTGTGAAAACGGATCTTAGAGTGCATGCTAAATGTTGTTTTTCTGGTATAAAATAGGATCATTCGCACAAGCCATCTCATAGATTCAAGCATCTATTGATAGAAAAGGATGTGACATGATGAGCTTAAATCCGTTTGAGGGATATCGTATTACCAGCTCATTTGGTTATCGTATTCATCCCATCCATGGCGGGCAGACATTTCATCGAGGTATTGATCTAGTCACAGAGCCATGGAATGGCCCTGTCTATGCTTTTTTGGAGGGAGTGGTACGATTTGCTGGTGAAGGGGTTACTGGCTCAGGATTCGGAGGTTACGGGCTTACAGTAGCGGTAGAGGATCATCGAGGTTACTTGCATTGTTACGCTCATCTGTCGCGGATTGCGGTGAAGGTGGGACAACATGTTCAGCAAAAGCAACTCATTGGTAATCAGGGCAGTACTGGCCAGAGCACAGGGCCGCATGTGCATTATGAAATACGTAAAGCAAGCAGACCCTCTTATGGTTTCACAGCAAGTGAGAACGGCGTTGTCGAACCGGAAACATACCTGAAGTCCGAATATCGCTCTATGGTGGAGGAAGAGGAGGCACAGCCCATGACAAGTGAGGAGAAGCAAAGGTTCGAGACCATGCAGAGAACATTGGAAGCACAAGCGTCCTGGATCAAGCAGCAGCAAAATCGTGCCAATATGCCTTGTCCCCCCTGGGCACAAGATGCATTCAATTATTATCGTTCATTCATCATGACGGATACAGGGAGCTATGATTTTTGGAGGCTGCTTGTCATTATGTATCGCAAGGAGAAGAATATTAACGTAAACCCCGATGCGACAAATTAACAACTAGGTATTGACCATGCTAATGATTATTCCAACCATGCGATAAGCTTCAACAAAGTCCTAATGCTCTTCATCAGGTAACTGAACTTAGGCGGATAACCATTTATGGAATATTGCCAATTCGCCCGGTTCAAAAAAATGCTGTTGTCATATGTTAGGGTATACCTGATGAAGAGGAGGCAATCATATGAGCGAAGTAGGATATGGCTGTGGTGGCAACAACGTAGGTGGCGTGGGTGGTTACAACCCATTCACATCGACAGGCGCAATCTTGGTGTTGTTCATTCTGTTGGTTATCATCACCAAAGCGTTCTGTGTATAATTCGTAAACAATCCTCTAAATAGAAAAGGGAAGCCGTTCACACGGCTTCCCTTTCAAACGTTATAATGGCGAATGTTGAGTGACAATTATAGCTTGATATGTTTTTATCCAATCTCAATATGTCTGTTTTGATCCCTAATCAATACTACTGGACATAAATCTCAACAATCGCAACATCTCTTTCCTTCGCTAAATCGATAAAGGCAGAGGATGTCTGTACGAGTGGACGGAAGTAATCCGCAGGATTATTCATGACGATGAGACCGGTCTGACCTGTGGTGAGAAGAACTCGTTTACCAATAAAATTGGGAAGCATATGTTTAATAAGTTCCTGAGTGACTTCTCCATTTAATTGACCAAAGCTAAGGCTGTACAGCTCGCATAAGACAGAGATTAGCTCTTGTTTGGTCTGATATACCCGATTGGTTGTCATGGCGCTGTACACGTCAGCTACAGCTGTAATACGGGAGTATGGATGAATCTCATCTCTTTTTAGTCCGTAAGGATAACCACTACCATCCTCACGCTCATGGTGCTGTAATGCTACGGTTGCAAGAAGTTCATCTTGAGTCGATTCCATAATAATCTCATACCCATATAGGGTGTGCTTTTTCATTTCTTCGAATTCTTCCGGAGTTAATTTACCCGGCTTATGTAACATTTCAGGTGGAATCTTCGATTTGCCAATGTCGTGCAAATAACCAGCTTTGGCCACGGTCAAACACTCTTCTGGATTATACCCCATCCACCCCGCGATATAGAAGGCAAGCATGCCAACTTGTAACGAATGAGTGTACGTGTATTCGTTATCTCCGTCCATCATGAGTAGAAGGGAAACGACATCTTTTTGTTTTTCAAGCTGAGATGTTAAGTTAATTAAGATATGATCGACCTGAGACTCATCAATAAATCCCTTTTCCATGGCTTGCTCGAACAACGTTTCAGTACCTTTTATCGTATCTTCAAACAAATTAGTTAAAAGACGGGTTTGATCGGAACGTAAGGTTTGTTCATCAGAGTGTAAATCGGATGGTGTATGCTCTACATCTGCGTAATCGATTCCGTGTTGCAGCAATTTGGCAATATCATCTTCGCTAAGCGTGGAACCTTTCACCAGCATGTGGAGACCTGCATTGTTATATACGTCATTTATTAACAGGTCGCCAGGTTTAAGATCAGTAACATGCACTCTCACGTATAAACCACCTTTTCCTCGACTAATATCGACACATATCATTATAATAACAAGAAAAAAATGGGTTGACAACGACTTATTTACTAATTTAATTAGTAATTCAAGAGTTAGAATAACTAATTATTGTTGCTGCATAGGGTTCCAAGGACCCAATTGATGACCCTTCCACTCGGAACCATCTTCCCATATTTCTTTTTTCCAGATCGGCACAGTTTGCTTCAATCTCTCGATGGCATAACGGCTAGCATCGTAACAATCACTGCGATGAGGAGAAGAGACGGCAATGACCACACTAATCTCAGCAACGTCCACTTGTCCAATTCGATGGCTTATTGCGCATAACACGCCAGGCCAGCGCTCAGAGATTTCATCGCCGATGGCTGCCATCTGTGCGAGAGCCATGGGAACATAAGCTTCATATTCCAAGTGCACTGTTCGTTGTTCACCCGTCATCTCGCGCGTAGTTCCGACAAACGTAAGAGCAGCACCGTGGTTAGCGGTGATGACAAGATTAGTCGTTGTTTCCACAGACAAGGGGGATGTAGTGATCTGATATCGCCCATCTGGAGTAGTTTGTTTGGTAGAGGAAGCCCCTTGCTCGGACTTCCGATCCTCAGTACCATCGCCTCCGGATACAGGAGGTATCAAAGCAATCTCATCTTGAGCCGATATTATAGTATCGGCAGGAGCGTACTGTTGGTTTACAGCAAGAAAGGCAGTGCGGATCTGAGAGGCTAATTCAGGGTATGATTCGGCTAACTTTTCTTTCAAAAGAGCAGCTGTTGGCTCAGCTCCGTCGTATTCATATTCAATCAGAGAAGTGCCGAGACGTTCAGCAATACCTGCAAATAGTTGAATGTTCAATTTCATGAGAATTTTCCACCTTTTTTTCAAAATCTAAACCCTTTCAATATATCATAACGAGACGGAAAATGTTATGCTTATCTATTAGAGGAATGAACGTTTTAAACGGAATCAGAAGGAGGCGGTGTGATGAGCACCACGAATACACAAGTGTTAACAATACTGCATACGAATGACATTCACAGTCATTTTGGTGCCATGAGTCCGATCGCCGCCATGATTGAAAAAGAAAGAGAACAAGCTGAGAATGTAATGGTTCTTGATATAGGAGATCATATGGATCGTAAGGCTGTGGAAACGGAAGGCACACTTGGAGCAGCCAACGTCGATGTGATCAATCTTACTGGGTATGATGCCATTACGATCGGGAATAACGAAGGACTTACGATAACACCTGAACAGCTGGCAAGAACGTATTCCGGGCTTCAATGTCCTGTTGTTTGCGGGAATGTTGTTGAATATGAGACTGGCCTTGTCCCATCCTGGATGCACACGTCGCTCGTCGTGACCAAGGGTGAATTTCGCATTGGTTTGTTAGGGGCAACAGCACCATTCACTACGTTTTATGATTTGTTAGGGTGGAGTCTTCTTGACCCTATCGAGACGCTGAGTAAACAAGTTGCTGAATTGTCTCCTAAGGTGGATGTCATCATTGTTTTATCGCATTTGGGACTTTCCAACGATCGCAGATTGGCAGAGCAGGTTGAAGGCATTGACGTGATTTTGGGCGGACATACGCATCATGTGCTTGAGGAGCCTTTGATAATTGGCAATACCACCATTGCAGCAAGCGGTAAGTTTGGGGAATGGCTCGGTAAAGTGGTCTTAGAGCGTCAGAACTCTGCGAGCAAGCCTGTCCTTGTAAGCAGTGGATGTGTTCCGGTGACAACCACTCTTCTGGAAGAGCAGGTTACTCTCGCAATCGCTACGAATCGTGCTGAAGCAGAGAAATCACTAGAGCAGACAGCCGTAATGGTGGACAAGCCACTTTCCGTTCATTATGAGCGCGAATCCCCTTTTGCCACCTTGCTTGCACAAGCGGTCAGACAGGCTACAGGTACCCAAGTGTCACTGGTGAATGCAGGGCAGTTACTTGGAGATCTCCCACAGGGAGTCATTACCAAAGGAATGTTACATTCCCTATGTCCTTCTCCGATCAATGCTTGTACAATATGCTTAAAAGGCAGCCACATCCGTGAAGCACTTGAGCAATCATTGCTGCCAGAGTTTACGGATAAGCCGATCATTGGATTTGGGTTTCGCGGGAAGGTTCTAGGAACATTATGCGTGGATGGGATGGACATTGAATATGATCCTGGGCGACCAGCATATGAGAAAATTCGTTCTATACGTATTGCGGGCAGTCCTATTCAGGAGGAACAACAATATGTGGTCGGTACACTCGGAATGTTTACGTTTAATGTGGGATATCCTCCACTCGCCCTGGGTACAGAGACGAATTATTATCTTCCAGAATTCTTACGGGATCTAGTGGAAATAGAACTAAAACGACCAGGAGCGCTGGACGATTGCCTGCGACCTCGCTGGCGAGAAATATAACAAGTACTTGCCTTCTGCTGAAGCGGCGGCTAGTTGCAATTACATCTACGGAGCGGGAGAGGATAGGCTGTGCGTTTAGTACATATAAACTTATTGCAGCCTGGCATGAAGCTGGGGAAACGGATATATAGTGAAGAGGGTTTGGTACTGCTCAGTGAAGATGTGGAATTAACTCAGCGCTTAATCTCTCGAATGAAAGATCTAGGCATTGGATATGTCTATATAAAAGATGCGGCAACAGAGGATATTATTGTACCGGAGATGTTGCAGGAGGAGACCAAACGTAGGGCGCTGGTTGAGATTAAGCAACAGTTTCAGAACATGTCAGGCTTTCGAACAAAAAGCCGGATTTCGCACTTTGGCAAAACGTTGACCGGTTTGATGAATACAATTCTGGAGGACATCGGCAGTCAGAAGGAAGCCATGATTATGCTCATGGACATGAGTTCTACTGATTTTGACTTATATAATCATTCATTGAATGTTTGTGTGTATACATTGGTTCTCGGGGTAGCATCAGGGTACAATAGACAGCAATTAATGGAGATTGGCCTGGGTGCATTGTTGCATGATATCGGTAAAACACAGATAGCTTCAGAAGTATTGTATAAGCCTTCTAAATTAACAGACGAGGAATTCAAACTGATTCAACAGCATACTACATATGGACATCGTATCCTCAAAGACGAACCGGGCATACCGCTTCTAGCTGCACATTGCGCCCTCCAGCATCATGAACGAATTGACGGTAGCGGTTATCCCTTCGGCCTAAAAGGGAATGAGATTCATGACTATGCCAAATGGATTGCACTTGCGGATTCATATGATGCGATGACAACCAATCGAGTGTATCAAAAAGCCCTATTGCCACATCAAGCGGTGGAAGTGCTCTATACGGGTTCTTGTACGCTTTACGAACAACGTATGCTTGAGAAATTTCGAGATTGTGTTGCGATCTATCCTATTGGCATGTCGGTCACAATAAGTACAGGTGAGGTTGGTGTCGTGGCCTCGATCCATCCACGTATCCCGCAACGCCCAATCATTCGAGTGCTGAAGGATGCAGAGGGTCAGGTTTTGCATGCACCCTATGAAATTGATCTATCGACTGCATTGTCAGTCATGATTACAGGTGTGGAGGGCGCGGATGAAGTGCCTTCGATGCCAGTTAGTGGACAGTATTTGGAAAGCTGATAATTAACTTAATCATTACTAGACGCTTCTATCGTGATATTTGGGTTGAATAGACTCAATATACAGGAGCGTTTTTTGCCTTATAATTGTACCCATTAGTTATAAGATTGTTCAAAGTTACGCTTTATGATAATGAAACAAATCTGGTCTGATTATCTACAATTTAAGTAGGATTTATAGATACAAATGTAAGCCTACGTAGGGCAGTTTTCCTACACGAAATAGACAGACCCTTTCCTCCGAGGCATTCAAAATTGTGCTATGATAAAAGATAGCTCCAAAAAGATTGCGTCGGAGTATGATGTAAATAAAAATTTTTAGGTTAATAAAAGGAATAAGGTGAAAAACAATGACCATGCTAAATTCAGGATCGGTTCAACCGATGCCTTTATCGCCGACAAACGATCCATGGGATCCAATCGGTTCTTTGCGTACATATGGACGCCATGTACTGACCAGTGTAGAAATGACCGTGACTCACTTGTGCAATATGCGCTGCGAGCATTGTGCGGTGGGTGATATGCTTACGATGCGTGAGGCTCCAGCTCTTCCGTTGCCATTGATGTTGAAACGATTAGATGAGGTAGAACACCTGCAAACGATTAGTTTGACAGGTGGGGAACCAAGCTTCAGTCAGAAAACGGTGGATGAGATGATTATTCCGCTGCTCAAATATGCGAAGGAGCGTGGCATAAAGTCCCAGATCAATTCCAATCTTACACTAGATTTGAATCGATATGAGAAGTTGCTTCCTTATTTGGATGTCATGCATATCTCCTTTAATTATTTGAATGCGGATGATTTCCATCAAGTTGGGTTTGCGAATAGTGGCAGACCGGTTAAACGTGAAGTTGCGGTGAAGATGTACGAGAAAATGATCGAAAACTCACGTAAGTTAAGTGAAGCTGGCATGTTTATCTCTGCCGAGTCCATGATTAATTATCGTACTCATGACAAACTCGAGGGTATCCACCAGTTAATTCGTGAGATGGGCTGTGTACGTCATGAAGTGCATCCGATGTATAATTCGAACTTTGCATCCAACCTGCCTGTTCTGTCGCTGGATCATATGCGTACGGCCATTCATCGATTGCTGGACGTACGTGATAAGGAGATGTGGATGTTGTTCGGTACACTTCCATTCTTCGCATGTAGCGCTGCAGAACAGGATCGTGAGCTAATTAATCGTCTGCACTGTGAACCTAACGTAACAGTTCGTAACGATCCAGATGGGCGTAACCGAGTTAACGTAAATATGTTTACAGGTAATGTGTATGTGACTGACTTTGCAGACATCCCAGCCTTTGGAAACATTCGAGATCGTAAGCTGGATGATGTCTTCCATGAGTGGTCAGCAGAGCATCCGCTGAATCAGACAGTGAATTGTCACTGTGATATCGCATCCTGCTGCGGCCCTAATCTGTTGGTGGCAGATATGTATTATAAGGGTGTTGATTTCAAATCAAGAAAGGCAATTACACGCTGACCTTCCAGGTGCATTCCTGAATAGATAGAAAAGGGGAGTTTCGACTTGGATATTCATACCGAATTTCATCTTGGGCAATTACTGTTTAATCTGGTGTGTGTGTTTCTGCTCGTCTTCTTGAATGGTGTATTTGTTGCAGCGGAATTTTCCCTCGTGAAAGTGAGGCAGACTCGTCTGACGCAATTACAGAGTGAGGGCAATCGTCTGGCTGGCTATGCGCTAAAAGTGAACGGAAAACTGGATGCGTATCTATCTGCAACCCAGTTTGGAATCACGTTGACTTCCCTTGGACTTGGATGGCTCGGTGAACCAGCGATATCCGAATTACTAGTTCAACCCCTCATGACCAAGCTTGGTGTGGTGGATACAGCGCTCATATCGACAGTTTCCGTTATCGTAGGTTTCAGTATTATTACGTTCCTACATATCGTACTTGGTGAGCTTGCTCCCAAATCACTGGCGATTCAAAAGACAGACGGAGTTGCGCTGTTCTTGTCTGCACCGCTGCTGCTTTTCTATAAAATCTTCTTCCCATTCATCTGGGTGTTGAATGCATCGGCGAATGCGTTACTCCGTCTTGCTGGAATTGAACCTGCAAGTGAAGGAGAAGCACATTCAGAGGATGAGCTGCGCATTCTCATGAAACAAAGTGCCAAGAGTGGAGTTATTGATAAGGATGAGATCAAATTGATGGATAACATCTTTGATTTCTCTGATATGCTCGCTCGTGAGGTCATGTTGCCACGTACAGATATGGATTGTCTTTACACCAATCTGTCTTTGGAGGAGAATCTGAAGATCATCAATGCCACGAAGCACTCTCGATATCCGGTAGCGGTGGAGGATAAGGATGAGATTATTGGATTTATCCATATTACGGACTTACTGCTAGCTCAACCAGAACAACAGCATGACCTCGCTTCTCTCGTTCGTCCAATTCTTAACGTTCCGGAATCTATGGAGATTAGCCATGTGTTACGTCTGATGCAGAAGAAACATTCTCAGATGACGTTGGTGGTTGATGAATATGGTGGTACAGCGGGTTTGTTAACAGCCGAAGAGATTCTGGAAGAGATTGTCGGAGATCTGTACGATGAGTTTGAGGACGAGCGTCCACATATGGAGCGCAATGGGGATTCTTTCTCAATCGACGGTCGCTCTCTTATTGAAGAGGTGCATGAATGGACTGGAGCCGTTATTGAGGATGATGAAGTGGATACCATCGGTGGCTGGCTGTTCAAGGAGCTTGAAGGTAGTCCTGCCAAAGGCAAAACACGCGAACGGAACGGGTACGTATTTGAGGTGGAGGAATCCAGTCGATTGCGAATTACGCGGGTGAAGGTGTACAAGCGTACAATAACGCAGGACAATGATAAACCAGACGAACAAGATGAATAATTAAAGTGAACACGTATGATGAATACTCGTGAGTCATGTTGACCTTCGTGAAGCTTCCCTGTGGGGAAGTGGAGCGAAGGTCTTTTTTTAGCTTTTACTGAAAAATACGGATTAACCCATACGCTTGAGACATATGGTTATAGAGACGGGAAGCGTAGGGCGATTATGAAACGTAGGAAGGTTAATTCAAAAAAACTAGAAAGGAGGTTGATGGTATGAAGGATCCGCAGATTCGTGCATACAGGCCATTTATTGGACCATTTGATCCGTGTGAACCGAAGGAGATTCGAACGTATCTGGTTCCTCCGCAGCTGTTTATTCCATTTCAGCCAATGGGATGGCCGCAGTATAGTCCCGCAGAAGCGCTTAGATTAGGAACGTTGTGGCCCGCCTTGTACAGCCCATATACATCGGCAAAAGCGAAGGAAAAGGGGGTGTAATAGATGGAATCTGAAGAGGTAGCTAAAGCTTGTGATGCTAGATATTATGAGTTGCTGGAGGAATTACAGGCCTTAGATTTTGTGTTAGTGGAGCTTAACCTGTATTTGGATACACATCCTGGAGATTATCAGAGTATTGAGCAGTACAATAAGTTCGCTCAAGAACGCATGCGCGTAGCACAGGAATTTCAGCAATTGTACGGTCCGTTAATGAACTTTGGTCATGCCTTTTCCAAATATCCGTGGGAATGGTCACAGACGCCTTGGCCTTGGCAAGTGTAGAAGTAGTGGGCAGAAATTAGAGCATATGCATAAAGAGCAAAGGATTTTTTTGTTTTAATTGATTTTGGGGATCCGAAGATCGAGGCATTTTGGGAGCCTATGAGCTGGAGTGAGAGTTAGATTTGAAGCTGAACCAAATGGATGAATAAAGGGGGAGCCCTGTGTGTGGGTGTATGAGAAAAAATTGCAGTATCCCGTTCGGGTAAGTAAATGTGACCCTCATATGGCTAAACTACTTATGGAGCAGTACGGCGGTGCTGATGGAGAATTGGCTGCTGCTCTGCGATATCTAAACCAACGTTATACAATTCCTGATAAGATCATTGGTCTGCTGAATGACATCGCTACGGAAGAATTTGCTCATCTTGAAATGATTGCTACCATGATCTACAAGCTAACCAAAGATGTAACGGTAGAGCAGTTGGAGCAGGCAGGCTTAGATGCACATTACGTCAATCATGATCGAGCGCTGTTCTACAATAATGCTGCAGGTGTGCCTTTCACAGCGACGTACATCCAAGCTAAAGGTGATCCGATTGCCGATCTCTATGAGGATATTGCAGCCGAGGAGAAGGCGCGAGCTACGTATCAATGGTTAATTGATATGACCGACGATGTCGACCTGCAAGATAGTCTGAAGTTTCTACGTGAACGGGAGATTGTGCATTCTCTGCGATTCCGTGAAGCTGTAGAGATTCTGAAGGATGATCGGGATACGAAGAAGATATTTTAAGTGAGTATTCGATGGCCAAAAGAATTATTAAAGAGCCGCTCCTTTTATATTGAGGAGTGGCTCTAGGTGTATCGTTAATATTTATCCCACTATTTTAATAAAGCTTGTATTAATGAAGAGGTTACTTTTTGTGTTTATGCAACTAAAGAAAGCCACTAGACAAGTATTGAAAGGATTGATCAGAAAAAAGGAAGAAACTTAGCTTGTTTTAAATAGAATGTATTCAATATCTTCTTCTAATTCTATGTATATCTTCTAATGAAAAGCCCTCTGATAAAATCCAGTGAATAGCTAATAATCCTATATACATAAATCCACATCCAAATATAAAGTAAATTATTATTGCAAAGAAAGAATAAGATGGTTTTTCATAATCCTCACCGCAGTGGGGACAAACAATAGCTTCAATAGATATGATACATCTGCAATTCTTACATCGCATTCTAGTTCTCTTACTGATGGGGTTCTTGTTTCTATTTCTGATAAGTTTAATTTTGCCTTTGATATGGACAAACACGATTCCGAAAAACATAAAAGACAATACGAATATGAGTAGAAAAAGTCCCAATATGAATATTGTTCCAAATATGCTGGCTATATCCTTAAACATTTATTCCTCCTACTATGTAAAATACTAAAAAAAGCATATCAAAATA